>JAEIOD010000040.1 GCA_016342415.1 Clostridiales bacterium
AAAAAAGAAACCCTTGAAACCCACTAATAGCAGTGTGTTCAAGGGTGTTTTTTATCTGTTCTGCTGCAAAACTTAAGTTATACTATCAATATAAGAATAGCACTTGGAAATTGTTTTGACAAGCTGTTAAGTCAACAAAAATAAGGCTAGGCCTTATTTATAAGATACAACATATATATAATTCTCGTTGGGTACACTAACATTAGGATTTTCCTTTATCCATGTTTTTTCAATTTCCATCTCTTTTAAAGCGACTTCTAAATGATACATGGCAATACCCATATCTAGATACTGCATTTTAAAGGATAATGTATTGTTATATTTAACATTTTCTTCTAAATACAAATGATAAGTATCTTCTTTAACCAATATTCTCCACGGTTGTTTGTTGGATGCTGAAGGACCTAATCGAACCGCCTCTAATGCTTGATGTTCTGCCATCGGAGTTTCAAAGTTTTCGTTAAAAAATAACGTTTCGTATGGTAATCTCATATCCGACTTTGCTGCTTTTCTCATAAGATTTTCGAAAAAACGTCTGTTTTCAAAGTATCCAATCGGTGTAACTGCTGGTAATACGTCGTTTTCATTAAATGTCATATGTGAAAAATCTGTACGTTTAAACGTCCCAGCCATCCAACAGGTGCCTATTTTTTTGATGTTAAAATCAAGAATCATCTTTTCGAACAGGTATCCAAAATCCATTAATCCTTCAATGGTATTTACAACAGTTGCTGCTATATATTTCTGAGGATTCTTAATAATCCCATAAGTACCTACTTTTTTCCCATCTTCAATATCTATCGTTGAGATATTGAGTGTATGAGAAAATGGGCCGGTTTCTGTTTTTAAATCTTCTAAATACTCTTTGATAAAGTCTTCTGTCTCTTGTCTAAAAGGCGTCTTTAAAAACGTTCTAACCGATCTTCTATTTTTTATATTATTAAAAGCTTCCATTTTTTGTCCCTTCTATTCTTTGATATACTCTGTTTGTCACTACAAACAGTATAATTAATAAAACATCCAATACCAGTATATAATAGGGCCATGGACCTAAATACTGAATGAGTGACGGCACCGATGCTTTTTTACCAATAAACATATAATTGGTATCGAATATCCTATTGATTATAAAGATGAAAATACCATAGAGATGTGTGATGATTAAAACCCGCTTGAGATTGTTGCGGCTTAACTTTCTCTTCTTTATGATCAACAGGTAGAATACCGTATATATCACAAGAAAATGAATCCATAGAATATGGAAAAATCTTAAATGCGGGAAGCCATATCGATAGATACCAGGGGTAATGATTGCCTGTGGTACCAAAATCAATCCCCAGTAAAAAAGCACATCAAATATCTTTTGATTGTATTTAAGCAATACCAAAATAGATAAAATCACCGAAACACTGGATATATGGATCGAGAACATACCAATATAATCATGAGTTTCATAAAAACCTGACCATATTCTATACGAAATATCCATTACAATTAAGTTGATGATTAAAAAATACTTGAATAAACGACTGAACTTCTCTGACTTCTCTGATGCATAGAGACATAAAACACCTATGATGACCATGACTAGAATCGTCGATAAATGTGCTGTCCCAAACAATTTAAAGGGTTCAATTGTATTCGGTCGTTTACTTATTATATCCATTATGTTCTCTCTACTTTCACTCGACTGCCACGTTCACCCGCTATACTTGGTAAGACGTTCAGTTTGACTGGTACTCGATTTTTAATACTTTCCACATGAGAGATCAGACCAATTGATAAGTCCTTATGATGAATCTGTTCCAGTGACGACATCACAATTTCCAAGAACCTTTCATCTAAAGTACCAAATCCTTCGTCTAAGAAAAACAACTCTAAAGGTGCTGTACCTTTTAACTGTATCTGAGAGGACAATGATAACGCAAGTGACAAAGATACCAAGAAAGATTCTCCTCCTGATAAAGTGGTCATATCTCTTGTCATGCCACCATGACCAAAATCTCTTATTAGAAATTTACCCTGCTCATCTACTTCTAATCCATACTTTCCTGATGTAATATCATAAAGTCTTTTAGACGCTTCAACAGAGATGTATCTCAGTTGATAAGAAGCAACATATTCTACAAACTTCTTGCCTCTAAACAAGTAATCAAGATCTGCTAAAAGACTCAACTTATGTTCCAAGTCCTTTTTTTGATCCAATAGTGTTTTTAAAGTCACAAGCTGTTCTTTAAGTGATTGAATGTCTTTTTCCAAAGTAATCAAGGTCTTATGAACGCTTTGTTCTTTTGACTGACACTCATCTAAGCTCTCTTTTCTCTTTTTAAGTGTCTCTTCGGTCATTTCCTGTTCATTTAATTGTTTCTTCAGATCTTCTATCAGTACTTCAAGTGATTTTTTATCCAAATGATAATTTTCTATCACCTTCATACGGTTTGTCAATAACTCCTCAGTCCATTTAGATGTTAGAATCTCAGACTCACTTACCTCATATTGAGTAAGCATCTGATTATAACTTTCCTTGTTTTTATCACATTGGAGTTTTGATGCATTTGAAAGTGTCTCGTATTTAGAAACAGAGTCTTTATGTACTTCAGTTTCTTGTTTTTGTTTTTGTAAAAGCTCTGATTGAGTTTTATATTGATCTTCTAGTAAGTCATGTGATTTAAGCAGTTCACTTAACATCACGTCAATATCACGTCTATTTCCGAAATCCTGAGTCAATTTGTTATCATTAATTTCTATTTGCTGTTGAATTTGTGACTGCTCTTGTTCTAATAATTTTGTTTCAAGTGTTAATTGCTCCACCAAACTTTGAGACTTTTTAAGATCAATGAGTTTTTCTTCCATTTTCTTTTGAGTTTGCTCAATTTCAATAGAAATCTCTTTGGCCTTTCTCTGATCTTCGTATAGAGAATCTCTTAATTCGGAAAAATTATCTGTCTTATAGGTTTCATACAACGCTTTTAATGAAGGTTTGATTTTATCAAGGTCTAATGTTAAACGTTCTTCCTCTTTAACATGATGTGTTAACTGTTGTTGCTCTACATCAAGCAGTTCATGTTCATGTCTGATTCTCTCAGTCAATTGGTTGATCTCTTTTGAGAGTTGATCATGTCTATCGTAGGTCTCCTTTAACTCGGTCATCATCTTTGTATGGTCAAGTGCCATCTCTTTTAAGGCATTTGATTTGATTTCACTTTCAGCCTTTAGATCCGTAACAGCTTTTATCAGAATGGTTTCGTTGATAATGATATCATTCATTGTCTTTTCCAAATCTGAATCTTCAACAAAATTTGTGTGTACAGCTTTGATATCATGTGATTCACTGCCACAAACAGGACAAGCCATACCGTCTTTAAGTTTATCTTGCAATTTTACAATCCAAGCGTTCTCTTTTTCGTTTTGATAGATTTCATAAGATGGCATTAACAATGCTTTTCTTTCTTTTAACGCATCTAGTTTTTCTGATTCCTGCTTTAATTGATCCATAATCTTTTGACGGGCCTTTAATTCGTTTTGGTATGCTGTTTGCTTTTTTTGCAACTCGTTCATTTGATCCAAATACATCTCTTGACTGATGACGGAAACACCACTAAACACTTCTGTCACTTGACTCAATTCATCTTTTAAAGTTTCAATTTTATTTAATTTTTGCGTTACTTTATCCAAAGAGATTTTAGAGCTTTTTCTAATGTCTTCAATTTCAAGTGTTATCCTTTTCAATGTTTTTTCTTGTTCATAACCCAGATCCACTGATTGTTGTAGTTTTGAATCCACATGAAGCGATTTATAACTTTCATTCAATTCATTGAGTCTGGACCTTAAACTCGTTTCTGCCTTTTGTTCTATTATTATAAGGTCATCTAAAGTTAATTTCTTTGATAGTTTGTTTTCTAATTCTATTTTATCGTCTTTATATTTTTCTTGTGATTGATTATGAATTTCAAGCAGTTTTAAACCTTCAACTAATTTCAAGTGATTGATAGGATAAGGTTTCATAAAGTCATTGTATTTTGTTTCAATCGTCTTAAAATGAATCTCTTCTTTTTCAAGTTTTTCAATCGATTCAGTATACAGTTCTCTAGATACAGCGAGTTCTTTTAAATGTGTTTCCAACGTTTTTTGACTTTCCATATAGTGATTGTAATACGGTACTATAGTGAGTATTTTACGGCCTAGCTCACAAGACTTTTTAAGTGCAGTCATTTCTTCCGATTTTTTTAGAAGCTCGGTCAACTGTTCTTCATTGTCCTTAAGTTTTAAAATCAATTCATATATTTTAAGACTTTCATCATATGTTTTCTGTGCCAGTTTGCTTTCTTTAACACTGCTCTCATAAGTCTGTTTGGTTTCTTTATACGTTTGTTCTAGCATCTCTAGTTTTTCATAAGAGATTTCTTCATATCCCTTTAGTTGACCTGTTAACACTTGATCCTTGTCTTTTTCTTTTCTTATCGCACTCTGAAGTTTTCTAGTCAGGTCGTCACCGTATCTGCTAAGAGAAAATAAACGTTCCAACATCTCTCTTCTCTCTTTACCTTTCAGTTGTATGAATTCGCTGAACTTACCTTGTGGCAAAACAACGGTTCTGATGAAGTCTTCAAATTTCAATCCGATGATTTCAAAACATGTCTTGTCCACTTCTTTTGTTTGATCTTCTAATAACAGATTTTCATCTGGTCTCACTTCTTCTATTCGTGTGGGTTTTGTGGCGTTGATTTTCCCTTGTGGTGTCCTTTTATAAGTTCTTACCACATGATAAGTTATTTCATTTATTCTAAATTCAAATCCGACTTGCATACGATCACATTGTGTGTTGATGAAATTTGAACTGTCTCTAGAGGTCTTGCCATAGAGTGCCAGTGTCATACCATCCAATATGGAAGACTTCCCGCTTCCTGTAGGACCAAACACGCCAAATAAGCCATGCTTTGTAAGTGCGTCAAAGTCAATGACTTGTTCTTCATTAAAGCTGTTCAAGCCCTTTAAACTCAATCTAATCGGCTTCATCTGTACCTCCTAATATCTCTAAAAGAAGTGATGTGATTTCTTCAGTCGGTTCGGTTTGTCTTTCCCTAAGATAATATTTCTTAAAGATGGATTCAATCGGTTCTTCGGTGATATTACTTTGAAAAATTTCCTGATCTTTCAAATCAATAATCGGAGTGATCTCCAATATATCTCTTTTAAGTCGTTTCATCGATTTGATTTCATATTCCTGTATATATCGATCCGTTTGAATTTCCAAGTAAACATAACTCTCTTCATTCTGATGTACTTCGCATAATTCTATCGCATGTTCTATGGAATCAGTCTGCCATACTTCTATAGGTTTATACACTTTAAATGGCGTGAACGTTATCTCAATATTACCTACTTTTGCGTCAATAATATAACACCCTTTTTGAAAATGTCTTTCCTTTTTATTGTATTGTAGTGGTGAACCTGAATACCGGATACGTTTATTGGTATTCGGGAGAACCATCGGTTTATGAATATGTCCTAACGCAATATAATCCGCTTCTTTTGGAAAACAAGAACTATCAATGATATAACTGCCTCCAAGTTGTATACTCCTTTCAGAGCCTGTTTCCTCAGCACCCATCGCAAATAGATGTGACATCACCACATTAATTGTATCTTCTCTAAAATGAACTTTGAGAGTTTCAAATAACTGTCTTATCTTATCATTGTATTTTTCAAGTTGTTCGACTTCTTCTAATCCAACTTCCAAATAAGCTTCTTCCAATCGTTTTTCACTTGGGTAAGGGACGGTCAGTATTACAGCCTTTTCACCATTAATCTCAACTTCAATAAATCCTGGACCTGATTGTATCAACTGGTGTTGTCCATAAGTACCGGTTTCTAAAACTCTGTTTAAGCTGTCCACCATGATGATGCCATGTTCTCTTGCTAGGGGACTTGCTGCCACCAAACGGTTTGGATTATCATGGTTTCCAGGTATCACTACAATCAATCGTTTACCATTGTTGCTAATATCTTTTAAAGTCTGATAAAACAAAGTTTCCGCCTTCGAAGATGGATTGAATGTATCATACACATCACCTGCAATCATCACCACATCAATCGCTTCTTCTTCTATTATCAATTTAAAATCTTCTAAAAATTTTTCTTGTTCCTCAATTCGACTCACACCTTCTAATTGTTTCCCCAAGTGCCAGTCACCAGTATGTAATAGTCTCATAATACCTCCTGTTATTAGTATAACATTTAACTATTTTTTACAAAAGAAAAAGACCTTTAAGGTCTTTCAAACATTTTGAGTATTTCCTTTAAAGAACGGTTCATCTCAACAAAGAAGTCTGCGCCCATTTTTCTATTGTAAAACTGCTGTGCATAATTTTTAATTTCCTCAGAAACATTTGGATTATAGAGTTTTGTTTTTTCCTGATACATATCTTCTAATTCATCTTTGGATAGTTTTTTATAGGTTTCTTCAAATATCACATGTTTTGTATCAAAACGATACCTTGGAGCTGGTCTATGGTCATAATGTCCTAAAACCAACATGGCTGCTGGAAAAACATACTCTGGTAATTCAAATAATTCTCTATGATACTCAAAGTTCTCCATGATATCACCAATATAACAACTGCCAACACCATAGTGTTCTGCTGCAATTACAGCATTTTCTGAAGCAATCAAAGCATCATTGATAGCAAGGATGGCATCTGCAAGTGTTGGTCCATCGTAGTGTCTATTTGTTTTTTCAGCATATTCTTTGACATCATTTTGCAGAAGATAGTGATGCCACTTATAAAGGTCAACCAAAAATATCAGTGCTGTATCTGCATCTTTTATAAACGGTTGATGATCACAAGAAACACTGAGTTTCTCAAGCGTCTCTGAATTTTTTACTTTCAAAATAGTATACGGCACCATATTGCCTGCAGTAGGTGCTTTTATAGCAGATTCCAATATTGAAGTAAGCACCTCATCTTCTATTGGCTTGTTATTGAATTTCCTGATACTCACGCGGTTATTAATGATATCCATCGTTGTCATAATAAGTCCTCCTCTTTAATATTACCATATACGAATCATTTATATAACCAAATTTATATGCTATGATAAAGTCGAGGTGATGACATGAAAATAGTTTTAGTTAATGGCTCTATAAGAAAAGGAGCTACATATAAAGCCCTACAACTAATAGAGAAGACACTAAAAGAACTTGGAGATTATGAATTTGAGTATATCCATATGGTGGATACTGAACTCAACTACTGCAAGTCTTGTTTCCAATGTTTTATTAAGGATGAAAGCAAATGTTTCCAATATGATAAGTCTTATACTTTTAAAAATCAGCTTCTTCAGGCAGATGGCATCATTTTTTCTTCTCCGGTTTATGCCATGAACATATCTGGAGCCATGAAGAATTTCATAGATTCCATTACCTATCTTTTTCATCGACCGGAATTTCAAACTAAAAAAGGAATGGCTGTTTCTACAACGATGGGATCATCTGCAAAATCCAGTGCTGAGTATTTGAAATCGGTTCTGAAAGCATTTGGTGTCAATGATTGTTCTACATTGGCGGTTACTCAATTCGGACAATCAATTGATACATCTGATAAACTTCAAAAACAGATCATCAAAGCTGCAACACACTATCATAAAATGCTTAATAAACCAGCTAAATCTCCTTCTTTAAAGGATGTACTTTGGTTTAACATGTGGAAAGCAAGTACTCAAATCACAAAAGAGAAAGACTATGAACATTGGAAAAGTCTAGGTTGGTACAATAGCTCGTATTACTTTGATATCAAAATTAATCCAATAAAAAAACTTATAGGATTTATCACCTATAAGTTCTTAAGAATGGTTATGCCTTCTAGATAAAAAACCGCAGCTGAGCTGCGGTTTTTCTATTATACAGCTTCTACTTTTGAAGCTGATTCTTCTACTTCTTTGTTTTCTGTTTTAAATACAGTATTTAATACTACGTTTAATGAAACACCAACGATAGCAGCTAAACTTAAACCATCCAACATAACTGTACTTGTAATTGGGATACCGATTGAGATACCTGCATATTTTTTCAAATAACTCGTTCCTAAACCGATAATCAACATCGTTACCATTACAATTAGTGACTGTGCATTAAATTCTACTTTACTGTCTTTGATCATCTTAACACCAATCCAAGCAATCATTCCGAATAACATAAATGAGATACCGCCCATTACAGCCACTGGAATTGTTTGAAGAACTGCTCCGAATTTTCCAATAAGTGCTAAAAGGATTGCAAATACTGCTGCAATTCTTAAGTTTCTTGGATCGTAATTTTTAGTAATCGCAAGCACACTTGTGTTCTCACCGTATGTTGTATTAGCCGGTCCACCAATAAGTGCTGCAAACATTGTTGCTAAACCATCACCTAAAAGTGTTCTGTTTAGTCCTGGATCTTTTAAGAAATCCTGTCCGACTACTGTACCATTTGTTGTAACGTCTCCAATATGTTCCATGAATACTGCAAGTACAACCGGTACGATTGTGATGATTGCTGGTAAACTAAACTTTGGAAGTGTCATCTCTGGAATGGCAAATATACTTGCATTTGTTATTGGAGCGAAATCCAAAATAGGTGTCCCTGTAATCATTCCGATGATTAATGCTGTTACATAACCCATTACAACTGCCAATAAAATCGACATTTGTTTTACAAGACCTTTAGCAAAGGCATTGATTAAAATAACATACAGTAGTGTTAATCCAGCTAATAAAAAGTTAAGAGATGCCATATCGAATGCCACTGGTATCAATGTCAAACCGATGATGATAATCATTGGCCCAATAACATATGAAGGCAATACCTTTTGAAGCGTTGAAACTTTTACTTTTCCTATAAATAATGAAATAATGACGTAAACCAAACCTGCAACCATTAAACCACCTTGTGCATAAGCTAAATCTCCACCATGCATTTCTTTAACGGCTATTATTACTGCAATAAATGAAAACGATGAACCTAAAAATACAGGCACTTTTCTTTTTGTAACAAAATGAAATAGTAATGTACCAATACCGGCTGCCAATAGTGCTACTGCTGGATTGAATCCTGTAATTGCCGGTACCAATACTGTTGCACCAAACATCGCTACAAGATGTTGTAAACCTAGAATAAGGTTCTTAAATGTTAGTTTATTATCCATCGTATCCTCCTTTTGGTCTCACAGGACCATTTTAAAGCAATCAAAAAAGACTTTTGCACACAACAAAAGCCTTAACGACATGTTCAATCTTTGATGTGACCCGCACATCTTTAAAGACTTTTATCTTAAACTAATATAGCATACAATAATTTCATTTTCAATACTTAACTACATATTCAGCAACATTTCAATATGAGGTATATCATCCTCTAGATATTCTTCTGAAACTGTATCAAAGCCAAGTGAGGTATAAAACTTCTGTAAGTAAGCCTGTGCGGATATTCTTACAACCGTTTGATTTAAAACTTCTTTAATATAATTGATACTTTCTTCCATAATCAGTTTGCCTATTTTTTTATCTCGGTAAGTATCTTTAACTAAAACCCGTCCAATTGACATCTCTTTATAAGACAGACCAGGATTTAAAATTCTTAAGTACCCTATCAGTTCATCCCCTTCATAACAACATAAATGATAGGCATCCAAATCTTTTCCATCAATATCCTGATACACACAGGTTTGTTCTACGACAAAAACTTCATTTCTAAGTTTCATAATCTGATACAATTCGTCTTTGGTTAATAAGTCATAATGTTTGATGTTATATGTCATTTACTTGCCTCTTCTCTCTGTAAAATGGATCCGTCATATCATAAACTGTCACACGGTTTTTCCCGGTCAATTTTGATTTATACATAGCTTTATCTGCTTTATCTACCAAGTCATCAAAAGACGTAATAGAAAAATGATATCCCATCACTCCTAAACTGATACTTCTATTAATTTTATAGGGTGCTATGGAAATTATATGTTCCTCAATTTTTGATCTAAGCTTTTCTGCAACTACCGATGCTTGTTCGGGTGTAGTATTCGGTAGTAGAATTGCAAATTCTTCACCACCATAACGTGCCAATAAGTCTGTTTCTCTAATGGTTTCTCTAGAAACCTCTGCCATACTTTTTAGAACGACATCTCCAACAAGATGACCGTATTCATCATTAACACTTTTAAAGGAGTCAATATCATAAATAATAACTGCGAATTGATTGCCTCCCCTTTCTGCAATTTTAAAAGCTTCTTCACCTCTTTTTAAGAATGTTCTTCTATTGTATAAATTGGTTAACGCATCTGTAGTAGCCATGCTGTACAGTTGATCCCTTGCAGAAAATATTTCTTTTGAGAGATAATACAGGACAATTAAAAGACCCATAAAAGCTATAAACAATGAAATCGAATAATAATATTTCTCATAAACCAGATAGTCAGTAAAGTTTGGCTTCAGCGGTGATAACTCACAGACATAAAAGGATGCTATACCTAAGAAAGACAAACCATAAATGCTTATTCTTTCATAAGGGATATTAAAGTCAAGTAGAAGGAAAATAACAACTATTAAAGGAAATATCTGATAATGAAAACCATACCCGCTTCCAAAAATAATCGCACCTTGAATCAAGACCAGTACAATCGAAGTCATAATAGCGATATATCGTGTAAAGGTTTGAATTCTTCTTCTTAAAAGCCCCGAAAGGGTCATAAAGACAAAAGCACCTATAATCTGAAGGTATGCAGCATAATTTGCACCTATGGCTATGAATGATATGGCAAATAACACACATACCATCATAGATATAACTGTAAATACCAATGACAAAGTATACTTTGTTTCTTCTCTATAATGATTATAACTCTTTACCTTTACATCCATAATGCCCCCTGTTTTATGTCATCAAGCTCAAAAATGTCGTTACTAACTCAGGATCAAATTGCGTCCTAGAACATGATTTCAATTCTTTTATAGCTGCTTCCTGACTCATGGCCTTTCTATAAGGTGCATCATTAGTCATAACAACATATGCATCCACTATTGAAATAATCCTAGATATAATAGGTATTTGCTCTCCTTTTATACCATCTGGATAACCATTGCCATCATACCATTCATGATGGTGTAATATGTAATCTGCAACATTAATCGTCGTTGGTGCAGCTTTCAAAATACTGTAACCGAAATAAGCATGTCCTTTGACCAGTTCATATTCTTCATCACTTAATGACGAAGGTTTATTTAAGATATCACTAGGTACGCCAATTTTTCCTATATCATGCAGTTTTGCAACAATTCCTAAATCATCCATCAAACTCGATGCTAGATTTAATTGTCTACCCAACATTATAGCATAGTAAACAACAGATTCGGAATGTTCCTTATCTTCGAAGTTATGTTGTTCAAGCATGGTTTGCAATGTGTTCAGAAACATCCCCGTTGTACTTTTGTCGTAAGTCATTTTATTTCTGTACATATTGTTGTCTGCCTGTTTAAATATTTCATCTATGGTTGTATCTTTATCCAATTTAGTTGAATAACCCAAAGCAATACTTGGATTTCCAATTAACTCAACTTCTGTTTCCAAACACAGTTCTCTGATTCTATCACAAATTGCAATCGCACCCTTTTCATTGGTATTTGGGCATATAATCGCAAATTCATCTCCACCAATTCTGCAAACCACATCTTTTTCTCTACAGGATTTTACACAAATTTCAGCCATATCCTGGAGCAGTTTGTCTCCTTTTTTATGACCATAATGATCATTTAATACTTTCAAACCATTCATGTCACCTATTATGATTGAAAAGGGATAACAACTTCTTCTATCTAAACATTCAATAACTTCATCAAAATAAGCTCTATTGTAAACATTGGTAAGTTTATCATGGTAACTTAAAAATCTAATTCTTTGTTCATCTATTTTTCTTTCGGAAATGTCAACAGCAACAATTTCAATTTCCTCATCAATAGAATCTATGATATTGGTTGAGACATTTAAGGTTTTGATTTCACCGGTTTTACAAACAACTTCAACATCGTAACTTTCATCGATGAACTCCTTGGCTACATTGAGAATTAAAGACAAATCATTCACATCATAAAGTATGCTTCTTATATCTTGATCCTTAATGTCTTTCAAGTCATAGCCTAAGGTCCTTCGAAACATCTTATTGGTAGCATTTATACTGCCTTCTAAAGAAATGGTAAAAATAATCACACTTGAGTTTTCAAATATACGCTGATACCGTTCTTTACTACGCTCTAGTTTTTCTTCTAGAAGCTTTTGTTCTGTGATATCAATAATAATGCCCTTTTCATTAACAATGAGGTCATTTTCCATATCATAGAGTATTCGTTCTTCAACCCATCTCGTCTGACCGTCTTTGGTAAGTATTCTATATCGATGACTATAAGTTTCACCGACTTGTCTCGCCAAATAAACTTCTTTCTTGACTCTATTCCGATCCTCCGGATGTACAAACTGCCAATAATCACTTAAGTCACCTTCATAAAAATCTTCTGGGACATAGCCATATTGATTTATATTTGCAGAAACATATTTTGTTGGGATATCAATATCAAGCGTCCACTCAAAAACAACTATTTTACTGTTTTTTACAATATCATAAGCATAATGTGATTCAACCAAAGAATCTTTGTCGGAATATTCAATGATTTCACTGCGTTTCTTAACCATAATCCCCCCAAGAGTTTTACTACATCCGATATTTTATAGAAAAGAGAGAAACTCTCTTTTCCCTATAAATACAATACAACTGGACAATGATCACTTCCCATGATATCTGCATGAACTTCAGCATCTTTAATTGCTTCTTTTAAATTCTCTGATACGATGAAATAATCAATCCTCCATCCAGTATTATTTTCTCTTGCCTTACCCATATATGACCACCAAGAATATACACCTGTTTGTTCAGGATATAAATATCTAAACGTATCGATGTAACCATCGTTTAATAAATCAGTCATTTTTTCTCGTTCTTCTTGAGTAAATCCAGCATTCATTTTATTGCTTTTCGGATTTTTCAGATCGATTTCCTGATGTGCCACATTTAAATCACCGCAGAGTACAACGGGTTTAGATACTTTTAAACCATTCAGATACGCCTTAAAATCATCTTCCCATACCTGTCTATAATCCAATCTCAACAAACCTCGTTTTGAATTGGGTGTATAACAAGTTACCAAGTAGAAGTCTTTATATTCTAAAGTGATAACACGACCTTCTTGATCATGTTCTTCAATACCAATACCATATGTTTCACGGATTGGTTTTTCTTTTGTAAATACTGCAGTCCCTGAATAACCTTTTTTAACAGCATAATTCCAGTAAGTATGATAGCCAGGTAAATCCATTTCTATTTGGCCTTCTTGCAGTTTAATTTCCTGTAAACAGAAAATATCTGCATCCATTTCATTAAAATACTCCATAAAGCCCTTTTTCATAACAGCTCTTAAACCGTTTACATTCCAAGATATTAATTTCATCATGTCTCCTAAACTAGATTTGTACGACACAACACTTCTGGCCATACATGCAGTGTATTTTTATAGACTTTTCTAAAATAATAGAGTGCTAAAACCAAACCTACTGCTTCAGCAATTAGAAAAGCATACCATAGAGTATCCAACGAATAACTTCCCAACCAAGACGCCAAAGGCAATAAAACGATGATTTGTCGAACAAATGTGACGACCATACTGTAATGAGCTTTACCCATACCTTGGAAAGAAGTACTGATTACTATGGTTACAGCTACCAGCGGAAACATCAAACTGATTCGCTTAAACGCTATCAATCCAATATCTACCATCTGTTGGCTGCTCTTAAACATCATAAGTAAATTTTCTGTGAACACTTGGAAAATAAAAAATCCAAGCATCATATACATAAATGCCATCATACCAGAAAACTTCATGGCATCGATGATACGTTTCTTGTTTTTTGAACCGAAGTTGAAGCCTATTACTGGCATTGTACCTTGAGAAATACCAAACACAGGCATAAAAACTAGAGATTGAAGCCTATAATAGATACCAAGTACTGCAACTGATGTTTCATCAATATTTGATAAAGTCTTATTCAAGACCGTTAACATGATTGCCACTAATCCTTGCATAATGGCTGCAGGTAAACCTACCAGTATAATATTTTTTGCAATTCCTGAACTGTATTTGAAGTTATTTAAATCTAATTTTAAGTAATTCTTACCTCTGAAAAGTGTATAAAAAACATAAATCATGGATGTAAACTGTGCTGTTACCGTTGCAATTGCTGCACCTGTTACACCTAATTCAGGGAAACCAAACAGTCCAAATATCATAATAGGATCTAAAATTATATTGGTAATTGCACCAATCAGTTGAGCTTTCATTGGTTTTTTCATCTCACCACTACCTTGCAAGATGCTCATACCAGCCTGTGCAAAAATTCTACCAAATGAAAATATCAATATGATTCTAGCATAAGAAATACCATACTCTAAAACCAATGGATCATCTGTAAACCATCTAAAAAAATCATCTACAAAAAATATACCCAAGATAGCAACAAGAATGTAAAGTACACCAGCCAAGATATACCCATGTTCGGCAATATTAACAGCTGTTTTATAATCTCCTTCACCTAGTTTTCTAGAAACGGCTGAATTGATACCAATCCCCAATCCGACAAAACATGCAATTAAGACCAGTTGTATCGGAAAAGCGAGTGATACTGCTTTTAAAGCTTCTTCACCGACTCTAGCAACAAACAAGGAATCCACAAAATTATAGAGAGCTTGAACCATCATTGAGATAATAGCAGGAAGTGACATACTTAATATTAATGCAGGTATAGGCATTATACCCATTTTATTACTCTTCATTACCATTTTCCTCATTTCTTTTTATGATTAGTATTTCACCTTTAAATTTCGTCTCCAAATAAAAGGTGTTCATCTCTATCATTTTAATATAAGAACCATATAAAAGGTGTTCCAATTCATTTGCTGTTACAAATCCTTTGACTTCTAAAAATTCCGAACTGAACTCGTATATATGATCAAAATACATATCAACACCTGCATCTACAAGGAAATACTCTACGCCTAGTTTGTCTTTAGACAACATAAGCATATAATTTTTTTTCTCATTGTAATAAACTTGAGAAGATCTTATAAGATTGTCTTCACTGCCTAAATAAGCATCATATTTACCAATCAATCGAGATTCAGATAACAACAATTCCAAATTGGTTAACTTAGTGGTCTGAATACTTCTTTTTTCTCTCAGAAGTGCTTGTTTATAAATCTCAAAATTTTCATCACCTGGTTGAATAATCTGCTTTGTTCCATTTATATCTTCAATAATAACGACCAGCAAACCTTCTGAAGTAATTTTGTTATACATACTCACAGCTTCTGATTCAGGTTCAATAAACGAAACAATTGTCCCATCTTCTAATACGACTTCTGTAAAGTTGACAACAGAATTTTCGACGCCTAAATCTTCTTTCGTAAATCCAGTTGTAGCGATATCAACGATTCCTGATCGAATACCTTGAAACTCGAACATCTCATAAGCAAATTCTGCCACTTCGTCTTTATTAAATATACTGGTCATATCAAAAGACGCATCTGAATCATCAGAGATATAGTCTATACGTCTATTTGGAAGTGTCATTGGTTTATTGTACTTTTCTGTAGTCAATAACACCATCATAATGCTACAAAAAATCAGAGCAAATATAATAAATGTATTTTTATTTTCTCTCATGCTGTCCTCTCAGTGATTTAAAGATTCGTTTTCATATCATTCAGTGAAAATCGCGCCAGTTGTACAATTTTTGCCTCATCTGTTGTTTTTATAATAAACCAGGCTAACATCGGCCCTTTATTTTTGAATGGATTTAAATACTCATATTCCCTTATACCAACTGCTTCTATATCAAAACCTTTACCCAGTTTAAATACCATTTGATTATTATATTCGAAACAAAACACTTTACCTTTATAAGTCAAGCCATTACAAGACATCATCTTTCCCATTTCAACTAAGGGATCTTCAGATTTCAAAATAACAAATAATTGCTCTAACATAAGAAACTCCTAATAGTCATCTACAACTTTTTTATAACGAGCCAACATCGCTTTATTCATCTTTGGTGCATATTTCTTAAATCTTTTAGGCGAACTAATTAATTGAATACCGAGTCGAATAAAGAAATGTTTGAAATAGTGTTTCTTTGGAAAGTCATACAATCCATTTGTTTTATAATAGTCATGGTCGTCAATCATTAAACTTCTCATATTGAAGATAAGATCTCTAAAAACTTTCATGCCACCAATACCGTAAAATGATGTTTTAGGCATTGGTTTCTTCTCCATAAAATATTCAACCTCTTCACATAACCGTTTGATTTGTTTTATGATATCATCACTTTCATTGGTAACAGGTTCAAATAAAGCCATATGACCCACATGAGCTCTTGCTTCTATAATATGTCTCAAATTATGTTCATGATTGTAATGTCCTGTCAATAAATAACATGTCGCTTTATTGTCAGTATTGACACGATGACCATTATAGAATGCACGGTCATCTATTAATTTGAAATCCTCATGTAAATAATGGTTTTTTATATCTGAAGCATATACCAGTACGTCAGCATCCAATATTTTCTTTTGATACATTTCTTCAAATTCGTCCCTATAAATACAATGACCAATAAAAGTACATTTTAGACATCCTAAACAACCACCTTGAATATTGATATTTGAAATATCAAGTCTGTGCACTTCGTAACTACAAAGATTTTCAAAGGCTGATATCATGTGTTTTAGAGTCTCTGAATATGATTTACCGTTATAAACAACCAGTATTTTAGAGGGCAATTTATCTGGTTCTGGTACTTGACTGTATTTAAAATGATACAACTCCTGAACAATCTGCTTTGTATTAGGATAAGTAAAATGTTGTTGGATCGTAAATAGGACTTGATCCATAAATCCAATCATTTTATGACGTCCAGGTTCTTTTAACATTTCATCCATGTCTGCCATCAAACCTTCAATATGTATCATCTCCAGGTCTTTTAATTGTGTTTTCATATAGTTATATGCCGTGATATCAAAGAAGTGTTTGGATGTTGAAAGTTGTACGGTATAAACATCTTTTAACAACTGTTTTTTTGGATGACTTTGAAGTCTATTCATAAACAACATCAACTGATAAGGTACGGAAAATGTATAAACAGGATAAGCCCACATCACACAATCATAAGCACTCATCGTCTCTATCAACTCACCTAAAAGCTCATCATGATATGTCTTTATCATCTTGCCAATATGTATATATTCAAATGTAATTGATTTATAATGTTTTTCCAAAAACAATACATGATGATAACTTACACCCATATCACCTTTAGGACTGCCATTTAGCACTAAAATTTTCAATATATCACCTCTTTTTTATTATACACTTAAATGGGGTAGATTATAACCAGGATCTAGTAATTCCATTCAATTCCTATTGACATAATATAAGTGTATTTCCATATACTTTTTAGTGTTTTAGCTACAATGTATTGAACCACTAATCATATATAGTCTTCAATAATATGGCCCTAACAAATAGGACCTAGTTAACTTTGACAAAAAAAATAACCAACTACAACAGTTGATTATTTAAAAGAATTAATTTAATCCTTCAATTTCATTATTTTCAATGCGTTTAATTAATTCTAGTACTTTTGATCTGACCAGTTCTCTCGTGACTCTAAAATCTTCTATTGGACCACCAGATGGGTCGTCCAATCCCCAGTCTTCTGAATGTTTGTTTGGTACAAAGGGACATGATACGTTACACCCCATTGTAATCAACAGATCCAACTCTTCTGGAATATCCGATAGTAACTTCGGATGATGTGATGACATATCCACGCCGGCTTCTTCCATCACTTCAACTGCCAGCGGTTTGACTTCAGGATAGTTTTCAGTGCCTGCGGAATAAGCTTCGAATACCTCTTTGCATAAAGACTTTGCAAAGCCTTCTGCCATTTGCGATCTACAAGAGTTATGTACGCATACAAATGCTACTTTTATCATATTATGCCTCCTTAAACCAGTGTCTTGTTTTATTGGCTATAGTCACCAACATCAACATAACTGGTACTTCTACCAATACGCCTACAACTGTTGCGAGTGTTGCACCAGATTGCAATCCAAATAATGAAATCGCCACAGCAACTGCAAGTTCAAAGAAATTACTTGCACCAATCAAGGCAGCAGGTGCTGCAATTTTATGTTCCAACTTCATCAATTTCGCACTTATGTACGCTATTGTAAAGATAATGAATGTTTGAATTGTCAGAGGAATTGCAATCAACAGAATATGAGCTGGATTTGATAATATGATTTCTCCTTGGAATGAGAAGATAATTACAAGTGTTAATAACAAACCAGCAATTGTAATGCCATCAAATTTCTTTAAAAAGACTTCATTAAAATAAGTCTCACCTTTTGTTTTAATTATATGTGTTCTAGAGATATACCCTGCAAGCAGTGGAATAACAACAAACAATACCACTGATAAGAATAAAGTATTATAAGGTACTAGAACATCTGTAATACCTAGTAAAAATGCTACTATAGGTGTAAATGCCACCAATAGGATCAAATCATTAACTGCAACTTGTACAAGCGTATAAGCCGCATCGCCTTTGGTTAAATGACTCCATACAAATACCATGGCTGTACATGGGGCTGCGCCTAGAAGCACTGCGCCTGCAAGATATTGATTGGCTAAATCAAGTGGTATCCACGTCTTAAAAACAACTTTAAAGAAAAAAGCTGCTATTAAATACATTGTAAACGGTTTTATCAACCAATTGGTACCACAGGTTAATAACAAACCTTTTGGTCTCTTCGTTGCATTGACGATACTTTTAAAATCCACCTTTAACATCATTGGATAAATCATCAACCAAATTAGAATGGCAACAGGCAGTGACACTTGTGCATATTCAAATTTACTAAGTGTATCTGGAATGATGGGTAAAAATTTACCAATAGCAATCCCTACAACAATACATAATGCTACCCATACGGTCAAGTAACGACCAAAGAAATCCATGTCTTGTGATGCTTTTTCTTTCATATATCCTCCTAAGTAATCAATTGAATCACACGTTTAGAATCCTCGCGGATATCTGTACATGTTAGATTCAATGACTGATATTTTATTAGTCGTTTCCTGTCTACACTATAAAGTTCATTTTCTTTCATTTCTTCTTTTAAATACTCAAAGAGCATTTTATGATTGTCTTTAAAACTATCTGATACTTTATAATGTACCCATTGGGCATCTTTAGTAGACTCAATTATCTCAGCATTTTTTAATTTCAACAAATGCCTTGATGTATTCGATTGACTCATCTCCAAAATAGTTTCAATTTCGCAGACACAAAGTTCTGTTTCCAATAAAATATTGAAGAGTCGAAGTCGATTCTCATCAGCCAGGGCTTTTAATATTCCAATCATTTGTTCTCCTTATATTCTTATATTCAATTTCACTCATATACTATCAAACTGCACTTCTCTAGTCAACTATTTTTTTGTTAAATCTATGTTAACCATTGTCAGAAAACTCCGAATATCTTTACTTTTCATTTTCAGGACATATGTCCTGCTTTGTGATACAGTATAGATGTATACTACAGCTAAGGAGATAGATATGATAATTCTTAATGATGACAAACTACTAAATTACTATATAAAAAAACATGAAATAGAAACTTTATTTGATACGGATATGAAACAACATATGACCTTGGTTCAATACGATCGAGGTGAAGATATCCTGGTTGCGGGAGATAGCATGCCTTATTTCTTCTTGATAGTTGAAGGCAAAGCTAAAATATTTAGAACGTTGGAAAATGGAAAAAGCGTTTTATTGAGATTCACTAGACCCTTATCTGAACTGGGTAGCTTGGAACTCCTTCATGAAAAAAGGATTGTGGATTCTGAAGTTCAATCCATATATGGTGTTACAGCCATACGAATTCCATTTGAAGACTTGGAAGAAGTCACAAAACATGATGTTACTTTTTTAAGATACATAGTGAGCAGGTTGAGTACGAAGTTAGAAACCGCTTCAAAAGCTGCTTCTTTAAATGCTTCTTATCCCTTTAAAAATCGATTTGCAAGTTATTTGATCTCTTTAACACGTATAGATTCTGTACAAAGAATAGATGAAATAAATTTTGATAAGCTAACAGATCTTGCAACTTTTTTAGGAACGAGTTATCGCCACCTGAACCGTGTGATACAAACTTTTGAAAAAGAAGGTATGATCGTTAAGAAGGATAAAAAGTTTATCATTCTCGATTATCAGAAACTCGAAGACTTAGCAGGAGGTTATTATGAATAAAATCACATTGTATGCACTCATTTTTGTAATGGGTATCATCACAGCCAATATCAATGCAGCTAATGGTATATTCGCTACAAAAGTAGGACTATTGGAAAGTGTTTTAACTATTCACTTAATAGGGCTAACCATGTCTTCTATTTATTTTCTTTTTCTGGAAAAGAATAAAAAAAGATCTGCATTAGCACTCATAAAAACAAAACCATATCTTTTATTAGGTGGTTTTATCGGATCATTTGCAGTTGTTTCAATTTCATTTGCCGTACAAAATATCGGTGTACTACTGGTATCAACAGCACTTATTGCTGGCCAATTCATCTTTTCATTTGTCATTGATATGAATGGTTGGTTCGGTTTTGATAAACTGGAATTAACCAAATCAAAAGTGGCATCTATCATCATTATGATAACCGGTGTTGCTTTGTTGAGTATATAGGAGGTCTTATGATTTTATTATTAAGTGTTGCAACAGGTATGATCTTCATCATCACTAAAACATTAAATATGCTACTTTCTAAAGAAGTTGGTATTTATAAAAGTAATATAGTCAATCACGTTACTGGTACGATTGGTGCGTTGTTATTTGTCTTGCTGTTTTTAAGAAATAGTGATTTTCAATTGGTTGATTTAACACGTATAGGCATCTATCCCCTTCTTGGTGGTATTTTAGGCGCCACATTTGTTGCTTTATCAAATTATACTTTTTCTAAAACAAAAGTTTTGATATCAACCGTATTGATACTCATCGGTCAAACCATTGCCTCTGTTGTTATTGATTATTATACACTGGGTCAAATGGTATCCATTCAAACACTTATTGGAACTATGATGATCATCATCGCGGTTATTATGTATAGCACCCCAAGTGCTAAAAAATCTTAGAACTTTATAAAGTTCTATTTTTTTTATTGACTTTATGAACACTGTTCATTATAATATAGTTATTAAATGAACGACGTTCATAAAGGAGTATGAGATGCCAAAAATTATAAAAGATTTAAAACCTCAAATAAAACAAGCTGCCATAGAGCTTTATGAAACCATCGGTTATGACAAAGTTAGTATGCGTGGTATTGCATCTAAACTTGGTATTGCTGTTGGGACTTTGTATAATTACTATCCTAATAAAGATACTTTATTTTTATCTTCTTTAGAAGAAAGCTGGTTACTGACAATTGATAATATTGAACAACATATCTCTAAAAGCGATGATCCAGAGGAACGTCTTCTATTATTGGTCACAACATTATACGAGGACATGATTGAAAGAAAAGGACTAGGCAAAGAATTATTTTCTAAAAATAGCGATCATCTTGATTCTATGTCACATATTTTTTCTAAGTTACAAGACTTAATGATTGAATTGATACATGATTATAATCCCGATGGATTTGAAGATAGAAAAGCTCTAACTTTAGTTATGGCTATCGGTCACTTGATAGCAACATTTAAGGATGCAAAAGAAAAAAACATCGAATACTTAATGAGTATTATGTAAGGAGAATGACATGGATAACGAACAACGTGCAAAAATGATGGGTCAAGAAAAAATCCCAAAGGTCTTAAAAACATTGGCATTACCAGCAATCATCGGTATGCTGGTTACTGCAATTTATAATTTAGTTGATACATTATTTGTATCATTGCTTGGTACTGAAGCCATCGGTGCTGTTTCAGTAGTATATCCACTATTCATGTTACTTTCAGCAATCGGACTCATGTATGGTATGGGTAGTGCTTCTTTTGTTTCTAGATTACTCGGTGAAAACAAAAAGAAACGAGCTGATGAAGTCGCTTCAACTACATTTGTAACGAGTATCATTACAGCTGCTTTGGTAACAATACTATTGGTTTTATTTTTACAGCCTATATTAAAGGCTTTCGGTGCAACAGAAACTATTTTACCTCAAGCAACGGCATATGGTGAAATCCTTGTATTTGGAGCCATCTTTACGATTATCAACATGACACTTAATAACCTTTTAAGAGCTGAAGGTAGTGCTAAATACAGTATGATTGCTCTGATGACTGGTGCTATACTGAATATTATTTTTGATCCGATTTTTATCTTTGCATTTGACATGGGTGTTTCTG
Source organism: Clostridiales bacterium (assembly GCA_016342415.1). Taxonomy (GTDB): domain Bacteria; phylum Bacillota; class Clostridia; order Peptostreptococcales; family Acidaminobacteraceae; genus JABXKX01. The sequence goes on from JAEIOD010000040.1 coordinate 22,543, forward strand.
GTGCTGCTTTGGCAACCGTTTTATCTCAAGGTGTTTCAACTATTTTGTTAATATCGTTCTTTGTCAGAAGAAAAAGTGTATTACACTTATCTAGAAAACATATTAAACCTTCTAAAGGTATGTATCTAGAACTTTATAAAATTGGTATTCCAACGTTTATCCGTCAATTTCTTATGAGTTTCTCAATGGGACTATTAAACACTGCAGCAAGTCCATTTGGAGATGCTGCAATTGCATCACTAGGTGTCACAACAAAAGTATTTTCATTAGCAGCAATGGTCATCTTTGGGTTTTCCCAAGGATTCCAACCTGTCGCAGGGTATAATTACGGAGCGGGCTATACAGACCGTTTAAAAGAAACAATTAAAACATCACTGATATGGACTACTGTATTTACAACAATGGCAACCTTTGTGTATATGGTTTTTGCACCACAGATCATTTCTATTTTCAGTGATGATCCAGAAGTGATTAGAATCGGGGTAAGATCTTTAAGAGCAGTTGTCTTATTCTTCCCTTTATTCGGTTTCCAAACCATCTATGCAACGTTATTCCAAGCACTTGGTAAAGGAAAACAAGCAGCGCTATTGTCACTTTCTAGACAAGGCATTTTCTTAATACCGGCAATTTTGATTCTTCCAAATCTATTTGATCTAAATGGTGTTATATATGCTCAAGCATTTGCTGACTTCTGTACCATTTTATTAACAGGTATATTGGCAGTTCATATTCATAAAGAAATCAATACTCTAGAAAAAAAAGAACTGGCAGCCTAGGCTGCCAGTTCTCTACATTTTTGAATCATCTACTTTTGATAACCATTCGGAAATCGGACCAACAATTTTCTTGATTGTACCATCTTCAAATGGATTATGAAGGTTTGCCAGTGATACCAAATCCAAGTATGACTTAGAGCCACCCGCTTGACATAATCTTAAATAGTCACTCCATGCAGTTTCTCTGTCTTCTACTGATTTGTTCCAGAACTCAAAAGCACTCACTTGAGCCAAAGTGTAATCTATATAATAGAATGGGTTAGAGAAGATATGACCTTGTTTGAACCAGAAGCCACCTCTTTCTAAGAAATCATTGTCTTCATAATCTCTATGAGGTAAGTATTTCTTCTCGATTTCACGCCATTTTGCTTTTCTCTCGGTTGGTGTTGCCGTTGGATTCTCATATACAAAATGCTGGAACTCATCTACAGTCACACCATAAGGGATAAATAAAAGTGCACCACTTAAATGTGTAAACTTATACTTCTCTACATCTTCTTTAAAGAAATTCTTCATCCAAGGCCAAGCAAAGAATTCCATACTCATCGAATGAATTTCACACGCTTCAAGAGTTGGCCATACATACTCAGGCAATTTGTAGTTTCTACTTGAATACACTTGGAAAGCATGCCCTGCTTCATGTGTTAATACATCAACATCACCTGATGTACCGTTGAAGTTCGAGAAGATAAAAGGTGATTTGTAATCATTTACAAATGTGCAGTAGCCACCGCCAGCTTTACCTTTTTTAGCAACTAAATCCAACAAATCATGTTCTACCATATAACTGAAGAACTCATCTGTTTCTGTTGACAACTCTTTATACATTTGTTTTCCATTATTGATAATCCATTCTGGATTTCCTTTTGGTGTTGCATTACCTGTTAAGAAATCAAGTGGCTCGTCATAGTATTTAAGTGCTTCTACACCTAGACGTTTTGCCTGTCTTTGTCTTAACTCAGTTGTTAAAGGTACTAAGTTCTCATAAACTTGTTTTCTATAGTTCGCAGCATTCTTTGAGTTATAATCTGAACGTTTTAATCTTGCATACCCTAAATCAACAAAGTTCTCAAAGCCTAATTTTAAGGCAATTTCATGACGCACTTTTACTTGTTCATCATAAATTCTATCAAAATCTGCTTCATGTTCTTCAAAGAAACCAGTTACTGCCTTTTGTGCAGCCAATCTGATTTCTCTATCTTTTGATTCTGTATAAGGTGTCATCTGAGATAAATTCTTCTCTTCACCGTCAAACATGATTTTAGCACTTGCTCTTAATTTCATGTATTCACTGGCAAGTTTATTTTCTGTCTGCATCAACTCGATGATTTCAGGTTTAAAAGTCTTAAGTGTCAGTTCAGCAATTATAAAGATATGTTTACCCCATTTTGCTTCTAAATCCGCTCTAAATGGTGATGCAACCAATGCTTCATAATAGTTAGAAACCCATCCTTCATAGATTGGTGAGTTTTCATCCATAAAGTCATTTTCTTTTTCATAAAACTCATCTGTTGTATCAAGTGAATGTCTTACACTTACCAATACCATCATGGTCTCAAGATTATTTCTAAAATCATTTATTTTTGTCATTGCAACATCTTGTTCTTCAAATGATTTTGCTTCCTTAAATTCTTTAATTAAAGCTTCAAATGTTACTTTTGCCTGATCCATATCAGGTCTTGTATACTGATAATCCTTAAACTTCATTATTCATCCCCGCTTTCTTCATATGTAATAACTTTTTCTAAATATTTATCGTCAACAGACTCCAGTTGATCTAAAGGTACAACAACTGTACTCGGATCACCGTCACTGTAATAACGTCTTTCGGGTTTGTCTACAAAATAATCCAACCAATAATGTAATTCGGCTTCATCAGACCCGCAAGTAATTCTATTGATACTGGTCGCATCAAACTTAGATGCTGCCGGCGATGCAATTGGATTCCATCCAACATTGACTGCAGATACAATTTCATAAGTAATCTCTTCATAAGTACCGTTATAGAGATTTGACTCCAATTCACCTTTTGGTCTTAAACCGTATGGTAACGATAAATGTCTCATCTTATGACCCGGAACAATCGTTTGAATAAACTGTTCATTTCGACCTAAAGTTTTCTGAATACCTTCAGCACTCAGGTTATTTAGTTCATCATGTCCAAAGGTATGTGTTCCTATTTCATAACCGTTTTCAATAAGATATTCAAGCTTTTTTTGCAGCAAGTCTTTTTCCCTAAAGGGATTGGTGCCATATACATAGAAAATTGCATTTCGACCAAAGTCCTCATGGGTTTCATAAAACTCATCTAAAATCCCTACAACAGAATCTTTTCCTATCGTTCCATCTTCTTCATAATAGAAATTACTCTTTGTAGCATCGTCAAAGGTAAGTACAACCGGTGTTGTACCAATTGGAATATCAATGGTGTTACTGATTAGATCAGACATACTGACCGTTCTATAACCTTCATTGTAAAGTCGTTCCAAATCCGCTCTAAACAACTCTGGCGTGGAAGCATAAGTCCCTTCTTTATCCGAAAGGTTATGATACATAATTACAATGACTTGCCCGATTTCATTTACCTTATACTCATTATATAAAGCAGTGTAATCTACTACTTCTTCCGTTTCTTCTACTTCTTCTATTTCTTCTTCTATTTCTTCTTCTGTTTCTTCTTCTGTTGCATTGGTTGAATCGTTAGAGCCTCCAAATGACTCGTTGGTTTCTGTTGTATTTGATATAATGTCTGTTGTATTATTTTCAGTGTTAACCTCTTGAGTATTACAACTCATAAGTATTAAACATAGAATCATCAACCAACCTAATTTTTTCATATAAACTTCACTTTCTGTCTTATATTATCTTTGATAATAACCTCGTTGTCGTCATAACTTAACCAATCGCTGTAACTGCCTGCATACAGTTTTGACTTGATATTAATCTCATTCAAGAAGAACATGTTCACACAGCCAGTAATACCAGAACCACAGTGTATAATGATTTCATCATAATTATTCATTTCTAAGAACATCGCTTCTATATCGCCATATTCTTTAACTTTCTCTTCGATAAAATTATCTTTCCAGAAGTAATTAACCGCTGTTGGAATATGACCTGCTATTTTATCAAATGGTTCCTCAAGTCCTAAATACCTTGGATTGGATCTGGAATCAACAATCACTGATCTTTCTTTAGTCATCGCTTCAATCACATCTTCTTTGTCACATATGATTGATGAATCATAATGCATGTTCAGTTGAGACTCTGTTACTTCTGGTATTTCCGCTGTAACTTCCAATGTATCCTTGATGGCATTATAGCCACCTTTAACAATGTATGTATTTAAACCAATCAACTGACACATGAACCAAAGTCTCGATGCCATTGCCAATTCACCATTATCATAAATAACCACAGTACTGTCATTTTTTACACCAAAACTACCCAGTTTATCCGTAAATGTCAATAAATCCGCTAAAGGATGACGACCGCCATGTGTCTGAAGTTCTGATGTCATATCTTTATCTAGATCCATATAATAAGCACCTTTTATATGGTTTTGACTATATTCAGAATAACCAAAGGTTAGATTAGACATATCATATCTACAATCAATAAGTATTGATTCAGGATGTTCTTTTATAAACTCTGCTGTTACAAGATACATAAAGCCTCCTATTTAAATTCCATTTTCCAATTATAATATTCACTATCATTTTGTTTTTCATATCTTAAATAGGCATCAAATTTCTGACCACTCTTACCAATCAATCCTTTTACAAATACTCTGTCTTGTTTTAAAAGAGTCTTAACCATGGTTTTTGTTGGTTTCTTTTTCATGCTTTTTAAAAACTTATCATTTTTCCATATGACATACTTACAGCCTTGTTTCCACTGACTACAGCCAAAACTTTTCTGAGTTTCAATAATTTGACCACCACAATTAGGACATTTCCCCAAAGTTTCTTTTATCACACTTTCCTTTAGTACAACCTCATCATGATTTTTTATCATTTCCACACCCGACTCTGTAAAAGCAAAAATCGATCTCAAAAACACATTCTTTGACAGAATGCCTTTTGAAATTTCAGACAACTGGTTTTCTAGACGCCCAGTATACTCCAAGTCAAATAATGCTTTTACGGGAAAAACATCAACCATCTTCTGTCCAAGTTCTGTAGTGATGAGTGTTTTACCTTTGCTTTCAATATACCCTACACGTTTTAGTTTGCTGATGATTTCTGCTCTAGTTGCAGCAGTACCAATACTGAAGCCACTTAGGACCTGCATAATCATTTCTTCGGATTGATTGTCTTTATATTTCTTACCACAAGTCTCCATGACTTTTAATAACGACTTCTCTGTATGAGGTTCTGGCGGTTTTGTTTCATGATGTGTAATATTCAGTTCTCTTACATCAATCACATCACCTTTTATAACTTTAGGCAGTATGCGGTCTTTGCTTTGAATGTTTTCAACAACCTTCCAGCCCTCTTCAATTTGAATCCGTCCTGATGCATGAAACTTCAAACCGCTATCTTTAATTTCCAATACCAATTTGGTTTCATCATATTCCGCGATTGCCATAAACTGTACCAATAATCTGTTTTTTATGGCATTATAAACCAGTCGCTCATCTTCAGATAAGTTTTTAGGAATCAAATAAGTTGGTATAATTGCTGAATGACTTTCCACTTTTTTTGAATCAAATACACGTTTAGAGGCGTTGAATATGACGTCTTTTTCATAAGGTAGTCCTCTTTTAAGTACTTCAACAACATTCTTCGTTTTATCTATTAACGTTTCATCTAAATGCATACTTGAAGTTCTTGGATATGTAATATACTTTTTTTCATACAGAGACTGCGCTATCTGTAAAACTTTAGCGGATGTGAAGCCTCTATATTTACTGGTAATCATACCTTGTAGATTTGATAGATTAAACAAATATGGAGGATATTCTTTTTTTCGTTTAGTTGCCACTTCAATGACTTTAGCGGTTGTCGGAAGCTGAATATCTCGAATCAACTCTTCTAATAGCGACTTCCTTTTAAATTGATCCATTTTTTCTTCAAAGTATATGCCTTCAAAAGCTGTTGAATCCTTTAAAAACAAGCCTGCAAGTTTGAAGTAGGTTTCAGATACAAAGTTTCTAATCTCCAAATCTCTATCATAAATGATTTTAAGCGTTGGCATAATAACCCTTCCGACATTTAAAATCTGTTTGGACGGTTTTGCAAACTTCAGTGTTGTTACGGAGGTTAAATTTATACCGATAATCCAATCAGCCCATTGCCTGCTGATGCCTGCATCTCTTAGGGGTAACAAGTCTGTATTGGGTTTGATTTGTTCTAAGCCATCGATAACCGCTCCAGCTGTCCACTCGTTGAGTAACAGTCTAAAAACAGGTTGTTTGGGTTTTAGTACTTTAAAGATTATATCACCGATGATTTGTCCTTCTCTATCATAATCACATGCTGAGATAATCTGCGTCACATCTGGTCTTTTTATTAAAGACTTAATAATATTGAGTTGTTTTTTCGCACCAAAATCAGCCTTATGTCTATCCTTTTGACTAGGCTTGACCTTGTACTCAAAAATACGAGGAATAAATGGAAAGTACTCCATCTTCCAACTTTTTTTGGTTGCATCATAATCGCTAATATCATACAAAGACAATAGATGGCCAAAGGCCCATGTGACAATATATCGATCATTTTCCATATACCCTTCATGCTTTGTCATATTTTTTAAAGCATCACCAATATTTCTAGCTACTGAAGGTTTTTCTGCAAGAATTAAATATTTCATAAACCACCTTTTTCCACTCTTTTAATTATAAACTTTTTTTAACTATAAGCCTATAGAAAAAACATTAAAAAAAAGAAAAGGTTTAGCTCGTTTGAGCCAACCTTTTAACTGATAAATGATGATAAAATGTTGCGATTGGTAACTGTACCATATAAGAAAGCGCCATTAGAAATACTGCCAAGCTACCCCCTTCTATTCCCATTACAATACCAAGTGCAATGGTTAAGTTTCTCATAGTCGTAGAAAACACCAAAGCAATTTGATCAGCCTTATCAAATCTTTTCCCCAACAAGTGACTGATGCTCATAATAGTGATATAGAAAATGGTCATCGGCACCATGGCATAAAGTGCTAGTGTTGGATTGGATAAGATCATTTTACTTTTAAGTGATACAGCAATGAATATTATAATCAAAACAAAGAAGCTACTGATTTCACCGAAATACGGTTTTGCCTTTTTATAACCAGATGGTCCCTTTAGCTTTAAGATCAATCGTCTTGTAGCATCTCCTAGAAGCAGCGGTAATACAACCACTTTTATCAAACTGCCTACAATCACTGATGTTTCAACAGTCATACCTGTGTTGTTTAAAATACTTAGATAAAATGGCAAGAAAACAATACTCAACAATAAATTACTCGACATGATCGCCAAGCTCAGTTTTAAATTGCCTCCGGACAGCCCTGTCCAAGATGCTGTCATACCACTCGTTGGTAAAACACTTATGACCAACATACCAAATGCCAAACTTGGATAGTTAGAGAAAAATATCTTCGATAAGATTATCGCAGTCACAGGTGCTACTACAAAATTAATCACTGTAGCAATGATAATTTTTTTGGGATTCTGAAATGTTTTAAATACATCTAAAGTATTTAAGTTGATCATCATCGGATAGATCATTAAAAATAATACATAGGTCACGAAACCTTTTAATAAAGATGTATCAGTTGCATACCCTATTAGCAGTGCGACCACTATTGTCAGTGGTACCAATTTCATCAAATTCTTTTTAAAAAACATAACGCCTCCTTATTAGACTAATTCTGTATACATAATATCATTATCAAAACACTTTGTCAAGTTCCGTCCCTTGAATATAAAAAAAGAATACTCTCTTGGAATATTCTTCATACACTTTGTTCTGAATAAAAAATAATACGGTCTCTACCTTCATTTTTCGCCTGGTACAAACTTTTGTCAGCTTTTCTTAAGATAATACTCATATCATCTTCAACCAGAAGATTCGGTTGATGAATTCCAAAACTTACTGTTATATTAATCACTTCTCCTTCATCATTAAAAAAATGATGAGCACTAATTTCAGATCTCATTCTTTCAATAATCTGATGGGAATCAGTAAGTGACGTATCATATAATAGAATGGCAAATTCCTCACCTCCATATCGACCCATTAAATCATATGGTCTTAAAGTCTCATAACAAATATGTGATACTTCTTTTAAAATATTATCACCTACCAAGTGACCGTGTGTATCGTTGACTAATTTAAAATGATCAATATCCATCAATACACAACTGACGCTTTTATGCTCAATTCTAGCCTGCTCAATTTTCTCTTTACACCTATCGAAGAAGTGTCTTCTATTACTTATGCCTGTTAAAGAATCCTGAGTTGCCAAAGTTTTTAATACACGACCTGCATCTATTTCTTTTGTTATATCATTGATGACTATAATTTTACCTTGATACGCTTGTTTTGGATCATACATATCGGTATTCTTTAATTGATATATTTTGAATCTGTTTCTATATCTGACTTCAAATACTTTTCCTATATAATCATCATTTTCAATGAAGCTGAGTTTTTCTAAAATAGGTTTTATATTCAAACCATTCATCAACTTAACTTCTTCTTTAAAGACATCAAATGCCGCCAAGTTGTAATTAACAATTAAATTGTCTTTATCAACTACTACTACACCTTCACTTACTTCTTCAAATATTTTCTTATAAGTCACTGGCATCATTTGAAAAATACCATGTTTTTGAAAATCTAAAAACCAAATAATCCCTATACTTGCATAAGTCATGGGAAAAAAATCCACAGGACTGGGAAGTACTTCTAAAGTCAACACAACACCGATAACAATGGGAAAACATATGGCAATTAGGATACTCTTTGCTTTTACCTTATAATATCCTGTTGATTTTCTGTACATTTTCAAACTGTTTTGAAGCATAAACACTAACGCGCAAATCAACACAACTGCTTGTACATAAAACCAGCTGCCTCTAATCAATTCAAGGTATAACCTCTTCTCTCCAAAGAGTATATTGACTTCATTAAAATATAAATGATGAAAATCATTGGTCTGTACCAAGAAAAAAGTGGTCAATGAAAAAGCAAAGAAAACAATCAGTAGCAATGAATCCTGTCTCTTCTCCTCATTTTTTATAGCAATTGTGAACCACACAATCAACAATGGGAAAAAAGCTATCCCTATATATTCAAATTTTAAAAGATATAACATCACATCTTGATTTATTACAATATGCTCCAAAGCATAACCAAAGGCGTGAATGGATACAGCAAACATTAAAGCTGCAAACGGTAAAGCAGAGCTCTCGTGCTTTCTAAAAAAAGCGTAGCCCCCTATCGATAAGGTTATGAAAGAAGTCAGTATTAGGAACAAAAAAATAAATTGATTCATGGACACCTCATTTAATCGTAATCAAAAAAATTGTAACACAAAAAAAAAATATTAAGAACAAGTTGACATAATATTAATTATTTATTCATATTCAAGTTTTACATAAAATTCTCTTATAATCCTTGATAAATTCACATTCAATAACTCATCGGTCTATAAGACAACTGCTTGTAAACGATTATGATATTATTTGTACAGTATGAGGTGAGTCTTTTGCACGTTAAACAAGTCCTTTATATCATGTTATGATTGTTTTTTCATAGTTTGTGATATTCTAATTCTAATGGGTATATATTATAAATAATTTCATAGCAAGGAGCAGATTATATGACTGTAGATTATAAAAATAATGCTGTACTTCAATATTCAATCACAACTTTTATAATGATTCTTTTAATAACACTTTTAGTAACATCTTTGATCTCAAGGTATACTACAGAATATTTAATAGAAACTCACATCAGATTACATCCGAGTGCGATATCCTTATTGGTTAATAACAATGAGACTTTAACAGAGATGTTTGTTGATGAGAGAGTTAATTTTGATGCCTCAGACACGCCTGAATTCGCTGATGAAATCATCCGTTTTGGAGATGTTTTCAGAATTAAGATTTGGGGAAAAAGCGGCATCATACTATGGAGTAATTCTCATGAAATAATTGGGCAGAGCTTTTCTGATAATAAGCATTTTATCGATGCGATGAATGGTGATATCTCATACAGTATTGAAATACCCGATAGCAGTGAAAATGCTTCTGAGTTAAGTTACGAAAAGATAATGGAAATATATACTCCTATTTTTAAGAATGGAGAAATCATTGGTGTTATCGAGGTTTATGAAAACTATGAAAAGCTTGAAAGTTACATCAATACTATAACAAACAAAATATATCTAATCATCATATCCTGTGGAGGTGCTTTATACTTTCTTCAGTTCTTTATATTTTATAATGTTTATAGACGACTTAGAAGGTCAAATCACAAACTTTCAAAATCAAAAGAAGTTACATTATTTGCACTGGCTACATTAGCTGAAACTAGAGATAATGAAACTGGACAGCATATACAAAGAACAGCAGAATACGTCAGAATTATTGCTGAGAAATTGAGTGAAACGCCTGACTTTTCCAGTTATTTAACCCGGAAATATATAAACGACTTGGTAATTTCAGCACCCTTACATGATATTGGAAAAGTTGGTATCAGAGATTCTATACTCCTCAAGAAAGGCAAACTGACGAAAGAGGAGTTCGAAGAGATGAAAAAGCACTGTATCATAGGAACAATGTCACCAACTTAAGATAACTGTACAATTAAATGGTTGTATGGTATGAAGAAATTCATATCACATAATCATTTAATTATTTTTTGGTATACAAATAAGGCTATCAACGATAACCTACTTTTATCTATGAATGATAACCTAGAAAGTTTTCCGATATGGTGTTTTATTCTTAAGGTTACCGACGACTTGACGTGGATTCGTTCTTCCTTTTCTGATTGGACACGAATATCTCATAATATCTTTTTCAAATTGCTTTTGAGCAGCTCTTGTTGCCTTCTTATCTTTAAATAATACATACATTTTAACTAAGTCATGTTTGAGTACACCTAAAGCGTAATTTCGATTTATTTTATTCTCATATTTATGATGTTTTTTCTCTGTTTCAGAATTTTGAGTGGTGTTTTCAGCTATAATCATCGAAATATTATTATGTACAAAAGCAGCTGCGTAAATATCCTGTCGAATTAACCTATCACGTAATCCACTGAAATTTTCCATGCCAATTTGTGATTTTAATGATCTATAACTTGTTTCAATGTTCCAGCGGAGGTGGTATAAATTGTATATTTCTTCTGTAGGAAAGATTTCCTTAGATATGTTAGTGATGAATACATTTGTATGTTCATTTCCTTTATCATCATGATAAAGAAGCCTAACAAATCTTAGGTGATATGTTGTATTCAATAACTTTTCATGGAATTCAAATTCAGTTCTGTATTGGTTGGCTCTTTTGTTATCATAACAAATGTCAATCCACTGATCAGGTTCTAATGTGGTTAAGAGTTGTTGTTCCCGTTTAAATGCAAATCCAGGTAAACGGATTAAGAAGTTTTGTTTGCTAGTAATCATTTGGTCTATAAGTCTTATGCTTGCATAGCCGCGATCGAATATAGTTAGATAATCAGCACCAATAGGCATCATTTGCTTAATGCAATTCATGTGATCTGAAGCACTGGATTTTTCTGAAAACTTGTATGGATTAATTCTAATATCTAAAAAAAGTTCGTTAATACAATCATAGAGAGTCGAGATCGATGATAGAACAGTATTTTCGGATTCGCCATGTTGATTTCTATAATGTCCATATATATCTCTTGTTTCATCAGTTGCAGGCAATGAAACATCACTTCCATCTATTGCAAATACATAATAGTTATTAAGTTGTGTTAAAAAATCTGGCTCATTATACTCCTCAAAAGTTACATCTTGCATTATTCTGAGAAGTGCTTCAGGGTTAAATTTCATCCTTGCATTAAAAAAAGCAGTTGCTGATATATCCATTTTAGGCTTAACCTCCCGATAAAATTCAAATAACTCATTCTTCTGAGAACGTCCTTTATTAGCAATCATTTGAAGAAATAGATCAGACAATGTAATTTTACGTTTGCGTATAAAATCTGTAGCATTGGTTCTGATAATTTCTATGTAATCTTCCTTAATATTTTTACCAATTGTGAGTGTTCGTTGAAGAAAAGTTCTTTTCATTAATTATCCTC
>JAEIOD010000041.1 GCA_016342415.1 Clostridiales bacterium
TATTGACATCACAGATGTCTTGGAGTTTATTAACGTACATACTATTGACATCACAGATGTCTTGGAGTTTATTAACGCACATACTATTGACATCACAGATGTCTTGGAGGTTAAGATGAAGAAGTATATAGTACTACTGTTAAGCATTTTACTGGTATTTAGTGTAGGATGTAGCAACGATGAGGTTAATGAAGTAAATAATACAAATGAAACGAATGTTGCAGACAATGATAATGCTGTTGTTGAAGATGAAGCCGTGGTAGACAATAGAAGTATTGAAGAGATCTCAAAAACTTTTAATACTGACTTAGCTGATATGAATATTGAAAATCTCTTGAATAACTATAATTATTCTGTTGAAATGAAAGAATTTATGACTGAAAAAGTTTTAAATGATACGTTTAGGCAAATGAATTTAGGTAAAATAGTTGAACAAAAAGAGATGATTCAAGAAAATAGTAATGAGTTTATTATTATAAGTACACCAACTATTTTTGAGAACAATCAATTAACTGTTAATGTGGTGTTCAATCAATCTAAAGAGATTGCTGGATTTAATTATGGTTTATTCGAAACTGACGAACCTGCTGTTAGCGAACTGAGTATTGAAGAACTGACACTTTTACATCTTCAAGCTTTTAATGATGAGGATTACGCTGCTTTAATGGACTTTGTTTATTCTGAGGACATGTTGGCCATTGTGAGTGAAGCAGTGTATAAAGAAACCAAAGAGGGTATGAATACTGGTAAAGCTTTAGAAGTAAAGCAGCCTTTTAGTTATGAAGTGCAAGGCTATGTTATTGTAAGTGTACCGGTAATTTATGAGAATATAAAATATAACTACAATCTAGTATTTGACAATAAAAAGGTAATTGCTGGTTCTAATATAGGAGATTATGAAGAACGTATTACAGTAAAAAAGCCGGACTCTATTGAAGAGGTTACATTGGTTTCAAATGTGAATGATATGGCATTAGATGGAATATTAACAACACCAAAAGAGGGGACTGATTTTCCTTGTGTTATTCTTGTTCATGGATCAGGTGCAAGTGATAAGGATGAAACAGTAATGAATAATAAACCTTTTAGAGATATTGCATGGGGATTGGCCAAAAGAGGCATCGCAAGTTATAGATATGATAAAAGCAATTATTCTTATCCGGAGAAGTTTATAGATAATCCTGATGTGACGTTGTATGAAGAAACTATAAATGATGCTGTTGAGATATTTAAACTGATTGATGATTTAGAGAACATTGATTCAGTTTATATTCTAGGTCATAGTTTAGGTGGTTATTCGATTCCTCTTATTGCTGAGCAAATCGATGCTGATGGTTATATCATCATGGCTGGTAATACAAGACCTCTTGAAGTTTTAATCGATGAACAGATCAATTATTTGGCGAATTTAGATGGTGTTGTATCTGAGGATGAGAAATCATTCATTGATACCATGACTGAGTCAATCAATAAAATTAAGGATTTAGAATCAATAAACGATACTGAAAGAGTCCTTGGAGCGACAAAAGCTTATTGGTCGTTCTTAAGTACTTATGATCCAATTGAACATGCAGAAAAAATGCAGTCTGATGTTTTGGTTTTACAGGGTGAAAGAGATTATCAAGTCACTTTTTCTGATTACCAAAGATGGTTAGATGCTTTTGGTAAAAACGATCAGTGGACGTTCAGAGTATATGAAAAATTAAATCACTTGATGATTCCAGGGGAAGGTGAACCTTCAAATGCAGACTACTCAACAACTGGTTTTGTTGATGAACAAGTGATTGAAGATATCAGTGAGTGGATTAATGATAAAAAATAATACGATGTAAATGATAAAAGTTAGTAGATATAATAGTCTACTAACTTTTATATATATGTTTTTAATCGTAGAAATAAAACAAAAATAAAGCCCTGCAATAGGGCTAATTGGAATCTTCCATGAAATTGATATTATTACGAGACTTAGAATAACTTTTTTGGAGTCTCTTTTTTCTTTTCCTAAGATTGATTGTAGTGATAATGATTCTGTAGATGATGAAAGAAATAAGTAATTTAATGAAGATACCTAAGTAGTACTTCAAATCGACTTGATCGTTTTCATCTTTTTTAATGAAACTAAACTCACTTTCTGTAATCAAACTGTCACCGGTGATGGCATATTCTGAGACAATAGGTACATTTTCAATTTCAATGTTGTTATAAGAAAATGATATTCTACCGAGTACTTGATTTTCTGCAATAGGAGCTGAGATACCTTGATCAATTAAAACTTCTCTTTTGATTTGTGACACATCAATGTTATTTTGAAGCATCTTAGTTTTTGAACCGCCTGCAACTAAGTTAACAGTTATATTTCCAGCACCTTCAAGTTGAACCGTTTGAATATATGTGCCTTCAGTGATGAACTGATATCTTTGGAAGTTATCAAAACCATAGTCCAAAAGAGTTCTAGAATCTCTGTATAAACCACTATTAGAACCATTCGAATTGAGTACAACCGAGATGAATCTCTGAGTATCAATTTTTGCTGTTGAAACCAAACAGTTACCAGCTTCAGGTGTGTAACCAGTTTTAATACCATCCACAATTTCATACTTAACAGGAATGGTCTTTCCTCGATAATCCATTTTATAAGCATCTGATGCACCTAAAAATCTATTGGTGTTTCTTATATAATTTCTTTCATCTTGAAGTTCTGTAGCTGGAATGTTATATGATTTCGTATTGACTAGAGTCCTAAAAGTTTCGTTTGAAAAACCATATCTTCCTATAAGAGCAAGGTCGTATGCCGTACTGTAATGATTGTCTTCATGTAATCCATGAGGATTTGTAAAATTACTGTTCAGTGCACCAATCTCTTTTGCCTTTGCATTCATTTCTTTTGAAAAATCTTCGATAGTACCAGAATGGTAGATGGCCAACGCACTGGCTGCATCATTTCCCGATTCAACGAGTAAGATATACATTAATTGTTCAATGGTGAGTCTTTCACCTTCTAGTAAAAATACTTTTTTACCTTTCATAAAGGGTGAGTATTCATCAATGGTTACAATCTCATCCAAAGCATGGTTTTCCAGAATAAGAATAGCAGTTAACATCTTTGTTGTACTGGCTGGATACATTTTTTTGTTCATATCTTTATCAAATAGAACCTGTCCAGTCAGTTCATCTATAAGAACTGCCGTTTCGCCTTCGATGTCACTGACATCTAGGGTATCAGCAAATACTAGAGTGCTCATTAAAATAAGTGTGAGTGAAATAAAAAATGTGATAGTTCGTTTTAACATAATGACCTCCGTTTAAAGTACACGACTCATTATAACAAAAAAACTATCACATTTATAGATTAAACTGATTTAAAACCTTCACCGATAACTTCTCTTACATTTGCCACCGTAACAAATGCCGTCTCATCAACTTCTCTTATATATGCTTTGATTTTGATGAATTCCCTTTTGGTTAATACTGTCGATAGAATTCGAACAGGTTCATTGGAATAAGCACCTTCAGCGGTGAATATGGTAGCACCTCTTTCCAGTTCGGTAATAACAAAAGTTTTGATATCATCAGCTTTTCGACTGATGACTCTAACATTAATTTTAATATTTAAACCTTCAATGATATTGTCTATGAGAAAGGCGTTCATAATCACACCAAACATTGCATACAGGCCAGGTTCTAAGCCGTAAACGTTTATAGCTAGTGTTACAATTAAGAAATCGGCGATTAGCAAACTTTTTCCGATTTCAAAGTTAAAGAACTTATTGATAACCTTTGCAATAATATCTGTACCACCTGTAGAGGCATTTTGATAAAAAACTATTGCCAGTCCGATTCCAGATATTAAGATACCAAAGAATAAATTGATAAATGTATCACCTGTTACAGGTCCTTGAATAGGTGCTACTTTTTCGAAAATCCAAATGAGTCCTGATAATGTAAAACTAGCATATATCGTTTTGGCACCAAATTGTTTTCCTATTAATAAGAATCCTATAATAAATAGAATGATATTAGACACAACCATTGTTGCACCAATAGAAACGGCAGGGAATACTCTGTTTACGATCATTGCAAAACCTGTAATGCCTCCAACTGCTAAATCTGCAGGGATTAAAAAAACAGATAATCCAAAGGTAAGAATGAGTGTGCCGATAGTGATAATAATATAATCTTTAAGTATTTTCATAGTTGTCTCCTTTTATGTTTCTTTACCCAATGTTATCCATAATATTGATTTTTTTTCATATTGTCAATGTGAATATTATTACATTTTTATTATATGTTATTATATGGTAATATTGGATGTGGGAGGAATATATGACTATTAGAATAAAAAAAGAATGGATTGGAATGTTGTTGTTGATCATTATCCTGTCTATACTGTTTGTAATCAATCAGGAATCAGATGAGGTTATTGAAGAAGTGATTGTACAAGAAGCATCTATGATAAAGGTTTATATATCTGGAGAAGTTAAGATTCCCGGTGTTTATGAAGTCGAGTCAAAAGACCGATTGGATGTTGTCATTAAGCTTGCTGGAGGCTTTACCGAAAAGGCGGATACAAGAGGTGTTAACTTGGCAAGACTTCTAAAAGATGGTGAAATGATTGTCGTTTATGAACAGGGAGATGATGTGGTTTATATCGGATTGGATATATTTAATTATGGTGACACAACCGTCCTTGAGAGTGTGGAAGGCATTGGAGAAGTACTGGCAAAACGTATTGTTGATTACAGAGAATCAAATGGTCTGTATACTACTTATGAAGATCTTTTAGTTGTTGATGGCATAGGAGCCCAAAAGTTAAAAATGATTCAAAGCAGTGTGGATGATTAAATCTTTCTAAAGAGGTTTAATATTTACTAAAATGGTGGTAAACTCATACATAAGAAAGAGAGGTCATTATGTATAAAGACGTAAAACTAACAAGTTTAGTTAAAGCAGCTGGTTGAGCGGCTAAAATCGGTCCTGAGACCTTAGCACAAGTTTTGTGTGATTTACCCAAATTTGAAAGTGATCGTTTGATTGTCGGACTTGACACATCAGATGATGCCGCAGTATATAAAATGAATGACGAACAGGCAATAATTCAAACATTAGACTTCTTTACACCGATTGTTGATGATCCGTATATGTTTGGTCAAATAGCAGCTGCGAATTCTTTAAGTGATGTATATGCAATGGGTGGTACACCTATTTTAGCACTTAATATAGTAACTTTTCCAGAGTGTTTAGATCCAAATATTTTAAAGGAAATTTTAAAAGGTGGTGCTGATAAGGTAAAAGAAGCAGGTGCTCTTTTAGTAGGTGGCCATACAGTGAGTGACGATGAACCTAAATATGGTTTATCAGTAACAGGTCAAATACATCCAGACAAAGTCCTTACAAATGCATCTGCCAAGCCAGGTGATGTATTAATCATAACAAAACCTATCGGTACCGGGATTTTGAATACAGCCATTAAAGCTGAAATGTTATCAGACCATATGATAAAAAAAGTAACTGATGTGATGAGAACCCTAAATAAGGTAGCAGCAGAACCTTTTGACAAGATTAAAGTCAATTCATGTACGGATGTCACTGGTTTTGGTTTAGCTGGACATGCATATGAAATGGCAAAAGGCAGTGATGTAACCATTAAGCTTCACTTTGATCAAGTTCCAATATTAGATGAAGCCATAGAAAATGCAAAAATGGGTTTGGTGCCTGCTGGTACTTATAACAATATTAACTATATGCAAGATGAAATCTTAATAAAAAGAGAAGATGACTATGTAACTGATTTGATGTATGATCCACAAACATCAGGTGGATTATTGGTTTCACTTCCTAAAGAGGAAGCAGATAAATTACTTGCTTATTATGAAGAACATTTGGAAACAGAATTTGCGGTTGTAGGTGAAGTAGTCGAAAAAGAAAACTATGCGATTATTGTAGATTAATGATTCCAACATCTGTTGGAATTTTTCTTAGGAGGAACAATGAATAAATTTGGATTCAAACTAATTGATCAACATCAAATAAAGGATATAAAAGCAGAAGCTTTTGTTTATGAACATGAAAAAAGTGGTGCAAGACTTTTGCATCTTCAAAATGATGATGACAACAAGGTGTTTTCAGTAGCATTTAGGACACCGCCAACTGATAGTACAGGCGTACCGCATATTATTGAACATTGTGTGTTGTCCGGCTCAAGAAAATATAAAACAAAAGAACCATTTATGGACATGGTAAAGGGATCTTTAAAGACGTTTATCAATGCCATGACATTTAGTGATAAAACAATCTATCCGGTAGCGAGTAGAAATGAAAAAGATTTTATGAATCTTATGGATGTTTATTTAGATTCGGTATTTTTCCCTATGATTCATGAAGAAAAAGAAATCTTTATGCAAGAGGGGTGGCATCACAGTATTGAAAATATAGATGACCCTTTAAAATACAATGGTGTGGTTTATAACGAAATGAGAGGAGCATACTCTCAACCTACAACACTTCTTAGAGAAAATATCGGTAGATCATTATATCCGGATACTACGTATCAACATTCTTCAGGTGGTAATCCAGATCATATTACGGATTTAACATTTGATGATTTCAAACAATTCCACGTGGATCACTATCATCCAAGTAATGCTTATATTTATGTTTATGGTAACGGTGAGATAGAAAAATATATGAAACATATGGATGAAGACTATTTATCACACTTTGAAAAAAAAGAAGTTTATACATCAATTGAGAAACAAGCTGCTTTTGACAAAGTAAACTATGTAGACAGTACTTATGGTATTGCTGCAGAAGAAAATGAAGATCATAAAACATTCTTCAGTATGAACTTTGTAACTGGAGAGGGTATTGATTCAAGAGCTCATTTAGTGGGTGAAGTTTTAAAGGATATTTTAGTTAATTCAGCAGCTGGTCCAATTAAAAAAGCGCTTTTGGACGCTGGTATTGGTCAAGACATTATGTGTTCTTTTGATGGGGGTTTGCAGTTAAACCTTTCTATTATTGCGAAAAATGCCAACAAAGATCAAAAGGAAGCTTTTGAAACAGTTGTTATGGATACTTTAAAATCACTTGTAAAAGAGGGTATCGATAAAAACCTAATCGAGTCAGCGATTAATATTGCAGAGTATGATATGAGAGAAGCCACTGGTTTTGCAACTAAAGGTATCATTTATCATATTCTATCAATGAATACTTGGTTATACGAAGGTCATCCAACTGAGTTGATTGCATATGAAGAAGACATCAAGTCGTTAAGAGAGCTTTCTCAAACAGACTATTTCGAGAAATACATTGAAACGCACTTAATCAACAACACACATGCTTCTGTTGTATCACTTGTACCAGAAAAAGGTTTAGGCGAAAAGAAAGCAATCGAAGATGAAGCCAAGTTAAAGACTTTTAAAGAAAGTCTTTCTGAAGAAACTCTTCAGTTGATGATTAAAGAAAATGAAGCATTAAAGAAAAAACAACTGTCACCAGATTCAAAAGAAGCTTTGGACACAATTCCTAAGTTGGAGGTTGGTGATGTGGATAAAAAGTCGGAATACATTCCAAGAGAAATCATAGAAAAACATGATTATAAAATCATCAAACATGATATTTTTTCGAATGATATTGGCTATGTAGAATTCCTATTTGATACAACGATGATCAAACAAGAGGATCTTCAGTACATTCCATTGTTAACGGATTTAATTGGTAAATTGGATACAACTCATATGGATTATGGGACATTAAACAATGAGATATACAAATTAACTGGTGGTATCAGTTTATCATCAAGAACCTATACAGATACAAATAGTGCTGCTTTTTATCCTAAGTTGATTGTTTCAGGTAAAGCGATTTCAAATAAACTCAGCGAGTTATTTAGATTGATGAATGTTTTATTAACAGAAACAAAGTTTGAAGATACCAAAAGACTAAAAGAATTACTTCTTCAAAGCAAATCACGTATGGAAATGTCCATCAACAATAGAGGGGATAACTATGCTGCTTCAAGATTAGCATCATACTTCTTGCCATCTTCTCATTATGGTGAATTACAAAAAGGTTTTGAATATTACTGGTTCTTGGGTGATTTAATAAATAAATGTGAAGAAGATGCTACTGCAGTGCTTCAGAAACTGACTGATTTATATCAAGTATTGTTTAACAAAAATAACTTGATGATTAGTTTTACAGGGGATGAAACAAGTTATGATATTTTTGAAAAACATCATGAGGAAGCGTTATTAAACATCAATACAAATCCATTTGAGTCACAAACGTATACATTTGATTTGGATATTAAAAATGAAGGAATCGCATCTTCATCTAATGTACAATATGTCGCACAAGGTTTTAACTTTAAAGCTTTAGACTATAAATATACTGGAGAAATGCAAGTTCTTAAAGCTATTTTAAGCTCTGAGTATTTACATGATAGAATCAGAGCAAAAGGTGGGGCCTATGGTTGTGGCATAAGCTTCTCAGATAATGGCAATGTGATTGCAACATCATATAGAGATCCTAACTTGGAAGCTACAATGTCTGTGTTTGACGAGATGGCTGATTATGTTGATGAATTGAGTCTAGATCAGGATGCATTAACAAGATTTGTTATAGGTGCTATCAGTAGATTAGATGGTGCAATGACTTCTAGAGGAAAAGGTACATTGTCTTCTGCAAATTATATTTCAGGGATCACTCAAGAGATGATTCAAGAAGAGAGAGAACAAATCTTAAATGTAACAGTAGACGCTCTAAAAGATTTATCAAAATTAGTAAAAGAGATGATGGCGAAAGGGTATTACTGTGTATATGGTAATGATGTTAAAATCAATGAGACTAAAGATGTTTTCAAAACAATTAAAATGTTAAATAACTAATATGAGAAAGACCTTCGGGTCTTTTTTTGAATAAGTAAGAATGGACACTTAGAATATATGGTGAAATCATTGGTATATAGATTAAGCTTTTAAAGTGTTTAAGCTGCATTTCATTATGGGATAATTTTTGGTATAATGATTGAACTAGAGAAGGAGATATAATGAGACTACTAAAAAAATGCATACATCGGGATATGGAATCTATAGAGAATCCTAAAATATATGAAAGAACTGCAGCTAGAGCCATTGTATTAAAAGATGAAGAAATACTTCTTATATATACAAAAAGATATAATGATTATAGCATCCCAGGCGGTGGCGTGGATGATGGAGAAGATGTAAAAACAGGCTTGAGAAGAGAGCTTTCAGAAGAAACTGGTGCAAACCGCGTCAAAGTGATCAAAGAGTATGGCTGTTATGAAGAGTATAGACCAACCTATTATGAAGGCTATGATTTTATGCATATGAAATCATATTTTTATATCTGTGATGCAGATAAAGAACTTGGTGACGCGAGTCCGGAATCCTACGAAGTGGCAAATGGGTCTGTACCGGTTTGGATCAATATAAGAGAAGCAATTGCATACAATCAAAATGTGATGAAAAACAATGAAAACTCCATGGGGTTATCGATACAAAGAGAAACCTTTGTTTTGGAAACAATCTTAAAAGAATTAGTAGAAGGTAAGAGCTTATGATAAAAGCAGTTTTATTTGATTTAGATGGTGTTTTAACAACCGATGCAACTGGTACAACTTCAATCGTCAAGTACATTGATAAACATACAGACCTAGATAAAGACTTGTTTGAAAAAGCTTATAGAAAACACAATTGGAAGTTGTTATATGGTCGTACAACCCATGAGGAAATGTGGCCCTCACTTTGTACCGACCTGGGTCAAGCTCTTGATATAGACATTCTTAGAAAAGCCTTTAATGAAACTCCAATGGATTATGGAATGATAGCTCTTTCTAAATACCTAAAAGCACATGGTTATTTAATCGGGATGGTTACAGACAACAAACGTGACAGGATAGAACAAATAATTCAACACAACCATTTAGAGGATTTATTTGATGTGGTGACGATATCAGCTGATATAGGATCGGGTAAAAAGGAAAAATACATTTTTGATGTAACTCTAAATAAGGTAAACTTGCCATATGAATCATGTGTATTAATAGACAACAACCGTGATAACCTCGTGATACCGTGTGAACATGGTATGAATACTATATTTTATGATCATGATAATAGAGATTTTCCTGCTTTATTACAACAATTGGAATCGATGAATATAAATCTTGAATCTTTCGAATAAGTATTAGTTTAATGCAGGTATTGCATGGATGAGTGACTTCTTGTAAAATACATATGAGTATAAGTAAAATGAAGGTTAATAGACACTAAAATGTCTATTAACTTTTTTAATATAAGGCTTTGTTATGATATAATAATTAAAAATAACATACTGGAGGGATTATGAAACAAGAATTATATAGAAGTATTCCAAAAATAGATGATCTATTAATCCATAAAGATATAGAGGCGTTGATAAACAGCACATCAAGAACTCTTGTGTTAAATGCTTCAAGAGACATATTAGAAGTAATAAGAAATGAGATATCACAGTTGACAGGTGATACTTATGATATATCGATAGAAACCATTATTAAAAAGATTCACCATTCAGTAAATCAGAAAAATGCTTTTAAACTCAGACGTGTCATCAACGGTACTGGAGTTGTACTTCATACAAATTTAGGCCGGTCATGTTTGTCTGATGATATAAAAGCGCAACTGTTAGATGTGAGTATGCATTTTTCAACGTTGGAATTTGATACTTCCAATGGAAAACGTGGTTCGAGATACAGTCATGTGGAAGAATTGTTATGTGAGTTAACTGGTGCTGAAGCTGCCATGGTCGTCAACAACAATGCCGCTGCAGTGATGTTGGTACTGAGTACCATGGCTTTAGATAAAGAAGTCATCGTATCAAGAGGTCAGCTAGTTGAGATTGGTGGATCGTTTAGAATTCCGGAAGTGATGAAGTTAAGTGGTGCCAACCTAGTAGAAGTCGGCGCAACCAACAAAACACATTTAAGAGATTATGAACAGGCAATAACAGAAGAGACTGCCTTGTTGCTTAAAGTTCATACCAGTAACTTCAAAGTCTTAGGCTTCACTCAGGAAGTCTCTTCAAAGGACTTGTGTATATTGGCTCATGAAAAGAACTTGCCGGTTTATGATGATTTAGGTTCTGGCATGTTAATAGATTTATCCAAGTATGGTCTAATGAAAGAACCAACTGTTGGAGAATGCATTGCAGATGGTATTGATATTGTTTCATTCAGTGGGGATAAGATGTTAGGTGGTCCTCAAGCCGGTATCATTGTGGGTAAAAAAGAATATATTGAACGAATGAAAAAAAATCAACTTACAAGAGCCTTACGAGTTGATAAAATGACTTTAACAGCACTTGAAGGAACGCTTAGATATTATAGAGATGAGTTGGATGCATTGAAACATATCCCTACCCTAAAAATGCTGACCAAGTCTTATCTTGATATTTCTGAGGAAGCGAGTTTATTTGCTTCTAAATTAGGTATTACAGAGAAAATCACGCATCGTTTGGAAGACGATTATTCCGAAGTGGGTGGCGGATCTATGCCTTTAGAAAAGTTATTGTCAAAGGTGATTGTATTTACCCATAGTTCAATAAAAGCACAGGATATCATTACTTATTTAAGAGATTTTAAAATACCTGTTATTGGTCGTATAAAGGAAGAAGAAGTCATTTTGGATTTTAGAACGTTATCATTAGATGAACATGATGTTGTTGTAGAAGCTTTGAAAGCTTTAGAGCAGTTGTAGGAGAAGTTATGAAAAATATTATTATAGGTACAGCTGGTCATATCGATCATGGAAAAACCACTTTAATAAAAGCACTTACCAACATAGATACAGATCGGTTGGAAGAAGAAAAGAAGCGTGGAATAACCATTGATTTGGGATTTGCCTTCTTTAATTTACCAAGCGGTAAGAGAGCGGGTATAGT
Organism: Clostridiales bacterium; assembly: GCA_016342415.1. Classification (GTDB taxonomy): domain Bacteria; phylum Bacillota; class Clostridia; order Peptostreptococcales; family Acidaminobacteraceae; genus JABXKX01. Next base: position 11,947 of record JAEIOD010000041.1, read on the forward strand.
GGATGTACCTGGTCATGAAAAGTTCGTCAAAAATATGTTGGCAGGTGTCAGTGGTATTGATATGGTTTTATTTGTCATCTCAGCTGAAGAAGGTGTCATGCCACAAACACAAGAGCATTTAGATATTCTTTCCATATTGGAAGTTAAAAAAGGCATTGTTGTTTTAACCAAAACAGATTTGGTAGATGATGATTGGCTTTATATGATCAAGGAAGACCTTAAAGAAACCTTTAAAGGCACTTTCTTAGAAAAAGCACCGATGATTGGAGTTTCTTCAATTACAAAGAATGGATTTGAACCTTTAATCGAAGCCATTGACAAGTTGTCAGATGAAGTGGAAGTAAAAAGTGCTTCATCTGCTGTAAGAATGCCTATTGATAGAGTTTTTACTTTAACAGGCCATGGTACTATTGTAACAGGAACTTTGGTAGAAGGACATGTTTCAGAAGGAGAAACCCTTACAATTTTCCCATCCATGAAAGAAGCCAAGATTCGAAGCATACAAGTGCATAGTGAGTCGGTTAAGACAGCTTATGCAGGTCAAAGAGTGGCCATTAATGTTACTGGCATTAAAAAAAGCGAAATTAATAGAGGTGAGATTTTAGCCCATAATGAGTCGATGCAGGTTACCAGTATGCTGGACATAAAACTGAAGCTTTTAAAACATTCCCAAAGAGAACTTAAGAATTGGACAAGATTAAGACTTTATCATGGTACAAAGGAAATCTTATGTCGATTGGTTCTTTTGGACAAGGAATCTTTGGTACCGGGAGAAGAGTGTTTTGCTCAGTTGAGATTGGAAGAACCAACAGCATGTAAGTATGGAGATCATTTTGTAATAAGGTTCTATTCACCCTTGGAAACGATTGGTGGTGGTGTCATTTTAGATCCAAATGCTCATAAGCATAAACGATTTAAACAAGATATCTTGGATGAACTTATTTTTAAAGAGGCTGGAAAACAAGATGAGATTATTGATAATTTAATTAGAAAACACAGTGAATCATTTAAAAACATGGATGAGTATGTAAAGTTGGCAGGTCTTAAAAAGGAAGAAGTATTAGAGCAGGTAGAAAGCTTGAAATCCGATGGTGTGGTTATAGAACTGTCTAAAAATATTCTGCTTCATAAAGAGTTCATTCTTCAAAAAGAGCAGGAGATGTTGACGATTCTAAATGACTATCATGAAAAGTATCCAATAAGACTGGGGATACCAAAAGAAGAACTTAGAAATAAATTATTCCCAAGTATCAAAAATAAAGTATTTGATGAAGTTTTGGTACAGTATGATATGATCAAACTTCATGGCAAGTATATTAGTGATTCAAGTTTTGAAATTACCTATTCAGATGCACAAGCTAAAATGATAGAGACTATAAAAAAGACTCTAAACGATGGTGGTTTTAAACCGGCAACTATGATAGAAATATTAAAAGACTTTACGAAAGAGAAACATACAAAGGATATTTTATTAAATCTTGTCGAAGTTGATGAACTTGTAAGAATATCTGATGCCATTTATTTAACAAAAGAGGTCTATGATAAGGCTTTAGACCTCTTGAAATCTGCTTTTGAGGACAAAGGTAAGCTAAGTTTAGCTGATTGTCGTGATTTATTAGATACATCTAGGAAATATATTGTTCCAATTATGGAGTATTTCGATACAAAAGGTATTACAAAACGTGTTGGTGACGAGCGAATGTTAAGATAGTGTAACACCATAACGCTTGCAAAAGGAGTATTTATTCTTTATGATGGTTATGAGAGACTTTTTAATAAATTTTAACATATAGATGATAGGAGAAAATATGCAAAAAAGACTATTAGTAGTTGATGATGAACCAGTTTTACTTAAAGGACTTAAATATAGTTTAGAACAGGAAAACTATGAAATTGATACTGCAGTTGATGGTGAAGAAGCTTATGATAAAGCTCAAAATGAAGAGTACGATTTAATCATCTTAGACTTGATGTTACCAAAAATGAACGGATTGGAAGTCTGCAAGAAGATTAGAGAAAAATCAATGGTTCCAATTATTATCTTAACTGCTAAAGGTGAAGATTCATCTAAAGTTTTAGGTTTAGAATATGGTGCTGATGATTACTTGACAAAACCGTTTAACGTTTTAGAATTAAAAGCTCGTATTAAAGCTATTCTAAGAAGAGTGAGTGTAGATGTTCCAAAACAACATACGAATGTTATTGAGATGAGCGGTTTTAAGATTAATACACTTGGTAGAAAGATTGATATCAATGGTACTAGTGTTGCTCTTACAGCTAAGGAATTTGACTTATTGTTGTTACTTGTAACAAATAAGGAAAAAATCTATTCAAGAGAAGAATTGTTAGAAATTATCTGGGGTTATGAATACTTTGGTGATGTTAGAACAGTAGATGTTCACATTAGAAGATTAAGAGAAAAAATTGAAGAAAATTCAAGTCAGCCACGATACATTTTAACAAAATGGGGAGTTGGTTACTATTTTAAAGATTAATAGTAGATTTGTGAGTATAAGGTGGAAACTTGTTTTCACCTATTTGCTTTTAATAGTCCTTACTTTAGGACTCATGTTAAGTTTTGTGATGACTTCATTAGAAGAAAGAAACATCAGCGAACATCAGGATTATCTCTTTACACAAGCAAATATCTTATCCAATACTCTGATTGCAGAGTTTTTAAACTTATCACAACCTCATACCAATGATTATTATACCGATGTTGTGAAAGATTTTTCAAAAGAAATTGGAGCAAGAATTATAGTCGCAGATCAAGAGGGTCGAATATTAATAGACTCTTATAGTGAGTTCAGTTCAGAAGATTCTATTAGGAACAAAGAGCTGAATAAATCACTTAAAGGGACACAATCATCTGATATTTACAGATATGATGATATTGGAAGAGTGGTATATGTAGCGGTGCCAATAGTTAATCAGACTGATGTTATCGGTTCTATTTTAATTACAAGTTCATTAGAACCGATCTATGAAAGTTTGAGTAAATTGTTAAACAGTTTATTTGTGTTGGCGATTGTCTGTATTGGATTTACTGTAGCAACCAGTTTTATATTTGTTGAGATTATCGCTTCACCAGTAGAAAAATTAACTGAACTGGTGAATAGAGTCGCTTTTGGTAAATATGATGAGAAAATCGAAGTAGAGGGTAACGATGAAATAAAGGTCTTAAGTAATTCATTCAATACGATGATGACAAAACTTGATCAAGTAGATACACAGAGAAAACAGTTTGTTGCCAATGTATCTCATGAACTCAGAACACCTTTGACCTCAATAAAAATACTGTCGAGTTCGTTAATCAGTGACGAAGCTACTAAACCTGAAATCTATAAGGAGTTTCTTATGGATATTGATTCAGAGGTTGATCGACTGAATGAGATTATCGATGGTTTGTTGTATTTGGTGGATTTGGAAAAAAAAGAATTGGAACTGCATTATACAAATACAAAAATTAACTTCTTGTTAACTAAAGTGATTTATTTACTTAGACCTTTAGCAGAACAAAAAAATATTTTAATAGAAATTCAGGCTGAAGATAAAGTGTGGGCATCTGTTGATAAAGCTAAACTGCATCAGTGCCTTTCCAATATTATAGCGAATGCGATTAAATACAATCGTGAAAACGGGCATGTACTTGTAAACCTCGTTAATAAACGATCGACATTCGTGATACAAGTTATAGATGATGGTTTTGGTATTGCTGAAGAAAGTTTACCATTTGTTTTTGATCGTTTCTATAGAACTGATAAAGCACGTAATCGGAAATCAGGTGGTACAGGGTTAGGACTGTCTATCGTACAACAAATTGTTCACTTACATCAAGGAGAAATTTCAATTGAAAGTGAATTGAATAAAGGTACTACTGTGACTATAGAAATACCGAAAGGAATCATATAGGATATGAAAAGATTATTTATAATTATTCTCTTGTTACTGGTATTGAGTATCGTATTTTTAATTATGTCAGGCAATGGTATTTCATATAACGATTCTGAAGGTTTAACGGTTATTTCACCTTATTCTAAGGGCACTACTCAGTATACCAGGTTGTATTTTATATATGATGGTCAGTTGATTAGTGAAAATAGAACGTTCAACGTAGAAAAGTTAGAAACTGAATTAGCTGCTGTTACAGAGTTAAAAAAAGGTTCTAAAATAGAATCTTATCAAACGCCAATAAGTGGCGATGTGGATATATTATCGGTTAAAACGTCGGATCGTATTTGTTACGTTAACCTTTCAAAAGAATTTTTAGAGGCAAGAGATGAAACTTTGTACCTTAATGTTATGAGTATAGTTAATACTCTAACGGAATTGGATCCGGTTGATTCAGTGCAAATACTTATAGATGGAAAACGTATGGATGATATTGAAATGGCAGCATTGTCCATTCCGTTATCGAGAAATACATCAATTGTTCAGGCTAAGGAATTGACACATAAGGATATTGTAAAAAAATTCTTGGAATATGTTACCTTGGGGCGATATGATCTAGCATATGATATGATTGATAGTGAGAGTAAACAATATGTCAATTTTGATGATTTTAGAGAATCAATGTTATTGATCAGAAATGATATCAAAGGTTATACTCAAAGATATATATTTGCAAAACGAGAAAAAGGACAGTATTTGATTCAAGTGAAATATGTTCTTAGAGAATTTGCAAATACTGAAGACTTCATATTGGATTCAGAGAGTCCTTTAGAACTCACTTTTTCATGGCCGGTCATAAAAGAAAACGGTGTTTGGAAAATCTTATATTACAATAATTAAGAGGATGCTAATCAGCATCCTCTTCGATTTGTTCCAAGAAGTATTCTATGGCCATCCAGAACTCTGTATTTTCTTTTGTACTCTCCCATAGGGATTCTGATCCATGTCGACCGAATCCTTCTGGATAAAATGCGAACTTATAATCAGAGCCAACACTCTCAAAAATACGTTGCCAATCATCCGTTTCATAACTCCCAGAGGTGATGAAAGTAGGTATCGTCAATTTTTCTGTGTTTTCAGCGATGGATTTTCCTGCATATGAGAAATATTCGCCGGGTGAAAATGCAAAAATACCTTTTATATGTTCTGAAAACTTTTGAGAGACAACCAAGACCAAAGATGCTGAATAGGAACTGCCTAAAACATAAATATCAGTATCAAAATGATCAATCGCATATTGAATTGAAGCTTTTACATCCATAGAAGCATCAGAGTAATTGGATATATAACCTTTTTCAGTTGCTCGTTTGGCTGTTTCGTTTACAATACCATTACAAGAAAGACCTGATCGCTGGTCGACAGCCATGACATTATATCCCATATTATTTAGCTTAAGAGCAGTATCTTTGTATTCACCACGACTCCAGTTCGCTTTGTGAAAGAGAATAAATATTGGAGATGTCTCATCGATGAGGTATAGATCCGCTGTGATATCTAATCCGTCAGCAGCAGTATACAATACGGTCGTTTTACCGAATTCAAGCGTCATTGGTTTTATCTCACCATCTTCTACTGGTGTTTCCTCAACAGTCTCTATGGCAGTCTCTTCAATTTCAACAGTCTCAAGAGAGTTATTGGTAGTGTTAATAACATCATCATTACAGCCCAAAAGTGAAAGTAATAATATGTATAAAATTAATTTTTTCATAATAAGACCTCCTAAAGTCATAATACCATCATTTGGTATAAAATATGCAGATGTTGCAAAAAGTTAGGAATAATGAAATTTCTGTTATATATAATTTTTCTATATATAACATCAAATTTCGTAATACTCAATAAATTGAATTAAACTCAAAGAGTGTTATAATTGAACTAACAAACAAATAGGAGGATTTTATGAAAGAAATTATTATGTTTACAACATCAACGTGACCTCATTGTGTGCCTGCTAAGGAGTTCCTTAAAGCAAACGATATTGATTACACAGAACACAACGTATCAGAAGATATGGATGCAAGAAAATTAATGATGAAGAATAAATTAATGGGTGTTCCATCTTTCTTAATTGATGGCGAAGCAGTTGTTGGTTTAAATAAAGAAAAACTTTTAGCTGCCAAAAACGGTTAATCTAAAAAGCAACTTCAGAGTTGCTTTTTTCTTTGCCTTTATCATAGGATATGATACCATAAGGCTGGAGGTCATATGGATAAAAAAAATTACATTAAAGGATTAACATCAGGAGGGTTGGCTTTTGTACTCTGGGGACTGTTACCACTGTATTGGAAACTTGTAAGTGCTCTTAATCCTTATCAGATATTTGTACATAGAGTAGTTTGGTCACTTATTTTTGTGACTATAATAATGATCCAACAGAAGAATATAAAAATATTTATCAGTCTCTTAAAGGATAGGAAGAACTGGTGGTTAACTTTAGGACCGGCTTTATTTATTTCAATCAATTGGTTGACGTATATATGGGGTGTCAATAATGGTTATGTCATTGAAACCAGTTTAGGTTATTATATGAATCCGTTGGTTTTGACACTACTGGGAAGCTTGTTTTACAGAGAACAGCTTGATGGACTACAAAAAATAGGTATTGGTTTAGCTGCAACAGGGGTGATGGTAAAAGTTATATTTTATGGTAAAGTGCCAATATTGGCACTTGTACTGGCCGTTTCATTTGCAATTTATGGATTGCTTAAGAAGAAATCACATCTCTCTTCATTGATGGGACTGGGATTTGAAACTTTAATTGTCGGGATACCAGCCAGCGTTTACTTGATATTTTCAGAAGCATCAGGTCAAGGTATTGCTGGTAATCTGGTTCCTTCGTTTTGGCTTCTGATAGCATTAAGTGGAATTGTTACAGCTGTACCGTTGTTGCTGTATGCAGAAGGTACAAAACGGCTGCCGTTAAAAGTGGTCGGTTTTTTGCAATATATTGCTCCGACAATAGGATTGTGGTTAGGTATTTTTGTTTTTAAAGAACCGTTTAGTATGTCGGAATTGATTCCCTTTTTAATTATTTGGGCAGGATTATTATGTTTTATTTATTCTCAAGTATTGATGTTAAAATCATAAACTCTCTTTGAGAGTTTATTGTATTTTTTGAACAATTGAGAATGCAAACGTTTTCCTGAAATTGTTGCAAATACTAGTGCAGAGTTCAATTTAAATTGTAAGTAATCAAATAAATTGCCTAGTTTGAATATTCCGTTAATTTGCATTGACTTTGTTTGTAAATCTCACTATAATTTTATTCAAATACTATTGAATGGAGGCATAATATGAAGACAAGTCAAAATCAAAAAAATAAAGAAAGAAAGTTAACACCAAAGGATTACAGCTTAAAAAACGGTAAGTTTTTAGATGAAGCAACTATCCATGGCAAAGGAACAAACTTTCTTGGCAATATTTTTAAGAACTAGGCAACTCGATGAGTTGCTTATTTTTTTTCAATCTTTTAGTAAAGTCGGTATTAAAGTCAAACTAATACCTACTGAAGTCATCATTGCGACCCACATCAGAGATGAGATATGTTGATGAATAAGAAGCGGTGATAACCATAGTGCTGTCATACCAAGTGATAAACCAAAAGCATTGGCTAAAATAGGTCTTGAGCTATACTTAAGCGCTTCCTCTCGGGCATATTGTTGATTGTGATCCTTATAGTACTTGTAGATGGCAATATAATGTATGGCATAATCTACACCAATACCAAGTGAAATGCTAAATATTGTAGCCGTTGTAACATTCAATGATATCTGCGTAAGACCCAAGAAACCATATAAAATGATGCTGGTTAAGACAATGGGTAAACAGGCGATTAACGTAAGCTTCATCGATCTTAAAGAGATGATTAGCATTATTATAATCAAAAACAATGTAAAAAAGATGCTTTTCACCTGACCGCTGATCATAGAGATATTCAATTCTTTCATTAAAAACTGCATACCGACAAGTTTTCCATCTACACCATCATATGTTTCTATTTGTGAGACTATTTTTTTAAGAGTATCATTTTTCAAATCTCGTGGAAAAATCATGATTTTATAATAAATTGAGTTGTTGTTAATCCGGATAAATTCTTTTGCCTGATTGAGTAGTGTTAGTGATGGAGTTTCCATATTACCAACCATTGAAAGGGGGTTCATAACTTTGACGACCGTATTTTCTTTCTCCAATTCTGTCAACATGTTATCCAAAGCAATGATTGTTTCTTCTCTTTTATCAAAAGTTGTGTTACCAAAATAATATAGAGGTATGGCTCCTCCGTTAATATCGAATATTTTTTCGAAATTCTTTTGTACCGGATTGGATTGTTTAAAGAACATCAATTGATTGAACTCAGTACTGATTCTTGGAATGAAAGTAATTGAAATCAATAGCAGTAGTACAATCCCGATAAAACTAGGTTTTCCCCATGCTTTTTTTATTTGTTGATTGAAATCTTTATGTGAAGCAGACTTTAATTTAGTGGAGCCGGTAAATATAAGTGGTAGAACATACCATGTTACCAAACCTGCTAATAGAATTCCTACTGATGCAAAGAGTGCAAGATCTCTAATAGCATCTGTTTTAATAAGCAATAATCCTAAAAAACCTGCCATGGAAGTAGTTGTAGTAATAAACATAGGCATGCCAACAAGTGTTAAAGTCTGTATTAAAGAGTTGATGTTATTTTGTCCTTTAAAAGACTCATCTTCCATATGGCTGATAAAGTGCAAACCATCAGCAGAACCTATAACAATCGAAAAAATTGGCGCAAGAACAGTTATTATAGAGACTTCGCCACCAAACCATCCGACGAGACCTAATGTCCATAAAGCGGCGATTCCAGCTGGCAAAACAGAGAAAATTGCAGCTTTAAAAGAATGTAACTGAGATCTGAAAGTCAACAGTACAAGAATCAAAGCAAGTGGAGGGATAAGCATGAGTATGATTGAAATCATGTTCAGGATTTCATACTGCATATAGCCATTGCCACTAAGATAATAAGTAAAGTCATTTTTATCTAAAATACTGTATAAAATATCAAAATCAAAGTCGCCATCCACTTTAAGTGAATAAGTTATATAGGTCATTCTGTCTTTAAAGATAACCGGTGATAATGGTCCCAATTGTGAAACTTTTGTTTCTAGGTCGCCTTCTTCAGTTAAGTCTAACAATGTCATGGGAGATATATAATTATTGGGAAGTACTTCTTCTAATAATTTATCAACAGTCTCTAAATCTCCTTCGATGGTGTTATGGCTTTCTATCATTAAAAGTGTTTGAGTGCTTTTCCCAAATACCTCTTCCATATCGGTTATTAACTTTTGATGTTCGGAGTCGGCCAGTTTAAATACATCAAAATTCGCATTGATATTGAGATGAGTGACACCAAGAATGGCAAAAATCATCATACCAAAAAATAATAGGATAAGGTATTTTCTATATTTTTGTATAAAAAGAATATAATTTTTCATATTGTCTCCTTGTCTTCAGTCTTTATACCCATTATAGTTTTATTAATTCATTACTGAAAGTATGAAATGTTTTCTGATATAATATGAGCAGGGGGTATTATGAAAATTAAAATATTTAATCCAAAAGAAGGTATGCAAGGTAATGATAAAAATAATATTTTTATTGTTATGGATGAAGCGGGTAATTATTTAGGCAATGGTTATGTTTTTGAGAAAATATCAGAACAACTGACCCCAAAACATCCTATCAATATTTTTATAGATGTAAGTTTGGAAGAACAGTATCTGTATCATCAAATAGGATTTGAGCTCTTCAGGTTGTTATATAAAAGGGCGAATGAGTTATTTGAACAGTCAAATTATGATACTGGTTTATTGTATTATGGTACTGAAATAAAGGATGAAAAATTTCATTTCTTTAGAGATCAAGGATTAACAAGTGATATCAATTCATATCAGATGAGTCGTTCTACTGATATAATAAGAAGTGATGGGCTAGCTTATGCTATTTTAGAAGATATGGATCACTATGAGGATATAATTAGATTTCATAATGATGTTCTGATCAAACCGATAGATGATTCACTGATTCATCAATTCAGTCATAAAGATAACTTTAAATGTATTACTGTAAAAGACAATGACAATCTCATTGCTAGTATGATGATTTATTCTGAAGAGCAACATGGTATCATTGATCATTTGATTGTACACTCGGATTATAAAAGACAAGGCATCGGCAAATATTTAATGTCTGCTGCCATGTCACATTTTCATAAAAACTTCATTTCAACAGCTACGCTTGAAGTCTGGTCAGCCAATCGAATTGCAATGGCCTTTTATGAGGCTATAGGATTTAAAGTTCAAAAGGAAACAGAATACTATGTAGGTGTTTTATTAGGGAAAAAATATAAACAATAAAAATAAGTTTTGAAGTGCTTTCTTTATGAAGGTGCTTCTTATTTTTATATTCAATACTTTTAAAATATTACGGTGTAATCAAACTTAAAATGGGTATATTAGAATAAATTAATAGATTTAGTGGGGTAACTCTATGGAAAATATAAAAACAGATGATTTTGGTGTAAATTTTTATGACGAAGAAAAAATAAAGAAAAAATCATGTAAATCCAGTTATAAAATAATTATCGCGGATGATGAAGAACAGGTTCATCAAGTTACAAAAATGATTCTGACAGATTTTGAATTCGAAGGAAAATCCTTAAAGTTTATTGATACTTATACAGGTGCCGAAACAATTGAAGCTATAAAAAAACATCCTGATACAGCCATATTATTTCTTGATGTCGTCATGGAATCTACTGACTCCGGGCTTGAAGTGGTAAAAGTGCTCAGAAACGTCTTAAAGAATTATTCCACTCGAGTTGTTCTAAGGACGGGTCAACCCGGGGAAGCACCAGAAGAAGAGGTTATAAGAGATTATGATATCAATGATTATCGGTTAAAAACTGAGTTGACGATGAAACGTCTGTTAACAACTCTATATTCAACACTTAGAAATTATCGGGATCTGATTCGACTTGAAAAACATAAAAAGGGATTGGAGAAAATCATTGAGACGAGTGCAAAGTTATTTGAACATGATTCGCTTCATGCTTTTTTAGTGAGTATCTTGGATGAACTCGGTAATTTTTATGAAGAATCAGATGAAATGATATTTATAAGAAAAGATGAGGAAAAAATATCAAATGGTTTTGTCACAATTGAAAGCAGTAATATAAATAGGATTGTTGCTGCAACAGGTAAATATGAACAATTTATCGGAAATGAACTGGAACAGGTCGCTGAGTTAGAACATTTAAATTTGCATATTAATTCTGGAGAAGAAAAAGAGTTAAAAATTAGAAAACTTGAGAATGGTTTTATTATTTCTACAAAAGGTAAAAGTATGCTCAATAACTATATTTATGTTGAGAACAATAGCGGAAGTGGCAACTTTGATTATGATTTGATTAACTTGTTCTTATCTAATTTTTCTATTGCACTTGATAACCATATCCTGAACAATATGTTGAAAAATACACAAAAGGAGATTATTTTTGCCTTAGGAGAAACGATTGAAAGTCATTTCCAGGAAACGGGAAGTCATGTCAAAAGGATTTCAGAGATGATGTACCAATTTTCACTTTGTACATACAAGTCAAACGCCGAAAGTCAAATGTTAAAATTAGCGAGTACAATGCATGATTTGGGTAAAATTGCCATCCCCGATGAAATTCTAAAAAAACCTGGTTTATTAGATGAAGAAGAGTTCAGAATCATGAAAACTCATACAGAACACAGTTTTAAAATATTAGGACAATCAGAACTCCCAATTCTGAAAATCGCAGCAGAAATCGCTTTGTATCACCATGAGAAATTTGATGGCAGTGGCTATCCAAATGGTATCTCGAAGAGAGATATACCTCTGAGTGCCAGAATGATGTCAATTATTGATGTGTATGATGCAATGACTCATAAAAGAGTATATAAAGATGCCATTTCAGAAACAGAGACTTTAGAATATATTATTGCTCAGAAAGGCAAGCATTTTGATCCTGAATTGGTAGATCTATTTATTAAAAATTTAAAAACCATCACCAAAGATGTAGGTGACATGTAGAGGAATTGCATTGTGCAGTTCTTCTTTTCTTATCCATAAATATGCACTATAATAAAGTCAAAGGAGATATTGATGAAGAAAATAATTCCCATATTGTTTGGTGCTATAGTATTTCAGCTAATTAATTATATTGGCATGCAGTTTCTGAAAAGAGAAACAGTTTTATGGATTGAAGTGTTGCTTTTTATGATACTGGCAAGTATGCTTTGGTTAACAAAATATAAAAAAAATCGGTCGTAAATTATGACCGATTTTCGTTATTTAATGTGAAGTGATAAATTCATCTTCATCACTGTATGGTATTTCTTTCTGACCAAGAAGTCTGATCACCATACCTGTGATTTTACCAAATACAAAAGCTAGGACAACTGTTACAACAATGCCTCCCAGTTGGATATCTGCTGTACCTGAAATAAAGATTCCAAAGATACCACCAAGAACACCAGGCAGACCGTGTAAGTTATGTACACCACATGTATCTGTTCCTCGTATTAATTTTTCAACTTTTGGTGCGATGATTGTGTAACCTATAGTGCTGACAGCTCCCGCTGCAACACCGATAAGTACGGCGTATCCAGGTGTTGTCGTATTACATACACTTCCAATTGCAACACCACCAGCTAAAGCAGCATTGGCGATGTCTTCAATTTCAATTTTACCTCTAATAAGTCTTGTGAATACATAGGTTGCCAGTGTTGCACCGCACAAAGCGAATACAGTATTGATTGCAGTGATAACCACTTCATTTGGAGCGACTAGAGCACTTGTAAATGATGGCCAGAAGATCCATAAAACCATACTACCAATTAAACAGAACTGATTGCTGATAGAATCATTTTCGCATTCAGGTTGATTTTCAAACTTGGCTAGTGTATTTGCCACAACCCCCAATCCGAAATAAGCACCAAAAGCATGGATAACAATTGAACCGCCGACATCAACAAATCCTTCAAATATGCCACTTTCCAAGATAATCCATTCATTCAATATGTATGCTGGAATAAATAAAAGAGCCAATAAGATGTATTGATCCATTTTCAATTTGCCTAGAGGAGCTCCCATGGCAATCAATAAACTTGCTGCTGCAAATTCTGCTAGGATGAACGAATCGATGTTGACGATTGAAAACTCTTCACCTGTGTAAGTTTTAATAAGCATATATAGTGGCAATGCTATACTTACAACTAAAAATGTAGCCGTAACCGAACTGAATCCGTGTTTTCTGATAAATACCATTAAGAATCCAAATCCTAAAAGCAACATTGCCAAAACATGGATGGATTTCTCATATTTTAGTGAATCAAAAATTGTATTTATGCTTTCTGAGGATTCGGTTGCTGGTTCATGTCCTCCTTGGTGCATAGCAGGGATGAAACCTATCCCGATAATGATAGTAATCAGTAAAACACTGATTAATAAAACCTTGTTTTTCTTTAACATAATATACCCCCGTTGATATTAATTGATCAGCCACGGAGTATCTTAACATTTTATCAAACCGATGAAAAGGTTTTCCTAGTAAAAATATGTTAATTAATTGTCAAATTTTAAAAGTATATTGGGATATAAAATCATAATATTGAAAGTGTCTTTAAAAGCCTATTACTGTCATTAGGCCTATAAGGATGTGTTGATATGGTTATAAAGTAAAAAACATAATTCCTATGGGTTATGGTTTTAAAAGAATATCTTTTTTTGTTTGCTTTTTATCAATTTCAATATCTGAATAATGATGGCCTTTGTGCTTTAACACCAGTATGATATCTTCTATGAACCGATCGCTTCCAACAATATAATAGATATTGTTATGATCATAGGTTTCATTAATCAGATGATAAAATTCTTTTCTATTGTTCACAAAGTTGTGTTGAATCCCTTGTAAATTTTCTAAATAACTTTTGTATATTTTCTCGTTTTTACTTATTGTGATATTGGTTAAACTCTCAATCCCATCAGGAGTTACTACATAAGTTTCCATGATAGGTTTCATAGCAGCAATACCAACTCCCATGGAGATGAGAACAAGAGGTCTGTTTTCGTATCTTATCTTCATTCTTTGGCTTAATTTATATAAAATCATGTGATCACCAGGTTTTAAAGACTTCAATCTGTTTTTATAAGGTGAGTTTGAAAGTCTTGTCGTAAAGGCGATATAAGACTCCGATGGTAAATTAGTTACAGAAAAATGTCTGACAAACTTCTTTGGTTCATGATCAAGAAAATCATCGAAAGCCAAGTGGATGTTTGTACCTTCATGCCAAGTCATATTAGGTTTATCAAATCTAAAGGTATAAACATCTCCTGTTTCCCTAATAATCTCATTTAAAACAACAGTATAATGCTCAAAATTTAATTTACTCATATTTTTCCTCCTGACTACAGTTTATCATGTTGAGAATAATTATCAACTAGAAAATTGCAAAGAAACATCGTTTTACTTCATTACTTGATCTATGTTTTGTTTTGAAAAATGAATAGATGATGCATGAAACCATTGATTTTGGGTAATTTATTAACATGGAGGTGTTCTATGTCTAATAAGTATCTTTCTATTGAGAAAAAGTGTATGGACTGTATCAAAAGCCATAATTATGATGAAGCGATTACATTTGCTCATGAACTACTTGATCTTTATGAGGATGATCCTTCTGAATTGAAAATCTACAATGTTTTTAAAAACATTGAAAAAGTGTATTACAATACTCCAAATGCGATTATGTATGTGACCTATATGCAACGGCTGATTGATATATTTGAAAGAGAAAAACGCTTTGAGGAAATGGTAAAGACCATGTATTTTTTAGCGATTGATTATGTTGCAATCAGAAACTTCGATGGTGCTGAAATTATGCTAAACGATGCCATGAAAATTGCTAAACGAATCAATGCATATGATGTTCAAGCGGACATTATCAATGGTTATGGCAACATGTTTGAGTTAAGGGACGAGAATAAAAAGGCTTTAGAATCATATTTATTGGCATTTAATATGTCTATTGAAAATCATTATTTGGAAGGCACCAGATTTTCACATAATGTTGGATTTGCCTATAAAAAACTTGGAGAGTATTCTAAAGCGATACACTACTTGAAACTGTGCATCAATTTTCTGAATACGGTTAATATGCCAGGACGATTAGCGAATGCTTGGAATGAGTTAGGAGACACTTATAAAAGAAGTGGTAACTACAAATTAGCTCATGAGGCTCTAAATGAAGGATTAGAACATTCTATCAACTCTAAAAGCAATGCATTTCTAAAGGAAAATTATTTGTTCCAAAGTGAGCTGTATGAAGAAGAAGGTAATTTTAAACAAGCTTTACATTACCATAAAAAGCTATCTAAACTCTCAGAGATTATCAATATTGATCGTCATAAAAGTGAAGTCATAAATCTTCAAAATCAATGTAAAGTAAATTCCATTGAGGTTGAAAATGAGATTATTAAGCAAAAAAATAAGGAGTTGGAAGCTTATAGCAGAGCACTAGATAAGAGTAATAAATCACTTTTGGAATCAATTGCCGAAACCAATGCTATGCAAAGAAAAGTAATACAATCCGAAAAAAACTCAAGTTATAACAGGATGATGATTGGTGTTGCCCACAAAGTTAACACTTCCATTGCCAATATAAATTTGATGACTTCTTTAATTCAACAGGAAATCAGTGCGTTCAGAAAAAAACTTGATGCACAAACGGTTTCAAAAAATGACTTGAATAATTGTCTCCAATCAACCTGTGAAGGCATGGAGTTGATCAATAACAGTTCAAATAAAGTTGCTAAATTTATTGAGAGCGTCAAGAGAGTTTCCATTTCAATAGATGAAATGAATGTGTCAGGCTCCTTTAGACAACTTCTCGATGAGTGTGTTGATGACAACCAAACTCTAATTCGGGAGTATGAATGTAAGGTAAATATAAGATTGCAAGATGACTTACCGGTTATAACAGGTTTCAATATATTCAAAAGAATAATAAACGAGTTATTTAATAATGCTCTAAAATATGCTTTTATAGACAAAAAAAACAACACCATCGATATAAAAATACATTACAACAAATCTGGAAGAATAGTCATCTTGTTTAAAGACAATGGCAAAGGTATTCCAAAAGAAGATGTTATTAAAATTTTTGATCCTTTTTTCACCTCAAATATGGGGTCGAAAGGTGGCGCGGGCATGGGACTTTATATTTTACAAAAAACTGTATCGGAAATACTCTGTGGAGAAATAACTTGTGTATCTTCAGAGGGGCAGGGAACGGAGTTTATCATTGAACTAACCAATCAATTTGTACCATTATTTGTGGGAAGTTAGTTGAATTGAGAGTAGGATAAATGAAATCCAAGTAATGAGACTTTTATAAGTTTGTTATTTGGTATTTTATTTACAACGTATACTGGAATCAGCACATTTCACCTAAGTAAATTTTATATTGTAAATGTCGTATGAATATCAAATAGTAAATGGTATTGTATTCATATATGGAGGTGTTCATTATGAAGAAATTAAGCCTTGCTATAGTTTTATTATCACTGATATTTATTCTTTTAGTTTCATATAGATACTCATCTATGACTGAAGAAGTTATAATTGAGAGTTTTGAAAATAGAGTAGAGAATAATCAAATTGAAGAGGCTGTAGAAATAACTGAAACAGAAAATACAAAACCAGATGTAATAGAAAAAGAACAAAAATCAAAAAAAATCATTTGCATTGATCCTGGTCATCAACAAAAAGGAGATTACACAACAGAACCGATCGGACCAAATTCCGATAAAGAAAAACCTAAAGTCTCTAATGGTGCGATTGGGATAAGTACCAATAAGCCAGAATACGAGTTGACTCTAGAAGTCTCTTTAAAACTCAAAGATAGATTGGAAGAGAAAGGATTTGTGGTCGTTTTAACAAGAAAAAGCCATGATGTTAATATCAGCAATTCTGAAAGAGCAAAAATTGCCAATATGAATGATTCAGATATTTTTATTAGGATACATGCAGATCAAAGAGAGCCTTCAGAATTTAATGGTATTTCCGTATTGTGTCCATCAGAAGAAAACAAGTACACATCAAAAATCTATGATGATAGCGATAAACTGGCAAATCTGTTGTTGGAGTCACTTATAGCTGAGACGGATGCAACAAATCAGGGCATAAGTTATCGTGATGATATCAGTGGATTTAACTGGTCAGAAGTACCTGTTGCTTTGGTTGAACTCGGTTTTATGAGCAATCCTTTGGAGGATGAAAAAATGAACACGGATGTTTATCAGAACAAATTGGTAGACGGCATGTTAAAGGGCATACTAGAGTATTTTAATCACTAATGGGAGAGTCGTTTGAAATGGCAACTCTCTTTTTTGATGTTTCAGTATGCTTTTAAATCGTTTTGAGTTTGTTAAATGTCGCACACTTTGACAAAAAAGAGTGGGTAACATATAATAAATGTCATAGAGTAAGACATTTTATGGGAGATTTAAATGAAAAGAATAGAGGATTTTTATAATGAAAGCCCAACCAAAACCCATACGAGACATTTAATAATAAACACGTCGGTAGAATTGTTTAGTGAATCTGGTATGGATGCGGTCAGTATGGTTGAAATAGCAAAGGCCTGCAAAATCACGACGAGAAACTTATATCGTTATTATCCTAATAAGGAAATGTTGGTTGTTGATACAGCCTACCATGTCATCACAATGTCTGAACACCTTGATGATATAACTGTTAATGCAGAGGATTCCGGTTATGAATGCGTTAGAAAAATTATTGAGAATATATATAAAGAGGATGAGAATTTAACTTTGAATTTTGGAATCGCAAAATTCATAATGTACTTTGATTTATACATATCAAAAATGGACAAATCACACCCTGCATTTGTTTTGTATACCACGAGATATGTAAAAGCAATGAATTTACCAATCAAAACAAAATTGTATAGTGCACTGAAAAAGGGCATTGAGGACGGTTCAATAACTATTCCAATATCAGAAATAGAGTTGTATGAGGAGTATATCATTCAGTCATTACTTAGCATACTCTTAAGAGTGAAAATAAAAGAAGTTGAAAATGAATCTATCAACAGTTCATTAGTGGAGAAACACATTGAAGTCATGTTAAAGTACATCAGTAGTAAATAACTATAGGAAAATGGAATAGGAGAGGAGAGGAAATGATAAAAAAAGCACAAGAGATTTTAGAAAAGTTAACCTTGGAAGAAAAAGCAGGTCTCTGTTCAGGGGCGGATTTTTGGCATTTGAAATCTGTTGAACGGTTGGGTTTAACTGAGATAATGGTAACAGATGGACCGCATGGCCTTCGTAAACAAGCTGGAGATTCTGATCATGTAGGTTTGAACAAAAGTGTTGCTGCTACTTGCTTTCCGACTGCCTCTGCTTCTGCAAGTTCTTGGGATAAGACCCTGATGTTTGAGATGGGGCAAGCATTGGCTGAGGAGTGTCTTCAAGAAGATGTAGCTGTCATTCTTGGACCGGGTGCGAATATAAAACGTTCTCCTTTATGTGGTAGAAACTTTGAATATGTATCAGAAGATCCATATCATACAGGTCATATGACAGCAGCGCTTATTAATGGTGTACAATCAAAAGGCATTGGAACATCGTTAAAACATTTCGTTATGAATAATCAAGAGGCTAGACGAATGACAATCGACGCTGTTGTAGATGAACGTGCTCAAAGAGAAATTTACTTAACAGGCTTTGAAATTGCAGTCAAAGAAGCACAGCCTTGGACAGTGATGTGCTCTTATAATCAGGTAGACGGCACATTTTTAAGTGATCATAAAAGATTGCTTACTGATATTCTCAAAGAGGAGTGGGGTCATACCGGTTTAGTTGTTACAGACTGGGGTGCTTGCAATGACAGGGTTAAAGGCATACAAGCCGGTATGGAACTTGAGATGCCATCTAGTGGTGGTAGAAATGATGAAAAAATTGTAAAGGCAGTCAATGATGGAACATTATCAGAAAACACTTTGGATAAAGCCGTCATAAGAATTATTGAACTGATCCTAAAAAGCCAGGATTCGAGGAAAAAGGATTTTAAATATGATGTTGATAAACATCATCTGTTGGCAAAAAAAGTAGCAGCAAATTCATCTGTATTACTGAAAAACAATCATGTACTACCTCTTACGAAAGAGATGAAAATAGCTGTAATCGGAGAATTTGCAAAATCACCTAGATATCAAGGTGCTGGTTCATCTATTATAAATCCGCATAAGATAGACAATGCTTGTGATGTATTAAGTGAAAAGGGCATTAACTATTCATATGCCCAAGGCTATAGTATAAAAAATACAAAGTCAAATCAGGAATTAATAGATGATGCTGTTAAGACTGCAAAAGAATCAGAAGTGGTCATTATATTTGCCGGTTTAACTGATGACTATGAATCAGAAGGATATGATAGAAAACACTTGGATTTACCTCATGGTCATACGGAGTTGATCAAACAAGTTGCTAAGGCAAACTCCAACGTAGTTGTAGTTTTGCAAAATGGTTCACCTGTTGTGATGCCTTGGTTAGATGATGTAAAAGGTGTCTTGGAATGCTATCTTCACGGACAAGCAGGTGCAGGAGCTGTTATAGATATATTATACGGAGATGTGAATCCATCGGGGAAGTTGGCAGAAACATTTCCGATAGCTCTTGAAGATAACTCAAGTTATAACTATTTTCCTGGAAGTACTCTGACAGTAGAACACAGAGAGAGTATCTTTGTTGGTTATAGATACTACGATACAGCAAATAAAAAGGTCCTTTTCCCATTTGGTTATGGACTGAGTTATACAGAGTTTTCATATTCTGATTTAAAGATTGAGAAAATAAGTGAATTGGAATATGATATTAGTGTAACGGTTAAGAATATTGGAAGAATGGCTGGAAGTGAAATTGTACAACTCTATATTAAGAACAACGAGTCTGAAATCTTTAAGGCTAATAAAGAGTTGCGTGCATTTGACAAGGTATATCTTGAACCTGATGAAGAAAAGCAAATTACTTTTAGTTTAAATAAACGCTCATTTGCCTATTATAATACAACCATTTCTGACTGGCATGTAGACAGTGGTTTGTATGACGTTCAAATTGGATCGTCTAGTAGAGATATAAGGCTTTCAGAAGGTCTTACAATTGAAATGAACGATGGTGTAAGTGTACCTAACTATAAAGAAATAGCTCCAGCTTATTATAAACTGACGAATGATGTTTATGAGGTGGATGAAAAGCAATTTGAAATGCTTTATGGTAAAAAATTACCAAAACGTGACAAGAAAAAAGGTGATCCTTATACAGAATTATCTACAATGATTGAGGTTCGTGAAAAGTTTGTTGGCAGACTGCTTTTCAATAAGGTGAAAAAACAAGCAATGGCAATGGTTGAAAGTGACGACTCTGAAGTTGAAGAAGGGAATCTAGCCATGTTGGAAGCAATTATTGAAGAAATGCCTTTAAGATCACTCGGTATGATGGGTGGAGACAACTTACCTAAATACTTTGTTGATGGTTTGATTTTAATATTAAATGGCAAACCTTTTAAAGGCATAGGTATGATTAGAAAAAAATAAAATATGTATAACCTCAAAATGATGAACTGATCCCCAGACGTTAGACCTAAAAATCTAACTTTCAGGAGCAATGTCACCAACTTAAGATAACTGTATAATTTAATGGTTATGTAGTATGAAGAAATTTATATTATGTAGCC
>JAEIOD010000042.1 GCA_016342415.1 Clostridiales bacterium
ATTCTTACCCAGTGGAGTTCTTGGATTAAAAATTGATTTTGAAAAGCCACCGCGCTAGCGGTTTAGTTCAATTGAAACATTGTGGAATGTTAACACCTACACAAATTTGAAGATACAATGCAAAAAGAATCCGACTCAGTTAGAGTACAACACAAAGGATAATCTAAATCAAAAAGGAAAAAGTTATAATTGAATCTGAAAAAATAGATCGCGTGAGTAAACTAACCTCACAATGAAGTTGATTCTTGCCTAAATTATTAGAAAGACAATCGCTGAAAGTTGCATTACCAAAAATGGAACATGAAAGTTCAATAACTGCAAAGGAATGTTATTTTATCTTGAACAATTTGGGCTTACTTCATCGAAACCCCTTCCTAAATGCAAAATGGATACGAATTATTGAACTTTGGCAAATAAGGAATCATATTTTCGAATTCTAGCATTGTTATAATGTTTATGCTAGAATTGAATCATAAAAAAGATCACCTACGCCACTCAATGATGCGCAACGAGGTGATCCATTATTTTTTGCAAGATTGGAATACCTCATAGATTGTCGCTGGAATACAAAAATATGAGGTTGTATTATTACAAAATAGCGTTATAAGTTAGTAATAACTTCGTGATTTTAGCATAATTCAAGAGAGTAAATAACTTTATATGTGTGATACCAATGTTTATTTAATTACTTCTAAAGTTTTTTCTTGACATAAATGTTATTGCAGATAGTCTTGGTGGTGTTGCAAATGCATACAACATTACTCCGCAGGAAAGTACACTTAATCGTCATGGAGATCAAGCATACATGGAAAAAGTGATGAGAGATGCTTTAGATAGTGGCATGCGAGTTACAGATTTTGAAGCTATTATTACATATCCAAATACTGAAACGCAAACACCAAGTCACTATAAGTTTACATACAAGATTGATGGAAATTTAATTGTTGATGAGTTCGATAACATAAACACTGATGAGGCTAATGCTGATTTAGAAGAAGAAGCAGTTGAAGAGCAGAAAAGTAGTACCAGTGATGAAACTTCTTCAGACTCGCCACTTGAAATAACAAGACTTAGCTTAAGCAAAGAAGAAATTGATATTACTAATAAGGGAGCAGAGTCAGTGAACTTATCAGGTTATACAATAGTAAGTGTTACTGGTAATCAAACTTTTACTTTCCAATCTTATGTTTTAGAGCCAAATCAAACGGTAACAGTTTATGCAAGAGGTGGAGAAGGGGATATTAAATGGAGTGGTTCTTACATCTGGAATAATGATGGAGACCCTGCTGAGCTTTATGATAATGTAGGCAACCTTATATATACGTATAATTAGGTGATAGGAGTAGCAATAAAAATGAGTTAAAGAAAGGAAAAGGGATCAAAAATGGATTTAATAGAATGTAGAATGTGTTATAAGCCAATATCCCCTAATGCAGAATCGTGTCCTAATTGTGGAGAGCCAAATAATAGAGTAATAGTTAAAGCCAGTAACCCTACTTTTGATAGAGAAAAAGTGACTAAAACTCTAGATGGGGTGAAAGAAAAATATCATACTGAAACATTACTTTGCACCAAATGTAATTATAAAGGAGTAATGATTTATGATAAGAAGATAGTTAGCCCTTTTATCAGGTTTTCTATAGTTATTCTTGCGTATCTCTTATTTAAAGTTCTTGATATTATGTTTATTTTCAGCAACTTATCGGAGCTAGTAATAGTTGGTTTCCTTTACTACTATTACACAGTATATTTTGGTAAAAGGTATGTTAAATGTCCTAGCTGCAATGGATTGTTTAAAGGAACCAAAAAAAGATATTTTAAGTAGAGGAGCTAGCTATACAAAAGTCAAGGAAATTTAATTGATATTAGAATTCATTTATAAAGTTATTAATCAGTAATTTTTGCATGACAAATAAGGAGACATGGTCTCCGTAAAATTACTTTTCATATTATTATATGGTGTAATCAAACTCCTGTTTACTTTTCAGTAAAGTATAAATTACATTTGACATATTCTTAGCAGCATGACAAATTGCTGAATTATGATGTTTACCTTGCTGAGTTTTTAAAATGTATCGTTCTCTAAATTTATTGTATTTAATTTTGGGATTAATTATTGCAACTTTTGTGGCGGTAAAAATTGCTGTTCTTAAATACCTAGATCCTCTTTTAGAGATTCTTGCACTTTGTGAAGTATAGTTTCCTGATTGATATATAGTTGGATCTAATCCAGCAAAAGCAAGTAAGCTTTTGGGATGTTGAAATTGATTGATATCTCCAATTTCACCAACAATTAATCCCGTTGTAATAGCACCGAGTCCAGGTATTGAAAGTAAAAAAGAGAAATGTTCATTTACAATTGCTTTTATCTCTTTCATGAAAATGTTCATCTGGTTTTGATAGTGATTTATATCATCCAGTGTTGATAATATAAGTAGAGAATTCGTTATATTAGTACTTCCAACCGATGATTTTGCGAGTGCTTTTATCATTTTGGATGCTACAAGTCGATCACCACGAACTTTCACAATAGATTCAAGTGTTGTTAAATGCATGTTAGAGATTTTTTGATGGGTAGGATAATTCATAAATAGTTTATACACCCATGCTGAATGCTGGTTAAAATTGCTTCTAAACTCTGGAAAAGTAATGTCCAGTAATCTAGTCCATTCGGTTTTAGCTTGATTTAGTTTCTTCTGAACTTCTAATCTAGCTCGAGATAGTGACTTTAGCTCGTTAGAAATGTATAATGTAGGAGTATAGGAATTGTGACGTTTATAGTTTGATTCTACGTACCTACATATAGCATAAGCATCGATCTTGTCTGTTTTTGTAAGCCGAGGAGAGAGAGCTTTACGACTATTACTTGTTAGGACAGGATTAAGCATAAGGACCGTGAAGCCTTGTAACGCAAGAAAATTGGCGATATTTTGAGAGTATATGCCTGTTTCTTCGATTCCTATACGTACGTCATCAGTTGACTCCGTATGGGAAAGAATTTCCGTATGGAGTTTTTTAAATCCATCATAATTGTTAGGAACTGTGAAGCATTCGGTGAGAATCTCACCATATAGAGTTGTTATTGCGATGTCATGTTTGTTAGATGCGACATCGATACCGACGAAAATCATAAATTAACCTCCTAGTATATTTAAACAAGTGGTAAGACACACAAACTGAAACAGCAAATAATCTTGTGAATCAAACGTCGAGCGTTTACTAGCTAATTAATTGTACAAGAATCAGTTGTGGTTATAGTCTCCTTTAAATAGTCGAGCTATTGATAACATGAAATAATCCACTTTGCTTACCATTAAATTATACTAGATATAAATAATAAAAGTTAGAAAGGAGCTTATACTGGAATATTACGATTTCAGTATACAAGAAAATATGAAAAAAGTTCTATACTGTTTAACTGGATTAATTATGATTATAAGTTTTATTGGATGCGAGGATGAGAACGTCACTTCTCTGTCAAATGATTACACCAATAGCGAGAGTCAAGCGATTTCGAGTGAGATAAGTGAAGTAGAGGACGTAATTCTTGAAGAAAGAAGCGGTTTAGTTGTTATACTGCCTAGAGTAGAACTGCTTGCTGGAGTTTTAAGCCAAACCTCATGGATGGATATTGCAGGCCCCTCTACTAAGGGAAATGCTTACTTTCAGGAACTTAAGGCTTTCTTTAAAGACTACAAGGATCATGATGCTGTTAAGATTGCAGAGCAGCTCACCAAAAATGGATTTTCATACGATGCTCCCTTAGGTTTTATCCTCACACTTGAAGAGCTACCGAACCTTGAAAATGTAAATGGCTACAGTGATTACATAATAAACAGAGCAGGCGATGAGAAGACTTTGGAAGAATTCAGACTTGCTCTTAGAGATTTATCTAAAGAAAGCAACTTCATGGAGTTCTATAATGATCATCAGGATACATATGATAAATGCATAGAAGCAAGTTGCAAAAACTTTGATGAAGATGTAATCATGAACTGGATGGAAGATTTCTATGGGTATTTACATGGAGATTATGGTGTAGTACTCGCTCCTTCGATGTTTCCTGGCGGAGGATACGGTGCTACAATTACAGATAAGAATGGTATTGATAAGATATACCAAATCGTACGTGAGCCAGGTCAAAGTCAAGGCGAACCTAAATTTAACACGGACTTGTTTTCATTGACTATTCATGAATGGGGACATGGTTTTATAAATCCGATTGTAGGAGAAAACAGCGATAAAGTTGAACTTTATGAACTGAACAGGCTATATGAACCAGTGAAAGAAAAAATGAGTAGAATGGCGTATTCTTCGGTAGAAACTTTCCTCAACGAGCAAATAATAAGAGCGCTGACTGCATATGCTGTCAGAGACATAAAGGGAGACTCTTACTTCAAAGTGGAGCAGGACTACAATACAAACAAAGGATTTTACTTAACTGAGTTTACAGTAGAGCAGATTGGTGATTATTTGGAAAACCGCGACATCTATGAAACATTAGATGATTTCATTCCAGTTCTTCTAGAAAGATACTATGAGAATATGGAAATGCTCTTAGATGAAATAAGATAAACTTTACTACGAAAGAAAATAATAGTAATAGAGTTAAAACAGAAGATATGCATAAACATATTCTCGCCTACTCAAATAAAACCATGATAATTAATTTTATCATGGTTTCTTTATTACTTGTCCTTTTTTAGTGTAACACTATAAGAGGGATTTTATATAGAAATTAAGCTTTCTTAAAGCTGTTTTGATATTCGCTAGGTGTAAATGAAGTAATCTTCTTAAACACAGTGGAAAAATAGTTATGATTGTTGAAACCTACTTTGTGTGCAATGTTAGTAATTGAGATATTAGTCTGTTCAATCAAGAATTTAGCTTCATTTACTCTCTTAATATTGATAAACTCTGTTATCGTCATCTCTGTTTCCAACTTGAATTTTTTTGATAAGTATGATGGATTTACAAATATGCATTTTGAAATAGACCTTAGACTGATCTGGCTGTCAAAATTGAAGTTAATATAATTTATCGCCTTTTGAACTATGGGACTATAACCATCAGAAGCAAGTGTGGTTACTGCATTACAGTATTCAGCTATCATAACCAATTCGAGGTTCTGTAGTGACGTAATAGTTGTTGCTTTCTCTATAAGAATGGCAAACTTATCTGAGATATTATGAATATATATAGGGTGAACTCCACTTCTTTCTATGGATATTCTAAACATGGTGTTTGCAGAAAAACTCAGATTTTTATATGCTCTCAACGGATTGCTCGGAACTCGATAAGCCGCATTGAACTGAAATCTTCCCCATATTTTTATTGCTTCTTCTTTATCGCCTTTCTCGATAGCGTGAAGCAATTCCTTCTCTATATTATATCTTAATTGTATAAATGACTCTGGCTCCTTACACTTCTCGGTATTGTAATCCTCAAAGACAGACTTTGTGTTATCTGAAATAACCCGACGTCCGCTAGTGAACTTGTTCGCGAATATATTTACAATCAAGTTTCCTAGGTTTTTGTGATAATTATAGTCAATTACAGTTAAGCTTCTATAAAATTCCTGAATATAAATACGCTTTGTGATTGGTATATTGTATTTATTAATGATTTCTTGAACAAATGAGTTGTTAGGAATATTATTCAGAAAAGGGCCCACAATTAACACACCTTTATATTCGGTTCCGCACCAGATGCTTACAGCAATATATGCAAGATGAAACGGTGATGTGTAAAAAAAGTAATTGTCATAAGAAGAATTGATCAACTGTTCATTAATTGTAGTATGGATAGCCGGCTTAAGGTTTTGCATGTCTTCAGGAAACTCATGCTTGATTAAAGACAATACAGGAGCATTTGATTCATCAATGTACTCAATGTCATAACCAAGTAGATTTTGAAGCAGTTCACATTTTTGATTCATATCGTTCAGAAATAACTTGTCATCGGTTTTCATAATCTATCCTTTCTGTTTTGTATTGAGTAAAATTGATTTTCATATTGCATAATATATTAAATCATACCATAAAGAAAGTGCATTTACATATATGTTTTGTGGTGGGAATTGGTAAAAGACAAAAATGAAATTCCCAAATCACCTTATGTAAATGCAAGTTTTCTTTGTTTTTATTCTAATAAACTTACAGTTTTGACAACTCCCACAACTCACTTTACGCGAGTTTAGTAATAAATATAATTAGAAGAAAGGTTGAAAACAATAATATTATACGTTAAACAATAATATTGAAAGCGCTTTCCTTTTTTTAATGCTATACTTCATTCAAGCTATTACGTAATGGATAAAGATGATGTTGATAATTAAGAGGAGGGTTTATATGTCTCACACAGCAACAAAGAAGATTGAATATAATAATGCAAAGCCTTGGCAGTTAGTCGCTTTTGCATTTAATAATTCATCTACAAATGCACAGTATTTCATGTTTTTATTATTTTTTATGTTTTTTTGTACAGAAAATCTAGGGTTGAATCCTGTAGTTGTAGGTTTAATGACAACTTTAGCGAGAGTATTTGATGGATTCACTGATCCTATCATTGGCCTGTTGATAGATAAGACGAATACAAAATTCGGTAAATTCAGACCTTTTATTGCGATTGGAACTGTGATTATGAGTATTTCATTAGTCTCATTATTCTGGGGAGCACAATTTGATAGCATGACTGCAAGATATGTTTGGGTTGGAGTTTGGAATGTGATTTGGGTAATTGGATATACTTGCTCTACAGCATGTACAAAAGGCGCTCAAGCTATTCTGACAAATAATCCAAAACAAAGACCTTTATTAGGAGGAGTTGATGCAGTATTAACTAACTTCTTAGTGCTTTTAGTATTTTCATTTGGTTTTGTAATATTAAACAAATTTGGAGGAGTTGTTGCGTTAGATTCATTTAGAAAAATGGCAATGTTACTTGTAGGGATATCAGTTACATGTGCAACGATAGCAATTGCAGGAATTTGGGAAAAGGATAACGAGAAGAACTATACAACTGATAAAAATGCTAAAAAAGTGAAAATTACAGATTATTTTAGTATTATAAAAGGCAACAAAGCCTTGCAAATGTTAATCGTTGCGGCTTCTACGAATAAGATAGCTCAAACAACAACAAGCGCAGCTGTAGCGTATTTCTTCATGATTGTAGTTGGGAACACTGATTTACAAGCAGTTGTTACGGCTCCAGCTCAAATGGTGGGATTAGCAGGTGTAGCGATATCAATTTTCTTGGCTGTAAGAATCAGTAAGAAAACATCTTTTGTTATTGGATCATGGGCAAGTATCGCGGCATTGGCAACAGCAATTATTTTAAGACCTTTTAGCGAAGCGACTCTACTTCCGTTCATTTTAATAATGTCTGGAATCAAATTAACTGAAGTGGTAGCTAATTCAAATGTTATTCCTATGATTGCAGATGCTACAGATTATGAGCACTGGAAAACAGGTAGGTTTGCACCTGGTATGATAGGTACTGCATTCTCGTTTGTCGATAAAATGATCAGTTCAATAAGTGGATTACTAGTTGGTGGAGTTTTGGGACTTGCTAATTATACAGCTGGTATGGAAGTTACTCCTACATTATACTGGGCAATAATTGGGTTGTACTTTGGAATAGCTTTGTTAGGGCATGTAGCATCAGTCTTAGCTATGAGGAAATATCCAATTGATAGAGAATTTTACAATCAAATGGTTGTTGATATGAATGAGAAGAAAAACGCAGCATAAATGAATTCTATGACGAGATATAGATATTTTTAAAATATAAAATTATATGAATTAATCCGTAGAAATAACAATATGTGTTATATTCTGCGGATTATATTTATGCTATATATTATACGACTAAGCTGAATAGGAAGGAGTTTATTTATGAAATTATATGATTCAATGTTATATCCAAGAGAAACATCGCAGAGATATGTTGTGGATTTATGCGGTTATTGGAATTTTAAAATCGATAAAGAGCATAATGGAAGGGGAGATGGTTGGCAAAACGGATTAGATGAATCAATATTAATGGCTGTTCCATCTAGCTTCAATGACGTGTTTACTGAGAAGAAAATTAGAGACTTTGCAGGCGATGTCTGGTATGAAAGGGCATTCTATGTGCCTGAGGAGTGGAAAGAGAAGAATTTAGAAATACGTTTCGGTAGTGCTACACATAAGGCGGAGGTTTGGATCAACGGTCATGAAATGGGAAAACATAAAGGTGGATTCATGCCATTTGCGGCTAAGTTAAATGATATCGTGAAATTTGGTGAACCAAATATTATTGTGGTTGCAGTGAGTAACCTTTTAGATTTTACTACCTTGCCTTTAGGAAGAATTGAAATGCTATCAGATGGAAGGC
The DNA here is from genome assembly GCA_016342415.1 of Clostridiales bacterium. Classification (GTDB taxonomy): domain Bacteria; phylum Bacillota; class Clostridia; order Peptostreptococcales; family Acidaminobacteraceae; genus JABXKX01. The sequence goes on from JAEIOD010000042.1 coordinate 8,377, forward strand.
AAATTGTATTACCTCATTTTGACTTTTTCAACTATGCCGGGTTGCATAGAGCGGTAAAGCTAGTTGTGACACCAATAGAGCGAGTAGAAGATATAACAGTAGTTACAGACATACAAGGCACAGACGGAATCATTGAATATGATATTGAAACTTCTGGTGAAAGTGATGTTCATGTCGAAGTCTATGACGAGGATGGTGAATTAGTTGGTGAGTCAAGTGGCAAGAGAAGTGAAATCGTGATTGAGGATGCGAAACTATGGTGCCCTGGTAACGCATATCTCTATAAGCTCAAAGTAAAAATAGTAAATGTATGTGAAGTAGTTGACGAATATTATCTCAATGTTGGAATACGTACAGTAGAAGTAAAAGGGAATAGATTCCTTATAAACAACGAGCCATTTTACTTCAAAGGCTTTGGGAAGCATGAGGACTGTGAATATCACGGTCGTGGATTCAATCCGGTAGTAGCTCTTCGTGATTTTGAATTGCTGGATTGGATAAATGCCAACAGTGTGAGAACGTCTCATTATCCATACGCAGAAGAATTCTACCAGTTAGCTGATAGAAAAGGTATAGTAATAATTGATGAAGTGGCAGCTGTTGGATTCCAAGCTGTAATGAACGCTGTAGATAAATCTGTGTTTGAAGAAGAAATTGTTCATAGCGAAACACTGGAGTATCATAAACTGGAAGTGGAAAGATTGATAAAGCGTGATAAAAATCATCCTAGTGTTGTAATGTGGTGTTTAACAAACGAACCTGATAGTAAGAATCCTCACAGCGAGAAGTACTTTGAAGAAATATACGCACATGGACGAACTTTGGATGCACAGAACAGACCACTGACTTATGCCAACTTTATGTATATTAAATTCGAGGAATGCAAACTCCACCAGTTTGTTGATGTCATAGGACTGAACAGGTATTGGGGTTGGTATGAAAAACCTGGAGAGCAGTTTGTTGATGCGATGGAGAGTTTCAAAAATGACTTAGAAGAGTTTTCGACTCCGGGTAAGCCTATAATCTTCTTTGAGTATGGTGCTGATACAATGAGTGGTGTGCACAAGCTGCCTAGTGTGACTTTCTCTGAAGAGTATCAGGTCGAATTCTTAGATGCCTATCATAAAATGTTTGATGATTTTGATAATGTCATAGGTGAGCAGGTTTGGAACTTTGCTGATTTTCAAACTACAGAAGGTCCACTGAGAGTGGATGGAAACAAGAAGGGGATTTTCACGCGAACTAGACAACCTAAGCAAGCAGCGTTCACATTGAGAAATCGATGGAAGAAAATTGGCGACAATCATAAAAGCTGAATAACTTAGTTTAATGGAGGGATATTTTGGATATCAACATGCAAAAAAAAGTTGAGCAATTTATGTTCATAATGGCAATAATATTTGGATTTAGAGTAATATTCAATAAAATGGCCATAGAAAATGGATTTGGACCTTACACAATTACTGCAGCACAGATGTTAATAGGGGGAGGAATGCTCGCTTTATACATAAAAAGGAAGATGTTTTCATTGAGTAAAAAGTACTTAGCTATTACTATGGCAGCTTCATTTATCTTTTTTATGTCTTTCTATTTAGGAACTTTGGGTCTGGTTTACACAACACCAAGTAAGAATGCATTTCTACACCAGACATCGATGATATTTGTACCATTCATATATTACTATATATATAAGCAGAAGATAGATGGGCACACAATCGTAGGAATATTAATAGCAATGTCTGGACTTGCACTTTTGATACTTGAAAATGGATTCAGCAATATTAATACAGGAGATTTACTTACTATAGGAGCTGCTGGTTTTATCGCGGTGCATATGACATTTTCATCATTCATATTGAAAAAGAACGAATGTGATCCTGTCGCTTTTACAACTATGCAGATGCTTATATCAGGGATTGTTTCATTGGTCTTTGTATTTACTACCAACGAACTTCCTACTGGAATGAATATGTTATCTGCATGGCCTTTGCTGCTAGGAGGAATACTGATTGGGCTTAGTTTCTATGTCAACAGTCTAGCATTTAAGTACTCGACACCGACAAAAATGAGTCTGGTCGCGAGTATTACACCTGTAGCAAGCACAACAGCGGCTGTTTTGTTCTTGAATGAACCCGTAACTTACAGATTATTTGGCGGCGGTGCGATGATTTTACTAGCGCTTCTTACAATTCAGTTAAAACCTAAAATATTTAAATCTATTAATCAGAAAGAGATACGCGTAGAATCGTAACAAAAAAGAGGAACATGCTTTTACAAGCTGTTCCTCTTTTTCTTATTGAATTGCATTGATTTCAGTTTAATAGGGTATGGGTATTGTAATTTAGTCCGCCCTAAGCTAATTCTTTTTAAACTTATCAGTCTATCTTCTTGCTTCCCATTTATTACAGAATACATTGTCATTGTGACTTCCTTTAAATTCTGATTCGCCCATTATCTTTTGGATAGTCTGGCGGATAGTTTCCCTTGTATTGCTGTAAGCGTTAATATAAGTTTTCACCATAGGCACATCTGTTAGGTGTGTGGTGAAGTTCAATGATACAAACGCAGTCGGAACTTCGGTTACATACCATGGGATTTCATTTGACATCGGCATCTTCCATTTGATGCGGACATTGTTTTCAGCCGCATATCCTCGAACATCAGCAAAGACTAGAGCAGCGTCCCAATTTTTAGAGTACTCAGCTGTTTTTCCTTTTTCTCTCGCCATGCCATCGTTTAGAGTAACTTCGAAGCCTACTTTTTCAAGTTCTTCAATGATAATATTTTCAGATTCGTTAGTCGAACCAAGTATTCCGCCCATTTCTCCATATAATGTATAAAGTTTTACTCTTTTATGTGTACTTGGCTTAATCGGTAATTCGCTCCTAGTGTTCTTTACAAGTGTGATACCTTTGTCGGCAGCTTCTTTAGCCATGTCCAAATGTGCCTGGCAACCAACTATATCAATTATTTCTTTACCAGGTACTAGTGTACCATCATTTTGCTTCTCGTGTAATTTAAGTGAGGCTTTTAAACCGAGAATTCTTTGTAAAGCATCGTTTAATCGTTCTTCGGTAATAACACCGTTCTTATAGCCATCTAGCATGAAGCTATAATCTTCCTCGTGATCGTTGAAGAATAGGAACATATCACAACCTGCTGCAATGGAAGCAGGCACATAATCTCTTCTTTTCATAGCTGCTGCCAAACCGATCATATGAGAAGCGTCTGTTACTACCAATCCGTTAAAATCTAACTGCTCGCGCAAAAGTCCGGTGATCAGTTCAGGAGCCAAAGTTGCAGGTAGAATATCTTCGTCCTTCAATCCTGGTACTAGTTTCTTTTGATATTCAGGAAGTGCAATATGTCCTGCCATAATGCTCATAACACCTTCATCAATAGCTGTTTTGTAAACTCTACCGAAACTCTCATCCCACTCTTCAGTGCTGAGTTCATTAACTCCTAAAACCAAGTGTTGGTCTCTTTCTTCTGTGCCATCACCTGGGAAGTGCTTGATGCATGATGCTATATTGCTTTGTCTTAGACCTTTGATATATGCTCTAGTGTACTTTATAACAGGTTCAGCTGTCGTTCCATATGCTCTAGTGTTAACAATTGTATTTCTCCAGTTGAATAATATATCTGCGCACGGATCAAAGTTCCAGTTACAACCAATGGCAGTTGCTTCTTTTCCGCTGACATACCCGACATTATAAGCGATATCATCTTGTCCAGTTGCTTCGACTTGTGCTGCAGAAGCTATGTATGTTCCATCGCTACACGCTCCATTTCCGCCTGAGTCGCAGTTGCATGCAACTAACATAGGTACTTTGCTGTAATTTTGTAAGTTTGCAGTCAAATCATATACAGCATTTGAATCAGCTCCGTGATATCTTGCACCTCCGATGTGATACTTATCGATTAGCTCTTTTAATGTTTCGGGATTAAAATCTAAAAATAAGTTGACGAAAAGTTGTCCTATTTTTTCTTCGTCTGTCATGTTTGCTATCGTATTATCAACCCATTTGATATCCTCATCAGATAAATAAAATGGCATTGCTTTTAAATTAACCATGTAATCCTCCTTATAAATTGTCTTTTTATTTTAGTGTTGATATGAATTCTTTGATCAGTTGATTCTGGTATTCACCAGAGTAAGTGTCATCTGCTAATTTAGGCATTGCCTGAGAAACTAAACGTGTCCAAGAAAACTCTTCTTTACCCACAAGGATAGGATAGAATAGTACTTCATTCCTTTGTGCAGCCAAAAGGTCACCAGGAGCGTCGCCGATCATTAATAGCTTCCCGCTCGAGTATCCGTGCTTATTCAGTGCCTTGATGCATGATGACTTGGTGCCGGCTTCTTGTCCGCATAAAATTTGAACATAAGAAGATAATCCGTGGCGAGTCCATTCATCTCTTACTGCACTACCGTTTGCGGATGATACAATCGCAATATCTGCAAATGAACTGATATATGCCAATCCTTCTTTCACTTTGGGGAATGGCTTGTCTTCACCTGCCAATTCGAGAATGGCTGTGTTAACATCGTAACTCCATGAGAGAGTGTTGAGTAGCTGTTTGCTTCTTGTCTTCTTAAGCTCTTCTTTTAAAGAGCGATTTGATAACTCGTTCGACGTCTCTATCCACGTTCGGACTGATGACATATCGGGCATATCCAAGCCTTCGTCCTCCAGAAGCTCGAAAGTTTTCACGAGTCCTTTAAATCTGTTGATTCCTCTTGTTTTTGAATACAAATTGACCATGTTCCAAGTTTTGAGAAATTTTGTTTCTATATTATGCAGCTCCCAAATCTCTACAGCCTTCGGTGCAAAACATTTTATATGTTTTTCCACCATCGTATCCATAGCACAGCCATCTGAGTCGACGCATACAAGAAAATCTTTGGTTTTTCTGAATTCGGATAATAGTTCGTACAATCTCTTTCCTCCTTTTATACATTTTGAGTTTTATATTTCAGTAACGTAAAATAACTTTATTTCAATCATTTTATCTAATTATGATTTGGTTCACTAAATTATAGCATTATGAAAAATCGATTACTTTAAGAGATTTTGTTTGATGTTTAAAAATTTTGTTTATTAGAAAAGTTCTCGCTTCTGACGTCTGAAGGGTCAATCTACTGATATAGGCTAGAACATGACTTAACAGGGGAGATTATATTAAAAGAAGTACTGAACAACACAATTTGCACACGTGTGCGTCTTGTGTTATAATCAAAGTTGTAAAAGATAAGGAGGGTTATATGAGCATTACGATTAAGGACATAGCGAAGCTGGCTGGTGTATCCCATACAACTGTTTCAAGGGCGCTTAATGATAATCCTATTATCAAAGAGGAGACAAGAAACAGAATCAAGAAGATTGCGGCAGAGAACAACTACATACCAAATTACAATGCAAAGAGCCTTAAGCTAGATCGATCGTTCAATGTCGGACTTTTTTTTACTACGATAGAAGGAGGAACAACTACTAGCTTCTTCCACGATGCCATAAAAGGGTGTAATGGTGCTATTCATACAAAGGGATATAACTTGGTGGTAAAAGGTATTGAAGATTATAATGGAGATTACTCATCTGTTAATATCAAACGATTTGACGGTATTATCGTAGTAAGTCAAAGCAAGACTGACGATGAATTCATTAAACATGTCATCGGCAACCTGATTCCGACTGTTGTTGTAAACAGAAAGATTGAGTTCGGAGAAATTGACAATATTATTTACGATGATATGAAAGGTGCTTTGACTGCAACTGAATATCTGATCTCTAAAGGACATAAGGAGATAGCGTTCATAAAGGGTAAGAAGGAATTTGCAAACACTTCTGAAAGGGACAATGGATATAAACAAGCTCTTGAAGATAATGGCATTTTGTATAATGAACTACTTACTGAATATGGTGAATATGACCTGAAAAGCGGATATGAGGCAATGGAGAAGATCCTAAAAAGGGCGATTCCAACAGCGATATTCTGTTCAAATGATGAAATGGCCCTAGGTGCTATAAAGGCGCTTTTAAAAAGAGGAATCAAAGTGCCTGAAGATTGTTCTGTTATTGGATTTGATAATACTTCTTTATGTGAGTTTGCAACACCTGAACTTACTTCTGTTAACAGGTCAATAGAGGATATGGTCTCAATAGCAGCCATTAAATTGCTAGACATCATGTCAGGTGGAAAGCCAGATCATGAACATAACTATCTCGATTGTGATTTAGTGAAGAGAAAGTCAGTGATGAATAGATAATATAGACTACTCAGAAATTGAGTAGTACTTTCATAAGAAAAATGCACACGTGAACATAATGGAGAGGAGTAGATATGACAAAATTTATGAACGATGGTTTCATGCTCGAAAACAAAACAGCGATACAGATATACGAGAACTATGCTAAGAAAATGCCAGTATATGATTTTCACTGTCATTTAGATGCAGTGGATATTGCAAATGACAGAGTGTACAAAAACATTACTGAAGTGTGGTTAATGCATGACCATTACAAGTGGAGGTTGATGAGGTGGTATGGAGTAGAAGAAAAATATATTACCGGAGAGGCTTCTGACTATGAAAAGTTTGAGAAATGGGCTGAAGTGATATCTTACAGTATTGGAAATCCGGTATATATGTGGAGCCATATGGAACTAAAAAAGTACTTCGGAATCAACTACCCGTTAAACAAGAGCAATGCAAGAGAAGTATGGGATGAAGTTAATAAGAAGCTAGCCTCTAAGTCTGTCAGAGATATGATTCTGGAATCTGATGTAAAAGTTATTTGCACCACAGATGATCCCATTGATAGTTTAGAGCATCATAGGGCGATTAAAGATGATGCTTCATTTAGTACAATTGTTGCACCTACTTTCAGACCGGATAAGATCGTTAACATTAAAGAAACTGAAACTTTAAACTGGTTGAAGGAACTTGAAAAAATCAGCGAGTGTCAAATAACGACTGTAAAAGAGCTAACAGATGCACTTTCTAAAAGAATGGAGTTCTTTAACGATCTAGATTGTAGAATTAGTGACCATTCTATTGAAAATCCTGCATTTGAATTTACCACAGAAAATGAAGCAGAGAATATATTTAAGGATATTTTAGCAAAAAAAGAACTATCGGAAACTGATAGTGTAAAGTTTTCTTCATACATGCTATTGTTTCTCGGTAGAAAATATAAGGAGCTGGACTGGACAATGCAGCTTCATATAGGAGCCTTAAGAAACAATAACTCTAGAATGCTTAAGAAGGCTGGAAGAGATAGCGGCTTCGACGCACTTGATGATTATAACTATATTGCATCGCTTTCAAAATATCTTGATGCATTATCTGTTGATAATTCGCTTCCTCAAACAATACTATATTGCTTGAATCCGAAGGATTACTCTGCGCTTTCAGTTCTTAGCGGCTGCTTCCAATCAGAAGGTATTTCGGGTAATGTGCAACTTGGTGCAGCGTGGTGGTTCAATGATAATAAAGTAGGTATTAAAACACAGTTAGAAGTTTTGTCTTCGACTGGGATGCTCAGCAAATCGGTTGGTATGCTAACTGATTCTAGAAGTTTCTTGTCATTTACTAGACATGATTACTATAGAAGGATTCTGTGCACACTGATTGGAGAGTGGGTAGAAAATGGAGAGGTTCCATATGATGAGCAAATAATTAAAGACATTGTAGAAAGCATATGCTTTAACAACGCAGATAGATATTTCAAAATTGGAAAATAAAAAAGGAGAATTCATATGAGTATTAAAGGTAAAGTTGCAGTAGTAACAGGCGGAGCTGGCGTTTTATGTGGAGCTTTTGCAAAGGAGCTAGCTAGAAACGGAGCGAAAGTTGCGGTACTTGATCTAAACAAAGAGAGAGCTTCAATTGTCTCTGACGAGATCAATGGATATGGTGGGAAAGCCATAGCTGTAGAGTGTAATGTATTAGAAAAGGAAAGTATCAAAGCTGCAGCTGATGAAATCAGAGCTACTTTTGGTACTTGCGACATATTGGTTAATGGAGCTGGTGGTAACCATCCAAAAGGAACTACATCAAAAGAGTTCATGAGCCAAGAGGATTTCGGAGATAATGACGAGACTACTTTCTTTGATTTAGATAAAGACGGCATATCTTTTGTATTTGATTTGAACTTCCTTGGAACTTTGCTTCCTTCACAAGAGTTTGCAAAAGACATGAAAGACAAGACGGACGCTACTATTATTAATGTATCTTCTATGAACGCGTTCACGCCGCTTACGAAGATTCCTGCTTACAGTGCAGCGAAATCAGCAGTTAGTAACTTCACACAGTGGTTGGCAGTTCACATGGCTGAAATGGGTGTGAGAGTCAACGCGATTGCACCTGGTTTCTTTGTTACTGCCCAGAATGAGAAGCTTCTATTAAATGAAGACGGATCATTCACAGCAAGAGGTAACAAGATTATTACAAATACACCTGTAGGTAGATTTGGAAAGCCAGAGGAACTGTTAGGTACTTTGATGTGGCTAGCGGATAGTGAAAAGTCTAGTTTTGTTACAGGTACGATTATCCCAGTAGACGGTGGATTCAGCGCTTACTCAGGAGTATAATACCTTCCATATTATTAAGGCGAATAGCCATAGTTTTAGACTATGGTCTATTCGCCATTTCCTTTTTCTTCTACACATTATGCGAATTGTATGGTAGTATGGTATGTACGGATGAAATAATGGAGGATATTATGAACACAGTAACAAATACGAAAGAACATTTATATAACACTGTCAAAGCAGAGATTCTTGACTTAGAGTTAAAGCCTGGAGTTAGGATCAGTGAAGCTGAAGTAGCAAAGAGACTTGGAGTCAGCAGACAGCCAATCAGGGAGCTGTTTATCAGACTTACACATGATAAATTGGTACAAGTAGTACCTCAAAAGGGAACATTTATATCGCTAATAGATCTAGATTATGTCAAGCAAGTTATCTATATGAGATTCTTGGTGGAAAAGAATATATTGCAAGAAGCATGTGATAAATTAGATGATGCGGACATAGAAAAATTGAAAGATATTTGTGACTCTCAGACAGCAATAGCTGAAGATGGTGGAGATCCGATAGAATTCCTGAGAGCAGATAACTCGCTTCACAGGACTATTTTCCATATGTGTGGGCATGATGTTATTTGGTCTATTATTGAAAGCAATAATGTTAACTACAGCAGATTCAGATTGCTAGATGTACTTGAGAAAGACATAATGCATAGGATTGTCAAACAGCATAGAAAAATAATTGAATTAATAGAAACTAAGAACAAGTCAGGTCTCAAGGAGCTTTTAGAGGAACATTTATACCAAGGTCTAGACAACAGTGAACATATAATTGATAGATACAAAGAGTATTTTTCTAAATAGAATATAGAGTACGATGAAGAATTTTGATTCCTTCATCGTACTTTTTTTCTGTTTTTTTATTGACTTTCACAACTTGTATGGTAGTATGGTAGTACAAGGTAAAACATAAAGGGAGGACAAATATGAAGTTGACATTCAGGTGGTACGGCAGTGATGATCCTGTAACGCTAGAAAACATAAGACAAATTCCGGGCATGACTGGAGTTGTTTCAGCGATATACGATATACCTGTCGGAGAAGCGTGGCCTATTGAGAAAATACGTGATTTGAAAGAAAGTGTTGAAAAAAATGGATTGGAGTTAGAAGTAATTGAAAGTGTACCGGTGCATGAGGATATTAAACTAGGAGCTGGAAAAAGAGATTATTACATCGAGAACTACAAGCAGTCCATAAGAAATTTAGGAGAATTAGGAGTAAAGGTTATATGTTATAACTTCATGCCTGTATTCGACTGGACAAGATCTCATTTGGAACATCAACTGCCAGACGGTTCGACTACACTTGTTTATTACAAGGAGCATGTTGATCTTATGAATCCGTTATCTGGTGAGTTATCTCTGCCTGGTTGGGATTCGTCATACACGAAAGAGGGGATTAACGAACTTTTCAAGATGTATGAAAAAGTGGATGAGGAAAAGCTTTGGGAGAACCTAGGTCATTTTCTAAATGAAATAATTCCTGTGGCAGAAGAAGCCGGAGTAAAAATGGCGATTCACCCTGACGATCCACCTTGGAGCATTTTCGGACTTCCAAGAATAATAACAAGTGAAACTAATGTAGACAGGTTCCTTGATCTATATGACAGCGAACACAACGGTATTACATTGTGTACAGGATCTCTTGGATGTACTGACAAGAACGATGTTGTAAAGCTCACTAGGAAATATGCAGGAATGAAGAGAATTAATTTCATGCATATCAGGAATGTGAAGATTGTAAATGAAGATTCATTCGAAGAATCAGCTCATCATTCAGAGGCAGGTTCAATTGATGTCGTAGGAGTTCTAAGAGCTCTTTATGAAGAAGGATTTACAGGTTATGTAAGGCCTGACCACGGAAGGATGATCTGGGGTGAAACCGGTAAACCAGGATATGGATTATATGATAGAGCGCTGGGAAGTCAATATATTCTAGGTATTTGGGATACTATGAAATAAGTCTAAAGATTACTGAAAATTCATGAATCTGAAAGACAAAAACATTATAATAGCATAGGGGGAGAGTTTTTATGAAAAAGATCACTTTTAAAAACAAACTGGGTTATGGCTTGGGAGACTTCGGTAATGGATTAACTTTTGCGATGTCTGCATCATTCCTATTAGCATTTTACACAGATGTTTTAGGTATCACTGCAATGGCAGCAGGTATTCTATTCTTCGTTGCAAGAATCTGGGATGCAATCAATGATCCGATGATGGGCGCATTAACTGACAGAATGTTTATTAAAAGAATGAGAAAGCATAAAGGTAAGAAAGTAGATAAATTCAGACCTTTCTTGGTTCGTGGTAGTTTCTTTGTAGTTGCAGCAGCGATACTGATGTTTATAGCTCCACCAAGTTTAGTAGGAACACAAAAGCTTGTTTGGGCGTATATCACTTATATCCTGTGGGGTATGGCATATACATTTATTAATATTCCTTATGGATCGCTTGCAGCGGTAATGACCCAAGATCCAGCTGAGAGATCATCTTTATCAGTAGCAAGAGGATTAGGTGGAATGTTTGGTAACATGACTCCTGCTATATTAGTACCTATATTTTTAACTAAGATGGGTGGCGAAGGACAAAACCCATATTTAATAGCAATGATAGTAATGGGCGCAATAGCTATAGTAACATATATTCTGGCTTATTTTACAACTGAGGAAAACGTTGTCCATGAAATATCTGAAGCAGATTCTAAAATATCTTTCAAGGAGTCTTTCTCAGTGCTTAAAAAGAACAGACCGTTTATCGCTGTGTCATTAGCTTCTGTATCGATGCTTACAGGCCTTTTAGTTATGGGTTCTATGTCGCTGTTCTATTTCAGAGAAAACTTAGATGCATTGCAGTTCATGTCGATAGCCGGACTTTTAAGAATCGTGCCAATGTTCATTTTAGCTCCAGCACTTACGCCACTGGTTAAGAAGTTCGGTACAAAGAATGTTGTTGCTTACTCAAGCTTGATTTCTGCAGTTATATTCGGAGGATTGTTCTTCTTACCTAATAACGTGATGCTATACATGTCTATATCACTGATTGGTTCGATCTTCATGACAGTTCCAAACATGCTCGTGTGGGGAATGGTGTCTGACAGTATCGACTACAACCAGTACCTATGCGGTAGCAGACAAGAAGGTGTTATTTACGGTTCGTACAGTTTCGTAAGAAAGATGGGGCAGGCTTTAGCTGGTCTTTTAGCAGGTGCAGGACTTACAATAGTTGCTTACAACAGTGATTTAGCAGTTCAGACTGCAAGCACACTTACTGGAATCAAGTTCCTTACAATTGGATTACCGGCTATAGGAATGTTAATTGCATTCTTGGCATTTAAATATATTTATGACTTAACACCAGAAAAGCAAAAAGAAATTATCGATACAATAAATGCAAAATCGAAAAAGATAGGATAAATAATTGTCATCACTTGAGTGATGTGAATACGACAGATAGAAAGAGGGTTTCAGATGCATTTAAGTAAAATGAGCACATTAAAAGAAATATTAGCTGATAGCGAAGGAAAGGCTATTGTCGAGAAATATATTGGAGAAGAAATCAATAATCCTATGCTTCAAATGGCTATGGAAATGAACTTAGAAACAATTGCAATGGCTGCAGGAGACAAGATGCCAGCTACTTTGATAGAAGCAATCGACAGAGACTTAAGAAACATTGGTAAAGAGGAAATAAATGTAGAAGCAAAAGATATGACGTATATCATAGGAAAGAACGACATCAGCGAAGGGTGGTTATTCACTAAGTCTGAAGTAGATGTTAAAAATCCTGAAATGACCGACGCTGAAGCTATCAACATTCCTCATACTTGGAACGCGCTTGATGGTCAAGACGGAGGCAATGATTACCACAGAGGCGAATGCTTCTATAAAAAAGAACTTCTGATTGATGAAAGTTATAACTCGAAGAATTTATACCTTGAGTTTGAAGCTGCTAACAGTGTTGCAAAGGTATATGTCAACGGAAAGTTCTTAACGGTACACAGAGGTGGATACTCGACGTTTAGAGTTAATATCACAGATGTTGTCAAGTTTGATGAAGCTAATATTATATTAGTAAGCGTTGACAACAGCCACATTGAAGAAGTTTATCCTCTGATGGCGGATTTCACTTTCGGTGGTGGTCTGTACAGAAAAGTAAGCCTTCAAGTTACAAATGACGTTCACTTTGACATGATGGATCATGGCTCACCAGCTGTATTCGTATCTCAAAAGAATATTACTGATGAATTAGCGGTAATTGGTATAGATGCAAAAATGGTAAATGAAGCCGTGGAGCCTGTTAAAGTCAAATGGACAGCTGAACTTAAAGATCATGAAGGTAATGTTCTTAAGCAAGTAGCACAAGAGGCAATTGTTCATGATCAAGCTACTTTCATAGATGAGATGTCTTTAGAAAATCCAACATTATGGCAAGGTGTTGAAAATCCTTATCTTTATACAGTTGAGTCTAAATTATTCGTAAACAACGAGTTAGTTGATGATAGAATCATCCCTACGGGACTTAGATATTACGTGGTTGATCCAGAAAAAGGATTCTTCCTAAACGGAAAGCCTTGGAAACTAAATGGTGTGAGCAGACACCAGTGTAGAAGAGACATGGGCTGGGCTCTTACTGAGAAAGAGCAGATAGAGGATATGGAAATCATCAAGGAAATGGGCGCAAACTCTATAAGACTTGCTCATTACCAGCACAATCAGTATTTCTACGATTTATGCGATCTGTACGGAATGGTTATCTGGGCTGAAATTCCATATATATCAATGTCGTCAAAAACAGATCCTACTGGCGAGAATGCAAAGTCTCAAATGGTAGAACTTATCAGACAGAACTACAACCACTCTTCAATTTGCTTCTGGGGAGTACAAAATGAAATTACGATTGCAGGACAACTTAATAGGACACCTGATATTGTAAAATCACTGAATGAACTTACTAAAAAAGAAGATCCGTATAGAGTGACGACTCAAGCTCAAGTTGGTCATCACCCTGATGAAGACGGCATGAACTATATAACTGATACTCTTGCTTATAACAAGTACTATGGCTGGTATTATGATGAAGTGGAAGATTTTGATGTTTGGCTTACAAATTTCAAGCAAAAGAATCCTAACACACCTTTAGGTATTTCTGAGTACGGCTGTGAGGCGATACTTCAGTATCATACTGATGAACCTAAAAGAAGTGATTACACAGAAGAATATCAAACGCTGTATCATGAGAAGGTTCTTCAGATATTTGATAAGCACGAGCAAATCTGGGGTACTTATGTATGGAATATGTTCGATTTCGCATGTGACATGAGAGACGAAGGTGGAGTTAAAGGCATGAACAATAAAGGCCTTGTGACTCACGACAGAAAAACTAGAAAAGACTCATTCTACTGGTATAAGGCTAATTGGGCTTCAGAACCGGTTCTACACTTAACATCTAAAAGATTTGTAGATAGAGTTAGCAGTGAAATAGAAGTTAAAGTTTATTCGAACCTTGACTCTGTTACTCTATTTGTAAATGGTGAAGAAATAGGTACTATGACAAGCGATAACCATGTATTTAAATTCGAAAACGTAAAAATCACAGACGGAAATAATGACCTAAAAGTAGTTAGTGGAGAGCATGTAGACACTTCAATTGTTAATAAAGTGGACGAGGCTAATGAATCATACATTTGTACAGATCAAAGTGATCATGCAGTTGATAACTGGTTTGATGATGCTGGACTTGATACAGATATAAAGGAGTTAGAGTATCCAGATGGATTCTATTCTATCAAGGATTCGATTGGTGACATCATAAGCAATGAAGATGGTGATGCAATCTTAAGAAAATATATGGCAGCAATGTTTGAGCATGCTATGTTTGATATGGTCAAAGGAATGACTTTAGAGATGATAGCTCAAATGCAGAGCGGAATAAGCGAAGTGCTTGTTTACAACATCAATAAAGAACTTAATGAAGTGAGAAAGTAGATTGTTATGGAAAATAAAAAGATACTTGTAACTGGAGCAACTGGACATATAGGTAATGTACTAGTTAGAAAACTTACAGCACTTGATATGGACATAAGGGTATTTGTTTTACCTGGAGAAGATCTAGATCCGATAGAGGGGCTAGAAGTGGAAGTATGCACTGGTGATGTTACTGATTATAAATCTGTGTTTGATGCTGTAAAAGGTTGCGACTTTGTTTTCCATTTGGCTTCTATGATTTCCATTGAAAAAGGGAAAAAAGACATACTTGGAAAAGTGAATGTCGGAGGAGCTAAGAATATAGTAGAAGCATGCTTGAGTAATGATGTGAAAAGGTTAGTGTATGTAAGTTCTGTACATGCACTTACTGAACCACCTCATGGAACTGCGTTTGTCGAGAACACGGACTTTGAGCCGGACAAGCTTTTAGGTGACTATGCCTGGTCAAAAGCAACTGCATCCATTGAGGTCAAGAAGGGTGTAGATAGGGGGCTTGATACTGTGTTTGCATATCCGTCGGGCATTGTTGGCCCATATGATAACAGAAAAACCAATAACCTTATTAATACAGTTAGAAGTTTTTTAGAAGCCGATAAGAGTGATACACTCAGGTATTTCGAGGGTGAATACGACTATGTGGACGTAAGGGATGTAGCGGATGGTATCATAAAGGCTTTCCAGAAAGGTGAAAGTGGTATGAGCTATCTCTTCACTGGTGAAAAAGTTACTGTTAAGCAGATGTTTGAAACTTTTATGAAAGCTAGCGGAAAGAATATGAAACTTAAAAGAATTTCATATCGAGTGGCATATGCTGCTGCCTATGTAGCAGAAGCATTCTCAAAGCTTACTAAGAAAAAACCGTCACTTACAACATATTCAGTTGCTGTATTGAAATCAAATGCAGATTTTGATAACAGCTTCACTAAAATGAAACTCGGTTACAAATCTAGATCCTTTGAGGAGTCTATTAGAGATACAATCGAGTGGTTAAAAAAATAGATGATACCTCCTTTATAGGCAATGTCATTAAGTTAATAAAAGAAAAGTTTAATAAAAGAAGATTTCTCTTATATTTGAGATTTCTTCTTTCTTTTTTATATCCATTTCTATTTCTTTACATGACAAAAAGACAGATGAGTATCTGTTGGATTGATTATATTCAGTAATTACGCTACTCTATATAAGAAGCCTTTACACTGCTTTACTTTTATATCTCTAAAGAAGTTACGACCTTCTCTAACTGGATATATATATTTGCGGATGAGTGCTTCGACATTAGGTGGATGCTTATCATTAAAACATCTTAGAAACTTTATGCATATCGTCATAGCAATAGTAAAATTGGCTTGGTAACTGTATTTCCTATTGCGATCCTGTTTAATTACAACATCGAGAGTAATCATCTCACAAAAGTTGTATAGGATCATTTTTGCGTAAATTTCTTGTTTGATATGCTCCACTTTTTTAGAATTGAAATGCATTAAACCGATCGTGTGTTTTAACTCTCTAAAAGAAATTTCAATCCCCCATCTCTTATGATAAAGATATTTTAGGTCTTCTGATGTAAAGCTGCTATCTAGATTAGTTAATAAATATTGGTACTTGTCCTCATTAATTTTTACACAAACCACCCTGAAAGTAAGTGAATAGGTGTCTTTGCTACCAACCGGTAAAAAATCAAATGTAGATTTCTTAGTTAGAAATCGATACAATTTAGGATTTGATCTAATTTCTTTTGTTTGTCTTCTAGTCATCAATATAGATACAACTTCATCAAATTCCTCACCAACTGGTAATTCAGTTTTAGAAAGTATACCTTTACAAACGTCACAAGCTTTTACTCTGATAACGTAATTCCACCCCTTTTGCTGCAAGTGAGCTAGGTTGTTATATGCCTCGTATCCTCTGTCAGCGACAATTATTACCTTTTTTGATAATGGAGATCTCTTAATCATCTCTACAAGAGCACGAACTTCATTAAATCCCTTATATGCTTGAATTGTTGTATCGAGATATAATTTATTACATATATCATAAAGAGCATTCACATGAAGAAAATTACAACCCTCTGAGTACTGATTAAGAATAGCAAAGGTATCAGCATCATTGGGATCTCTATAGATAGGAACTTTTGAACCATCAATAGCTAGGAGTCTGTATCCTCTGTATCTCTTTATTTTTTTTAAGGATTTGGTGAACTCTTGCAGAACAAAGAGCAAAGCTGTAGGTTTAAGCTTATTCCGTTGTTGTATAAGAGCAGAAGCGGTTGGTAAAGCAACATCAAACTTAAAGAACTCTAACAATTCCTTATTTTGAGAGCCTGGTCCCATTGTAATTAATATACTTATTAATCTTTTTAAAGGCATCTTTCTACTTCTTATGAAGTCTTTATCTGGATTGTTAACAAATCGCTCGCGATTCCAGACTAGTTTTTGAATACAATGATCCAATTTTCTTTTAACTATTTGGGGATAATCATTCATATCATAACCTCCTTAAACCCTGTTATTTAAGGGGCTACGCCTCATTTTTAGCTTCGTTTGTCAAGTGTTTTCATTAAAATTAGGCAAAAAAATAGAGCACACAAATTTGTGTACTCTGTTTTTTCATTATTCTTAACTTAATGACATTGCCTCCTTTATAGGAGGTATTTTTATATTGTTGATTATTTAAGACTGATAAGATTTGGAATACATTTATAATTACTCATCTTTACTCGCAGCCATAAATATGATACTAAAATGTAACGCTGGGTATCATTTTAATGAGGTGATTTTTTAGTTGAAGATGTTGACATTGCATTCTTTCTCAGCTCAAAACCTGAAGGCGGTGTAAGATGAATGATATTTTAAATAAAAAAAAGTTGGAGTTAAAATTTGAAAGACAGTTGGTAACTACAAAAATATATATAATTCTTTTGCTATTAGGAATAGTAGGTGGTGGAATAAGTACTTTTACAGATCCTATAAATAGTGGGAGTGAAATAATTGAAGTATCAATTATTTTATTAGTTTGTATTAGCATTATCTCATTCCTAGTGGTGATGCAACTCATACCGAGAAAGTCAATAAATGATAACTATTACGTTGCATTTAATATCATAATATATGCTTTGATTGTATATTTGAATCCGGAAAATCCGAGTATCACTTTAAGTTTCTGGATGGCTAGTTTGATTATTGTTTTAGTAGGTACGTTGAATAAAAGGATTTTTTCAGTCTTCCTTGTTATGCATATTCTATTTAATGTGATTATGATATTTAGGTTGCCTGAGTATATTATGAGATTCACATTGGCCAATTACATCGAAATCATATCTAGTGGCTTAATCGTTTTGATAGGTGGATACAACATTATTAAAATCTATAATAAGTATGAAGGTGCACTGTTTGAGGAGTATGGAAATATTCTTAGAAAAAACAAAGAAATTCAGTTGTTAAATCAAGAATATATCGATATCGATGAAGAACTTTCTGTTCAATATGATGAAATCTATAAACTGAACTCAGAACTAAGACTCGTAAACGAGAAGTTGAATATCATTTATGACATCACAAATGATGTGATAATAGATTTTGATTTAGACAATAATAAATATCATTTCTCAAGTAGAGCAGATACAATCTTTAGTAATATAGCTGGATTCCTGGATGGTCCTTTTGATAAGATGACGAAACTTCTGACAAAAGAAGATAAAGAGAAATTTGAGATGATTCTTAATAAAATCAGTAAGGAAATAGATTTGCCATATATTGAGGAGTTTGAATTTCAAAAGAGTGTCAACGACATCAAACACATATCTGCAGTTCTGCTTAAATATCATTCTCTTATTACTGATACTAATCATATGATCATGTCAATTCATGATATTTCAAAGCGGAAGATGCAGGAAAAAACTATATATGATTTAGCATATAAGGACAAGATAACTAAGCTGCCTAACAGAGATTCCTTCGTTGATAACTTGTGGAATAGAATGCTGTTATCAGATGATATGTTTTATGTGATTTATATTAAGATCAACCATTATAATTCTCTAAAAAATGTTTATGGTAATATCTTTGCTAAAAACCTTTTGAATCGAATGAAGGATATCCTGCTTGATGAGAAACTGTCTCTTTCCACTGTCTCAAGCATGGGTGGAGAACACTTCGCAGCTGTTATCGATAGTAGGAGGAGTTTAGATGAATTATTAAACTCAGATTCTCTTTTCAGCATGACTTTTCAGAATGAAGGATTAGAGATCCACATAGATAATTCTATTGGTGTTTCAGCTTTCACAGAGAACCAATCTGCATTATTTGTTTTAAGGTGCGCAGAAGTAGCACTCGATAAAGCTGTCAAAGAGAGTCTATCATTTTATATTTATGATAATACAATTGACGAGGAGCTTGAAAGAAAAGTAAACATTGCTCACTTATTGCAAGATGCAATAAAGAATGATGAACTTTATGTTGTATTTCAACCGATAGTGAACTCGATTAAGAATGAAGTTATGGGATTTGAATCACTAGCTAGATGGCAATCGAAGATTTATGGGAATATATCTCCAGGAGAATTTATAACTGTGGCTGAGGAAATTGGAATAATCCCTAAAATCGAAGAGCACATCATCCGTTTGGTATGCAGGTTCGCAAAGAAACTAGGGGCGATACATGAAGACGGAATGGTATCAATCAATATTTCGGCGTTGGAACTTCTAGATGAGAAGTTCAGTAAAAAGTTAATAAGGTTAATAGAGGATGAAGGTATCTCACCTAAACAAATCGGTATTGAGATCACTGAGACAATCGTTATTGAAAACATAGAGGTGGCAAAAGAACACTTATCAACTCTAAGGAACTTCGGATTCAAAATATATCTAGATGACTTTGGTACAGGATATTCTTCTCTCAACTATCTGTATGAACTGCCAATCGATGTCTTAAAGGTTGACAAGTCTTTTGTAGATAACCTAAGTGAGAATAATAAAAAGCAGTTGATCCTGAAAGAGCTGATTAAACTGAGTGAAAAACTAGATATCATGTGTATTATTGAAGGGGTAGAAACCAAAGAACAACTTGATTTGATAAATCAATTAGGTGGTAATAATATTCAGGGCTACCATTTCTCGAAACCGTTAAAACGGGAAGATGCATTGGTATACAAGTCAGATAGCTAGACTAAAGAAAACAGCTTTTAGGCAATTAAAGCTTATTTTTAGTATCTTAATTTAGCAATCATTTGCAGGAATTATCCTTTGCATGTTTTGAGTTGTTTGATTTTATCAAAGGAATATGGACTTCTTTTTAAAGCAGGGCACACTGTATGAAAAAAACTGACTTGCGGTTGATTACTTTGCAAGTCAGTTTTGTATGATTCTATTTAGGAAAATTTTTCTTGAACTGTTGAATATATTCAGAAGGAGTCATCGAAGTGATCTTCTTAAAAACTTTTCCGAAATAATTTATATTGCTAAAACCTAAAATCAGTGCTATCTCTGTAATTGAGTGGCTATCTCTTTCGAGTAGAAATTTAGATTCTTCGATTCTCTTTTTATTTATGAAATACGTTATGGTCATATCCGTCTCTTTTTTAAACTGCCTTGAGAGATGAGAAGCATTTACGTGTATGATATCGGCTAACCCTTTAAGAGTCAAATGGGAATCCAAGTTTAGGTTTATATAGTCTACGGCTTTCTTCACGATGGAGCTGTACTTATTGGTAGAGAACACTCTTACTGCGTGACAGTACTCCTCGAACATCGTCTGCTCAAGTTTCTCTAAATATGGTATTGAAGTTGCATGCTCTATGATGATAGCGAATCTCTCTGACAGATTGTGGACATATACAGGATGCAGTCCGCCTTTTTCTGCTGCCATTCTGAGTAGAGTATTCAAAACAAAAGCCAAGTTCTTAGAAGAGCGAATAGGATTACCGAGTATGCGATCTCCGATATCGAATATTGCTTCGTTTTTTAAAAGGATGCTATTAACTCCTTCGATATCGCCTTTCGACACCGCATTTAGAAACTCTTTTTCAGTTTTATATCTATATTCAATGGCAATCTTCGAAGCGTTAACTTTCTCTATCAAGTTCTCCTTTGGAGATAATGGCTTGATTATGTCATCCGATATTGAAGTTGACTCACTAAATGGATTATTGCAAAGGTTTGTCATGAGCTCGCCCATGTATTTCGCATAACTGCTACTGATTACTAGTAGAGAGCTGTAAAACTCTTTCAGGTTTGTCCGTTCGCAGATAGATATTTTGTTATCCAGCAAAATATCGCTGATCAACTGATCGGTCGGTAAAATTGAGATGAAGGGACCAATTAAAAGAAAGCCTTGAGGATTAAGGTTTTCAGTAGAACAAGCTATATACTCCAGATGATACTCATCGATATAGTGATAGTAATTGTTAGCAGAATGTCTTTTCAGTAGATCCATAATCTCATGGTACTGCTCTTTTGGGTGACAGAATGCAGTGGGAAGCCTATGCTTTGTAAACTGAATAATTGTCTGACATTTTTCATCAATGAACTGGATATCCATTTGAGTCAATGTGTGAATCATATTACATATTTTATAAATGTCGCTATACTCCTGTGATATATTCATGTGCAAATCCTTTCATCTCCCCAAATTACTATAAAACAAGCTAATTATGATTGTTACTAATACAATAATAACAATTGTCAGAATATTGTGCAATATTTTTACCAATATAATCATAATTGTATGAGACAAATTTCTCGTTATTTAGTACATTTATATTGTAATTAAACCTTATACTATTAAAGGGGGATTTGGATGAAAAAAAGAAAGTTTAAAAAGAGGTATATCGCGTACGGAGCACTGATACTGTTAGTCATTTCAACATCAATTTTTTGGTCAAACGTAAAAAAAATATTACCTCCACCGAGTGTGGTGGCGTTTGCAGAAATGTTTAACGGAGAAAAGGAACTGCCAGGTTTTATCAGAAACTGGGGTGAAAAAAATACTGAGTCTAGAGACTACGAGTCACTTCCTGAAATCATGACTTTTAATGATGGCACATCTGTAAATGACGTTGAGGATTACGAAAAGAGAAAGGACGAAATTATAGAGTTGTTCAAAACTCATGTCTATGGCGAATTGCCGGATGATCAATATCAAGTGAGTTTCAGAATTCTCGAAGAGAGTGATATGGCGCTTGACGGAAAAGCGATCAGACAGCAAGTCGAAATGTCTATTGAGACAGAATTCGGTAGCAGTATGGCTCTCATACTGTTGTATCTACCTAAGGATGGAGAGGTCATCTCGACTTTTGTAGGGCTTAACTTTAAAGGTAACCATGCTGTTTACAACGATCCTGATATTTTACCTTCCTTTGCGACTGACAAGGAAATTGAGAATATACATGAAGAGCGTGGTGTTCAAGAGCGCCGTTGGCCTCTTAAGGAAATCATCGCCAGGGGATATGGAGTCGCTACTGTATTCTGTGATGATTTTGCACCGGATAATAAAGATACCTATAACAGTAGATGGATCAATATTTTTAATGACCCAGACGAAAGTGAAGAAGAAGTAAAAGCAGTTACTATGTGGAGTTTTGGGTTGATGCGTGCAATCGACTATCTAGAAACTTTGCCTAATATCAATATGGATGGGATAATATCTATAGGTCATTCTAGACTAGGGAAAGCGTCGTTGTGGGCGGGTGCAAATGATGAAAGAATTGATTTGGTAATTTCGAATGATTCAGGCAACTCAGGAGCAGCTATAAGCCGTAGTAACAGAGGTGAGAGAGTTGCATCGATTCAAGTTTTCTTCCCATACTGGTTTACTGAAAACTACATGCAGTATTCGAACAATGAAAATGAACTTCCGGTGGACCAGCATATGCTTCTTGCATCGATAGCACCTAGGAAACTTTATGTAGCCAGCGCTGATCAGGATTATTGGGCAGATCCAGAAGGTGAGTATCTTTCTACAGTAATTGCAAGCGAAGGATTTGAGATATACGGATACGAGTCTTTTTCTCCAGTTGCGATGCCAAGTGCTGGTGAGAGAGTGTTCACTGAAAGCGTAGCTTATCATATCAGACCAGGGCTTCACGATATCATTATATATGACTGGAGTAACTTCATGGATTATGCAGATGAGTACTTACTGATTAAGAAGTAACAAAATATCATCAGATAAAATTAATACCTCCAGAAATGGAGGTGTTTTAATAAAAAAAACTGAGTCACATGACCAATGTCACCAACTTAAGAGATGTTGACATAAATCAATAAATGTAGTACTTAATATTATGACTTTAAGAGTGG
>JAEIOD010000043.1 GCA_016342415.1 Clostridiales bacterium
CACTCTTAAAGTCATAATATTAAGTACTACATTTATTGATTTATGTCAACATCTCTTAAGTTGGTGACATTGCTCTTCGGAGGTGCTTTTTGTGTACAAGGAGGTGGTTAAAACTACTATTCAATTATTAGATATGGATTTTTATTACAATGAATATTTTAATCCTATATTCGAAGGTGTAAACCTGAATTTAGACGCTAATTGGAAATTAGGCTTAATCGGCAGAAACGGTAGAGGTAAAACGACTCTGCTTAATTTAATCAACAAAACGTTAGAACCAACAAAGGGAAAAGTTGTGGTTCCAATTAAAACAGAATTATTCCCTTATGCTCATGATACAAGTGGAACAACTCTACATGTGATCAGAAACTGTATTGCACCATTTGATGAGTGGGAAGAAAAGATGAAAGATTTGGAAGCTCACCTAGAAGAAGGTTCTCTAGAATTATATGGTGATACTTTGGAAGCATACACAGACGCTGATGGCTTCATTATAGATGAACTGATTGAAAAGGAAATGAATCTGATGGGGCTTAGATTGGCTCTTTTGGAAATGCCTTATATGGAACTCAGTGGTGGAGAAAAAACAAAAGTTCAGATTATTGCCATGTTTCTTAAAAAGAATAGGTTTATGTTATTGGATGAACCGACGAATCATCTAGATTTGGAAGGCAGAAAAAGTTTATCAAATTATCTGAATCAAAAGAGTGGCTTTATTGTCGTATCTCACGATCGGTTGTTTGTTGACTCAATAGTAGATCATATACTTTCGATTAATAAAAGTAACATTTATATTGAGAAGGGATGTTATTCTTCATGGCAATATAACAAAGACATGAAAGATCATCATGAGTATAAAACCTCAGAAAAGCTTAAACGTGAAATAAAAAATCTAGAAGAAGCCACAAAACGTACAAGAAAGTGGTCAAGTGACAAAGAAGCAGAGAAGATTGGCAGTAAAGGTGACAAAGGGTATATTGGTGCCAAGTCGGCCAGACTCATGAAACGGGCAATCAGTTTTGAAAAGAGGGTAAACAAAAATCTAGATGATAAAAAGAAGTTGTTAAGAAATGTTGAAACACCTAGAGACATTATACTGAAACAAGAGGAAATTAATATTGAGACTTTGTTAGAAGTTAAAAATGTTACTTTGGGATACGACACGCATGTCGTGATTAAGGACTTGTCCTTTAGAATAAACAAAGGTGACAGAATCTGGATAAAGGGTATTAATGGATCTGGAAAAACGACACTTATAAAAGCTTTGTTGGGTGAGCTGAAATTGTTGTCTGGAAGGATTGAAATCGAGGATGAAGTGAAACTTGTTTACTCCTCACAGATACCAAGGTGGCAAGATGGTTATTTGTTAGATCGTATGAAAGAAGAAGGTATTGAGAGGCATTGGTTCCAGATGGTACTTAATTACTTTGATATTGATGACACTTATTATGATAGACCTATTGAATCGTTTAGTGAAGGTGAAAAAAAGAAGATTGATATTGCCAGATCACTGATGGGCAATGAACATATTCTTGTATGGGATGAACCGCTTAATTATGTGGATCTGACCATAAGAACTCAAATTGAAAAGGCAATACTCAAATATAAGCCGACCATGATTTTTGTTGAACATGATGCTTACTTTGGAGAACATATTGCTACGGATGAAATAATATTAGCATAGGCCTAGCCTATGCTATTTTCATAATGAAAGTATCTAATATTTGATCTGGAGTCGGGTGAAATATTTCTGTAAAATTTGAAGGTCTATTCTCATGATATAATAAATTGAACGGAGGACTTTATTTTGAAAAAATATATTTTTAGTATTATTGATTAAGTAATTTAATATCGGCATAACAACGTACTTGCTACGTCTATTTTGTTATGCATTCAATAATGTTAAGAGTATCATAGTATAAATTATGCCATACTGTTGTATGGTTTTTTTGCGCTCTTATTTGGAGCGCATTTTTTTTTACAGAAGATTCACAAGAAGAACTTGTGAAAGACTTGAAATAAAGTCTTCAAGCAATCATGAATCAGAGTACGCTTTGTACTTTTCTTTAGGAGGTGAGCATATGCCATCATTCACATATTTTTTAGTCGGATAGTGTAGGACAAATATCGTCATATTTGTCCGAATTAAAAGGAGTAGAAAATATGATGAAAAATCGAGTACATATAAAACTAGAAACATTACAAGATACATCAGTTGTCAGATATTGTTCACAGTGTAAAGACCATGTAATCTTTAGAGATAGTAAAGTAAAAAGACATAATGCCAATGGTAAAATATATATAAATATGCTATTTATAAATGCGATAACAATCACACATGGAATAAGATTCTTGATAAGTTAGATTCTAAAGAAGCACATTTGTTGGAATATGACACAAGAGAACATTATCGGTATAAAACATATGATGACAATATGACTCTTGAATTAAAACGAGAACTTGAAATCAAAATCAGTTCGAAGGGCAAGAAAATGAGGTTAGATAAAATGCTTCATCAAATAAGTCTTTTAACTAGAAAAGACGTCGATCGATTGGTGGAGAGTTCTGTACTTGTTAATAAGAAAAGAGTTATTTCAAAAGTAAAACTTAAAGATGGTGATATCGTGGAAATAAAAAATCAGATATGCTGAAAATTTATTAATAGAGAGGAGGGAAAATGAATAGAATAGATGTGACTATGAGAATTGAAACAGAACGGTTGATCATCAAACCTTATGGAATTGAAGACTTATCTGAATGTTTTCATTTAATGCAAGACAAAATATTATTTAGATACTTGGATATGGATGTTTTGTCTCTAGTTGAATACAAGAGGTTATTTACTTGGTTGATAGATTCCTATGAAACCACATTTGATGATGACTTTAGATACTCTTTTAATATTACCTTAAAAGAAAGTGGTAAACACATTGGATGGTGTGGTATAGGAGTTCTTGATTATGATGTTTCCTATAAAGAAATATATTATCTGATCGGTCAGAAATATTGGAACAGTGGTTATGCTAAAGAAGCTACCAAAGCACTACTTGATTATGGGTTTAATGTTATAGGATTAAATGAAATTGTAGCCTTATGTAAGAAAGAAAATATAGCATCCCAAAAAGTAATAAAAAAAGTGGGATTTGAGTTTAAATATAGTGTTAAAGGATTACCAAAGGAATTTGATTTTTATAATGGAGAGTTATATTATTCTTTGAATAAGAAGCAATATGTTAAATAGAAATGATAATGTGAAGGAGCAAAATATGTTAGAAAAAATGAACGAATTTTTTGATAAAAGAATAGAGGAATATGATGCGCATATGAGAGATACAATCGAAAGGTATGATGAATTCTATGAACATGTGATACAACCAATAGAGAAACTTTCAGAACCGAAAGTGCTAATCTTAGGGTGTGGAACTGGAGCTGAAGCTGAGTTCTTATTTGAAAAACATCCTAACGCACAAGTAACCTGTTATGATTTGTCTAATGAGATGCTTCAAATGTTCTCAAAAAAGTTTTCAAATCGCAATATAGAATTGCGTCATGAATCATATTTTAATTTAGATGAGGAAAATATTTATGATTGTGTTATAGCAGTTATGACAATGCATCACTGGGATCATAGCGAAAAATTGAGTCTTTATAGCAGAATCAGTCGAGTTCTAAAGTCCGAAGGGATGTACATAGAGGGTGATTATTATGTTACACTTGAAAATGAGATGAAATATCTTAATAATCGTACTGAAAAATTAGATCAGGTTGATAAAAATATGTTTTATCATATTGATATTCCTTTTCATCACACAACACAAGAAAATCTCTTGATGCAATGCGGATTTAAGGACTTTCAAAGGATTTATGTACATGGAGAGAAGGAAGTTCATGTAGTGACTTGTGATAAGTTTACAAAGTTATTAGAAAATAACTAACATAAGATTTATTTTATGGTATTTATTTAGTAGTTTAGGAGGGGACGTATGGAAGTTTTGATTATACATGGAAGTCCAAGAAAAGGACAGCATACAGATAAAGCTTTGGAAGCTTTTATGTTGCATGCTGAAGACATCCAACATCATGTCTATTTATATGATGATAAAATTGAATATTGTAAAGGCTGTTTATATTGTGGTAAAAAAGGTATATGTTTTATTGATGATGACATGAAGAAGTTGTATGATCTTTTTGAATCAGTGGATAAGATAGTCTTTGGTACACCTATGTATTTCAATTCTGTATCGAGTGCAGCTAAAGTGATGATTGATCGAACTCAAGTTTATTGGAGTCGCAAGTATGAAATGGGTGCTGGTATAACTGTTAAAAAAGAGAAGAAAGGTGCTTTTATTCTAACTGCAGGTGTCAAACACGATGAAGAGTCAATCGTTGCAGCAACCAAGGTTGCAGAGATATTCTTCAAAGCGATTAATTGTACATATGATGTAGAAATTATTCTAGATCACATTGATAAAAATCCTATGACTTCAGAGGATTCCAGATTACTAGGAATTAGTGAAAAAGGGAGTAGGTTTTTTAGCTAATTTATTGACTTTTATCCAAAGCGCTATATAATTATATTGTACAATGTATACAATTTATAAGTGGAGGGTAAAATGAGTAAAAAATTAGTGCCAACAGGGTTATCAAATAGACACTGTCACTTGAGTCAAGCTGATATTGATGTACTATTTGGAGAAGGATATCAATTAACAAATATGAAAGACCTTAAACAACCTGGTCAATTTGCATGTGAAGAAAAAATTACAGTAACAGGTCCAAAAGGATCATTAACTATGAGAGTTTTAGGTCCTGCTAGAAATCAAAGTCAAATTGAAGTATCTTTGACTGACGGATTTGTTTTAGGTGTTAAACCACCAGTAAGACAATCAGGTGATTTAGCAGGTTCTCCAGGCGGAAAGCTTGTCGGTCCTAAAGGTGAAGTAGAAATAAGTGAAGGAATTATTGCAGCATCAAGACATATCCATATGCATACTACTGATGGTGAGCGTTTTGGCGTAAAAGACAAAGATGTAGTTGATGTAGAGTTCGGTGGCGAAAGAGGCGTTGTATTTAAAAACGTACTTGCAAGAGTCAATGAAGCGTTTGCTTTGGAATTCCACGTGGATATTGATGAAGGTAATGCTGCTGGTCTAAGAAACGGTGATGAGGTGGAAATCATCTCTTAATAAAAATAGCTAGGAGTGATATTATGAATTTAGCAAAGTATATTGATCACACAATTTTAAAACCAGACGTTTCAAAAAACGATGTTATTAAAGTTTGTGACGAAGCAAAGGAACATGGATTCTTTTCAGTTTGTATTAACCCTTATTTTGTAAAGTTAGTAGCTGATGAATTAAAAGGTAGTGATGTAAAAGTTACTTCTGTTATTGGATTCCCTTTAGGAGCTAATACGACAGCAATTAAAGCGTTGGAAACTAAACAATCTATTGCTGATGGAGCCAATGAAATTGATATGGTAATCAACGTATCTGCATTAAAAGACGGTGATTATGACTTCGTATTAGAAGATATCAAAGCAGTTGTTGCTGCATTAGAAGGTAAGGCAATCTTAAAAGTTATAATCGAAACATGTTTATTAACTGAAGAAGAGAAAGTAAAAGCTTGTGAACTTTCAGTTGAAGCAGGTGCACACTTTGTTAAAACATCAACTGGTTTTTCAACTGGTGGTGCAACAGTAGAAGATATTGCACTAATGAGAAAAACAGTTGGACCTGATTTAGGTGTTAAAGCTTCTGGTGGTGTTAGAGATGCTGCTGGTGCAAAAGCAGTTATTGAAGCTGGTGCAACAAGAATTGGCGCTAGTTCATCAGTTCTAATTGTAACTGGTGGAAAATCAGATTCAGATTACTAAAATAAAATTAAAACTCAAGTTCAAATTGAACTTGAGTTTTTTTTATTTGAATATATAAGAGTAAATTGAGTTTAAAATAATAGTTACTGGATTTTTATCTCCTAGAAGTGTTTCAATTTCAATTTTGTTCTCATGTGTTGTATCATCGAATTCCATCGGATTTTCAATATAACCATGTTTGTAACTGTTCACTACATATTCTATTTGTATAGAATCGAGTGAATTGTTAGGATCTAAGTTAACATAATTGGCATCGATGGCTCTTACGACATAATCTTTATCAACATAGAAACTTAAATGCAGTTCTACATCTAATTCATCTAGAACAGGTTTTAATGCAATGATTTCCTCTTCTAAATAAGCGATGAACAGGATATAGGTTGTTTCATAGTTTTCGTCAAAGTTTGTTAAGTACTCAGAAACTGTTTCTTCATCTAAATCAAAAGGTTCGTAAAACTCATTTTTTTGAATGGCTTCTAGGAATCGTTTAACTCTGTCTTTAACACCTTCTCTAAAGTCTATCATATTATCATTGAAAGTAAGAAAATCTTTTATAAATGGGTAGAAATCCTCTTCTGTAATGGTTGCATCAATACGTTTTGTTTCATATGTTTTTTCTGGTGTTACAATAGATTTTGACTCACCATAAGTAAAACGATCGTAAAAAGCAGTGATAAAATACTGAGCGTATTCCTCAAATGTATCTTCGACAGCAGGTATACTTCTTAGATCTAATACTTGTTCAATGGCTAACCATGAAATATCGGTTTGATCTTTAATAACCAATTGGTTAAAATTATATTTTTCCCAATCGCCATTTTGATCAGTCATGATACTATCTGTGTTGATGAATAACTTTTGTTTTGGAATATGTGTACCTTCCATATCAATAAGTGCCTTGATATACTCAAATGTATATTGGATATTGGTATCTAATTCAAAACTCTCTTCTACGTTTTTGGAGTGGTAAGTGATATCTAGATCAATATCACGACCAACAGTTTTCATAGATCGGGTCAAACTGTAGTCTAATAATTTGATGGGTGTGGAACCTACATATAATGATTTACCAAAGACAAATCCCAATATGATTAATAAACCAATAGCACCAAATATTAATTTAGCTTGCCAAGTAAATCCAGGTCCTTTTGGTGCTTCATCTTTATATTTTTCTAAAAATTTTTTTTCACGTATTTTTCTATCAGCACGTCTTTGACTTCTTGATTGTTCTTTCATTGTATCCTCCCTCAACAAGAACTAGTATAACCGAATGCCCTTTGATATCAAGTGAAAACCCACTTTTTTATAAATAGTTTATCAAAAAGTGGGTTATTTAAATTCTGTTTTTAAAGTATCGTATATTTTCTTAACATATGGTTTGAAAGAACTCATTTCGCCACTTGGAAGTGTAGTAGATTGATACTCTGTAGGTTCAATCGTTAATGTCAATATTTCGTTGGCATCAAAGTTTTTATAGTTAAAGAGACCTGTAATCGTCAGTTTGTTGATTGATTGATCCTTAAAGGTAAAGAGGATATCCAGTGTTGAAGTGCCTTTAAATGGACTTGATTTCTGTTTCATAAAGTCTAGTTTACTATATAAGGTGCCATAAAAATCATTGTCTAGTGCAACCATTTCGTTAAATAGTATTCGAGAGTTCAGATTGTAATTTTTTAAAATAGGGTGTTGTCCAAATTCATCATACAATCTTGAATATCTCGTAATTATCTGATTTTTAAATTCTTCTTGTTGACTTAGAAGAATTAGAACTTCATTTAACTTTTTAAAACACTCTTCTAGAGTAATTGAAAATGCAATCTGATGATTATCGATTTCAATATTGTCTTCAAATATATTTTTGATGTCAAATAGATTGATGTACATTAAATCATGGAGTTCAGGATCACTTAGATTCAGGAGTTCAAACACTTGTGTTAATGAAAGGGATTTAGAAGTATTGATGGTTGAAAAATCATCATAATCTATGATTTTGTACGAGTTTGTCAAAGGTGTTTTTACTAAAAGGCTTTTATTGGTAAAATATATTTTATAACTAGGAACTATCACAGTATTACTTGTTAAATAACCTTCTAAAAATAATTTTTCTGAATCTAAAGATAAAGTGCTATTAACTTTCAAATGCTTATCTTTATAAAGAACAGCATCTCCTCTAGTTTGAAAATTCAAATTGATGTTATAAGCAGCTTCCTCTTTTTTCAACTCTTTATTTAATGCAAAAATTAATTGGTTTCCTGGCAGTAGTGATCGAACAATAAATCCAGCAATTAATATAAGGCAAAATAGTGAGCTGATAAGGATTATATATCCCTTCGCTGTGATACGAAACTCATTTTTCATTATCATTAAACTCCTTATGGATGTCTTATTTTATGTTGAGCCTGTTTAAAAATACTAAGTGAAATTATAGTGAGAATAATTGTGAAACCAAAATAACTTAATAAAATTTCTAAGCTGTTAATGCTTTGATTGGTTAAGATGCTTGCATTCATTATTTTAAGACTCCAGTAAATAGGCGAGACATAAGATACAAATGCAATTGATTTCGATAGTAATTCAGTGGACCAAAATGCACCTCCTATCAATCCCAATAAAAATAGAATTGGTGCGATGATACTTTGGTAACTTGTTTTATTTTTTACGATGATGGAAAGCATTAAAACTAAATTGGCTAAGAAAACGACGTGTAATGATAATGTGATTAAAATGGTCACAAAAGTAGTTAAATCAATGATACCCATACCAAATGTCATTAATACACTTTGGATGACGACTATGATTAGACCACATAAAATGATCGAGAGCAATTGAGAAAAATAGATGTGGTGGTCTTTGTAACCACTCATCATCAAACGTTTGTTTGTTTCTTGGTTTTCGAATAAGTAGCCATTAGAAAACATTAGGATAAAAGAAAATACAATGATGGAATAACCGAAAGTTGTATTTGCTTTTAGAATTTTTGTAATGTTGATGGTTTCTTCTAGTTGAGTGTTAGGCGTAATGATACGCGTTTCAATGGCCATATTAAAATAGGACTCATCAACAAATGCGGTACCAACAGCAACTGTTTTGTCATATAGATTGTCATACCCATATTTATCACCATAAAAAACTGCTTGATTGGCTGCTTTGTAGATAGCTAATTGCATCATCACATCACTAGCGATAATATCCGATAAAGCAGGACCAATAGCACTTTTATCCAAATATATCAGTTTGATGATACCATCTGTATCAGTTCTTTGTATAGCTGATTCGAAGCCTTTCTTCAAAACAAAAATTGCTTCAATTCTATTATTTTTTAAGTAGCGATTACTTTCTTTAAGATCGGTTGTAAGTACTTTCAGTGATTGGTTATTCTGTAGAGCAGTCATCACGTCATTTGATAATATGGTATGGTCTTCGTCCAAAACTGCAATTGGAATGCGGTTAATGTCTTCATATTCTGTAAAGATTAATGAAAAGAATATGTAAAATAGTATTGGTAGTAATAAAGTAATCACTAGCAAGACTTTATTTTTAAAGAAGATAGACATATTCGTTCTTGTCAGTATTATTATTTTCTCCATAAATGTGTCCTCTGTAAAATGATATTTTGAATCATTGTCATTATGATAATAAATATGACAAGAGTGATGCTTATTATCCAAAACTCTTTAGTAATCAGATTTAGGTTTAAGTATAAACAAGTTCTAAGAATCCAATAATTAGGTGTTAAACTAGAAATATCTTGTATGAATTTTGGCATGACTTGAATTGGTATAAACTGTCCACCCAATATACCTAATACCAATGTAAGCATCGTACTCATTAAAAGATTGACTTTGTATTTGTTTAATATCAGACCTATTGTAAGGGATGTCACAACAAACAAAATCGTTACCAAAATTAGAAATCCAATCATCAAACCTAGAGCTTGAAAGGAGATGGATTTGTTTAAGAGAATCATAATGAATATCATTGGTAATAAAGTTAAAGTAATATTCATACTGAGAATGCATGATTTACTCAAGGAGAACTTGAACATGGAACCACCAGTGGCTTTGAAACGCTGCAAACTTTGATTTTCTATTTCATCACTGAATAAAGAGCTACCAGATGTTGCAATAAATAGTATAATTAAAATCATTATGGAATAAATAAAATAATCAGATGAAGATGCGCTAGGATAGGTGTCAATAACTTCATGTTCGAATAGTTTATTACGATTAAGCGCGTTCATGACCATGTTCACCGAAAATTTTTCGTTTATATCTAACAATTCTGTTCTTTCAAGCCCTTCATCCTTTAAAACATTATACAAGCTATAAATACCAACATCCACAGATTTAATGTATGTGGAATAGCTGCCCATGATACTGGATAAGACCGTATTTTTTAGTGGATAGTTGGGATTAAAAATAATACGCATTGGTGTATTTTCAAATCTTAACAGACTATCTGTAAAATCTGAAGGCAAATAAACTAAA
Organism: Clostridiales bacterium; assembly: GCA_016342415.1. Lineage (GTDB taxonomy): Bacteria > Bacillota > Clostridia > Peptostreptococcales > Acidaminobacteraceae > JABXKX01. Next base: position 10,363 of record JAEIOD010000043.1, read on the forward strand.
GCACTCAACTCGTTGTTATGATATTTGTTTAATAGTATATCCTCATCAGCTACTTCTATTTTAAATAAGCCGCTGAATGATTCGTTTTGTCTAAAATTATCAAGTAACATACTGGTAAGAAAACTTTTTTCTTCATCAATAATACCGATATGAACTTGATCTAAAATTCTTTTTTCAGCCATAAAATTACTAAACATCGCTGCAAATAACACAAATATTAATAAGAAAACTACAAATGATACAACGAGTTTTTTTAGTTCTATTAAAAGCTTTATGTCTTTAATAAGTAAGTTTTTCATATAACCTCTTTTTCTGTTCTCCCTTATATAATAACATAAGAAGAAGATTATAGTTTCATTAAAAATCGAACTTTTCATTCAAAAGTATTCTTTTTTGATGTAAGATAAAACAAAGAAAAGGAGTGCTTATGGTATTTAGAACAAATGGAAACATGGGATGTGGTATACTAATTCTTGTCTTGATTGTATTTATTTTAATCATGCGATTTGCAGGTTGGTTAGTGTTTGGCACACCAGTTGGGTTGGTCTTACTTGCATATATAATATATAGATATTTCAAGAATAATAAACCTGTAGCTGGCGTCACTCAGAATGAATATGAGCAAACACCGGAATTTACATCAACTGATGAAGTTATTGATGTTGATTATGAAGATTATGAATAACACTTACAATTTTCAATTGTAGGTGTTTTTTCTTATAAATTCAGGGTATAATAATCTTGTACTGATACTGACAGGAGAAGTTTATGGTATTATTCAATGACGACAAAATAGAGTTCTTTGAAGAAACAATAGAAGAAACAAATATAAAGAAAGGCTCATGGAACGTTCTAATCGTTGATGATGAAAAGATAGTCCATGAGTCTACAAAAATGGTGCTGAGTGATTTTGTTTATCAAGAAAAGGGACTAAATTTTTTATGCGCTTATAATGCTGAGGAAGCGAAAACTATTTTAAATGAAACCGATGATATTGCTGTAGTCTTATTGGATGTTGTAATGGAAAAAGATGATTCTGGATTACAACTTGTCAAATATATTAGAGATGAAATCCAAAATAAGTTCATTAGAATTATTCTAAGAACGGGACAACCAGGTCAAGCGCCAGAAGAAGAAGTTGTAATAAATTATGATATCAACGACTATAAGATGAAAACAGAGTTAACACTTCAGAAGCTTTTAACTACTGTGGTATCAGCGCTTAGATCATATGCTAATATTATGGAACTTGAAATGAATAGAAGAGGTCTTGAGGATATTCTAGATATAGAAACTGAACTGTATGAATTGCATGATATCAGTTCATTTGCGAATATCTTATTAGTCAAAGTGAAAGAGTTGTATAGATTAGTCGGTGATAGTTTTTATCTCCGTATGTACTATGATGCTCATAGAAATAAGCAAATGAGAATTATTGCAGGAACTGGTGTATATGAATCTTATATTGGTCAGGAACTACCAGAAGAAAGTTACAATCAACTGAGTCATTTGTTTGATAATTTGGAGGGGATCAATAGTACCTTTGAAAACAGTAATGAGTTTATGTCTAGTTATAAAAGTCTAGACATTATTGAAAATTATATCTACTTTAATGGTATGAAACATTTAGATAGTATAGAAAGCAAGTTATTTAAAGTGTTATTGTCTAATTTGTCTGTAGCAGTTGATAATATTTCTTTAAATGAAAAGCTGATACAAACACAATCTGAGTTGATTAACAGATTGTCGGAAGTTATTGAAGCTAGATCTGAAGAAACAGCAAGTCATGTGGAAAGAGTTTCTAAAATAGCCTATATTCTTGCTAAGAAAGTAGGACTTGATGAAGTTGAAGCACAATTGCTTAGAACTGTTGCACCACTTCATGATGTTGGTAAGATTGGTATTCCGGAAGTAATACTCAACAAACCAGGTCGATTGACCACAGAAGAGTTTGATACAATGAAAAAACATGCCATGATTGGTTATCGAATTCTAAAAGGCAGTGGTTTGGAGTTATTAGAAGCAGGCGCTTTAATAGCGAAAGAACATCATGAGTATTGGAATGGTAATGGATATCCGCATGGCCTAAAAGGTGAAAAGATACATATTTATGGTCGTATCACAATTATTGCAGATGTATTTGATGCATTGAGTCATGATCGGGTTTATAAGAAAGCTTGGCCATTTGACAAGGTTATGGCGTATATGAGAGAACAAAGCGGAATAATGTTTGATCCTAAATTGATAGATGTTTTATTTGAATATGAAGATGAGTTAAAAGAACTCTATATAAATGATTCGGCTAAATAATTAGCCGTTTTTTCTTGTGAAGAAATAAGCTGTATAGTAGAATGGTGACGAGGTGTAGTGAAAATAACGAGGTAAGCGATGAATATATATATGAATGAAAAAGAAATTACGGTTAAAGATGATAAAACATTATTTGAATTAAGAAATGAATATCATGAAACGTCCGATATATGGATTTATAATGGTTTTCCGGTCAAATCAGATCAGAAACTTAATGAAAATGATCATGTGTTTTTTATAAAACGTGGCGTGATACCTTCTGAAGAAGAATTCGAACAAGCTCTTGTATCAAGACATACACCTGGTGTTCATGAGTTAGTCAAAAAGGCTAGTGTGGGCATTGCTGGTCTTGGTGGATTAGGATCTAATATAGCCATCATGTTAGCAAGGTTAGGTGTTGGTAAGTTGGTCTTGGTTGATTTTGATGTGGTTGAACCCAGTAATCTGAATAGACAACAATATTTTATTAAACATTTGGGATTATTAAAAACCGATGCTATAAAACAAATACTAGAAGAAGTGAATCCTTTTATTGAAGTTGAAATAGTGAATCAATATGTTGACAAATCAAATGTAAATGAAATATTTTCAGATGTTGAGATTATCGTTGAAGCCTTTGATGGCGCCGAATCGAAAGCCATGTTAGTTAATACAGTATTACATGATATGAAAGAAAAATATATAATAGCTGCTTCTGGTTTGGCAGGTTATTATTCCAATAATACAATTCAAACAAAACGTATTACTGATAAATTTTACTTAGTAGGTGATGATGTATCCGAAGCCAAACCAGGTTCCGGTTTGATGGCACCTAGAGCTGCTTTAGCAGCAGCACATCAAGCAAATACAGTACTTCGAATTGTTATGGGGGAATTAGAGGTGGAGTAATGAAAAAAGTTATAATTATTTCATGTATTGCACTGGTCCTACTTTTCACAGTAATTTTGTTTGGTGGAGAGGTGATTGTTCCTGAGGAAAGTACGATAGAAACACCCACAGCAGAACCTAATGTTATCGAAGAAGAAGTTTACCAAAATCTTTATGAGTTTGAAACAGAAGATTATTCTGCATTTGATGAAAGTGTTATAGAGGATAAAGTTTTTGTTCATAAAGTGAATGTACTATCTGTTGGTGATATTATGGCTCATAGTATTCAATTTGAAGCTGCAAGAACAGAAGAAGGTTATGATTTTTATCCTCAGTTTGAGTATATAGCTGATAAAATCAGTTCAAAAGACATTGCAATTGCTAATTTAGAAACGGTATTTGCAGGAGAAGATGCGCGATACAGTGGAAAAAACATGATTTTTAATGCGCCAGATCAACTTGGTGAAAGTATTAAAAAAGCAGGTTTCGATGTATTAACAACTGCCAATAATCATTCGTTGGATAGAGGATTTAAAGGCATTAAAAGGACCTTGGATGTATTGGATGATTTAGAGATTGAACATACCGGTACTTTTAGAACGAAGGAAGAAAGTGAGGAGATATTGGTCTTTGAAGAAGATGGTATCTCATTTGCATTATTATCTTATAGTTACAGTACCAATGGTTGGCCGATTCCAGAAAATGAACCTTTTAGCATCAACATGATGATACATGAGAAAATGATAGAAGACATAAAAAAAGCCAAAGCTTTAGATGTTGATTTTGTAATGGTAGCGATACACTGGGGCTTGGAATATCACCTTGATGAAAATTATCATCAAAGAGATTTGGCAAATAAGTTGTTTTATGAAGGCGCGGATATTATTTTAGGAACGCATCCACATGTCATACAGCCATTTGAACATAAAATCATGACAGATATCAGTGGTGATGAAAAAGATAAGTTTATTGTCTATTCTCAAGGCAATTTTCTGTCAGGGCAACGGAAATATCCTCGTGCAATCGGCATGTATATCAATTTTGAATTTCAAAGAAATGGTAGTGAAAAACCATTTGTAAATGAAGTTTCGGTCATGCCTACCTATGTAGAAGATACGTATAAGAACAGTAAAAGATTTATGAGAATTTTGGATATGAATCAGGCGATTGAAGACTTTAAAAATGAAACACTTGATATCAATCAAACTCTATATAATAATTTACTTATCTACGAAGAAACTTTTGTTAATCATCTTTCTTCGAAGATGGATAAAATACCTACTTTAAATGCCAAGAGGGAATATACCATTTATACGAAAGAAGGAAAGCATGAAGAAATCAAACAATAAACAATCTAGAGGTTATTTGATCAACAGAAAACATGAGATTAAAGAAAAAGGTAAAATTAAGTATTGTTTAACCGGTTGGGTTTCTAGAAAAATTGCCATAAATACTTTATTTTTTTTTGTGATTAGAAATATTGTTAAGTATTTTGCTGATACTGAACTTTTCAGCATCACCAATGAGCTAAAAATGCTTATTTTGATACTTCCAATACTAGTCATTATAATGGGTTATGGTGGTTTTTTGGAATGGGATCTTCAGATGAATTTAATGAAAGTAAGTTCTAAAAACCAAGAAAAAGTGATTAAAAGAAGATTTATTAACTTATATGGCGTGGTTCTTTGGGGATTACCTATTTTGCTGGTAAATACTTTTTCATATAATTATTTGAATAACGATCAAGTGGTTTTAATAGTACAACTTGCATTTGATGCTTTTATATTTTTAAGTGTGAGTCATTATATTGGTAGATTCATATATAAGAACAAACAAAAGGAATACTTGTCATAAAGAATACAAGCAGAAATAATACTTGTTTGGAAAGCTGGTTATCCAGCTTTTTTTCTTGCTTGGTAGTCATTAATATCATACAATAGTGTCAGGAAAGAAGGTAAATATGAATATATTAACAGCGGAATTACTCTCTAAGAGATTTACAGAAAATTATCTGTTTGAAAATATTACATTTGGTATACACGAAGGTGACCGTATCGGGTTAATAGGTGTTAACGGGACGGGAAAATCAACATTGTTAAAATGTTTGGTGGGATTAGAAGGATTAGACAATGGTAAAGTGACGACTAGACGAGACTTAGTGATTAAGTACTTGCCTCAGAACCCTTCATTTGACGAAGAATCAACGGTACTTGAAAATGTTTTACGAGGTAAAAATGAAAAATTAAGTGTTTTAAAATCATATGAAGAAATATTAAATGCACTGAATCACGATCATGATGATGAGAAACTTCAGAAAGCTTATCAAAAAATTATGGAAAAGATGGAACAACTCAACGTATGGAGCATTGAGAGTGAAGTAAAAGGCATCCTAAAAAAATTAGGTGTACCTGATATTCATGCTACAATGAATACACTATCAGGTGGACAGAAACGACGTGTTTCTATTGCAGAAGCCTTAATTCATGAATCGGATCTTCTAATACTGGATGAACCAACAAATCATATTGATAATGAGATTATTGAATGGTTGGAGGAGATGCTCAAAAAAAGAAAAGGTGCTCTTTTAATGATTACCCATGATCGATATTTCTTAGATCGTGTAACAGATAAAATATTTGAAATAGAAGATGGTAATCTTTATGTGTATAATGGGAATTATAGTACTTATTTGGAACTGAAAGCACAACAACAAATTGATGAAAGTGGAAAACAAAGAAAATTAAAAGCACTTTATAATACAGAGTTAGAGTGGATTAAAAGAGGGTGCAGAGCCAGGTCGACTAAACAAAAATACCGTGTGAATCGTTTTGATAACTTAAAAGCTTCCGTTAAGTCAGATAGACAAACGGAAATGTCTATAGATGTCGCAACGACACGTCTTGGTAGAAAGATTATTGAACTTCAAAAGGTATCCAAATCGTATGATGAACCTTTGATAAAAGATTTTGAATATACTTTGTTAAGAAATGATAGAATTGGTATTATCGGAGAAAATGGTGCAGGCAAATCAACATTTCTAAAACTCATATCGGGAGAATTAGAACCTGATTCGGGCATCATCGATAAAGGCATTACAACCAAAGTAGGCTATTACAAACAAGAAAACTTGATTTTTAATGAAGATATTAAAGTAATTGATTACATCAAAGATACGGCTGAGTTTATTCATACAGGTAGTGGTGAAATGTTGTCTGCAAGTCAAATGTTAGAGACCTTCTTGTTTGACAGTACAAAACAATACAATCTGATTTCAAAGCTTTCTGGTGGTGAAAGACGAAGACTGTATCTATTGAAAATATTAATGGAATCCCCTAATATATTATTACTAGATGAACCGACAAACGATTTAGATATTAAAACCTTGTCTATTTTGGAAGATTATATTGATGTGTTTAGTGGTGCGGTGATTGTGGTCTCGCATGATAGATACTTTTTAGATAAAATAAGTGAAAAGTTGTTTGTATTTACCGGTCAAGGGAATATAGAAGTACATCCAGGCAATTATACAAGTTATACCGAGAACAAACATCGATTTATTCAAGAAGAAGTTGTTGTAGAGAAAGTTGTAAAAGAAGAAAAAACGTTGGTTAAGAAAAAACTGACTTATAGTGAGAAGATTGAACATGATACTATTGATGAAGTGATTGAAGCTTTGGAACTCGAAATCATGTCGTTAGAAGATGATATGAACGCTTGTGGAAGCGATTTTACAAAACTTCAAAAATTGATGAATGAGAAAGAGTTAAAAGAGGTCATGTTACAAGAAAAGTATAATCGTTGGACCTATTTAAATGAGAAGGCAGAAGACTAATGAAAACGCTTATAATTACAGTGTCAGGTAGAGTACAAGGAGTCGGATTCAGATATTATACCCAGATTACAGCAGAAAAATATCAATTAACTGGCTGGGTTAAAAACAATGATGATGGTACGGTTTTGATGATGGTTTCAGGTGATGAGAAAGTACTTCAATATTTTCTTCAAGAGATTGAAAGTGGTAATCAATATGCCTATGTTAGCAACATCAAGATTGAAGAAACAACTTATCAAAATTATGAAAATTTTGAGATCCTTTTAGATAGATACTTTTAATAGTATCTTCTATTTTTTTTATACTTTTTAAATATTATAGTGCTATAATGAGGTGGCGGAGGACTAAGATGTCAGATAGAAATTTAAAAAAGTACACCAATGATGAAGTACAGAAAGAACTGAATGATCGGAAAACCATTCAAGAAAAATACAAACGATACAATAATTTTATGGTCTTTATGTCAATATTTATATCAATGAGTGTTCTTATGACCATCATGCTTTTATTTGATTATCAAGTATTAAAGCCTCAAGATGAAAGAACCAATGATTTCTTCACAGAAAAATCTGCTATTATTTCGTTTGAGTTGGCAACATTGTTAAACTGTGAAGAAGCAGATCTAAGTGATATGGAATATTTCAGTGAGATGGATAAGAGATTATCAGAAAAAGGCATTCATATGTTTATTGTCACAGAAGGTCATGTCATATTTACATCTGAATATTTTGATATCAATAAACTGAATCAGGATATGAAGTATAGTCTAGACGATTACAGAGAGAACTTCATAATTGAAAAACATCGAATACCTGAAAGTGGTTATACGATCTATTTCTTATTACCAAAATCAGATGCGATGTTATTTAAGAATTCGTTCTTGATTTTCATAGCAACCATATTTCTAATAGCAACGATATTTAGAAGTGGTTTTTCACATTCGATTATGAAGCGAATATATCAAAATATGGTCAGTCCGTTAGAAAAATTAAAAGATGCGACGAATAATATCCGAAAAGGAAACTTAGATGTACCTCTGGTACCAGAGTATCATTACAATAGAGATTTAAAAGAGACTTTTCAAGATTTTGAAAAAATGCGTGAGCAGTTAAAAGAAAATAAAGCCCTCGCAGTCCAATATGAGAACAATCGAAAAGATTTAATCAGTAATATCTCACATGATTTAAAAACGCCTATAGCTTCAATTATGGGATATGTAGAAGGTATTTTAGATGGTGTAGCAGATACACCGGCTAAAAGAGAGCGTTACATGCAAATTATTTATAAGAAATCTTTAGATATGAACAGATTGGTAAATGATCTAATATTATTTTCTAAATTAGATGTCAACAAAGTGGCTTTTAATTATCAATTGATTAATTTTCAAACTTATATAGAAACTCTATTTGAAGAGTATGGTATGGAAATGCAGGAAAATAATATTGAATTGGTTTCTAGATATCAAGCCACTGAAGATATGATGTTAAAGGTTGATGCAAAACAACTTAGGAGAGTTTTTAACAATATCATCGGCAATGCTATGAAACATTTGGATAAAGAAACAAAAGCCGTTGAAATAGTTGTCTATGAGGATCTAGATGATGTGGTTATCAGAATTTCTGATAATGGAAAAGGTATTCCAAAAGATAAAGTTGATTTTATATTTGACAGGTTTTATAAAGGTGAAGTTTCAAGAAACACAGAAGTTGGTAGTAGTGGATTAGGACTTTCTATATCCAAACAGATTGTACTCGCCCACGGTGGACGTATTTGGGCTCAAAGTGAAATTGGAAAAGGAACAATAATTTACTTTACAATTTCCAAGAAGGAGGAAAACTATGGCTAAAATATTAATAATAGAAGACGAAGTAAATATCGCAGAACTTGAAAAAGATTATTTGGAATCCAATGGATTTGAAGTAGAAGTGGAACACGATGGACAAAAGGGCTTGGATAAAGCTTTAGAGAATACTTATTCGCTGGTCATAGTTGATTTAATGTTACCCAATCTATCAGGATTTAGCATTATTAAAAGGATCAGAGAACAAAAGGATATCCCTTTATTAGTTGTATCCGCAAAACTGAAAGAAGTCGATAAAATCAGAGGACTTGGATTGGGGGCTGACGATTACATTACAAAACCATTTAGTCCAGGTGAACTGGTTGCTAGAGTTAAGTCAAATTTAATGAAATACAATAGACTTGTTGGTAAAGGTATCGAGGAAGATACAATTACAGTGGGTGACTTAACCATTGAATTATCAACTCATGAAGTGCTTTTAAATGGTGAATCGTTGATATTTACAAGTAAAGAATTTGAACTTCTTGCTTTTATGGCTCAGAACCCAAATGTAGCATTTAGTAAAGAAAGATTGTTCTCTAGAATTTGGGGTGCAGATAATTATGGGGATATTGCAACTGTCACTGTACATATACAGAAGATTCGTAGTAAAATAGAAGAAGATTCATCTCATCCTAAGTATATTGAAACAGTATGGGGTGTTGGTTATCGGTTTGTAGACTAGGAGTAATTATGGCGACGGATCAGATCGTTTATTTGATGATTGGTAGTTTGAGTATCATAACATGTTTATTTATGTTTTTGATTCTTCTAATAAGTCGTTTTGAAATAAAAAATAGTCAAAGACAATTGAGCATGGATTTAATCCTACATTATAATCATTGTTTTCATAAGATGTATCTTGCATTTGAAAAATATCAGATCAGAGAGTCTTCCAAGGCAATAGATTTATATTTGAGTTACGAACCTAAGTTTAAAACAAGTGTTAGAGAGTTGTCGTCTGAGATTACTAAAAACTGCGTTCATAATAAATATGTTTTTATAACGTCACACAAGCTAAAAGAACAAATGATTCTTTGTTCGAAAGAACTGGTTGAAGTATTTCAAACGTGGACAGAAAATCTAAAAAAAATAGAAGAATTTGGTCATTTGATAAAATCTGATAAGATAGAAGATGAAGAATACTTCGATGTTTTATGGGATACTCATTTAATCAAATATGATATGATGATTCGTTTGGTCAGTGAGTTACAAACTAACTTGACCAACGATTCAGTAGAAGATATATTAAGAATAAAAAGAAAACTATCCTAGGATAGTTTTTTTTGGAGGACAATATGTTAATAAAAATGCATGGAACAGAGAACACGTTTTATTTACTTGATTTACAAGAGCTTCATATGACCGATGAAGAAAAGAAAGCATTAACAATAGACTTATGTCATGATGGTAGTGATGGTGTCTTATTTGTTTGTGATTCTGAAATGCATATAGCAAAGATGAGAATTTTTAATGCTGACGGCTCAGAACCTGAGATGTGTGGCAATGGCCTGAGATGTGTAGCAAGATATGTACTTGAAAAGTATGATATAGATGAAGCTGTGATTGAGACGCTTAAAACTTCTTATGAAGTAAAGTTTGTAGATGATTTTCATGGTATCAAAGGAATATCTATAAAGATGTATCCAGTAAAAGCATTAGGACAAGAAGAATTAGAGAGTTTTAATAAGGCTTATGAATTTACGTTTAAATATTACAATGTTTCTAATCCTCATGTGGTTGCTATAAAAGATGATATTATTGAGGATGGTTTATTAAAAGAGATTGGTACTAAAGCCAATGGTCATTTTAAAGAAGGTATGAATGTTAATATTCTTACCATACTAGGAGAGGATAAAATTTATGTTAGAACCTATGAAAGAGGAGTTGGTATCACAAAATCTTGTGGTACTGGTATGACATCTTCTTCTGTTCACTATGCCATTATGACACATGCTTTTGATCACCCCATTGAAGTATACAACGATGGGGGTATGATAGAATGTTTGGTTAAAAAAGAACCTAGTGATTATACTGTAATCTTTACTGGCAATGCAACTTACCTTTCCAATCATGAAATGGATGGTACTGTGATCGATACATATGATGAGCAAAAGCGTTATAAAGAATTTTATAATGAAACTAGAAAAAGCATACCAAAGTGATTTTTCTAAGTTATGAATTATATAAAGATTTCATTAAGAGTTTACTATCAAATAAAGTAGACTCTTTTTATTGACAATAATCTACTGAAAGTAAATTATCAATTATATATTATTTCACAAATAGGACAAATAAATAAGACTCTGTAGAATAGAGTCTTACTTGTTATAAAGTAATTAATATAGTGATATTGATCAAAATGACATGTTTTACATTGTGATAGAAATTGTGATTAAAGCAATTGCATACAAAACTAAATCTGGAATGATTGCAGTTATTAGAGCACCTTTTTTACTTAAATTATGAGTGGTTCTAAATCCGATAAAGAGTACAACGACTCTCCAGAATACAAATAAATCAATAAATGATATTAGAGCATATAAGACAGAACTCATTTCATTTGCATCTAGAAACATAGCTGGCGAAAATTGTAAGGTGATACCTGCAAGTTTTAACACAAATAGACTTATTATGGTATTGAGGCTGGCAATCAATGATGCATGTCTGGTAATTGCCAAAGTCTTCTTATAACCAGTTTCGCTGTTGATCATCACAATAATATGATAGAAGAAAGCGCTAATAAATGGTACTATGGCGAATATAAACGCACCGCCAAATAGTGTCAGTAACTTTCCCATTACAACGACTTGTTCTGTGATGGGTTGGCCAGTTTGAGCCAGTTGGTCAATAAAAACCTTTTCACTCGACCCGTCCAAATAACCCCAAATAAGTGTTAAAGATGAAATTATCAAAGAAATTAAGTAAACACCTAATACTTTAGGATTTTCTTTTAAAGATTCAAATGATCTTTTAGGATCTGTAAATATATAGATTATTCTTTCCAGTAAAGTAGTCGTGTTTTCTTTTGCTAATTCATTTATTTCCAATTGTTTTTCCATAAATACCTCCTACCAAAAGTGTATCATATCCTCTGAAATGCTATAGTGTCACGATTAAAATTAAGATAAATTTAAGACTTTTTAAGTTTCAGTTTATATGTTTGATGGTATAAATGTAATAAGAGAGGTGATGGTATGAAGAAACATAAAAAATATGATAAAGATCATCTATATGATTGTCCAATGTGTTCGGATCATGCGCTTTATGTACATGACCATAAGACAGTTGAAAGTAAAGGTTGTAGCTTAAGTGGTAATTCAATGAGTTTAGATCAAGCCCTATATGTAGATGACCATAAGACCGTTGAATGTAAAAACTGTAATTTAAAAGGTAGTTTAAGGGGCAATATAAAGAAATCTCATGATAAGAAAGAACTTCATGTTACCATCAATGGTGTGATGTACTCTGTTGAACCTGAAAAACAAGAAAAATCAGAAGAAGAGGAACAAGTATGTGTTGTTGTAAATAATGAACTCGTTTGTGTTGACAAACATTCACATAATTGATTATTATACTAAGTTCTTATCATGTGAGTATTAAAAACAAGATAGGAGGACTTATGAGTTATTTAGATTATTCAAAAGATGATTTACCAGTATATATGGATCAAGCTCGATATTTTCATGATCATAAAATAAAAAAAGAAGCGAAGTATATCGGTATTAAGAAACATTTAGGAAAGAATCACAATAAAAAAGAACTAAGGGTATTAGTCGATGGCGTCTATAAAAGTATTCCGTTATAAGCATAGAAGATCTATAGTGTTCTATAGGTCTTTTATTTTTTTTGAGATATAATTAAAAAAAATGGAACATTTATTAATATAGCTACGTCATAATAGTGTACCTTTCGAAGGGAGTGAAAAGATTGGAGAATGAAAAGAACTTGATCATTCAAAGCAAAAGCGGAGATATACAAAGCTTTGAAACTTTGATCAAAGGCTATCAAAAGATGGCATATAACGTCGCCTACCGGATTATGGGCAACGAAGAAGATGCCAAAGATATGACCCAAGAAGCATTAATTAAAGTTTATAAAAACTTGAAAGGATTTAGAATGGATTCATCTTTTTCCACATGGATGTATCGTATTGTTATGAATACTTGCAAAGATGAACTTAGGAAAAAGAAAATGAAAATAATTTCGATTGATCAACCCATAACAACAGGTGATGGACAAATGCATATGGAAATAGAGGATAAAGGTCTAAAACCTGACGAAATTGTTGAATCAAGAGAGACGCAAAAAGAAGTACAAGAGGCATTACAAGCTGTGAGTGAAACCAATAGAGTGGTTGTTGTTCTTCGAGATATAAAAGGATTTTCATATTCTGAGATTAGCGAGATCATTGATGTACCCGTTGGGACTATTAAATCTAGAATCAACAGGGGCAGACAGGAATTGAAAAACATACTCATGAATAAGCGGAAACAATCCATTAATGAAGTCTTATAGAAAGGAGGTTAATCATGAAATGTAATGAATTTGAAAATTTAATTAATGAATATGTTGATGGTGAGTTAATGCATTCAATTGATATATTAGAAGAACATATGGACGAGTGTGAAGTGTGTAAAGCACTTTATGAAGAAACATTAGAACTTAAAAAGATGTTAGCTGATTTAGATATGATCGAATTACCAGACGACTTTGAAGATACTTTACACGATAAACTAATAGAAGCATCAAGAGATAATGTCAGACCCATTCACAAATGGAATAGAAACTTTAAACTGGTTGGTTCTATTGCAGCAGTTTTATTGGTTTCTGTACTGGCAATCAAATCACTGCCACAAATGGGTAGTGAAGATATGAATATGGCTTATAACGAAACTTCAGATGATACAGCAGTAGCATATTCTATGAATGATTCAGAAGCTGCAATGGACGATTCCTTTGAATCAGAAGCAGATGTACAGGAGAGTTCTGTTATGGTAACTGGAATGCCAGAAGCTGCTGAAGCAAAAGCACTGACTTTAAGGATGCCGTCACAAGTATTTGTTAATGAAGGACGTACATTCTATTTAAGAAATGCAGATAAAGAAAGATTGGAATCTTTTATTGAATCAACGGTTCTTAGAAATCTGGAAATCTTGCCTTATCAATACCAATTCTATATGAAATCGTCTACTATTGATGAGTTTGTAAAAGATTTAAAAGATAACTTTGATGTAACAGATGAACTGGTACTGGATTATACGTATGATTTAGAAAATTTCTATAGCGAATACAATATGCAGTCAGAATATATTAACCAGTTGAAAAGTGATTACGACTCTGCAGAAGGGGAGATTAAAGAGGAGATAAAAGCTCGTATTGATGCTGAAATCAGTCTCTTGGAATCTTATGAAACAAACCTTGACACAATCAGAAGTTTTGAAGGTTATAAACAAATTATTATTATAACAAATGAGGAGTGATAGAATGAAAAAATCATGGATGACAGTAGGATTAGTTGCTTTATTGGTTGCCGTGCTATTAATGGGTAACTTGGGTGGCTTTTCACCAGAGGTGATGGCTGAAACAGAAGCTGTTGTTACGGATATGGCAGTTAATGTTGTATCAGTAAGTGGTGTTGGTAGTATTTCGGTTAAACCTGATATCGCTTATATAAATGTAGGTGTTGAAACTCAAAATGCAGATGCTGGTGTTGCTCAAAAAGAGAATGCTACTAAGATGACTGCAGTGATGACAGCTCTTACAAAGGCTGGTATCAAAGATGAAGATATAAAAACAGTTCAGTATAGTATTTATGATAGATACGATTACTTAGAAAATGGTCAGGATGTTAAATACTACAATGTTACAAATATTGTAAAAGTGACAGTTAGAGATATCACAAAAGTAGGAGATGTAATTGATGCAGCTTCTAGTGCAGGATCAAATCAAATATCAAGCATTCAATTTGGAATTTCTAATGAAGATGAAGTATATCAGGAAGCTTTAAAAGCTGCTATGATGAGTGCTAAAACAAAAGCAAAATCACTTATGGGCACATTTGGTAAAACTCCAGGTATCCCATCGAAAGTAACAGAGTCAAGTTATAACTCAGGTGCTGTAAGAATGGAATACAGTGCTGTAGCGATGGATACTAAAATGAGTACACCTGTATCCTCTGGAGAATTAACAGTGACTGCAAATGTAACCGTGGAATATAATTACTAAAGTAATGGCGAGAAATCGCCATTTTTTTTGTCGTATTACTGTTTGAATTTTCGTACAGTAAAACACTTGGAATTACTATTACATCTGGCTTTTAAATATTAAAGTGTTAGTGATACGTTTCTTGATACACCTGTCAATTTCGTGTAGAATGTAAATAGTATAAAAAGGAGATTTTATGAATAATTTAGTAATGATCATTGATGGTAACAGTTTGATGAACCGTGCATTTTATGGGATTCCACCATTAACAACAAAAGATGGTATTCATACCAATGCTGTGTTAGGGTTCTTAAACATGATGAATAAATTAATTGATGAGTACGAGCCAACACATATGAGTGTAGCATTTGATATGCGTGGTCCTACTTTTAGACACAAACAATTTGAAGCTTATAAAGGTACCAGAACGGGTATGCAAGACGAACTTAGAATGCAAATGCCTATAGTGAAGGAAGTATTAGATGCGTTGGGTATTCATAGAATGGAGATTCAGGGTTATGAAGCTGATGATTTAATCGGTACAGTAGCGAAACATTTTGGTTCTAAAAAAATCAATGTAAAGGTTGTAACTGGAGATAAAGATGCACTTCAATTAACCGATGAGCATATTCAAATTCTGTATGCTAAAAAAGGACAATTTTTACCGTATACAGAGGAAATGATTTTAGAGGAGTTTGGCGTTGAACCCATAAAAGTTATTGACTTTAAAGGTCTTGCAGGTGATAGTTCTGATAATATCCCTGGAATCCCTGGATTTGGTCCCAAAACGGCGACTAAACTATTGGTTCAATTTGGTTCAGTTGAAGGTGTGATTATGCACGCGGATGAAGTGACCAATAAGAGATGGCAAAATCTTATTAAAGAACATGAACAACAGGCGCTTCTTTCGAAGAAGTTGGCTACGATTATGACTAATGTGCCTTTAGATTTTGAAGACGACTCGCTATTGATGACCGGTGGTGATATTGAAGCCATAATAGATGTTCTTACAAGATATGAATTCACGAGACTTTTGTCTAGATACAAAACACAGAGTTTTGAGACCTCTCATGATGATAGAATTGAAGAAACTATTGAACCGATTATTGTTGATTCGGATGAAGGGTGTAGAGATCTTCGTGCTATTATTAAAAGTGTAAAAAACTTTACTTTTAGCTTAATCAATGACAAGGAAAACATCTTGACGGATGATATTATTGGTATGGGTCTTTATGTAAAAAATAAATATTACTATATAATTGCCAATGAAGAGACCGTTCTATCTTTTAAAGGTATATTTGAAGATGAGAATATTAAGAAATCAGGACATGAATTAAAACAAGAATATTTAAAATTGTTCAGATATGGTATCCATCCAGAAGGTTTTGAGTTTGATACATTTATAGCAGCGTATTTAATTAGCCCAAGTATTAAAACATATGATGTTTCTGAACTCTTAATCAAAGAGAATACACAGTCGATTTTAAGTTCAGAAGAGTTTTTAGGTAAAGGTAAAAAAGCGAAGCTGTTTGCTGATATACCTGTTGAAGAAGTAGCTGAGTTTGCCTGTAAACAATGTTTTGGTATTAAAACGTTGAAAGACATTTATGAGACAACTTTAGAGGATCATAATCTAACATCATTGTATTACGATGTAGAATTGCCACTAGTAGAAGTTTTAGCGGATCTGGAATTCCAAGGTATGGCAGTTGATGAGAATGCTTTAGATGAAATGGATACAGTATTAACAAAAAAAGTAGAAGACTTGAAAATGGTTATTTATGACCTAGCAGGAGAAGAGTTTAATATCAACTCACCAAAACAACTAGGAGTCATTTTATTTGAAAAGTTAGAACTGCCGGTGGGTAAGAAAACTAAAACCGGTTATTCTACAAGCCATGATATTTTAATGAAACTCAGATTGGAACATGTTATTATTGAGAAAATCATAGAGTATAGAACTTATGCAAAGTTAAAGTCTACTTACATTGATGGTTTAAAAGCTGTGATTAACCCTGTATCAGGTAGAATTCATTCAAGTTTTAATCAAACGGTTGCTGTAACTGGTAGACTGAGTTCTACAGATCCAAATATGCAAAATATACCGATGAAACTTGAAGAAGGCAGATTGATTAGAAAGATATTTGTAGCAAGAGATAATTATAATTTTGTAGACGCCGATTATAGTCAGATCGAACTTCGTGTATTAGCACATATGTCAAAAGATGAAACGTTAATCTATGCCTTTACACATGACATAGATATACATACGTTGACTGCTGCTTCTGTTTTCCATGTGGAGATAGATGAAGTGACTAGACTTCAAAGAAGTCGTGCCAAAGAAGTCAACTTTGGAATTGTTTATGGTATGAGTGATTTTGGTTTATCAGAAAATTTAAAGATCTCAAGAAAAGAAGCCAAAGAATATATCACAAATTACTTCAATCACTATGGCTCAGTAAAAGCTTATATGGATGAACAAGTAAAGAAATGTAAAGAAACGGGTTATGTAACAACCATGTTTAACAGAAAAAGAATCATTCCAGAAATCAATAGTTCAAACTTTAACTTGAGATCATTTGGTGAAAGAACAGCAATGAATACACCAATACAAGGCAGTGCAGCTGATATTATCAAAATTGCAATGATCAAAGTGTATCAAAGCCTTAAGAAAGGTAATTTCAAGTCAAAGTTAATCCTTCAAGTACACGATGAGCTGTTGATTGAAGCACATGAAGATGAATTAGATGAAATAAAAGTATTGCTTAAAGATACAATGGAAAACGCCATTGAAATGTTGGTGCCTTTAAATGTAGATATGAATGTTGGGAAGAATTGGTATGAAACAAAGTAAAGTAATTGGATTAACGGGTGGTATTGCTTCAGGAAAGAGTACTGTTTCGAATTATCTAAAATCAAAATCAATTCCTATCGTAGATGCAGATATTGTATCTAGAGAAGTTGTGATGCCTGGTTCCAAAGGATTACAGGCTATCGTTGACACGTTTGGGAAAGACATCTTAGAAGAAAATCATTTGAATAGAAAAGCCTTACGTGAATTGGTATTTAATGATGAAGAAAAGAGACTTAAGCTTAATCGTATCTTACACCCGATTATACATGATGAAATACAGAAACAAATACAGGCGTTAAAAGATAATAATGAGCCTATTATTATCTTTGATGCTCCGTTATTATTAGAAAATAATTTGAAATACATGGTAGATGAATTGTGGTTGGTTTCTACTTCTGTTGAGAAGCAGATTGCAAGGCTTATAAAAAGAGACAATATGACGCTTGAAACAGCAGAATCCATTATCTCAAAGCAAATGCCATTAATAGAAAAAGAGAGGCTGTCAGATGTTATCTTAGATAACAATTCAACAGTAGAAGCACTCTTGAAACAAGTTGATGAAAGACTTAAAAATCACCTCTAGGGGTGATTTTATCTTTCGCAGGCAGATGGGTAATCCTTATCTTCATGATGTGCTTTACATGCGCTGCAATCGCCATGTCTTATACAATCATTAGTACAAGGGCAATTTTCCTTTATTACATTTAATTTCATAGCCACCTCCTATATATTTAGTGTACCAAAATATCTCCTAAAATGACAGTGTTATTGTATTTGATTTATGCTATAATACCATCAATGGAGGGGAAAATATGTTAGGAACAATTGTAAATGCAGCGGCTATTATCGTTGGTGGTAGCTTTGGTGCAGTATTCGGAAGCAAATTAAAAGAACGATACAGTGATATTGTTTTAAAAGCAATGGCACTTTCTGTATTATTGGTTGGACTGAAATACGCACTTTTAACCAATGAAATGTTACTTGTGATTATCAGTTTATCATTGGGTAGTTTGATTGGTGAATTTATTGATATTGAAGGCAGACTGAATAAATTAGGTGAGAATCTTCAAGAAAAATTCAGTGAAGGTCATAGCAACTTAGCAGAGGGTTTTGTAATGGCGACTTTAATCTATTGTATTGGATCAATGGCTATTTTAGGTGCTATAGATAGTGGAGTTAGAGGTGATCATACCATATTATATGCAAAAGCAGTTTTAGATGGTGTATCGGCACTTGTATTTGCAAGTACCTTAGGATTTGGAGTAGTGCTTTCTTCCATTAGTGTCTTTATCTATCAAGGCAGTATCACTCTTTTAGCAAGTCAAGCTACGGGTATTTTAACAGATCAGGCAATTAATGAATTATCAGCAGTAGGTGGTCTTTTAATTATGACAATCGGCTTAAATATACTAGGAATTACTAAAATAAAAGTTGGCAACATGTTACCTGCTGTGTTTATACCAGTTATCTATTTTGCATTTGTTGGATAAGGAGTTGTTATGAAAGTTTTATTTACATATGATTATGGCAATGAGAGCATGAAGCGTCTAAGAGATCAAGGGATTAATGCTGTGTTTCATGATGAAAGAGACATAGATAATTATATAGATGTATCAGATGTAGAAGTTTTGGTTTGTTACAAACCTTTTGAAAAGATTAACTTATATGATTTCAAATCTTTAAAAGTTATATTATTATCAAGCATTGGATTTGATCAGGTGCCTACTGATATAATTGAAGAGCTAAACATTATTATTTGTAACAATAGAGGTGGTTATTCAATTCCAATGGGTGAATGGATAGTTCTGAAGTTGTTAGAACTGTTTAAGCACTCAAAAGCACTTTATAAAAATCAGGATAAAAAAACATGGCAGATGGATACAACACTATTGGAATTGTATCAAAAGAAGATTGTTTTCTTTGGTACAGGTACAATATCAAAAGAAGCAGCAAAGAGACTATCTGGTTTCGGCGTGGATATCATAGGTTTAAATACCAGCGGACATAATGAGATGTATTTTGATAACTGTTATCCACTCAGTGAAGCTAAGGAATATATTGATGAAGCTGATGCTGTTGTTGTCGCGTTACCGCTTACAGAAAAAACAAGAGGTATTGTCGGAAAAGAGGTTATTGATTCTTTAAAGGCAAGTTGTGTACTTATAAATATTGCAAGAGGTGAAGTCGTTGATGAACCTTATTTAACAGAAGCTCTGAAAGAAAAGAGAATTAGAGGAGCTGCTCTAGATGTATTTTATCAGGAGCCACTGCCTAAAGAACATCCTTTATGGGAGCTTGATAATGTGATTATTACATGTCATAATTCTTGGATTTCCGAAAGGAGAAACGAAAGACGATTTAATATGATTTATGATAATCTGATGAAATATAAGGAAAACAAACCTTTATTAAATATCGTTAATATCTTAAAAGGCTATTAAAAAACAAGCATATAATTTACTTCACGAATTGATTTGGATATACTGAAGTGACTAAAATAAATGGAGGCATTAAATGAAGAGGATATTAACACTTATGTTGATAGTTGTATTAGCATTTGCAATGATTAGCTGTGATTCAAACACAGATAACACTACAAATGAAACAACAAATGAAACAACAAATGAAACAACAAACGAAACAACAAATGCAGCAAACGAAACAACAAATGCAGCAAACGAAACAACAAATGCAGCAAACGAAACAACA
>JAEIOD010000010.1 GCA_016342415.1 Clostridiales bacterium
TACTTATATAATTCGACATAAAAAAAGAAAGTCCTTTTTGAATAAGAACTTTCTTGATTTTGTTATTACTTTTTCAGTGGCCTCTCATCTGGCGGTATTTATTTTATAACAGATTCTACAATACACAACAGCTTTCTTATTTATCCACCAGCTGATAAGAAAGCCATTCTAAATTCATGTACCGCCGCTTCAACCGAATCACCTTCAAAAGTAACGGTTGTTGAAGGGATCCTAATCAATTTATTGGGTCTATCCGGATTTTTTGTTAATGTTATTTTCACATCGGTATCTTCCAATTCATCAACATATGCTTCAAGCAATCTAAATGGTATACTGCTGTCAATTGTATATAACATATATCCTCCAAAAAAAACACGCCAAAAGGCGTGCTACTTTTTAAATCTATTAGGTGTATTTACAACAATAAGTTTCACATTCTTATTGGTGCAATTCGTCCAGTTATGCGGAATTTTTGAATCATAATGCATTGTATCACCAGGGTACAATAGAAATTCTTCCTTATCAAGCGTAACATTTAAGATGCCTTCTAAAACATAAACAAACTCTTCTCCTTCATGTCCATAAGGATCATTTGCTTCTGATTCACATTGAGGCAATATCACTTGCATTCTAGGCAACATATCCATAGAATCTGGATTTAACGTTAAATGATAATCGATAAATTGAGAATTCTTTATAGTAAACACTTCTTGCTCATAAGAACGCAAAACCTTCCTTGCTCTTTTTTTAGGCATCGTAAAGAAGTATGACAAGTCTGAATCCAAAGCTTTCGCTATTGTATCCAACGATGAAATAGCAACTGATGTAACACCTCTTTCAATCTGTGATAAGAAACCAATCGATAAGTTCGTCAGTTGACTGAGTTCCTTTAATGTTAATTCCTTCATTGTTCTTAATGCTTTTAGTTTACTGCCTATATCGTTTACCATGTATCCTCCTAAAAACCTGTATGCTCTGTACGATTAATAATTTCATCTTGAAGGGCTTTACTTAAATGATTAAAATAATCACTGTAACCCGCTACTCTAACGATCAGATCCTCATAATCTTCAGGATTTTCCTGAGCTTCTTTTAAAAGTTCAGCTCTGACAACATTAAACTGTATATGATGTCCATCCATTCTAAAATATGATCTGACGAGACTCGACAACGACGCTATAGCACTATCAGTTTCCAGTAAATCCGGTGTAAACTTCTGATTTAAAAGTGTTCCACCTGTTTTCAAATGATCCATTTTGGATACCGATTTAATCACAGCAGTTGGTCCGTTTCTATCACCACCTTTAGTAGGTGATATCCCTTCTGATAAAGGCAATCCTTTATAACGTCCATCTGGTGTTGCACCCATTACCGATCCAAAGAAAACATGACATGTTGTTGGCAACATATTGATGCGGTAGTGTCCACCAATTGGATTTTCTCTACCATTTACAGTTTCGTAAAATGCATCAAATACTGATTTCATCAAATCGTCTGCATAATCATCATCATTACCAAATTTTCTGGTCTTGTTAAATAAGAGTGCTCTGATATAATCTTCATTTTCAAAATTACTGTCAAGCGCTTGTAACAACTGATCCATTGTGATTTTCTTGTTTTCAAATACATGGTCCTTTATAGCGGATAAACTATCCGTAATCGTACCGATACCAACACCTTGAATATAAGAAGTATTGTATCTTGCACCACCAGCATTATAATCTATACCTTCTGTAATACAATCATCAATAACAACTGACATAAACGGTGCGGGCATTTCATTTGCATATAACCTGCCAATCACATTGGAACCTTCAATTTTTATATCTAGGAAATACTTCAATTGTTTTTTATATGCTACAAATAAATCCTCATAAGATTCAAACAATCTTGGATCACCAGTCTCTAGACCAATTAATTTCCCTGTGTATTTATCATATCCATTATTCAGTGTAATTTCAAGAATTTTCGTCAAATTGAAGTATCCCTGCAGAATATAAGACTCTTTTCCAAAAGCGCCTGTCTCAACACAACCACTACAGCCACCCTCACGGGCATCTTCTAATGACTTGCCCATGTTTACCATTTCTTCAATAACAGCATCGGCATTAAAGATAGATGGTTGACCTGCTCCTTTTCTAACAACTCTTAAAGCATGTTTTATAAATCCTTCCGGATTTTTTCTGCTCAGCTGCACATTGGAACTGGGTTGAACCAATCTCATCTCATCAATGCAATCCAGTATTAAATAAGACATATCGTTCACACCATCTTGTCCATCTATCGTCATACCACCCACTCCAATATTGGCAAAGTCAGTATAAGTCGCACTTTCCAATAATGTAAAACCTACTTTTGGCGGTGCTGGTTGATTGTTAAACTTAATCCAAAATAGATTCAGTAATTCAAATGCAGCTTCTTTTGTCAAACTACCATCATTTAACCCTTTTTCATAAAATGGTTGTAAATGTTGATCTAGTCTTCCCGGACTAAAAGCATCCCAAGTATTAAGTTCAGTTGTAATACCTAAGTGAACAAACCAATAACTCTGTAAGGCTTCATGGTAATTAGAGGGTGCATGTTCTGGTACTCTGTTACAAATATCAGCTATTTTAAGCAGTTCAGCTTTTCTGATTGGATCTGTTTCTTCTTCGGAAAGTTCCAAAGCTTTTTCTGCGTGACGTTTACCATATAAAATTATCGCATCACATGCTATTAACATAGCTTTCAGTTCTTCTCTTTTTTCATATGCTTTTAAGTCGTTCTGAAAATCCAGATTTTTTAAAGATTGATTGATTTCTTCTTTGAAGTCTTTAAATCCTTTTAAAAATATCTTTTTATCAGCTACTGTATGCCCAGGTGCTCTTTGTTCTAAGAACTCCGTAAAGATACCCGCTTCATATGCCCCAATCCATTCATCAGTCATGTTCTTAAACAATTTGCTTCTTATTGATTTGTTTTTCCAATAAGGTATCGCCGTTTGCTCTTGATAAGCATACGCTTTTGAATCCACATCAAAACTCACTTGTTTTCTTGAATTCATAACATCAAAATCCGATATTTCATGACAACATAATTCAGGATATGTTGGTGCTGCACCAGGTCTAGCACCCTTTTCTCCAACGATTAATTCACCATCACCAATATAAATCGGTTTGTTTTTTAATATTTCATAAAAAGCCATCGCCCTTAGAACCGGTGTCGATACTTCTCCTAAATGTTCTTTATACACATCCGTAACATACTTAGCTCTGTCAATCCAGATATGAGGTACTGCTTTTAAACTCTCTTGTCTTAATTTTTGAACTCTTGCAGTCAGCATTTTAACCTCCTATATAAGTGTCGATACCATGACTCTCAAAGAAACGTACAAAACTCTTTAACTTTTCCTCTGTTGGTTTTTCAAACTCAATGAATTTCGAATCAATCATTAAATGATTGTATTTGTTTTCAGCATAGTTATGATATGGCAGAATGTTGATTTGATCCACATATTCACCATCGATGAGTCTAAGAACTTCTGTCATGTGTTTTTCATCATCATTGATATCTTTAATCAAAATTAATCTAAGATAAACATGGTTTGTCCTGATAATCTTTTTAAAGTTTTCCAATATCAAAGCATTGGGAACACCCGTCAACTTTTCATGCATCTCCGAGTTGGTATGTTTGATATCATATAAAAATAAGTCTACATAAGGCAACAACTTTTCAATATGCTTCCAGGGTGCAAAACCTGTCGTATCTATGGTTGTATGAATATCATGTTCTTTACATGATTTTAGTACTTCCAAAAGAAAATCGCTTTGCATCAAAGGTTCGCCACCTGAAAATGTCACTCCACCTTTTGACTGTTCATAAAATATATGATCTTTCAAAATCTCTACCATCAGTTCTTCAACCGTATAAGGTTTCCCAACATATTCCAAAGCTTCTGATGGACAAGGTTCTGGATACACAAATCCATCGCAGCTGTTACACCCTATACATTTATCTTGATTAAAAGTCAGTTCCTGATCCGTACGGATACTTTCAGGGTTATGACACCACTGACATTTAAGTGGACAGCCCTTAAAAAAAATTGTTGTACGGATCCCCGGCCCATCATGTAATGCATATTTTTGTATATTGAAAATCTGTCCTGTCATATGTTCTCCTAACCTAAAACTTGTAACGCTCTAGGATATTTTGTCAGCACTTCATATCCATCTTCCGTGACTACAATTGTATCTTCAATTCTCATACCACCCCAACCTGCAATATAAACACCTGGTTCTATGGTCACAACATTATTAGTTCTGATGTCATCTTTAGATGTGATACTCATAGAAGGTCCTTCATGAATATCTAGTCCCACACCATGACCTAATCCCGGATAATAATATTCAGTTGCTTCATCATCTAATATTTCTCTTACTTTAGCATCCGGTACGGCTGCTTTGATACCACCTTGTAGAACAGCTGTAGAATCAACCGTTGCCTTTAACAACATGTCATATAAGGCGATCTGTTTTTCAGAGGCTTCTCCGATAATAAATGTTCTAGACATATCTGAATGATACCCTTTATACAGCGCACCAAAATCAACTTGTAAAAAGTCGCCTTTTTCCAGTTTTTTATCACTCGGTTTGCCGTGTGGCATAGCGGTTTTATCTCCAGATAATATGATTGTATCAAATGATATGTTATCTGCTCCATACGACTTCAAGTAATACTCAAGCTGTGCTACCAACTGCAGTTCCGTCACACCAATTTTTATATGCGGCACAAGTGATTCTAAAGCTTTATCTGCTATATCACATGCTATTTTGATACACTCGATTTCAGAAGCTTCCTTCACTTCTCGCAACGCTTCAATTAACCCAGATATCGGAACGAGCTCTACATTCATCTCATGATGCTTAAGAGCATTATAGAGTACCCTATAGTGTTTATAAGCTAAACTGTTTTCATTGAAGTACAATGTTTTTATCTCATACTTTTTTAAGTAAAAAATAATAGTTTCAGGATCTGGTCTTGTAGGATTGTGCCATTTTGTCACTTCAAAATGTTCGCATTCCATTTGGGCTTGTGCATCATATCGACCATCCGTCATAAGAACTTGTCCTTTTGACGATAAGATTAAATAAGATGCCTCCCCTGTGAATCCTGACATATATGTTACATTGGACTCATTACTGACAAAATACCCTTCATGCTCTTTTAATGACACCGATTCAAAAAAATTATTTATTCTATGTTTCATATCAAAACTCCTTATATAGTTATAGATTATACTCATACTATAATTATATAGGTTGTTTTTACTAATATCAATACGTTTTTCTTATTATTTTTTAGTTTTAGCATAAATGCCTGAGTCAGTTTTCACTTTTGATAAAATAATCCAATGTTTTTGTACATATTACAAGTACTATTGAAGTATAATAACAAAATACTCTCCTTATAGTCAATTAGAATTAAAAATTCTATTTATACTAACAAGAAGAGTATCTTTTTAAACGCTTTGTTCCATTTTTATTTCTTTTAACGGCACTGCCAATTTTACATCATGCGCTTTTAATATTTCCATAACTTTAAAATTGGTATCTTCGGTGATAGAAAGATATTTCCCCCAATCTGAAGTATTTGAGAAATAGTATAAAAATAAGTTAAATGAGCCTTCACCAAATTTACTAAAATTCACAAAAATGGTTTCGTTGTTTATTTCCGGATGGTCAATCAACATCTCATTGATCTCTGCTACCACAGCTTTGATATCTCTAATTGATGTATCAATATGAATCTTAAGTTCATAACTGATACGGCGAATCTCTCTTTTAGAAAAGTTAATAATATTCGAGTCAGCGACCCTAGAGTTTGGTACCGTTACAATCGACTTGTCAAACTTTCTTATTTTTGTGCTTCTAATATTGATGTCCTCAACAGTACCTTCTACATCACCTACAATTATCCAGTCACCTATGGTAAAAGGTTTCTCCGTGATAATAACAGCACCTCCGAACATGTTAGAAAGAGTATCTTTTGCAGCAAGAGCAAAAGCCAATCCACCAATACCTAATCCCGCAACAAAACCATTAACATCAAACCCCCATTCAGAAGCTACTATAGCAATACCTATAACAAATATTATCAATCTAAATACTTTTGAAATAAAAGGCTCAATAAGTTTGTCTAAAGCGATATCAAATGCTTCTAAAACATCTGCAAAAAATTCTTTTGACTCATCGGTTGCATTATACATTACCCACATGATAAAAATAATAATAGATGATTTATAGAAGTTTAAGGCAAAGGCATTAAAACTTTCAATATGGTCACCCACTAAGAATTCAATATCAATCACTTGATATACAATGTAAAAAACAGTCATCGTCAATAACATTTTTAACGGCTTTCTTACTACTTTTACTAATATATCATCTAAATTTGTTTTTGTTTTTTTTGTACTTTTTTCGACTATATGAAAAATAATTTTTGTAACTCTTTTTCTCAGTAGCAAAAACAGGCATAAAATCAAAGCACCATATAATACCGATTGTATAAAACTATGTTCTAATATTTTTAATATATCCATGTTGACCTCCAAAAGACTACGAATCGAAATTAATTATATAAGAATTTCGATTTCCCTCATAATCATAAAGGAGGTATATTTTTATGTCAACTACATTACATAACAAACTCATGTACAAGTATGCATTAATAAATTAACTCATTTCTAAATTTGCTTTCTAACCTTAAAATAAGCAAAGCCTAGGATTAAAAATAAACCCGATAAGATCGTTAACAAAATAAAAGCATTTTCATTCTCCATACCTGGAAGCCCTGCAATATTTACACCTAGTAATCCTGTGATAAAACCTAAAGGCAAAAATAAAGCCGAGATGATACTCAAACGATACATGGTATTATTCATTTCCTCATTCA
This sequence comes from Clostridiales bacterium, assembly GCA_016342415.1. Lineage (GTDB taxonomy): Bacteria > Bacillota > Clostridia > Peptostreptococcales > Acidaminobacteraceae > JABXKX01. The sequence goes on from JAEIOD010000010.1 coordinate 6,931, forward strand.
GTTTATTTCCGATTTCTTCCTGATGTAACAGTATATGCTCTTTGATGTTGTCAATATCCTCAATATACCGATTCATTTTTTCAGCTGCATTTCTCAAATATAATTTCGATATGTCATCTAACCACTCATAATCATCAACAATCAATCGATTTAACACATCCCTTTGTGGAATAAGATATTTTCTAATCTGTATAATTCTTCTACGTAAATTACTTAATTCACTTCTTACATTATCAAAATCCTTGGCGATTATTTTCTCTTCCAAGTCATCTGTGGCTTCTTCTATAGCGACGATGACTTCTCCAATTCTAAAATTAATTTTTTTTACCAGCATACTCAAAAAAGCTCCAACGTTTTGAGGTGGCTTTCCATTTTCTATTTGGTTGACTATATCTTCTATAGCAAGAATTCGATGTTGTCTAATAGTTATTATACGTTTTGAATCAATCAAAATATTAATCGCATTAAAATCCTCAACCAATTGGTCAGGTAGTGTATTAACACCTCTCAGTGTAATCATTGTACCTTCGGAAAATTTAAAAACATTCGGTCGATTCTCACTATGTAGCATACTTTCTACGACAAGATCAGACAAGTGACTCTTTTCTAACAACCAATCCTTTGCTTTTTTATGACCGCTATTTAGATGTACCCAAATATACTCTATCTCTTCAGTGTTATCAACAGCTTCAGTACTTATTTTTTTACTCGACGCATTCTTTTCGATGACATAACCATGAACTAAAGGACTCATCTCTACCTACTTTCTATTATCTATTCATTAAAATATTAAACTTAAATCTTGTTGAGAAAATTTGAAAGTATTATTTAAATTTTGACTCTGTACATACTGAGTGTACCTTAACTTTACATACAAGTTCTTCTCATTATTTACCCAAATCCTAACTTCACAATCTAAGTAATTTGTAATATCTATTCCCAGTCTAATAATTATAGCAAGACAAACATGAATAAAAACCAAAGTAGTCCTGTAACAAAATCGATCCTTTTCATTACCAAGTTCAAAATCAAATACGATTACCCTACGTTATCAGATGTTAAAAAGCAGAGTCAAGATCATCTTGTTTTATTGAAAAGCTCCTCTCAGACCATATAAAATGTTTTGTATTATCGCACTGAAATATTCGCAGAATATATAACCATTTAAAGTTTCATAATTAAGAAAAACAGCCCTACAAATCCGACATAGGGCTGTTTTTGGTATTCTTATGAAGTTATTTTTCCATTAAGCTATAAATGCCCATATACCTAATCCAACAAATATCAATGCCCAGATGTAGAAGAAAATAACAGTACCTTTTTCACCTAATACTTTTTTGAAAGCCTCAATTTTTTTCATGTTCCATATGCCCGGTGGTTGTTTGAATGCAACAAAGATTACAAATGCTGCATAAACAAATGCCAATAATCCTAAAAACTTAATCATATAATACCTCCTATTCCAATCCTTTTCTGACTTGCGGCGCAAGTACAGCTATTACCACACCACTTAATCCAACGACCAAACCTGTATATAATAATATTTGAGGCCATGTTGCAACATCATCAAGTATTGCTGCATTGCCTTTGTATGTCCAATAAAACGGTATCCAATAAAATAACATTTGCCATTTATCAGATAATAACTCTACTGCTGCAATAGCAGCACCCACTGGCAAGAATAACATCTTAACACCAGCAGCGGCATTCATAACATCATCATTTTTGATACCTTCAATAAAGCCAACTAGAATACTGACGATAGTACAACCTAAGATTGCTAAAATCGCTTGCCCGATATTCACAGAGCCATACCCTGTTAACATCAAAATCGCTATACACCCATAAACTGACATAAAGATACCAATCACACATTTACCCATAATAAAAGTCGCTCTTGTAGTTGGGGTTAAATTCATCGCGCTGATGGTATTATCACCTTTTTCTTCAATGATATTAACGGCAATGATCATACCAGCTAAAACTGAGGTCATAATCAAACTCATATTAACAAACATTGCTTTAAATGGTGGTTTTGTTTTCCCAAAATCATGAAGTGTCGTATTTGTATCTTCAATAGACACCTCTAAATCATGAAATGTTTTGATCATTTTAGAAAATTCAACAACCGATTCAGGTTCATTCCCTTGAGCTAATATATGATATCCATTTTCTCCAGGAACAATACCAACAATGTTATCTCTTTCATTTATTCTCTTTTCTAGAGCCTTTAAATCATCAAACTGCTCAACTTTTGCAAATTCTTCGTAATATCCAATCATCTCAGAACTCTCACCTGATAATAGTGCTAAATCGACTGTCGTATCATTGATGCTTGGCGCTAATAAATTAATACCAATACCAAATAAAATTGGGAAGATCAAAATATAAAGCGTTAAGAATTCACGAGTATTTACTTTCACATCTCTTAAAAATATAATCCATATTCTTTTAAACATTTAATCCTCCTTTCTATAATGTTAAAGTCTTTTTAAATCGATAGTTGCCATATACGAATAATATCAATCCCAATCCCAAGAAACTTAGAGAAGTCATAAGTACATAAGTCATATCACCACTTGGCAATATTACTTCTCTAAAACTAGCTAGGAAATAATAAGACGGAATAACTTTCATAAATGCCGGATCCCAACTTGGCATAAAATACGCTATGTTTGGTAGTAAAAATACAATCATGATTATATAAATAGTACCAAATGCTTGCATGATATTATTATAGAAACTTGTAATCACAAGCCCTAAATTCGAAGCAAAAAATCCAGAACATATAAGGAATAATATAAACATCAGATAATTCGGTTGAAGACCCATAATCGGAATGGTGATAATCAGACTCGTCACAAGACTCGTCACCATGACCACACCAACTTTACTCAACAGATAATTTCCGACAGACGATGCTGTGATAGCATATGCTGTAATGATACCTTCCTTCTTATCCAAGAAGATGTAAGATGCGATGATAAAGAATCCCATCAAACTGCCATTGAATGTTAGAAATGCTGGTAAAACGTTTTCTCTATCCGATAATCCTTCGAAATTTTCTGATAATCTAACAACTTCCTGTGCATCAAAGTTTTCCATCAACACATTCGCATTTTTATTGTGAAATACTTTATATAGATTTCTGAGTTTTTCTGATTCATACCCTTGCATGTAGTAATCATAATATAGTGCTCCATCTTTCATAGAGATAACCGCACCGAATTTTCTTTCTTTTTCAGCGAGTTCAATAACATCTTCTCTAGAATCAAAGACAACAATTTTCTTGTCATCACTCACATACATATCAAACTCTTCTTTTTCACCATCTACTTTAAATTCTACTGTTTCAGGTTTACCATCTAAATCGTTTTCGATCATGACATCCATCATCACCGATGATACTTCTTCAGGCAAATCCAGATACACATACTCCGTCGTCTTAGACGAAAAGGTTTCAGGAATCACCAAGATTAAAAGAGCTAAGAATATTGCAGCCATTCCGATCTCAATGTAGAAGTAAAAGCTTTTCGATGAGAGTTTTAATTCTTTCGTAAAACTATACCATAATTTCATATTAAACAAGCTCCCTTCCTGTTACCTTAATAAAGATTTCTTCTAAAGTCGCTTCTTTTGTATGCATTGTTTCTATTTGATAACGAGCAATAATCTCTTGTAATTTCGTTTTATCATCATCTAAAACAGTTGAGAAACTTTCCTTAACCGTTTCACCATTTTTGATATACTCCACTTCAACCAATTGATCACCATATTGAAGTTTAAGATTTCTCGGAGAATCAATCAACTTAATTTCACCATCTACAATAAATGCCACTCTATCGCAAAGTTCATCTGCGATGTGCATGTTATGAGTGGTTAAGAAAATCGTTGTTCCTCTTTTCTTTTCCTCTTTGATAATGTCTTTGATCACAGAAGCAATTGCCGGATCCAGTCCTGTTGTCGGCTCATCTAAAAACCACAATTCCGGACTATTGATCATAGATCTTGCAAAGGTTAATCTGTGTTTCATACCTTTAGAAAATTCACCCGCTTTAATCTTTTCTTTACCATCCAAACCAACCAGTTTAATCAACTCATTTGGATCCCTGGTTTCACAATCGAACAATTTTCTATAAAAGTCTAAGTTTTCAAATGCCGTCATTTTGCTGTAGACATTAGATGTCTCAAATGACATTCCAATTTTGTTAAACATCTTGTTATCCATTTTTTTCACGTTATAACCAGCAACGGTCACTTCGCCTTTTTGAAGTTGCAAAAGTCCAGTCAGAATACCTTGAGTTGTTGATTTACCAGCACCCGACGGTCCTAAGAAACCAAAGATTTCACCTTCTTTAACTTCAAAACTAATACCCTTAACAGCGAATTGATCATCTTTGTTATAAGAGTGATGCAAATTCTTAACTTGGATCATAGAATACCTCCTTCTTTATAAAAACTACCCTTTAATAAATCAATATAGCTCTCTACTTCTTTCATAACAACTTCAGTATCCATTGTCTCTCTAACCGAGATCATCTCTGCATATTTTTCAAAAGTCCACTGAATTACTTGCATCGCTTTTTGCACATCTACATCATCTTTAAATAATGTAAAATCAATGTTTTCAAAATAAACTTTTTGCAATAAGTCCAAAGAATATTTTTCTCCAAGCTTCTTAATTTCTTCCAAAGAGGAGTCTCTAATCAACTTCATCGCAAAATCGTAAATTTTTGGATATTGGTTTGTTATGTTGATTTTTATGAATGTTATTTGTTCTATTCTTTTAAAGAAATCCGGTTCACTCCAATTGAGCTCATTTACAATTTTTTCTGTTATCGTTTTAAAAACAAACTCTCTAAGAAACTCATACAATTCTTTTTTACTTTTAAAGTAATGATATAGTAATCCCTTTGATACATTTGCATCTTTAACAATGTTATTGGTTGAGGCTTTATCAAAACTGTTCATACTGAATTCAGCCAAAGCAGAGTTGATGATTTTATCCCTCTTATCTAAATCAGTTGTTCTAAACTCTATCAATTAATCACCTCCACTGACCACTATGGTCAATTTAATTATACCACCACCGACCACGATGGTCAACTCCTTTTAAAAAACTTTTTTATCATAATTTATAAGCAATTATTTATTAATTTATATAGACATGGGTTGACAAATTTTGTGCGAAATGTTATTGTAAGATGACGTTTAAATTAGTAGTGAATATTTTGCCAGGATATATCTGAATTAGAGTTACAAAGACGTTCTCCTAATTAAGAGATATTTGAAAATGTTTAACAAAGATTTAAAAAAAATTACACTTACCTAGGAGGTACGTATTATGAACGGTACAGTTAAATGGTTTAACGCAGAAAAAGGATTTGGTTTTATCACTGGAGAAGACGGACAAGATGTTTTCGCTCATTTCTCTCAAATTAACGTTGAAGGTTTCAAAACTTTAGAAGAAGGCCAAAAGGTTTCTTTCGAAGTGACTCAAGGACAAAAAGGTCCTCAAGCTGAAAACATTACAGTTGTAGGTTAATTTAAAACTTTAACACGATCCTCGGATCGTGTTTTATTTTTTTGTATTCAAAAAAAAGAAGATTAAGCCATGCGACTTATTCCTCCTCTAACATTAATCAAATTCTTGTATCCTGCTTTATCTAATATTCTTGCAGCACTCATACTTCTACTGCCCGAAGCACACATCAAAACTATTGTATCTTCTTTTGGTAATTTATCTAACTTACTTTTAATTGATTGTAATGGTATGTTTTTAAAACCTTTTACTTTATTAGAATTAAATTCACCACTTGTCCTCACATCAATAAAATGATGTCCTTTTTTTTCTTTTAACAACTCTTTTAGTTCCACCCCTGAGATATTTCTTACCTTAGGTGCTGTCAATTTTCTAAAAATCATCCAGATGATGATTGCGCCAATAATATAATACATCATTACCTCCATACACCCCCTCCTATAGGGGTTGTTAATATAATATCATATCGCTTTCTGTTTGACAAGAATATTTCATCAAACTACACCAAAAAAGTTCAAATATATTTTCTTTAAGTTTCTTGCATTTATTCTTATTTACAACTAAACTAAAATCAGTAAAGGAGAGTCTTATGTGGAGCATAATTTTAGTTTTAGTCATCGGTATACTAATAGGCAGCTTTGTTAAACCGACTGAGCAATTTAAAAAAACAATCAGCAAATTTCAATTTTTAGGTGTTACACTCTTGTTGTTTGCCATGGGAGCAGGCTTGGGTCTGAATGAGGACTTGTTAAATAATTTAAAAGAAATTGGTTGGGTAGGTTTTTTATTTGCGTTACTTACAACCGTTTCTAGTATTGCATGTGTTTATATCGCAACACGTTTTTTTGAAAGGAGACAACAGTGACACTATCTATTCTCATTTCAATCATTGTCGGCATTATTTGTGGTATGACCTTGTTACCTCAATCCATAGCACCTCATATGGATATGTTTACAACCATAGCACTTAATATATTAATTCTATTTGTAGGCATCGATATTGGTATGAACAAACATATATTTAAAGATGTGAAAAAACACGGACTTCTTTTAATTATCATACCTTTCTCAATTGTAATCGGTAGTATAATCGGTGGTCTTGTAACCTCAATAATCATCGACTACGATACCAACATCAGTTTGGCAATCAGTGCAGGTTTTGGTTGGTACAGTTTGTCAGGAATATTATTAACGAAATTAGATTCAGCAGAAATCGGAGCCATCGCATTTCTAACCAATGTGTTTAGAGAGGTTTTCGCCGTCTTGACCATACCGTTTATTGCCAGGTATTTAAATAAGTATACAACCATAGCACCTGCTGGTGCGACATCAATGGATACAATGTTACCAATCGTATCAAGATATACCAATCCTGAAATAGTGGTCATATCGTTTTTCAATGGTGTGGTTTTAAGTTCTTTAGTACCTATTTTGGTACCCTTCTTTTACTCGTTAAAATAGCAACCGCTAAGCGGTTGCTACATATTTTTTACACCTGATGTTATTTTTTGCAAATTGTTCATAAAAACATCAACGAGTTCTGGATCAAAATGCATGCCACGTTGACTATTGATATAACCGATGGTTTCTTCTACTGGTACAGCATCTTTATAAATTCTTTTATGAGTCATAGCATCAAATACATCTACAATAGCCATCATACGAGCATTCAAAGGTATATCTAGTCCCTTCTTTCCTGCAGGATATCCAGTACCATCAAACTTTTCATGATGATTTAAAGCAATCTCAGCTGCCATTTTGATAACTGGTAAATTGGGATTTTTAAGTATACGGTAACCATGATTGGTATGTGTCTTCATAATCTCAAATTCGTCCTCTGTAAGTTTACCCGGTTTCTTTAAAATTTTATCTGGAATAGCAATCTTACCCAAATCATGCATTGTACTGGCAAGCTTTAACAACTCACATTCACCATAGGAATAACGCTTACAAAGAGAAAATTGATACATCATCTCAGAGATTCTCTTAATATGACTGCCAGTTTCTTCAAAGTGACTTTCAACAGTTTCTGCAAGGGCGAAAACTATTTCCTTTTGAGTGGCTTGTAACATATTATTCAAAATATAATTATCTAAAGCAATTGAAAAATTGGATAAAAACAAATTAATCAATTGAAAATCTAACCCAGCTTTTTTTCCTTCAATGTAAATATAATTATTTGAATGACTTTTACCACGACTTTCAATAATAAATCCATTATCAAGTTCATGAATCAATTCCTCACTCGATTCCGAATTGGTAATCCACTGTTTTATAAAGTTAAGTTCACCAATCATTTCAATTTCCTGATTGATAAAATGGGAAAATTTACCCGTTGCTGCAATAACTTTATTAAGAGAACTCTGTTCTAAAATAACCATACCGTCAGAAAGATCACTATTATCTTCTCTTATATAAAGCATTTCTATTGGATCATAATTAAAATTAGACAATTCATTTAAAATGGTTACCAGAAAATCATCCAAAGTATTATGTTCAAATAAACTCGCACTGGCTTTTATAATTTTTTCAAGCCCTCTTTTATTTTTTTCTAATGTTTGAAGATCCCTATAGTTTCTTAAAGAGGAATAAAGTGTGGTATGAAGCCTTTTTACCGTCAATTCTGTTTTTAAACGATAGTCGTTGATATCATATAGTCTAATGACATCCTCTTCTGGTGCTTCACCAGGCTGCCCTGTTCTTAAAACAATTCTTGTCAACTTATTCTCTAGATCATCTCTTAAGTATTTCGCCACTTTCAAGCCGGAATCACTTGTTTCCATGACTACATCCAAAAATATGATAGCGGTATCCGGGTTTTCCTTTAAAGCGATTTTTGTTTCCTCTCCCGAATATGTATCAATAAATTCCAATGCTTTACCTTCAAAATTAAAGTATCTAAGAATGACTTTAGTGACGCGATGGATTTCTTCGTCATCGTCTGCAATTATTATTTTATAAAATTCTTTTATCTCTTCTTCCACTTCTTCTTCATCTACTAAAAAATCAAATGTTAAATCAGTGTTTTCCATCTTGTCACCCCTTTTCTATTTCAGTTCTTGGAATTGTAATAGTAAACTCTACACCTTCATTTACTTCACTTCTACAACATATATCACCTTTTAATTTTTTATTTACAAGTTGTTTAACTATACTAAGTCCCAAACCTGAGCCACCGGTATCTCTCGAAGTGGTATAAAACGCATCAAATATATGTTCCAAAGAATTTTTCTCTATTCCATGACCATTATCACTGTACTTGAATATTAAGTTATTCTCATTCAGATTTACAGTGACTTTAACTACACCATCTTTCAAATCTTTAAATCCATGATGCAAACTGTTCATTGCCAAGTTGGTGATTATTTGTGAAAATACACCAGGATGACTATAAACAGAAATTCCGTCACACGCGACTATTACTTGATGATTTGAATGTTTGTACTCATGTTTTAGTGTACTGAATATTGTATTTATATATTGGCACAAATCAAATCGAACTTTAATATCACTACTTTGATACACCGAAATCTCTTTTAAGTTCTTAATCAATTCTACTGCTCTGAATAAATTTTTATTGATGATTTCAGAACTTTCCTGCACATTAGTAAAATACTCTACTAAATCACTTTTTTTTAGTTTGCCTTCTTCAAATAATTTGACGGATTTATGATGTACAGATTCTAAAAAAGAACCTGCTGAAACAGCAACACCAAGAGGGGTATTGATCTCATGGCTGATGCCGGGAACAAGTTCACCTAATGAAGCCAATCGTTCTCTATGAACAAATGCTTTTTCAGTATCTTGCAGTCTCTGTTTTAGTTGTTTTAGTTCTATTTCGAGTTCCTGTATTTTATCATTTGACTTCATCTGTTCACCTATTCATCATTTTTTGGAAATTGTACAAATTCTAGAATTAATCCGTGTATATCCTCAACTGTCATCAATTTCATACCATCATTTAATTGTTTCGGTGGATTTAATATCTTTATATTTTCAGAATTACAATAATCATACATTTTTTGAATATCTTCAACCTCAAACCCAAGCATCAGACCTTCTCCTTGAAAAACTTTCATTTCATCACCTGCAATAAATTCTATAATACCAGATTCATCTTTGAGTACAGCAATTTCCGAACTCTTTCCAACTCTAAATCGTTTGTCAATTTTAAAATCCAAATGTTTTGTATAAAACTCTACTGAAGCTTCCAAATTATTTGTACCTATGGTAACAAAACTCAAACTCATCTTTTTCACTCCTACTTATAATATACTCAGCATATTTTCTTTTTCTTCCCCAATATGATGTATAATCCATTATGTAATCATACGATTAAACTCTACAGCCTTTTATAAGGCAAATATTTCATCAAGCAACTTACTCATATGATTTACTCTATGAGTAAAGTCTTTATTTTTCTGGATATGTTCATTCATTTCAGGATACATCCATTTTTTCAGCAAACCTTCTTCTAATTTAAAATGACGGACTATATATTCCATTAGAAGTTGAATGGGTGATTGAAGTTTATCATCATAAGATTCACTTAGTGAAGATTCGAGTAATTTTCTGCTTGCTCAATCAAAACTTGATATTCATCATCTATTGATACCTTACCTAGTTTTATGGTTGTGTTCCAAGCTAGATTCATTAAAAACTCTTTCATTTAATTATTATCCAATTTACGAACTTGTAATCAAAAAACGCCTAAAAGACATTTCTTTTAGGCGTTTCCACTTATACATATTTTCCTGCCGCTTTAATTTTTGAAGTCTCCATCGCGCCACATGGCGTGACTGCATAGACCATACCACAAGAACATTGATGTTCGATAGTAGCCATCTCAACTTCAGTTTGACACGCTTCGCATTCAAACTTATGCACCACTGGCAATTTATTCTTATTAAAACCCATCATTCTAACTTTTTGCAGGACTTGAAGCCCATCTGTCATTTGTCCGTTACAACCGTCGTGCATACTGCCTCCTATCTAAATAGTAGGCACTGCAATTGCAGTACCTACATTTAATACTTAATAATAATTAATTTAATATGAAGTTTTTAATGTCCTCGTCTACATCCCCATTTGGAGCGATTCCGAAGTTTTCAACCAATACATTGGTTACGTTTGGTGATAAGAATGCAGGAAGTGTTGGTCCCAAATGAATATTCTTAACGCCTAAGTATAATAATGCTAATAATACTGTTACAGCCTTTTGCTCATACCATGCAATGTTGTAGAAGATTGGTAAATCATTGATATCCTCTAATTCAAATACTTCTTTAAGCTTCATTGCAATGACCGCTAATGAATACGAGTCATTACATTGACCAGCATCCAATACTCTTGGAATACCACCGATATCACCTAAGTTTAACTTGTTGTATCTATACTTAGCACAACCAGCAGTTAAGATAATGGTATCGTTTGGTAAAGCTTCAGCGAAATCAGTGTAGTAGTTGCGGCCTTTTTGTCTACCGTCACAACCCGCCATAACAACAAATTTCTTAACAGCACCGGTCTTAACGGCATCTACTACTTTATCAGCCAATGCAAATACTTGATTATGAGCAAATCCGCCAACGATTTCACCTGTTTCAATCTCAGTTGGAGCAGGTAAAGTTTTAGCCATTTCAATTATCTGTGAGAAATCTTTCTTGCCATCAACCGCTTCAATGTGAGTACAACCCGGGAATCCTGAAGAACCTGTAGTAAAGATTTTCTTCTGGATGTCTCCTTTTGGAGGTACAATACAGTTTGTTGTAAATAAGATAGGGCCATTAAATGTAGCGAACTCAGTATCTTGTTTATGCCAAGCATTACCATAGTTACCTACTAAGTTATCGTATTTCTTTAATTCTGGATAATAATGAGCTGGTAACATTTCACTATGTGTATAAATATCAACACCAGTGCCTTGAGTTTGCTCAAGCAATTGTTTGATATCAGCTAAATCATGACCTGAAATTAATATTGCCGGATTCTTTTTAACACCAATATTTACTTTAGTAATTTCCGGATTACCGTAAGCACCAGTGTTGGCACCGTCTAGTAACGCCATTGCTTTAACAGCATACTCACCCGTTTGCAACGTAAGAGCTACTAATTCATCAGCAGTTTTTTCCTCTGTAGTTGCTACTAAAGCTTTTTCAACAAAATCTGCGATATCCGAATCACTTTTACCTAAGTTTGTAGCGTGATCATAATAAGCAGCCAAACCTTTAAGACCATAGATTACCAATTCTCTTAACGATCTAACATCTTCGTTTTCTGTTTGTAAAACACCAACCGTTTTAGCTTTTGCTTCGAAGTTTTCTCTAACATCACTCCATATTAAAGAATCATGTGTTGTTTTAGGATCAGGACAAGCATCCGGATTAACAGAATTTTTAATTTCTTCTCTTAATTTGATACCCGCTTCAATTTTGTCGCTAATCGCTTCTGGATCATAGTTAGCATTTGTAATGGTTGTGAACAATGCATCCATTAAGTAATCTTCAGCTTTCACTGTATTTTTTCCATGGTTTCTTGCACATTGGTTCACTGCAGCAACACCTTTGGCAATATGCATCAGTAAATCTTGTAAGTTAGCGACATCTGCTGGTTTACCACATACACCTTTGTTACCTGCACACCCTTTATTACCTGCTGCCTCTTGACATTGGAAACAAAACATACTCATTGTAAAACCTCCTATTGATTTTCTAAGTGTAATTACTATAACTATTTTATGTATAATCATCTTGTATACGATATATGACAAACTTTTTATCAATTAGTATACTATACTTTCTAAACATAGTATACTAATAAAGTCGAGTAAATACTGTAACACAGGTTACACTTTTCAATTAAATTACTGGTAATACCTATAAAAGTCTTATACACTAAACTAAAGGAGCTAATTATGATAAAAAAAAATTACGAAGTCATCAGTCAGTGTTATTTGTTTAACGGACTTGAAAAAGAAAAAATTATCGAACTATGCGATATGCTACAACCTAAAATTACCCCCTATAAAAAAGGGCAAACACTTTTCGAAGAAGGTGAAATCTGTTCTGCCTTGGGTATTGTCCTAAAAGGTAAAATGGAACTTTCGACTTTTTTTATTTCAGGAGACGTTTCAAACCTGATTACCATGGGTCCTAGTGATATTTTCGGCGAAGCTATACTATTTTCACCCAATGATCACTATCCTATTTCAATAACGGCACTTTCTGATCTAGAAGTACTATATATTGATAAACCCACTTTAATAGAAACTATGGAACACTCACCTAAATTCTTGGAAAACTATCTAGGTTTACTCTCTAAAAAGTTATTGTTCTTTAATGATAAATTCAAGTTATTATCTTTAAGTACCATTCGAGGTAAAATTGCTCATGTTTTGATAAAGCTATCGAAAGAACAGAATAGCAGCATTGTTAAACTGCCTTTTTCTAAAGAGAAAATGGCCTTACACATTTGTACAAGAAGACCCTCACTTTCAAGAGAACTCTCTAAGATGAAAGCTGAAGGACTCATTGACTATGAAAAATCAATTATAAAAATATTAGATTACGATGCATTAGCAGACGAATTATTTTAGGAGGCATAATGTATAAATCAATAGCAAAAGTATACGATTATATATTCCCACAGAATATCAATCAACTTAATTTCATTGATAGCATCAAACCCATTAGCAAACATGAAACCATTCTCGAAATCGGATGCGCGACTGGCAACTTGACCGAGCTTTTATACACTAAATCAGCTCATGTCATAGGGTTGGATTTAGATGATACCCTTTTAGAAGAAGCCTCAAAAAAATACCCGGATATGACGTTTATAAATGAAAATATGCTCAATATTTCTAATTTAGAAAGAAACTTTGACCGCATTGTTTGTTTTGGTAATACACTTGTCCATCTACCCGATAGAGACGCTGTGAATTTATTCTTTAACCGCGTTTATGAACAGTTAAATGACAGTGGCCTTTTTATCGTTCAAATCATCAACTACGATAGAATCATCACTCATAACATCAACCACTTACCAACCATTGAAAATGACCATATAAAATTTACAAGAGATTATGATTTAAAAGATGGGTATGTATCATTTGATACCGAACTTTTAATTAAAGAGACTTCTCAAGTCATTAAAAGCAAATTACCATTGCTGACTTTAAAGCAAAATGAAATCCAAACGTATCTAGAAAATGCAGGTTTTAAAGATATACAGTTTTACGGCAATTTAAAAGGTGATAAGATCCAATCAACAGATATTCCATTATTATTTTCGTGTATCAAATAGAGGTGTTTTATGAAGAAAAACAGACTTGTTTCGGCATTCTTTTTTGCCTTATTAATCGGCAGTGTTGTTATAGTAAGAGACAATCCTGTCGCACTCAACTTTAATGTCATCCACAATATCTTTGGTCCTAATATTTTATATCATCAAAATACCATAGGACTTGCTTGGATTGTAGGATTTTTCAGCTTGTTCATAACGCTTCTTTACGGACCTGTTTTCTGTGGTTACATTTGTCCGTTTGGAACACTTCAAAAAGGACTAAATCATATGGGCCGTGTTTTAGGTCTTAAGAAAGTAAAACTCTCCAAACTACACGGTTTATTCACTTATATAAAATATCTTGTATTGGGCTATTTCGTATTTCTTATTTTAAAAGAGGATGTCTGGACATATATCAATGCAGATCCTTACCATGCCTTCATACGATTGTTTTATGGCGGTGTTACCTTAATCGGTGGTATTTATTTAATCGCAGTGATTGTACTGGGTCTTTTTATAGAAAGACCATTTTGCAACTACCTCTGCCCTTATGGAGCTGGACTTAATTTAATTTCTTCTATGAGAATTTTTAGAATAACTCGTATAGAAGACACTTGTATTCAATGCAAGAAATGTGATAAAGTCTGCCCAGTCCAGATTGAGATAACAGAAACTGAAGTGGTTAACAATTTAGACTGTTTAAGTTGCCATGATTGTTTAGCGGTTTGTCCTAAAGATGGCGCTATCAAAAAAACATTCCATTTAAGTGGTTTTATCATCATGATCACCTTAATGATAGGTGCGTTTTATATTTCTAAACCGATTGTACTTCCTACACTAGATAACACTATTAACGTTGAAGAGTCAGAAGAAGAAATTTTTATCGAAACCGAAGTTGAGATTGACGAAAAAATTATTCTTAAAGAAACCTCTACAATTGATATGTACTACGATTATTCTATAGACTTACTGCCAGTAGAAATAACGAAAACCAAAAACGTAGAAGCCTTACAAGCATATGAAGCTCAACTGGCAATCGAAAGAGAAGCTGCCCGTCTAGAAGCTGAAAGGCTGGCAAAAGAAAAAGCTGAGGCGGATCGAATAGCCAAAGAAGAAGCCGAAGCAGATAGAATCGCCAAGGAAAAGGCCGAGGCTGATCGAATCGCTGAAGAACAAGCCAATACTCAAACAACCTATAGAGATGGTGTTTATAAGGCTAAAGTAAATGCTTTCGCACCCGATATGGTCGTACAAGTAGAAATTAAGAATGACCAGATAATATCTGTAGAAGTCATTGAACATAGAGAAACAAGAAGTTACTTCAATTTCAGTGCGCCGAAGATGTATAAAAAAATCATAGACAGCAACAGCACAGATGTTTCAGTCGTTTCAGGCTGTACTTATACCAGTTTAGGTATTAGAAACGGTGTCAAAGCCTGTCTCAATCAAGCTAGAAATTAAAGGTAAAGCCATCATTTCAACTGAAATGATGGCTTTAATTATAATTCTAATTTTAGATCGTTTTCTTTAATCCAGCCTACTTTTCTAAGTAGTGCAGCAACTGCTAAAGTAAAGATTATTGGTAAAATGAAGTGTACTAAGATCATCGGAATGTATATTTCAGCAGCGGTATAGCCTAAAGCTTCCATTGCTTCTACCGTACCAAATTGTCCAACCAAACCACTGGTACCCATACCCGATCCTATGGCTGTATTTTGCAATTCAAATCCAGCCGTTGCAATCGGTCCTAGAACAGCTGAAGCCACAATTGACGGAATCCATATCTTCCAGTTTCTGACGATATTCGGCATTTGCAACATCGAAGTACCAATACCTTGTGAGAATAAACCAGACCATCCATTTTCCTTGAAACTAATAACAGCAAAACCAACCATTTGAGCGGCGCAACCAGCTGTTGCTGCACCTGCTGCCAACCCACTCAAACCCAACATAATGCCTATTGCCGCACTACTAATCGGTAAAGTGAGTGCCATACCCATTAAAACAGATACAATAATACTCATCGGAATGGTATGTAATTCAGTAGCCGAAACAATCATCTGTCCAAAAGCTGTCATAAAGGTATTAATAGGAGGTCCTACCCACGCACCTACCATGCACCCTGCGATTATCGTCACTGACGGTGTCACTAATATGTCTATTTTAGTTTCTTTTGATACCATTTTACCCAGTTCAGCACCAACAACACCTGCTGCGAAAGCACCTACCGGTCCACCAAGTGCACCACCTACTGCTCCAGTGAGTGTTGATGCAAAGATAACAAGTGGTGGCGCTTCCAATCCATATGCTACTGCAACAGCAATCGCCGGTCCTGTCATCGCTCGAGCTGCGGGCCAAATAGTTTCAGATAACAAAGGAATGTCCAACTTCAAACCAATTTGGTTTAAGATACTACCAATAATCAATGAAGCAAATAGACCATAAGTCATATAACTCAGTGCTGTAATCAAATATCTTTTAGCACTGATTTCAATATTTTTTCTTTTTAAAAAAGCTTTAAATCCCTTTTTTTTCATAATACCCCTTTTCTTTATGTGTCTCATCACTTTTATACACCAAAGAAGTAGAGTAATCAAGAGTAGTTAAATGATTAACAATTATTTTTCAAAATACATGGGACAAGCTTCCTTAAGATATTTTTCCACTCTTTCAATATTTGTGTTGATATACTTTTCCGGAGCATCATTAATCTCTAATATATAATTCATAAAATTTACACGTCTAGCAATCATCAGAAGATTTAATTCCGATTCTTGGTGTCTCTCAATATATTTAACAGTTCTATATCCTTTATAAAACGCTTCTTGATACATTTTGTAATTATCGTCATATTGATAATAGAAAAACAAAGTTGCAATATCGTGAATCGGCAGACCCAACGATGTATCTTCAAAGTCCAATAAACGAATATTGCCTTTATGGACTTTGATATTCCACGGATTAAAATCTCCATGAATCATAATTGTCTTGTTGTCATATAATTTAATCAACCGTTCATCTAAATATGGAATGACAAAATCCATCAGTTTTGTAAACTCCGGACTGACTTTCGACTGATGTTTTTCCATCTTATAAAAATAATCATCACCAGCGTAATATAGCACCTTATCAATCTTCTTTGGATTAAATTGTTTCGGTATCTCTAACGTCTCTGCGACTTGATGCATTTCTGCCATTAACGCACCGATTTGTTCGAAATGTGATGTTTTTTCACGTTCATCCAGATCATAACCATCCATCCACTCATAGACAGCCATACGTTTTTTTACGGTATCATATTTCGATTCTATCAACGTCACATAGTCACCGGATTTATTCTTTAAACCTTTTGGTACAACGATATTCGTTTTAGAGGCAATCTGATCTAAAAAATACATTTCTACTTGAGAATCATCTAGATTACTTGATAGTTCCTGATAGATTTTCACCGCATATTTATGACCAGATGTATCTGTTAATTTATAGAATACATTGGTATCTTCTGTTAAGAATTTCAGATCTTTAACCTCTAAGTCATAAAATTCCAATCCTTCTTCTATTATCTTTTTAACCCGTCTAATTCTACCAAGTCGTGTTAAGTCATCAAATTTTTTCATACTATTCCCTCCCCTTTTAGTTTACCAAAGAAAGGAGACTTATAATTTTACAATATTATTTCACTAAGAAAAACATCTCTCACCTTTTAATTCTGACCGTGTTTAATGTGCTATATCAATAGTTTCATCATATACCATTAATTATCAAAACAAAAAAGTCCCCGTAGGGACTAGAATCTCATCATGATAAATGGTCCGAATATCAATGTGTGCAGTATAATATCGGTTAAGAAAAATGGAACGAACTCCACAATCGGATTATCCAATTTCATATGGTGATTGATGACTTTATAATTATAAAAAGCTAAAATATTGGTCGCTATAAATATTGGAATCGAATACATCTGTAGAAATTCAGGCAACACCATTTTACTCAAAAAATTGACATGTATCAGAATCTTACCAGCATTATGCAAGATAATCAATATTCCCAATACCCATAAATGATGTTTTTCAAAGAAGGTCACAAACAACATATAACACGGTAACACAATCAACATGGTCATCGCAAATACACTGACTGCATTAATGATAGTATACGTTGGAATTTTCATAAATGCTTCAATCGTTTCATAAAAAACATCCAATATTCTTTCTCTAGTAAATACTTGTGATGATTTTATGTATTCAGGATCATTTGATGCAATCTTTAAAGTCATTTCACCCTTTTTCAGTTCACCCCATATCAAATAATCATAAGGTTCGGATTGAATATAAGTATATTCTCTTGGACCATTATAAGTCTTTGTTAACGGTTTGATTTCCTCTGTTTCGAAATTATAGATCATCACATTATAAAAACTATAAAAATTCTTTCCTATGTAAGATGATATTTCTCCACCCTTAAATAAACCAATCATCTCATTCGAAGAGATTAAATTTGTTTTATCCTGAAATCTTTCATAAATTGTTTCTACCAAAACTTCTTGAGTTTCCAAATTATACTGATAGTAATTTAAATATGACATCCCAGATTTCAGATCTTTTATATTTAGCTTGTAAGTTTCGGTATTACCAGAACGCACAACTTCAAAGTCAAGTGGCCCTAGTCTGAGTTCTTCGCTTAATAGTTTGGTTACTAATAGTGATTCTACCAGTTTACCTTGATCAGTATACACATCTCTTACAATATAACGTTCCCCATCTTTAATGGTCAGATAATGCACTGTATATTGACCATCAAATGTAACATGATTTACATAATCATAAGGTAAGTTTGGCATCTCAAGGACAACTGATCCTTTAGATGAGATGACTTCGAGTGTATTGTTTTCTTTAATTACAATATGACCATTTGACACATAATAATTGGGCTGATCTATCCTTTTGACATAAGTACCTTTTAACTGTAATGCTCCATCAAACATATAACAGTAAAAATCATCTTCAACCTTGATAACCATCTCAAATGAATCATCATGTATAGAGGCGTATATTTCTTCGCCTTGACCTTCTAAAGTCGTCAAAACACCTTCATCTTTTAAAGTTAAGTCTTTATTATACGATTTGAATCTTAATTTATCATTATCAATGTAAATAATAGAAAGTGTCTCATTCATACTCACATAAGACAGTTGGCTACCAAAGAAATTATTATAGTTTGTTTCCGTTTTATAACTAAATAATGTTTCATCCTTACTCCAATTGTCAGAAGGTAATTTTTGATAATCTATGGCTAGGTATTTATAGACATCCCCGACAATCACCAATAGTACCACTATAAAAACAATTTTTTGAATCCCTTTTGAATACATAAATTACCCCCTTGTACTAATATACCATATATAATTTTTACAAATAATACATTTTATAATTATAATATATTTGTTATTCTATAAGCGGAGGTGTTTATGAATATATTAATTATGGGTGGTAC
Source organism: Clostridiales bacterium (assembly GCA_016342415.1). Taxonomy (GTDB): domain Bacteria; phylum Bacillota; class Clostridia; order Peptostreptococcales; family Acidaminobacteraceae; genus JABXKX01. The sequence goes on from JAEIOD010000010.1 coordinate 26,246, forward strand.
GGAATTTGTCAGTAGATCAGTAGCAGAACATTATATAGAGCTGAATTATACTGTCGATATTTTTACAAGAGGCAAAAAAGAAGTACCCTATACTGGTTATCGTCATCACCACATTGGGGATAGACATAACTTAAAAGATTTAGAACAACTTAAATCATTTCAATACGAGTACGTCATCGATATTTCAGCCTACACTAAGAATGATGTATCTAATTTACTTGAAACAATCAATACAGACAATCTTAAGCGTTATGTTTTTTGTAGCTCTGGTGCGGTTTATGCACCAAATAGAAATATGATTACAGAAGAAGATGAAAAAGGTCCCAATCACAACTGGCTCAAATACGGATTGGATAAACTGGAAGCAGAAACTCACCTGATGGAAGCATTTAATAAAAAGGCTCTACCAGTCACTATATTCAGACCCACTTACATATACGGTCCAAATAATAATCTATACAGAGAAAGTTATTTTTTTGATGCCATTACTCACAATCGTCCTATTCCATATCCAAATAGCAACAATCAGACACAGTTCATTCATATTCACGATTTGATGTTAATCATACAAAGTATGTTGGAAAACGATGTTTGCATCGGTGAAGCTTATAACGTTACTCACGAGGCTGTTTATGATTTCGAATCTATACTAGACACTTTCGAACATGTAACAGATATAACAATAGACCGTATACCTGTAGATACTAATACCTACAATATTTCAAGAAGGTATTTCCCTTATAGAGATGTCAACTATACGTTGTCTATTGAAAAACTTAAAAAACACGGGCTTCACGTTCCTAAATTTGATTTAAAAACTGGACTAAAACAAACCTATAAATGGTATCAGCAATCATATCCAAAATTATCAGATAAGGCAATGACACTAATTGATGACATTATAAAGACTAGAGCTTAGCTCTAGTCTTTGAAATATTGATTCACTTGTTTTAACATCTCTATTATCTCAATTTTTTGAGGACATCTCTTTTCACATCTTCCACACGCCATACAGTTATGAGCACGTTTGAATTTTTCCATCATCTCATATTCATTTTTGTATTTAATGCGGTTATCAAACATAGTCCCTTGATCGTAAAGTCTTAAACATTTTGGTATGTTAATGCCTGTAGGGCAAGGATAACAATAACCGCACCCCGTACAACCACTCACCACCCTACTTTTATAGGCAGCTCTAACCTTTACAATAATCTCCTTATCAGCTTCAGTCATTTCATATGTATTAGAAAATATTTTCAGATTTTCTTCTAGTTGTTCCATATCAGACATACCAGATAAGATTAAATCCACCGGTTGATCCAATATATAGTTAAACGCCCACTCTACAGGTCTTCTATCACCATAAAGCATTTCGATTTCCCCAGGCACAACTTCTACAAGTCCCCCACCTCTAAGCGGCTCCATAACAATAACTTTTAAACCTTTTGATTTGGCTAAGTGAATCCCTTTTAATCCAGCTTGGTAATCTTCATCTATAATATTAAACTGTACCTGACAAAAGTCCCAGTTATAATCATTTACAAGCTCTTCAAAAACCTCATAAGAATCATGAAATGAGAAGCCCATTTGTTTGATTAATCCCTGTTGTTTGAGGTGATCCATAAACTCAATGACACCAAGTGCTTTTAATTCGTCCCAATACGCTTTATCCAAAGCATGTAATATATAATAGTCAAAAGAGTTGACAGATATTTTTTTAAGTTGTTTGTTGAAATAGTCCATCATATCTTCTCTTTTATGAATTAACCAGACCGGTAACTTTGTAGCTATATCTATACCTGAATCATAGTTTTTAATATACTCTCCTAAAACAACTTCACTTTCGCCATTATGGTAGTCATAACCCGTATCAAAATAGGTCACACCGTTTTGAATTGCCTTATCAAATAAGTCAAAGGTTCTTTTTTTATCTATGCTACCATCTTCTTTTACAGGGAGCCTCATACATCCAAATCCTAATTTCATTTTCATCACCTCTATCCCTATCATACCCAAAAGATGAAAAACTTCATCTCAATGAGATAAAGTTTTAATATTTTCCAAATGTTATATACGTCAGTTCCGATTCTAAGAATCTTGCAATAGAATAAATCGTATCCGATAATCGATTGACATATTTCATTACTGTATCACTGATATCTTCAGATTCTTTTAATGTAATCATACGCCTTTCCGCTCTTCTACAGATGGTTCTTGCAACATGTAGATGCCCACTGCTGAGATTGCTCCCAGGTAAAATGAAACAATTTTCCTGATCCATGATTAAAGTAAAATGATCTATCTGTTTTTCAAGAAATTCGATATCTTTATCTGTCACTCTTGTTTTGAATGCTCTGTAATCAGATGTTGCCAACTCCCCTGCTACATCAAATAGAGAACGTTGTAATTTTGCTACCAACTGCTTTATTTCTGCTTCTTCAATATAGTTTTTCGCAAGTCCTAAACTTGAATTCAATTCATCTATAGTACCATAACTTTCAACTCGAATATAATCTTTTGAAACTCTAGTACCATCATATAAACTGGTTGTACCTTTATCTCCTGTTTTAGTATATACCTTCATCATAGTATCCTTTCTCTATTACCTTTTTATATTATACCATAAAGGTACAGTTTAAAACACCTGATTTGCTCTAAGTAGCATTCATATTGGTTGCTCCTAACTAAAAAATTTTATGCTACAAGTAGTCAAGTCGTAAACTAAGAGGAGTATACAACAACACAAAATATACCTTATATATTAAATTATGTTATACAAGAGAATTTGATTTTATCATCCGAACAATCACATATTATCCTTCAAATTTCACAGTTATTTGGGAACACAGCTTTCTGAAATAGAAGTTAATAGTTGATACATAAATGTTGTAGATTACTCTACAACGTTTTTTACATCACAATTTGATATTCTTATAAAGTCGTCTGGAGTCATTTGAATCTGCAAACCTTGTTTTCCTGCACTAAAGACAAATTCATCTAATAAAATAGCAGACTCGTCCAATACTGTTTTGTATGATTTTTTCATTCCTAAAGGCGAACAGCCGCCTCTGATATATCCAGTCAATTTGGTGATATCTTTAACAGGTATCATTTCGATTTTTTTCTCTCCAAAATGTTTGGCTACAGATTTCAAATGAACATTTTTGTCAACTGGAATCATCACAACATAATAGGTTTTACTATGTCCAACCAATACAAGCGTTTTAAAAACCTGTTCCACAGGTATATTTATTTTATTCGCTACTGAAACACCGTCGATGTGACCATCACTCAAATCATATTCCAAAGTCTTATAAGTTACTTTAGCTTGATCTAAAATTCTCATTGCATTAGTTTTTTTCACTTTGAGTCCTCCTTTAACATCATCACACCAATTTGAGTACCTCTATCATTTCCATGTCTTCTATGTGAAAAGAATAATTCCGGATGACATTTTGTACAGTATTCACTAACTTCAATATGATCTTGTAATATTCCACAAGATATAGCTATTGCCTTATTTAAACCTTTCAGATCAATATGATAGCGATCTTTTTCTGGATAGTGATCATAATATAAATCAGAAAAATCAAATGTCATGGCATCTATCACTTGTTGGTCCACTTCATAACAGGATTTACATATTGCCGGTCCTATGGCGATTTTTATATTTTTGACTTCACAGTTATATACAGACATCATTTTTTTTATCATGTCTTTTACAATAGCTGTTGCTGTGCCGCGCCATCCTGCATGGGTCATACCAATGACTTTATTTATTGGGTCATAAAAATAAATGGGTACACAATCTGCATAAAAAGTGACTAGTGGTAAATTCGTTTCATTTGTGATTAATCCATCCACATCACCATAAGTTCTCTCTTTGAAGATACCCATACCAAAATGTTCAGATGTTACCTGAAGGATTTGATTATGATGCCATTGATCTGATAAGACCATTTTACTGACTTCCACACCAATCGCTTCTGAAAATAAATGATAATTTTTCAAAACATCATTTGGATTGTCCCCTCTTGAAAACCCAAGATTCATTTCAGAAAAACGACCTTTACTAACACCGCCAAGTCTTGTGCTATGTACCGCTACAATTGGCGCTTCTTCATATATATCAAAGGATAAGAATGTCACCTTTTTATTATTATTAATTTTCATACGTTCCTCCTACCTTATATTATACATGAAAGGACTATTCTTATACTAGATAATCATGTACAATAATGAAAAGCGAGGTCATGATGAAGAAAATAATACGAAAAGAAATAATACAGAAAAGAATGCAGCTTACTAAAAAAGAAGTCATTGAAAAGAGTATGGCCATCACTCAAAGAGTTATTGAAAACAAACTCATAAAAGATGATATGAACATCTTGGTGTATGTAGATTTCAGAAACGAAGTGAAAACAACTTACTTAATGGATTATATTATCAAACATAACGGTCATGTCCTTTTGCCTAGAGTAAATGAAACAACTCATGAACTGACTATACATTATGTCTCTTCTTTAGATGATCTTATAAAATCTGATTTTGGCATTTTGGAGCCCTCTGAAAACAGCCCGCAAGCCCCGTATCAATCAATAGATCTGATACTCGCTCCCGGCGTTGCATTTGATCGTCACTGTTACAGATTGGGTTATGGTGGTGGCTTTTACGACAAACTTTTAAGCAAAAAAAGAAAAGAGGTTCCAGTCATAGCACTTGCTTTTGATCTTCAGCTGATCGAAGCGGTACCTGTGGAACCTCATGATTATAAAATGAATGGTATTATCACTGAAAATGAATTTATCAAGTAATTTGAGAGACGACAACAAATGCTATAATACTCAGTGGTATAAACAAGACGATGCCCATAACAAATCCTTTTATCCCTTTTTTTGCGACTTGTTTAAAGTTAACTGAAAGTCCCATTGCTGTCATCGCCATTAATATTAAAAAGCTACTCGATTTAGCAAAAAAGCTTGTCATCACTTCAGGCAATACACCTAAACTGTTGATGATACCAGCTATGATAAAGTAAAGCACATACATTGGAAATTGTGCTTTTTTTGTTTCTCCTTTTTCGTTGAATGCATAACTTAACATTAGAGATACAGGCACAAGCATTAACACTCTTGCCATCTTTACAAAAGTACCAATATCTCCGGCAACTTCTCCCTTGGCAAGTGCCGCCGCAATGGCATGTGCTACACCATGAAGCGTCAATCCAGACCATATACCGTAGGTCATGTCACTGACACGATCAAGACCTGCTATACCAGAGTATACTATAACCCCAATAGCACCAATCACACTTACAATGGAAACAGCTACAACTGCATCGTCATCATCAGCGCCTATCACAGGTGCTAGCGCCACGACTGCTGATGCACCACATATACACGAACCAACACCTAGCAAAGTTGCTAATTTTTTATTTACACCAAACTTTTTTGATAATTTCATAAATAAGATTAATGTAAGAGGTACATATATCAGTACCATAAGTAGAACTTTGGGTCCTAACTCTAATATAGCCCCAACATTTAATTTAAATCCTAATAAAACAATACCTACTTTTAACAATTTCTTAAGTGAAAATAAAACCCCTTTGTGGAATACCTTTTGAGTACCAACTGTGTTATTGTATAAAATACCAAGTATTATAGCGATGGTTAAGGTCTCAATTTCAAAAACATCTTGAATACGCGCCCCTAATAGTTTTGATACCATCGCTACCAGTATTACCAATAGAAGACCGGGCACCATTTTTATATATTTGATCATATGAACTCCTTATTATAGAATTGATTTCTACATAAGTATACCAAATTTATCTTGATTAGGATATTTTTTTATTAGAAAAGGAATGTTCTTTCGAACATTCCTAAGGCTTATCGATTTGCATATTTAAAGTTATAAACGTTGGCTGATATGACTTGTGCCAAACCTATCGAACAGGTTAATACAACTGGGAAAGCATCCGTATCGAAAACAAGTTTAAATAGAATACTCACTAATATCATAACAAATGTAAAGATTCTCGAGAACTGAAAAGCTTCATATCCAGATTTATAAATTTTGTACTGTTCTGCTTCATCACAACTGGCAACAAAATCCTTGTGGAACTTAAATGATGTTGGATCCCCTTTTATACGGTCATCATTCTTTTGAATAAATCTAACCACTACAATCTCCATTCCAGATGCCAATATGGCATTGATTAAAAACATAAATAATACAATAAAATAAGTATCACTACCCTTTTGAATGGTTGCCCCTAGAAGCAAAAAGTTCAACAGCATATATACGCCGTTAACAGCAATACTCATATCTAGATACTTACCAGATTCTTTTTCTAATTCATCCATATCATCTTCGTCTAATGTTTTTGATTCGACAAGCATTTTTTTACCTTTGGTAAACAAGTAGACTGCAGGGAGAAACATTAATATTAATAGTGCTGGATAAAGAAAGGGACTCACATTAATAATAAAATCACCTATATTTTTAAAGACATATCCAAATTCATCATTCATGAAGAATAATCCGACAGAGACAACTCCACCAATAACACCACCAATGCACATCAACAGTGCCATTTTAAAAAAAGTTTTTTTATTCATTCTCATCCTCCTCATATCTAAACATCTCTTCAACGCTTGTATCAAATATTTCTGCTAACTTTAAAACCAAAGTAATTGACGGATTGTACTCTCCTCTTTCAATAGAACTGATGGTCTGCCTTGAAACTCCTGCTAATTTTCCCAGTTCCCCTTGGTTAATGCCTAACTTTGCTCTTTGCACTTTTAAAGTATTATATAAAGGCATATTTCCTCCTTTGACAATTTTATTTTCCTTTATGACAAGTATCATTGTCAAAATCATCGTATCACTGACAACAATACTTGTCAACACTTTTTCTAATATTTTACTTTATAAAGATTTAATACCGGATTTTTTGACATTCTTTTTTGGTTTGATATAATAATAACGGAGGTATTTATGGATAATAAAATGTTTATAAAATCGATCACATCAGATGATCAAGGTAGAATTATTGTAAGTGTACAGGAGCAATTCCAAAGTTATTTAAAAGAAGAAATGGCTAAGAAAATGCTTAGAGAAACAGCTGTTAAAGCGTTAGGTGATGATTTTATTCAATTGGAAGTCTCTACATCAACTTTCAGAGTCACTGTTAAAGAAGGTACAACAGAAGCTTCTATGGTAATCATCGAAGATGAAATAGCAAAAAGTATCGAAATGGCTTTAAACTTTATGAATCAGTTCAATCAAAATTAGACGTACTCAGTATGTTTTTATTAACAGAAAAACCAGGATTAGAATCCTGGTTTTTTAATATATTATTCTATTTATCACTCGATGACTGCTTCAGTAATATTGAGTACTATCTTATCGTCTACAACTAAAGCAGGTACGCGACCCCATTTCTACGCCTAAGCACATCAAACTCATCATGTTTTTCTAGTATTTTAAGGAAAGCTTTTAAGTTTTTCATGCTTTCAGCGATATCGATGTAGTCAAACTCAATGTTGTTTATTGAAAGAAACTCTTTCAATTTCGGACTAGCCGGTCAAAGTTTACTACCATAATATTTTATCTGTTTCATACTCTCCTTCAAAATTAATTCGAATTTTTTGTAATGACTATTTCAAATAAGGTCTCGGTTTAACATCCGCCGGTATTGGAGATGTGTATCTCTCTCCGTTTAACCTATCTTTAAGTTCAGCTTTGGCAGCATCTATCACATCATGATTTTGAAGAATATGCACTGCTGTACCAGCCATGATTTTGCTTGCATGAACAAGTCCTTTGTGAGCAATCGATGATTTCCCTTGAGCAACCATTTGCCAGCTGTGAGCAGGTGTATTTTGAGAATAACATGCTGTCATACACTGTACAGTTGGTACAATCCACGACACATCTCCTACATCACTCGATCCCGGCATAACAACTTTACTTTCAAAATATGGTATAAATTTTTCAAACAGCGGTTTAGAAAATTCAAACTTCAACTCATCATTGAGCTTTGGTCCAAATAATCTCATCATCGTTTGATTGCCTTTTTTTTCTGCTTCAGAAAGTGTTTTACAGTATTCTTTTGCATATAGATTTTCTTCTTCCGAAAACGACATAGCAGGTACACCGATGCCAACATCACTCATCACTTCGCTCAAAACACTATTAGGGATGATATTAGAGCAAGCTTTATCAAATACAACCTCCACATCTGTTTCACTCATCATCGCTGCACCTTCTGCAATTTTAATGACTCTTTTGAATATATCTTTTGCCTGATTGATTTTAGGCGCCCGTATTAGATACAATACTTCTGCTTCCGCTTGAACAACATTTGGAGAAATGCCTCCAGCGTTGGTTACAGCGTAATGAACTCTTGCATCAGAAATGATATGCTCTCTTAAATAGTTAACCCCTACATTCATCAATTCCACACTATCAAGCGCACTCCTTCCAAGATGAGGTGATGCAGCTGCATGTGAACTCTTTCCTTTAAATTTAAAGTAACACTGGATATTTGCCAAAGTACTGACAGAAAACATACCGTTAATTGAACCAGGATGCCATGCTATAGCAACATCTAAATCATCAAAGACACCTTCTCTGGCCATGAAAGCTTTCCCTGATCCACCTTCTTCACCTGGACATCCAAAGAGTTTAATGGTACCACTCATTCCAGTTTCATCTAAGTAATGTTTCATTGATACAGCAGAACCTATAGAAGCTGCACCAAAAATATTATGCCCACAACCATGTCCCTCATTTATAGCCTCACGCTTTTTTTGTTCAAAAATATCAGCTACTTGAGATTGTCCATCAAGCGCATCGTACTCTGCTAAAAAACCTATTACTGGATAACCGCTACCATAACTGGCAATAAAAGCAGTCTCCATATTTTTAAGGGTGTTTTCTAGCTTAAACCCTTCATCCGCTAACGTCCTCTTAAGAACATCAGCAGATTTATACTCATCAAACTTAAGTTCTGCATGTTCCCAAATTTCATCACTGATTTTGCAAAAGGTATGTTTATTCTCTTCGATCCATTTTTCAATATTCATGATAACCTCCAACACTAAAAACTAAAATGGTAATTTCCCGATAGGCTTGTCACTTGCATTGCCGTGACCAAAAGATTCTCTTGTGAAAAATAGAACCGTTGTACCAAGACCATCGTTATTGGCTTGACGACAAATCACCGGCTTATCTCTAAGAATTTCAAGTAAGTCTTCATTATCTACTTTACCATATCGATTAAACATCTCTCTTAGTAAGTTTTCAGAGTAAAGTTGTCTCTTCTTTGAATAGCTTGGAGATTTCAAATACTTGATCCAATCATAATAATCATATTGGTTACTTTGTACAATTTGATTTTTAACAACCGTCAATCGTTGTTCAGTTGGTATTGATTGAGTCGCCACAATCACATTCTCATCACTGATGACTAAGTTATACGAAAGCGGACTTCTACCTTCTTCATCCAGCATTGCTTTTGCAGCCTCTTGAGCAGTATCTGATTTCATCGCTCTTCTAACAAGCACACCTCTTGGTGTCATTATAGGCGCTGTTAATTCGGATTGTAATACACTTACCGTCATACAGACACCAGTTTCGTTCTTACCTGTTGCTGTACCTAAGTCTGCACCGGTTCGGTATAAAAACACTTCAGGTTCCCCTTTAAGTTTATGATGGACAAAAGCATTTCCTGCTGTCATTCTGCCATCTGCATCATAGTTTTGTCCATGAGTAGTTGTACCATCTGGATTGACTATACCAAAATTTGTACACCCTTCCAATTTTACTTCAGGCGGCATCTTTGACATGAACTGATAAAACATATTGATCATGATGGATTGAGTTATTATGGCATCAATAGAAATATCTTCTCCTGTTGCACCAATATACCCCGCATGCATACCTTTAATTTCTTCCATATCTTCACTAGGAATGAAAGACGCATACTGCATTGCAATTTTATGAAAAAGTTCTTCATTAACATACTTTTCAGCCATCGTTCCTTTCGTTTTCTTAATTATGTTATTTAATATATGTTGCGTTGCAGTAATTTGTTTTTTTAATCCCTTGCCTACACCCACACCCAACTCATATCTATTGTCGGCCTCTACATACAGATAGGGTTGTTTGTTAGAATCTTTCCATTCGAATTTCATTCATTCCTCCTATGCAACAGTTGTCATTGAATCTCCTGTTAAGTCGTCTTTTCTTTCATCAATAGGATACTTTTTCATTGCTACATAAGAAGCAATATCTGAAGCTATTGCCGGTACTGCCATACATAAAACAATTGTAGTTAATACGATCTTTGATTGAACTGTGTCAGCTTCAAAACCTACAGCTGCCAATGAGTAACTCGCTATAGTACCACCAATTGCAGCACTAGCCTTTAAAGAAAATGTAAATCCTGAAGTGACAAGTCCTGCACTTTTAAGTCCCGACATTTTCTTACCAAAGTCAACACAATCTGGTAACATCATAAATGCAGCTAGATTACATATAATACCACCTACCGCACTCATTACAGCAAGATTTGTTATCAAATCAATATTTTGAACAGGATCTAAAAATAGTAATGCAATTGGATATATAATATGAATAACAGTTCCTCCTATAAATAAATCTCTTTTAGCAAACTTTTTTGCAACAAAAGGTATCACAACAAATGATATTAAGGCAAATACAATACTCAAGTTACCAACTCTAGCTATAAAACTCATATCATTTAAAACATATTTTGCAAAATAGGATTGAACAGCTTTTATTGATGCATCTGCTAAGTTATTGGTTGCAAATGCAATAATCAGCATCAACAAGGCTTTATTTGTAGTGACTGCTTTTAGCTGTTCCTTAACTGAGTATTTTTTACCATCAGATTTTAACATAGCAATTTCAGAAACTTCTTTTGTATCAAATCGTCTCGCACTGCTGGCACAGATCCACATACTTGGTACAATTAGAGCTGACATGATAATTGCCAACTTCTGCCATCCACCAGCGCCACCACCTAATGCCTCAACAATTTTGAAAATATTAACTGCAACCAGACTTGCTGGAATGGCCATTAATTTTGATGCCATAACCATATAATTTCTCTTTTGTCTATTCTGTGCGACAATCGATACAATCGATTGATATGGTAAAACTATTAATGTATATCCAATAGACCAAACCGAATACATGATAAAGTAATATACATTTTTTCCTGCTGTATCAAAATTCACAGCTGTAAATAACATGATAAAGATCAGAACAGCAAATATAGACCCAAAAATCATATAGGGTCTATATCTTCCCCACTTTGATTGCGTTCTATCTGACATAGCACCTATTACTGGATCAAATAACGCATCAACAATTCTAGAAGTTAAATACATTGTACCTGCTGCTGCTATTGAAACTCCTGCAATATCGGTTAAGTAGTAAATAATATAACTCGATACCATGATATACATTAAGTTGACTCCAAAACCACCGAATCCATACCTAAACACTTCAAAACCAGTTGCATCCAACAGTTTACTGCCTTGTTTTTTCAATTTACTCATAGTCCCCCCTTACAATAGTAATAATTATCAGATTATTTTGATTATTTATGACTTGATTTAATTTTATATCATAAATTATTTTTCTACAAGCTTTTTATGACCTGTTTTATAATTAAGTCATAAATAACATAAAGAAAACTTGCTACTCTCATAGCAAGTCATATATTCAATCGATATTTTTTTGAGGGTCTGCCAACTTTATTTGCGTTTTGCTCAAATCCTTCTTCTAGGATACCTTGTTCTTCTAAGATTGCCATTATCCGATTACTGCTTCTATGAGCAATATTCAAATAAGACATGACATCCTCCGTTGTTAAAAGCTTCTTGATATCATAAAGTGCAAACAATCTACATAAGTTAAATACTTTGACACCTAAATGTCTTGATTGTTCATAATATGATTCCAACTGGTATTCATTGACCAATAAACAATACTCACTATTAATAGGTCCTAATATATCTTTCTCATCAGTCAGAAGAAAACACTTGCGTTTACCAAATGAGCTAGCATACTTGATGGCTTTTGTTGCATTATGTTCACTTTCAACCAAACTTCTACCAATTCCAATGCCCATTGAAAACTCCAATGTGGATTCATTTAAAATATCTTCAAGAACTTTGTAATATACTTTTTCATGACTTATATAAATATCCTCAGATATAATCTCAAAATATATTTTGTCATGAGCTGTCTTTAAGTTTAATACTTCATTATTATCCTTGTATTTGTTAAGTAATGTATCAAGACTATTGACCTGCTCTTTTTCTTTGATTTGTATAATACCAAAATATTTTTTTTGCTTATTCAAATTATGCAGTTTTATATCATTTACCAATTGATTAAAACTGCTGATGACGTATTCATCAATTACTGTGGTATCAATTTTATGTAAAATACCCAATTCTTCTAATTCTTTTGAAATTTTTGCTGCCGATACAATTGCAACATCAATTTCACCATTATTGTATTTTTTTTGAATATCCTTAAATATGTTTTCTCGAGTCAATTCAGAAAAGTCATCAAACTCAAAAGTCTGCGCTCGTTTTGTCAAAGTCTCTGGTATGATATCATAAAACTCTTTTTCATATTTTTTTATCATACCCAAGTAATCAATATACACTCTGCTGACATCTATGTCTTTATACTCTAAAACAAGTTCCAACATGCCAAGTGCAAGATTTAATTTATCCATGGTAATCATACCATAAGGAATATTGGATCTATTCTTTTGAGTTTCATATGTCTTCAATCCAACAAATCCACTAAAGAGAATACCTTCGACATCTATAAGTTCTTGTACTATATTTTCGATTTGAGTTCTATCTGTATAATGATAATAACTTATATTATAATCTTTTCTGTAATCACCTAACACTGTTTTTATGAGTTCGTTAGTTGATTGGGTTCCAATAACAGCTATCATTGTGTTGCCTCCTATAGTTAATGATAATATTATATCATACATTAACTTATAATCTCTACACGCACTGTTTAAACTAAATTATTTAATGATTAAATAACAAACTTAAGCAAAAAAAATAACACCTAAGTGTTATCTGATCAACTTCTTTAAAATGTAACTTCCAAAATAGATTACAACAGCTAAAAGTATAATGGTTGCACCCGATGGAATATTGAAATAGTACGATAATACCAAGCCACCAATGCTCGTTACCAAACTGATTAGAGTTGATGCAATCATCATGACTTTTAACTGTTTGGTATAGAGTTTTGCTATTGCAGAAGGAATGGTCAATAGTGCTATCGCTAAAATAATACCAACTACTTTAATCAGCAATACAATAGAAAGTGCAATAAGAACATATAAAATTCTTTCAAAAAAACTTGTTTTTACACCAATAACATGTAAATAGGTTTCATCAAACAAGTAAGCTTTCCAGTAATTAAACATGCTGATAAATACAATCAATACAATTATGCTTAATACTGACAATAAAATTAAGTACAATGTTGAAACAGTTAAAATATCACCAAATAAATACGATGTCATATCGGGCGGATATCCTGGTGTTAATCCAATAAACAGGATTCCTAAAGCCATGCCTGTTGCCCAAAAAATACCTATCAAAGTATCAGAAGCTGTGTTGGTTTTTCGTTTGATAACCGGTAAACTTATTGATGCGATAACCGCAAATATCATACCTGTAACAATCGGTGGTACATTTAACAAATAACCCAAACCTATGCCACCAAATGAAGTATGTGCTATTCCCCCGCTCATGCTAACCAATCTTTTTTCAACGATAACCGCACCAATAATACCACATAAAATACTAGCAAGTACTGCAGCCATCAAAGCCTTTTGCATAAATGAGTAATTAAGAATGGCGTGTATCATGATATTTGTCCTCCGTCTCCATAAAATCTTTTTTGAGTGCTTCTTCACTGAACATAAAATCTTCTATAGGACAGCCTGTTGTTAATTCTAAAACACTTTTTCTCATTTTTGAATCATTGCCATGATAATGTAGCGTCTGACTTATATATGCCACACTTTTAACAAAGGTAAATATCTCAGCAATATCATGTGTGATGATTAAAATGGTTATATCATCACTCAATTTTCTTAAAATATCGTATATTTCATTTTTAACTTTTACATCTAAACTTGCCGTTGGTTCATCAAGTATTAAAATTCCTGGTTTAGAAACCAAAGATCTGGCAACTAATACCTTCTGCAACTGACCACCTGACAATTCTCCAATTTGTTTGTACTTAAGATCTGTAATATCAAGTTTACTCATCATTTTATAAGCAAAGTCAACTTCTTCTTTAGAGTACTTCTTAAAGAAGTAATTTTTACCTTTAATTAATCCCGATAAAACAACTTCCATTACAGATATGGGAAAACTTTGATCAAATTCTGCAAACTGAGGGACATACCCCACTTGTTTGTCTGGATTGATATAAATCTTACCAGCATCCAATTCGACTAGACCAAGCAACGCTTTTACAAGCGTACTCTTGCCACCGCCATTTGGACCGATAATACCCATAAAATCTTGTTTCTTAACATCAAAGGTTATGGTATCCAAAGCTTTTACAGTACCATAGGATACACTCACTTTATCAAAGCGGATATCTACATCTTCATACATATTAACTCCTTTATCTTTCCTCCATTTAATGATACCATATACTCATGAATTGGAGGACTTTATGACATTAAATTATATTTTAGAACAGTTAAGATTAAAGGGTTATCGAGCAACTGAACCCAGACGTATTATTTTAACTGTCTTATTGAAACAAATACATACCGTACTTTCTGCTGACGAATTATACCTCCTCGTCAAAGTGGAAGATAAAAAAGTCAATCGGTCAACGGTATATCGAAATCTTGAAATCTTAACCGAATTGGAATTACTCTATAAAACCATTACAGATCAAGGAATCACCAAAGTGAAACTTATCTGTAGTGATGAACATCACCACCATTTAATCTGTGATATTTGTGGTAAAATAGTTGTTTTTCATAACTGCAACTCAACATATTACAATGAATTTGCAAAGTCACATGGTTTTACTTTAACAGGTCATACTTTGGAACTTCACGGACTCTGTAGCAGTTGTAAAAACAGTTAATCCAAAATATCTTGCATTTTATTCAATATCATACGCAAATTATTAATGTAGTCTCCAGATAACGGGGCTACTTTTATTGTTTCTCCACCTATTTCATTTGCAACAATTTCCGCTTGTTGGCTATCAAATTCTTCCTGATAAAAAACGTATTTAATGTTCTTATCTTTAGCCAACTCAATAATATGCCCCAGTTCTTTAATCGTTGCATCTTTACCTTCTACTTCAATGGCATACATATCCAAATTATAATCCTCAGCAAAGTAACCAAATGACGGATGATACATAATAAAGGCTTTTGAATCCAATTGATCAAAGGCTTCTTTTAATTCCGAATCCAATACTTTTAACTCCTCTAGATAAGACTGTGCATTTGACTCATAAATGTCTTTATGCGCTGGATCCAATGTGATCAATTCATCTCTAATCACTTCAACCATCACCATTGTTCGTTTAGGCGACAACCAAATATGAGGATCGCGACCTTCATGACTGTGTTCATCTTCATGGTCTTCTTCATGTGCTTCAAAGTATCTAGCAGGATACTTTTCATCTACAGCCTCAGCCAAGTCAACCAATTTCATATCGTTACCTATTGATGCTAATATTGGCCCTTCAGCGGATACATCTATATGAAAATAAATATCCGATTCATTAAATTTTGCCATCATTTGTGGTGTTGGCTGATAATTGGCTGGACTATTTCCAGGTGGTATCATCACCACAACATCAATTAGGTCACCTGCCACTTTTTTTACAAATGTTTCTTGAGGTACAATTGAAACCGCTACTGTAAGTGTGTCATCTGCTTTATTTTGGCACCCTACCAATAGTAGCAGCAACAGCAATAATATAATTTTTTTCATGTTCTCTCCTTCGATAATGCGACTCGTTTGCATTTATTATATCAAATAATACCCAAAAAAAAAATAAAAAATCTGAAACTAATCAGATTTTTATAAACATGAACATTTTTAAGAACTCCATATAATCATAAGTTTCATAAATGATTGTTTTTGGGTTAATCAAATGTACACCAGGATAAAACGAAGCACGATACGCAAGTTTTGCTTCTTTATATTGAATTTCAAATTGATAAAATTCAGGAAGTGTCATGTCAACAGCAGTTAAATCTTTTTTCATTGCGACTTCTACGGCTTCTTTTATTTTTAAAGTTGCTAGTTCCGGATGAATTGAAATGGTTGAATCTCCCAAGCCTTCCATAACTGCTACTGTTTCAATCATCGGTTGAACTTCCTTAGCCAAACTACACAAGGCCTGATCACCCGACAGAAAAACTACTGGTACTTTATAATAGTGAGCAATCATCATATTCAACTCAAACTCGCTCATATAATTTTGATTCATTTTTATATATTGAAATTTACTGTTGGAAAATGTATGTGCTAATGGATTTCCCTCTACAAATGCACCTGAATGATATCCGATAAATAAGCAACAATCAAAACTCTCATCAATACCTTCCATCATAGACAAAGGACCCATTGACCAATTCCTATGTATCTTTGTGTTCATCGGCAAACCATTTGGATCAATATTTCTACCACTGCTATGAGCATCCTTTACAAGAATCTCTGTAGCACCTTCTTCATTAGCACCAATACATGCGGCACTAACTTCTTTTGTCATTTGAGATAAAAACCTTGATGTAAGTGTGGTCTCATCCCAATGAGACACACCTGTAATACCCTCAATATCTGCACTAATATATACTTTCATATTTCCCCCAATCATAATACAAATTTCCACTTACATTATATCTGTTATTACAATATATGTATATATTTATCAGTTAAAATTTATATTCGGATAAAAGAAAAAGCGCTATCAAGCGCTTTACATCCTTAAGTGTCTTACTGCATTTTCAATTTGATGCATACATTTTTCAACAGTCTCTTTTGGCGTTGCTAAATTTATTCTCATAAACCCTTTACCTTCTTCTCCAAAGAAAGTGCCACTGGTTAAACCAACCTTTGCATGAGATGCCATGAATTTTTCCAGCATATCTTGTGTCATGCCTAAATCTGTACAATCCAACCACATCAGATAAGTACCATCTGGTTTATAAGTTTTGATCTCATGTATATGCTCTTTTATATATCCATTCACATAATCAGCATTTGTTTCTATGTATTCTAAAGCTTGTTCTAACCACTCTTCTCCTTTGTTATAAGCAGCTTCAAAGGCAACTTGACCAAAACAATTATTATGATTCAGATGCATACGTTCAAACCGTTCTTTAAGTTTTTCTTTTATTTCAGGGTTTGAAACCACAACAATTGACGATTGAACCCCTGCCAAATTGAAAGTCTTTGATGGTGCCATACATGTTATTGTTCTATTCTTTATTTCATTATTCAGAGACGCTATCGGTATATGTTTATGACCTTTAAATATAAGATCACTATGTATTTCATCTGATATTAACGTGATATCTTTTTCAACAATGATTTTTGAAAGTATTTCAAGATCTTCTTTTACCCATACTTTTCCTATTGGATTATGAGGATTACAGAAAAGCATTGTTTTGGCTCCCTGATCGATTTTATTCTTCAAATCCTCAAAGTCCATACGGTAGTGTCCGTCAATCAGTTTCAAAGGATTGTAAACAACTTTTCTATCTTGATCCTCAATAGAGAACCGAAAGGGTCCATATACAGGTGACTGTATTATAATATTGTCACCCGGTTCAGTTAATGTTTGGATTGAAAGGATCAGTGATGGTACAACTCCCGGACTGTAGATCAAAGACTCTCTAGTAACTTGCCAATCATGTCTTTTCATAACCCAGTTGATAAAAGAATCATAATAGCCATCATTAAAAGCAGTATAACCATAAATACCTTGTTGGACTCTTTCTTGCAAAGCATCTATTATTGGTTGAGCAGTTTTAAAGTCCATATCCGCTACCCACATCGGTATGACATCTTTGTTTCCAAAATTTTCTTCAACAAACTCATATTTTACAGATTGATTGTTACTTCTATCATGTTTTTCGTCAAAATTATATTTCATAAAAACCCCTCCTCAACTCATTATACTGCTAAGCAATTGACTTGTATACCTTATAAAACAGTTCCAAACTTTAAAAAAATCAACTCAACAGGATTCGAAATTTAGGAAGTCACAACCATTAAGTACTATGTTAATGCACATTATTACTCAACACAGCAAAATTTACAGTCAATGTGATCTTAATTTTGTAAAACAGTTGACAGCAATGTGACAAAAACTGTAATCTTAACTTAGAGGTGAGCGTGTGAATTATAAATCCCAGTTTGGTTATATCATTGATTTACTAGAAATATCGGGCAAAGAATTGGCTTCAACTATAAACGTTGATCGAACTCTAGTAAGCAAATGGAAAAATAACGCAAGACCATTAAAGATAAGCAATCCACATTTTAATAACATTACTAATGCACTTATTTCCTTTAACCACAAAAGAAATGATGCTATATTGGAGCGTTTTTTTAGAGAAGTTTATCCCAATATTGATAGAAATGAACCGGATTACTTAATCACTTGTTTAACCACCTGGCTGCTCGGGAAGGATTTAGGTTACTTTAATAGCTTCAATGATTGGCGACGTGCAAAATCTTCCTTATATACCACTACAATAGATATCTATAAAGGCAATCAAGGGAAAAGAGACGCTATAATTGAGTTTTTTAATTACGCTCTTGAACTACCAAGCGGACAGGAAATTTTTATCTCCGATACCGAAAAAATGGATTGGCTGATAGAGGATATGGATTTTTATGCGCTTTATCATCTTAAGTTAAATGAATTGGCTCAAAAGGGTCATAATATAATTATCATCTACAATTTGACTTATGGTGAAAAAACAGTAAGTGCATTTGACTATTTAAGATTGAGCAAATACTTTACCGGAAAAGTTACAGCTTATGGTCTGGAGCAATTCATTGCACCAATACCAAGTTTGTATATCATACACCGGCAAATGTTATTGATGAGTATTGATAACGAGATAAAGAACGATGATTTATATATAGCTGTCTACAGAGATCCTTTTTCAATTGAGCAAATGGTAAAAGAATTTTCACAAAGACTTAATCGATCGAAAAAGCTAATTTCAACTTACTCATCTCATGGAACCAACTTAAAAGGATTCACAGAAACGCTGATGTCTTCAATACAAGAAAGAAGTACTTCTTATTTCATATCACCGTTACCGCCTTTTAGCACCATGCCAGAAACTTTGTTACAAGAAATTTTACATGATAACAACTTATCAGATCAGCAAATGTATGAACTGATGCAAATACATAAAGTTAACAAAAAGATGTTTTTTAAAAATGGTAATAAAGCGCCATTAGAAGAAATCATCAGTCAAGAACATTTAGAAAAAGCCCTAACATTAGATTCTATTCGCTTAGATGATGTCAGTTCAATTACCAATAAAGACATCTACATAACAAGAGAACAACTAATAGAACATTTAAAACATCTTGATTCACTTATAACAACTCATGACTATATAAGTATTTCAGTGGCATCGTTTCATAATTTACCAATACTAACTGACAGTATGATGTGGATCATTGAAGATAAAATTATATATTCTTATCCACTATGTGGTGAGACCAATTTTATTATCAGTGACTCAGGATTTATACTCGAAAAAGCAGTAGATTATGTTAAGAACTTGCTGATGTTAAATGAAGAGGCAAAATCTTTAAACCAATATTTAAAAGGACTCTCATAAGAAAGTCCTTTTTTACTGCCCAAAAGGCTACGCTTTTATCATCTCAAATATATTTTCCAAATCCTTTTTATTTAGTATCTTCGGTACAGGATACAACGGATTTGCTTCCTTATTTGCTCTATCAACCATAACAGGAATATCTTCGTTTTTAATACCCTTTATTTTATTTGGAATATTCATGTCTTTATTGAGTTTTTTAATCATTTCAATAAACAGCTTAGCTTTTTCTGAATCTGTTTCACCATCAGTTGTGATTTGAATATGGTCAGCCAATTCAGCTAAAGGTTTGTGAGCTGATGATCCATAATATTCTAACACATAGGGTAAGATAACTGCATTTGCAAGTCCATGTGGCACAGAATAAAATCCACCTAAAGTGTGTGCGATAGCATGGACATATCCAACATATGCTCTTGTAAATGCTATTCCAGCATAGTAGGAAGCTGTTTGCATATTCTCACGTGCTTCAATATCACTGCCATTGTTGTAAGCTGTGAAAATATTTTCAGTAATCAGTTTGACTGCTTTTCTTGAGTATTCTTTAGTACTTTTAGTATTACTTTTTCCTATGAAGGCCTCAACCGCATGAGTCAGTGCATCAATCCCAGTCGTCGAAGTAATCGCTTGAGGTAAGTTCTTTGTAAGCATAGGATCCAATACCGCATACTTTGGGATTAATCTCAAATCATTTATAGCATATTTCTCATGGGTTTTACCATCGGTTATTACAGCTGCTATCGTCACTTCACTACCAGTTCCAGCAGTGGTTGGAATAGCATAAAGTGGAGGTAGTTTTTTAACCACTTTAAAAAGTCCCTTCATTTTAGAAATAGATTTCTTGGGATTAACCACTCTTGCACCAAGTGCTTTTGCACAATCCATAGGTGAACCACCACCAAAAGCAATTATGCCATCACAACTGTTTTTGTCATATAGAGCGAGTGCATCATTTACATTGTCTATTGTAGGATTTGCTACCGTATCACTGTAAATGCAATAAGAAATGTTACGTACTTTTAAACCATCCAATAAATGATCAACCAGCTTTAGATCCATTAAAACTTTATCTGTCACTACAATAAGTGATTTATGTTTGTTTTTCTGTATAAGTTCCGGTAAGTCTTTACTGACATCTCTTCCTTGAAGAAGCGTTGGTGTTGACCAAGGCAAAAGATACGAAACACCTCTAAAAGCAGTTTGGTATATCCGTGCATAAGTTCTGTATAGCATAATCCCTCCTAAAATATAATGCATTGATAGGTACTTCTATTTTATAATATAATCCCATTTCCAATATCACTTGAAATCATAATTATTGATTTGAATCTATTTTTAATTTACTTTTGCAAATCTCAATAATATTATCATCTGTAAAATCCATATCACCATCAATAATAATAACGGTTTTATCTTTTCTGAGTACCAGTTTTTCTTTTGTCTCAAAAAGATAATAACCTTCATCTACAGACCATAACGCCAAAGGTATTTCCTCTAGTTTATAATCTGCTTCTTCATATTTTAATTGATCTTTCAAAGTATTATCAAAAACATACTCAGCTACTTTTTCATTGATGCACTTGATATAGACCGTTTCAACATTTTGAACATCCGATGACTTATCACTTTTGTCTATTCTTTCATAATACTCAATATAGACCGGTGTAAAAACGCTATGACGCTTAAACAAATGAGTATCAGCTACTTCATATTCTCCAAAGTCCGACAGTTCAAGAACCCTTTCCTCTTTAAGTTTACCATTAAATAGGTGAATACTGTCAGATGAAATGATAAATATTACAGCCGCAATACTGAAAACGACTACACCTATACTGACAACGACATACATCAACATGTTTTTTAATCGGTCACGCTTGACTCTTTTGAATCTTCTCATCATAAAAACAGCTGCAATCATCGGTAACAAGATCAGCAACAACAAAGGCAACATGGATAGACCGATGGTAGAAAAGGAATCAAAGAACATCAGACCTACAAGAATAAGGTAAATACCCGTAAGACAGTAGTAAAGTGTGTATTTGATTTTTATATGCCGATTTGAGAAATACATTAGATTATTGTTTTGGCTCAAGTTGATTCTATTTTTGATCAACCAGATAAGAGGAGTATAAACGGTTATACCAAACAGCAAGGCAATGCAGAATGGCCATACTCTTGAAATCATGGTGGCATTGCTGAAGATGTCTTCATAGCTGAAAAAGTTTATATTGATGTATCCCATCCCTAAGAACATGAGAATCATGGGCAGCAAATACAACTCCGTTTTCATAACGATTTTTTTGATGTACCGGTATTCTTCTTCAGGTTCAGTATGAAGGGGTATTACATCCTCATCCTTGTCCTTATAGAACACCTGATACATAGGCGTGCCTGTACAATGATGCCAGCCGCTATCCTCACAAAACTCTATCAGTGTTTTCTCAGACTCATTGTCAGGAAAGTCAAAAGGCCCTGTTTCATAAAAGACATTGACACTAAAATCGAGAGCGACGGATTCAACTTTGTCGAATACATAAAATCCTTTCCTTATCTCTTTTAACATCCAGCCTTTTGAAGCCATTTCTTCAAAATATGCCTCCAGATTCTTGTATTCAACAATCGAATGCAGTTTGAAAACCCTTTTTCTATTACGACTCATCAGTCTCTCCTCTCAATACTGCTCCATCGCAGACCAGTTGATTCAGTCTGTTGTATTCGAACATCAATATTTCCTTGCCTTTTTCAGTCAAAATGTATGTTTTTTTCCCATTGTCTGAAGATACTTTAATAACAATTTCCTCTTTCTCAAATCTGGAAATTAATGCGTATAACGTTCCGGGGCCTACTTTAACTCTACTCCCTGTTATCTCATCAATACGCTGCATAATCCCGTAACCATGCATGGGTTTTAATAAACATAATAGGATATAATACATCGGTTCTGTTAATGTTTTCAGTTGTTTTCTAGCCATATTACCTCCGTATATCGAATATAGATATAGTATATCAATATTCGATATACCCAGTCAAGAAAAAAACTTCCTATAAAAGGAAGTTTTGATTAAACTATATATACTTGATACCCATATTTTTTTATCTCCAAGGTATTTTGCAATTGGATCAATTCTCCGGTAAATGCATCTTTAACAGATGTATTTTTATATGCATCAGGTAATGTTATGCCAATTTTTTTATTTTCAGGATTCATGATAATAAGTGTATCACCCTTCTTGTACATAAGTGCTTTCTTATGTTCAATCCATACATTATCGCATGTTTTAAACGCATCCGTTCTATGGCGAAGTTTAATGATACTTTTCATAAACTCATGCATATCATCACCAATATGATCAAATGTCATACATTTTCTATGGTCTTCTTTACCATTACCATGAGCACCCTTCATTGGCAATTCACTACCATAATAAATACAAGGTGAACCCAGTTGTGTCATCATAAACAGATAAGCCAATTTGATACGACCGATATGACCTTCTGCTGTTGTTAATACCCTGCTGGTATCATGAGAATCCAATAAGTTGAAGTTGTTCTCAGTGACTTGCAAAGAGTAACTGATCTTAACTTGATTAACGGCATGTATAAATTCCGATTTATTTATTGTATGTGTACAAAAATATTGTTTCATGGCATCTGTCAACGGATAATTCATTGCTGCATCAAATTGATCACCCTTTAACCAAGGCAGAGCGTCATGCCAAATCTCACCCAGTAAAAATACATCCGGATTCACTGATTTTACTTCATCTCTAAATTCTCTCCAAAAATGATGGTCCACTTCATTGGCCACATCAATGCGCCATGCATCAATATTAAATTCTTCAACCCAGTACTTGCTGACATCCATGAAGTATTTGATAACTTCTTTATTTTCAGTGTTTACTTTTGGCATATATTTGGCACGTCCAAACGTTTCATAGTTCAAACAACTGCCATCCAATTTATCAAAGGGTTTGTCATACACAGGAAACTTATGAATATGGAACCAATCCTTATATCGTGATTTTTCGTTATGTTCTACAACATCCAACCACTGAGGTGCTTTATAACCCATATGATTAAATACCGCATCCAACATAACTTTGATGCCTCTTTTATGAGCTTCATCCACAAATCTTCTAAAAATCTTCTCATCTCCTAAAGAGGGATCTATCTTTTTATAGTCAATTGTATCATATCTATGATTGGTTGTGGCTTCGAATATCGGACACAGATATAGTCCTGTAATTCCTAAGTCTTTTAAGTAGTCCAATCGGTTGATCATGCCTTGAATGTCACCACCTGTAAAGTTATAGTGACCTGGTTTTGCTCCCCAGGGATCAAAAAAATCTTTGTCCAAAGAAGGATCTCCATTTTCAAATCGATCTGGAAATATTTGATACCATACAGTATCTTTTACCCATGAAGGTACTTGATGTACATCTTTATGATTTAAGTAAGGGAAACAATAGAAGTTTGACAAATCATTTAATATCCATTGATTATCATCTTCCAGTGTGATGATACGTCTTTCTCCTACCAGCAACGTCTCATCGTCATTTCCCAATATAAATGCATATCTAGACCTTTTATGGGTGGGTTTGAAGCTTGCAAACCAGTAGTCATGATACTCTGTAGTCACTTCTTTGACCATGTCCACATTAACACCGGACCAACCGCTTCCACCAGCAGCTTCCAAGTTCCCACCATCAGCACCGCCTTTTGTCCATATATAAGGATCACCAATTCTAAGGGTTGCTTTTGTTACTTCATCTATTTTAGTTCTTACTCTGATATGCAAAGTTTCTGAATCATAACCATAGGCATAGTTACTTTTGGGTGTATGTAAAATTACGTCTTTTGAAATCATCTTCTCGCCTCCTATTGACATAATAGCATAGGAAAACGTATGCTATATGTATATAAAAATTCTAAAATGTATATAGGAGCTACTATGAAAGAAATTTTACATTCCGATTTAAGTATATTTGATGACCAACTGTTTTTTTACTTCAGAAACAAGTACCGTCCCGAGATTATTAATTACTTGAAAACAAAACACTTTTTTGAAGTTGAAAACAAATTGGACTTTGAAGTCAAAAAACACAATACCTTTATGTGGAACGGTATACTCATTAGAGAAATCGTACAACTGGGTTATACTTTTGAGCATCTTGCCAATCAATACGATGCCATTTATAACAAAATAAATAAATGCAGAACTTTAAAAGAATTACAAGACATTGAACTGTATATGTTTAAAAGATATGTAGATATCATCATACACCAGCAGGAGATGACCGATCATCTACTTGTGAATAAAATTCTACACTACCTTCATCTGCACATTGAAAACTATTACACCTTAGAAGAACTCACTCAAGAACTTAACTTGTCCCAAAGTTACGCTTCTAAAATATTCAAAGAACATATGAAAACCAGTATTATGAAATATGGAAAAGAACTTAAGATAAAAAGAGCTCAGTCCCTTTTAAGGAAAAGTGACTCCATTACAGAAATTGGAGAAAAACTAGGATTTTATGACCAGGCACATTTTTCTAGAACTTTTAAATCTTTTACAGGTACTTCTCCACAAAAATACAGGACCACAATCGATAAAAAATAATGCATTTTCTTAATTTTCATGGGTATCAATGGTATATCTTTGTATAAACTATACAAGGTTCGTTATAAATACTAATAATTATCTTTGAAAAAAATATTAATCATGTAAAATAGCATGGTATGTAAAAATAAAGGAGTTTATAAAATGGATATTAATTTATTAGATTGGTTTGGTTATTTAGCGTCACTTGTTGTTTTAATTTCTCTATTACAGAGTTCACTATTAAAATTAAGATGGATTAACTTGGTTGGAGCTGCATCCTTTGCAACATATGGATTTTTAATTGGCAGTATCCCTACTGCGATGATGAATATCGGTATTGTTATAATTGATATTTACTACTTGGTAAAAATTTATTCATCAAAGGAGTATTTCCAAATTCTTGAGTTAACACCTGATTCAAATTACTTCAAATCATTCATGGAATTCCATAAAAATGATCTGAAAAAGTATTTTGATCACACAGAATATCTTTTTACAGAATCTACAGTCGGATTTTATGTTTTAAGAAATATGGTGCCTGCAGGCGTTTTCGTCGGCGAACCAGTCAGTGATAAAAGATTAAAGATTAATCTGGATTTTGCAGTACCTGAATACAGAGATTTCAAAATAGGTGAGTACATTTATAACAAACACACAGAATTCTTCTTAGAACATGGTTATGAGGAATTAGTTGCTACATCAAATAATGAGGACTTTACAAAATACATAACGAGTATGGGTTTTGTTAAAGAAAATGATTTATTTATTAAAAGACTGAAATAAATAAAAACAAGTTGGACTGCCAACTTGTTTTTTTGTTGGCATAAAAGCCAACTTATTTTTCTATTTATATTTTTTTGTCATGATAGTATAACCTATGCCACCCTTTTCAAAGGTTTTATCTGTTTTAACCATACCAAAAGATTCATAATACACTGTTTTTTCCAATCGAGCATTACACCAAATGGCGTCTACAGAAGTCATGGATTCCAGTACATAGGTTAATAGTTTTGATCCATATCCTTTGCCTTGATAGGCTTTTAGTGTTGCAAATTTTCTAAACTGTGCTGATTTGCCAGTTATAAATACCGAAATAACAGAAACAAGCTTGCCCTCCACAAAATAACCGTAATGGAGCCCCTTTGGATCATCTTCTAGTTTAATATACTCAAGTGGTCTATCTGGCCACATCACCTGGTGACGTATGTCATAGGTTTCTTTATATGTAATCGTTTGAATCATAGACCACCCTGATACATCACCATACCGCCTATCATCACCAAAGTAATTAAAAATCTCGCAAAATGATGTACTTTATTAATATCACCATGCATTTTAATGCCATTAATAATCGCTGAAATATGAGCAAGTAATGCACCGATTGCCAGTATGCCGATAGCCATAATTCCTGTTGTCAAAAGTGATCCTAACATCAATAACGCACCTAATCCCATGATGATCGCCGACCAGCCTGGGATGTTTTTATATTTACCTTGTAAAACAGCTGCTATTAGTGATAAACCACCATAGATACCTATTACCATTTTAATCCCCATTTTTTGCCTCCATAATTTGCTTAATTAAACTTTGATTGTCCATAACTTGATCCAATTTTGTAATCGCTTTGTCTAAAATTTTTGCTGCTGTTATCATATCATCCATTTTTTTTCCCATATCCATCTTTTTTTGAAAAAAAGTAGTTTTTAAATCCAGTAGAGTTTGAAGGTGATTATCTTTTACCGACTCCTCGACAATACGTTCCATATCTAAAATACTCCTGATCTCATCTAAACTGAAATCACACGTTTTCAATTTTAGGATAAGATGCACTATCGCTATATCATCGTTATTGTACTGCCTTCTATTGTTGATCTTTTCAGGTACCAACACTCCAATTTTATCATAATACCTGAGGGTATCAATACTAAGTCCAGATTCTTTAGAGAATTTTCCTATTTCCATTTTACACCTCGCTTTTTCTCATTATACAACCTAGAGTTAACTCCAGGTCAAGAGAAAAAAAAGGAAATCCGAAGATTTCCCAAATTTATATATTTTCAGCAACAACTTCTTTATAAACTTTTGTGTCTTTATAAAGTTCATCCTTTAAAGGATTAAGTTTTTTAACTTTGATTCTTCTAAATTGGTATACCACCAAAGCGACATTGGCAACTAAAGATATTAAAGCGACAACAAAAAATGCAGTACTGTTATGTGTTGTTGCTACGGGTGCCAATCTATCAGCAAATTGAGGTAAAGTCATAACAAACATAATCCATAATGCCAAAGTTTGTGATCTGTGTTGTAACCAAGCACCTTTTTTAATAAAGAATGTTGGAATTGTACACGCTAGTAACAATGCCAAACCACAATAGAATGAATGATCTGATATACAGTTGTAAGTGTATGAAAAATTCCATAAATCATATGCAATAATCCAAGCCCAAATCATATCTGGCCATATCATATCTTTTGTTTTGTCCTTTGAAATAAAAATGCCTGCCCATCCACAGATAACGACAACATTCAAGATACCAGCAATACCATTCATAATATTCCACGGACCTGACATGACCCAAAGGTTGTCAATATAAGCACCATTCCAAGCCCCATACGTAAACACTTGGAAGTCTCTTATGGCAGCTTCCAAGATATTTAAACCCAAAATTGCTGCAGGGAAGAACAATACCCATTTTTTCTTTAGAAGCTTCGGATAATAACGCATCGCCATAAATCCTAAACATGCTATCAGTACCGAGTAAGTCTTAACCCAGTTAAACCATGTCCCTGTACCATATTCATTGCCTGGCGCTGCTGTTTTAGGCCATACAAATATCGTCAATACGATTGGAAGCACTATAAATAATGTTATGCTTCCCCACTTTGTTGATCTTGCAAACTCATTAAATGCCATTAACGCAAATAGAACAAATAACCAAATGCCCCATCCTTGTAAACTTGTTGATTCATACAATATTCCCATTTACTACCCCTCCATAACTAACTCGTAATTTTACTTATGAAAATTCGTTTAACCATCTCTAATGGTTGGAAATGTCTCTTTATTATGACTTGTTGGATTCAATTGAAACTTGATGTCATGATCATAAAACATTAGCAGTCATTAGTTCCATAAAATTGACACAAAAAAAATCATGTGAAATAAAAGCATACACGTTATCGGATTATTTTTGTTAAAATAATAACCAATTCGTACTTTTAAATTCTAACACAATTTTTTGAAAATCGTCTTTTAATTTTACGTAAAACTATAATTTTGTTAAATCTTTATAAAATTATTGAACTTTCTGACTTCATAATAAAGTTATCTGTTGATTATTATGAAGTTTTCTAGGTTTAATCAGTTCATCTCCTGTTAACGCCTCTCCTAAGAGCTCAGAATGATAATCAAACGATACGTTAAACATTTCAGCTTTTTTATGATTAGAGTTGGCATAACAATACACACAACCATGCATACAAGTATCATAACTACCGATGTCCACACTTTCTATACATTGACATGTTTCTCGCTGATATCTGTCTTTTTTAAAACCTCTAATAGCCATGGATTCCAAGATGGTTTCATCTATACACTGGCTTTTTAAGATGTATAAATTAGAGTAATCCGTATCAGATCCACACATTTTAACTGTGATATTGTATGCCGTTGCAATGGAAACCAAACGTTTCAAAAATTCTTCTTTCTCAACGTCATTTAAAACTTTGATATGACTCAACTGAGCTTTTACTTTTTTATAAACTTCAACAAAACTTATCACACAATAGTTGATAGAACCTTTTAAGTACTTACATAGTTTCTCGAAATATTCGAGGTGATAGGCGATTGTATATTTTTCTGTAAATAAAATCGGATCATAACGCCAAATGATTCTTTTACTACCGATGACTTGAGAAAGTTTTATGATATTCTTGATGATTTCTCTTTTATCCGGTAAATTCTTTTCTATATCCTTTAAATAAGGTGTTAAAGTCATCTGTAACATATAGGGTGCATTGATCATGCCATGACATTTTAATAGCTCAGAAGGATTCTTTGTCCAAAAGACATAACAAGAAACATCCTCTGCTTTCAAAGAGACTTCACTTATCTGCTTTCGGTTCATAGGATTTCTTACATAAACATACCCTGCATTGATTCTATTCACAAACCACTCCATATAAAAAGCTGGTATATCGGTTCTTCTACTCACACTAATAATCATAATCCCCTCCAAGAAAAGTTTATCACAGAATCATGAGATGTGCATAGGCTGTGTTGAACAATCGATACAGGATATACTTATCAGTTACTAAAGTTTAATAAGTCATACCATCGATTAAGCAACATCCAATTCTTGAACCGCTTCATACATTGTTATATCATTGATGGTTTTATATTTTTTCAGACCTCTTACATCTCTACTTAATGAAAATATCATTACAACTACAAACAAAACAGCAGAATTCATCAGTAGGATATTCGCAAATCCCATTTTACCTGTGATAAGACCGTAGAAGCTACCTCCAATAGGCATCGCTATCATCGCTAGGACACTGGTTAATGATGAAACATGTCCTATCATAGTATTAGGGGTACGTTTCATTTGATATGTTTGTACGACCATGTTTACGACACTAAAAGCCAATCCAACTGTAAAAAATGACAGTATCGGTATGAGGATGATGTATTTTGAACTGATGAAATTCGGAAGTGCTACGAAAAAAAAGATTGTACTGATAATCATCATTGGAATTATATAGAGTTTGTACACATTAACTTTCTTAGATAAATTAGTCGATATAAACCCTCCACAAACAGCACCCATAGTTAATGCTACAGACAAGATTCCGATTATTTCAGGTCCTGAACTTAGTACTTCAGTAACATAAAGTGGCATCATTGCATTAATAGGTACAAATAAGAAATTCATAAGACAAAATTGTATGATAATCTTAACCAGTATGCTGTCTTTAGTAATGAAAGAATACCCCTTCTTCAGATCCTCAAAATAATTTGAAGTTGTAAATTCTTGTTTCTTTGACTTAGGAAACAGAATTGTTGATATTATAACACCCGATATTAAGAAAGTGGTAGCGTCGATAATCATTGCACCTTTTATGCCTAAAGTCGCAATAATAAATCCTGCTGATCCATAACCCAATAGTTGACTTAGACCAATAATTGATCCCATCGAACCATTCGCTACAGCGTATAGATCCTCAGGTATCAGTTTCTGGTTGACCGAGGCTTTAACAGGCATCACAAACACTTCAACAGTTGAGTTTAAAACTGTAAATATGAAAAGATGATAACTCTCTAATAAACCGATGGAAAATAACAAAGCAGCTGACAGAACAAATATCCCTCTTAATAAATCTCCAAGAACCACAACCAGCTTCTTTGGCAAGTAGTTTACTAACGGTCCTACAAAAGGACTTAATAACAAATTAGGTAGAATATTAGCTGCATAAATGCCTCCCAGCATTAAAGCGGAACCTGTAAGCTCATAAACAAGCCATGAGAATGCTATTACATCCAGACTATCTCCAAATCTTGAAATTATTCTCGATAACATTATTTTTGCAACAGCCTTGTATGATAACAGTGTCTTAATGTCAGTTATTGTGCTTTTTATCATTTTTGCCCCTTTCTCGTCAGACTATCATTTAGATAATCCTTGTTTTCCTATCAATCTTCAACCATTTGAAACACTTCATAACAAAATCAAATACATCAGGGTTTATATCATATTCCCATTCGCGAGGCAAAATACTGATCTGTATAATATCAGCCTTATTCATTGTATCAGAATAGTCTATCTTCAAAACATTTCCTTTTTAGAATATCACATATTGAAAATATTTTTAAAAGGAAATATCCTAGTTTAAGCATTTTTTAATAAGAGCTTAAGAAATACATTCATATAAATTGATTATGAACATATTATCTTTCCGGGTTTTTTGGTATGTTATGAGTACATAGTTTTACTTATTTCATATCCGTATAAGAATCCCCAATAATATACAATTTAACTGTAACTGTATATTATTATAGACAACTTTTTATATCATTTCCTCTAATTGTTTATAGAGTTGATCTCGCTCTTTACAGAGATCATCATACCCTTGATAGTCTTCAAATGTCAGCTTAGGTGAGATAGACAGTTCAAACGATTCGATTAGTCCTTCTACAATTGCAATATCACCTTCCAAACGACTTGTATCCACTGTATCTCCTTTTTTTTCTATGACCTTAACATCCTTTTTTACTTTGGGTTTGGATTTTTCAATTGTTTCCTCATATTTAACCAATTGGCCATCTTTTATTTCTATGATTTTATCCACACAATGTTTTAAGAAATATCGGTCATGGGAAACTGCAATTACAGAACCTTTAAAGTCACTAATCGCTTTTTCGATAGCAATTCTTGATTCCAAGTCCAAATGGTTGGTCGGTTCATCCAAAACCAAACAATGAGGATTATTGTACATCATAATCAGTAATTTGATTCGAACGCGTTCACCACCACTTAGAATAGCTATTTTTGAATGAATGACATCACCATAAAACTGAAACTTAGATAATATTCTTCTTGTTTCAATATCATTGAGCTTTAACTCAGAAGATACGGCTTCCATAATCGTTAAACTTTCATCTTCAAAAGTAACTTCCTGACCTAAATAAGCATACTTTATCCACGAACCAAGACGTACATAACCCTTATAATCTTTATCTTTACCCAACATAATATTTATGAGTGTGGTTTTACCACAACCATTCGGACCTACTAAAGCAACTTTTTCACCGCCATATATGGTTAAGTTAATCCCTTTTAGAATATGATAATCATCGTAATGTTTATGAAGATTTTCAAAAGTCACCACTTCATGACTGACATGAAAATCACTTTTGAAAGATAAGTTGGGACCCGATATATGTTTGAGGTTTTCACTTGATTTTAAATGACACATCGTCGCTTCAGCTTTTTCTTCTAACTTCTTCAACTGTTTTTCGCGACTCTGTGATTGTTTGATTTTCTTATATTTTCTAAGTTTCTCTACCATTAATCGTTCTGCACGAATTTGTTTTTGCAAATTTTTTTGTTCCTTCAAGTAAAAATCTTTTAATCTACTTTTTTGTTCTAGATAATTAGTGTAGTTACACTTTTTAACCGTTAAATGTCCAGCCTGCAGTTCACCAATTCTAGTGGTGACACGGTCTAAAAACAATCTATCATGAGATACCAGCAATACCCCACCCGAGAACTTCCTTAAATAAGACTCCAACCATTCAATGGCTTTTATATCCAAATGGTTGGTTGGCTCGTCCAAAATCAAGAGTTCCGGTTCATTCAGAAGCAGTCTTGCAAGCGCCACCCTCATTTTTTCACCACCACTTAACTTTTGAAGTGGTAATAAAAGAGCTCCTTTTCTAAGTCCTAAACCTAACAGTATTTTTTTTATCTTATTCTGTAAGACATATCCATCCATTAAATCAAACTCACCCATATACTTGGAATACGTCTCCATCAAAGCTTCATAATCATTCGAATTGTAATCTTTTTTTTCTAATTTTATTTCTATGTCTCTTAACTTGTTTTCCAGTTCAAACAATTCCTGATAATGAAGGGCATTAAAATCCTCATCATCGTAATGCTCTAAAGACTGAGATAAATAACCGATTCTAATCCTTTTGGCTTTAAAGACTTCGCCTGTGTCAGGGACTTCTACACCCATGATTATTTTTAACAACGTCGACTTTCCAGAACCGTTGGCTCCAATTAATGCAATTCTATCCCCATGTTCCACTTGTAAGGTCACATCAGATAACACGACTTTATTTCTATACTCTTTTCTAATTGATTTAACTGCAACTAAACTCATAACAACTCCCAAAAGTGTGTGAATCACTTTTTAATCTATTCACATATACAGATATGACACGTATCGTCCTATAATTCAAGTGATCATCTAAAAAAAATCTCCTAAGCATCGCTTAAGAGATTATCATTTAAAACATCCGCTTTCACAGTCATTTTATCATATTTATTTATGTTTAGTTTTTACAGAACTATTACGCCTACAATTCTTTAACAACCCATTCTGTTTTTTTAATCACTTCTTCAATCAATTCTATCGATAATGATGGATTGATTGTTTCTTGACTTCCGATTGCAATAATGGACATGGCCATAGCTGTTTTTATGGTTTCAATCACTGGTAAATTGTTGCTATATCCATAACCCAGACCCGCTACAAAAGAATCTCCTGCGCCAGTAACATTACAGACGTTAACATCCCAAGCCGTAACTTTATAAGATTCTTTACCATTTGTAAAGAATATTCCTTCACAGTCTAAACTGATAAACACATTTTCAATACCCAAATCCAAGAAGTATTGTCCAGCTACCACTAAATCATCATCCGAATTGATTTCTATACCTGATAAGACTTCTGCTTCATAACGATTTGGCTTAATCGTATGGAAGTGATGAATCAGATGTTTGATACTGATTGCCTTTTCAGCTGATACAGGATCCAACACAAATCTTGTATTTCCCTTATATCTCTTTAAAATATATTCCAAATTTTCAGGACTGTCGGCATCTAAAAACAAATACTCAGATCCTCTAATAATATCATCTTTTGAATTTATAAAATCAAATGTCAATTCATCGAGGGCACCCATATCTACAATACCGGATACCATTTCGCCCATATCATTTAAAATGGCTAAATACGTTGGCGTACCTGATTTTTCCAATATGAGTGAATCACTCATATCATACCCAAATAACAGAGAGTGTTCCAACATCGAACGACCCTTTTCATCATCTCCTATAACAGAGATAAATTTAGTATTCACATTTACACGGGCTAAGTTTTCTGCAATATTTCGACACACCCCACCAAATGACATTTTTACTTGACCGGGTGTTGAATTATACGGTCTATACTTTGCTGTACTAAAGCCGAAGATATCTACAACTGAAGCACCAAATACTACTACATACGCATCCTTATTCATGAAACGCCTCCTATACAGAATATAATTTTATCACAGCTAAATTATTTTACAAGGCAAAAAAGAAAAAGACCGTATATAGGCCTGTTATTTCTCTTTATAAGACGTATTTGAAATTTTCCTCACCATCACTAGCAAACCCAGCCTTTTTTGTTTAATATGTCCCTAATAAACCATCAAAACGTCAACTTTAACAAGAAAAGAAGAAATAACATTCGATATGTTACTTCTTCTTTCAATATTCTACATTTAGTCCATCAGGACCTTGTGTTCATGAATAACTCCAACTAATCTTGATCCCAAATAAAATCAATATCATCTTCTGAATCATCTTCAACAATGTAATTCTTTCTTACCTTTTTACTATTTCTTTTTTCATACTGATCTTCATTTCTAAATTCTCGAGATTTTTTTCTCTTGTACTTTTGTTTCAGATGATCATCGTATTCATTTTTATCCAAGTTCATTTTCTCTACTCCTAATCGTTGATAATCGAATTGATTCCTGATGTTATTTTACCCAATTCATATTGTCCTAACTCATATAAATCAGCATCACTGTTTAAAAACAGTTCAAAAACAAAATAATCTATTATATCTTCGATTTTTTGTACGCTTAACATTTCATTTATTTGTTTAATTGATCCTGCAAATGAATCAAAGTTGTTTCTATTCCTATGATCCATTTTTTTCATTACATTCATTAATTCATCTTTTGTAATATCTTTCATAAAGCCTTCCTTATTATATTCTTTGAACAATTTCTAAACTTAAAAGTTAAAGATTACTATCCAACAATAGACTTCATTCATCTAATTTAGATCAGTAGATTTGATTGCCCTGTATCTCTGATTTAATCTTTCTAAACTATTCATATCTAGAGTAAGTAATATCAATATAATTGAATGTCACTTTTTTAATCCAAAGTATTTTTTATTTTCATTATTAAATGACATGAGTCTATCAAATGAATCTTTGTTTCTTTTTACCTCTGCATTATTACTTCGCTTTTGTAATTTTCTCAAATCATCTTGTTTGTCATCGTTATCGTCTTTGTCATTTCTCATAAAATTCCTCCATGATTTTTCTTGACCAATCCTTACTAAAATATCGTTCAAGGTTTATGATCAAACGCTTGTCCCTGTTAATACGCATGCACCATTCTACAAGGAATTTAAAGTCATCACTCCTGGCATTATTCTGAATATTCGATTAATTTACCGGTTA
The DNA here is from genome assembly GCA_016342415.1 of Clostridiales bacterium. GTDB lineage: Bacteria > Bacillota > Clostridia > Peptostreptococcales > Acidaminobacteraceae > JABXKX01. Next base: position 62,053 of record JAEIOD010000010.1, read on the forward strand.
TTTAAAAAGTCTGGTAGTCATCAGAATCTTTTATCATACGGTTTATAAATTTACATAAATCACCGATTTCGTTTACTGACATGTTACAGACATCATTATCATGTTCGATACCCAATTCATCTCTCAAGAACTCCAAAATTTCGTCCATATCCGAATCTAATAATATTGCATACTTTTCATTCAGAGCTTCAACAAGTGTTTCAAAATCATAGTTGTTTTCATCATCAATTACCCTCACTACTCTCATAAAAGTATCAGGTGTAAATTCTTTCATACAATCCTCCATAAAAGAATATCATCTCAAAACAATATCAAGACGCAACATACTGGCACCACTGTGCCACAGCATATTCTTTAAGAGTATTATAATCTCGAAAATTGATTTTGTAAAGAAGAAAAAAACGTTTTCCTTTTATTTTTTTTACTTTTATTTTTATCTTTACAAATCAGGAAAATAGGACTATAATTTATGGTCTATTTTTATGCATATGCACAATCAACTCACAGTTTTGATACATCAGGTATAGAATCATTTTATAAACTCCAAAATACACTCTTAAAAATACTTGAAGCATAAAGTTATATGCCACTTTTTTAGTATCCACTTTATTAATGTAAGAATATCTCGTATAATTAAGTGTTGTATATGGATTTTACTTTATACAATTTCGAATTCACTGTTTTTATGATATCAGTTTAATTTGAATTTTTCTAAACTGTGTCTATATATGTTTTTGACTACTATAACTGAATGTGAGGTTAATATAAATGAGTAATTTAACAACAATTGTCATCATTTCTGTACTCGGACCGGTGATCGGTTCACTTATTGGTGTTCTGAAAAAACCTTCTCCAGCTTTTATGTATAATATGCTGTCATTCGCTGCTGGTATTATGCTTTCGATTTCTTTTCTTGAACTCATACCAGAGAGTATCGCATTCTCATCTATTCAGATATGCGTCCTCGGCATCATTTTAGGTTCTGTTGTTATGTATGCTATTGATAGGTTGTTGCCACATATTCATCCAGAACTTTTGGAACAGGAACAAGGTAAACATCTGAAAAAAACCGCTACTTATTTAATAATAGGGATTTTTCTGCACAATTTTCCTGAGGGAATGGCCATAGCAATAGGAACTGTATCCAATTCAAAACTGAGCCTTGCAATCGCACTTGCTATTGCAATCCACAATATACCTGAAGGCATTTGTACATCAGCACCTTATTATCTATGCACAAATAAACGCTTGAAATCATTTTTGGTATCCTCTTCAACCGCGTTACCAATTCTATTCGGATTTATGTTCGCTAAAAAACTTTACCAACATATTTCATATGACTTTGTCGGATTGATTATAGGTGCAACCGCTGGACTCATGATCTACATTTGTGCGGACGAACTCATTCCAACCTCATGCAACAAGACGACCAACCACAGTACAATATTTTCCTTGATTTTAGGAACTATATTTGTGGTGTTGTTAAAAGCTATTTAGACAAGGGCTGCTTTAATGATAGCAAACTGTTTGCTATCATTTTTTTACCATCTACTCTAAAATATTTCATTATCAATAAAAAAAGGCTAACCGTACTGGTAAAATATCACCTGTACAGTCAGCTTTCTTATCTACTTTTTCACCTCTTTATATCACATTTTACTCTTCTTTAAGCAGTAATCAGCTTTTCACATGTTGATTTAACTACATATCACTGTCAACTTATTCCTCGATAAGTTTCAATGTGATATCATCACACATTTCCTTTGTTTCCAGATTAACATGCGGCATTTCCATTTCCTCTTCAGGAGCATGACCACTCCAATACGATGGTACTTGATGTATAAAGCCACATGTTGAACATTTATAATATATACAATCCATAAAACCTCCCTTATATCCTGTAAATTATTATAACATATGTATCTAGATAGAAAAGACACTTCCATTCTGAAATTTTTATAAATCTCATATATTTTTTACACATATGAAATGACTGTAAGTTTGTATGTTTTATTATTTTAACAATAGAATAATTGGATATAGTTATCCGTTAGTATAGATTAATTTGATTTTAAAAGAGTTATCGAATATGTTAGACTACTTAGCGAGTGTAGTTAGGAGTCGTATGGATATTAAATTTTCTGTGAAGAGTCAACAAAAAAGTATTGAAATTATAGACAACTGTATTGAATGTGGAAAGTGTGTCATGAATTGTGAGATGCTAAAAACATATACAACCTCACCAAAGGTATTATTCAATCAATCTATGGACAATGAAATCCCTTTTTCATGTCAACTATGTGATCATTGTTTATCAGTTTGCCCTAAGGAAATCGATTTGAAATCTGCCTTTTTTTCAATGAGACAGGATGCTCAAAATCAAATGAAGATTAAAACGACGGCAGTTGATTTCCATCAAAAAACCAGTTTTTCATCATTCATTTCATCTAAAGTAAAACCCAATAAAAAGGTTTTCTTTCCTGGATGCAGTTTAGCAGCACACGATCCCGAGATGGTTATGAGATTATATAACTATATCAAGGATGATGACATGAGTATTTGGACCAGTTGTTGTGGCAATCCAACTTACACACTTGGCAAAAAAAATGAGTATACTCGCCAGTTATCACAGTTAAAACAAGTATTTCATTATAAAGGTATAACTGAAGTGATTGTTGCCTGTCAGAATTGTTATAAAATGTTTAAAGAACATACCAATTTGAAAGTCACATCGGTCTTTGAAATACTCAACGACTTGCCATTAGCCGTTAAAAGTATTGAAATAGATAAAAGTCTGGTTCTACACGATCCATGCCCAACACGAAAGTACGATATCATTCATGATAGTGTTAGGCAACTTTTGGATAAGTTATCAATTGAATACACTGAATATGAATACAATAGAACCTTTACACAGTGTTGTGGTTCAGGCGCAATGGTCGGTGTTACCAACATAAGTATTACAAAAAAACAAGCTAAACAGAGAGCTTTACAATCAAAATCCGATGCCATCATTACCTATTGCCAGGAATGTGTTGAAACATTGGGAAAAGAAAAAGAAACCTTACATCTATTAGATCTGTTGTTTAATAATGGTATTAAAAAAAATTCCACTCATACTTTTAAAAAATGGACCAATAGGCGTCTAATTAAACTAAAAATTGACCGTATTAAGTAAGCAGTTCAAAATGAACTGCTTTTTCTATAGAAAAATTTGATACAGGTTAGGCAATAATTGAAAAATCAAATGTTTGTTTACTCCTGTGATGAAGTTTGTTAGTATTGTAAAGTATTTTAAAAAAGGAGTGTATTATGAAAACAAAAAAACTTATCACTTTGGCAATTGTTGTTACATTATTATTAACGATGATCAGTTGCCAAGACACTACAAACGAAATAAACCAATCACAAAATGATATTGTAACAAATGATGAAAACGAAACAACAACTGCCGAAGAATCTATGATTCTAGAAGCGATGAACGATGAAAACTATGTAATTGTGGATACTCGTCTAAACGATAGTTATAATGGCTGGAATTTAGATGGTAAACCTGGTCACATCGAAGGGGCAGTTGACTTTTCTTACAACTGGTTAACTGCTGATGAGGAGTTGTTAACAGAAACTCTAGACAACAAAGGGATTACTGCTGAAAAAAACATCATCTTATGTGATACTGATTCAGCTCATGCAGCGAAGGTTCAAGCTTACCTTGAAAAGAAAGGTTACCAATCGGTTTCAGTATTTGATTTGAATCAATGGACTGGCGCTTTGGTTCAATATGAAAATTATGAATTAATCGTACCTGCTCAAATCGTTAAATCAATTATTGATGGTGAAAAACCTGAAAGTTTTGAGTCAGCAAGTAAAATTAAGATTGTAGAAGCAAGTTGGGGTGAAGCCAAAAACTCATATGATAAAGGTCATATCCCTACAGCATTTCACATCAATACAGATGCTGTAGAACCACCACCAGAGTGGATGTTGGCCTCTGATGATATATTGCTTGAATTTCTTTTAAGCCACGGTTTTGAATCTACTGATACCGTTATTGTTACCGGTGAAGAACAAATGGCGGCTTATAGAGTGGCTGTCGTATTAAGATATCTTGGTGTTAGTGATGTCAGAGTATTAAATGGCGGTACAAAAGCGTGGACCGATGCTGGTTATGACTTGGAAACAGACAGCCATGCAGTTCTTGCAGTAGAAAGCTTTGGTGCTGATATACCTGCAAACCCTGATATGATAGAAACAATTGATGAAGTACAAGTATCTTTACAAGATTCTTCATTTACTTTAGTAGATAATAGAACTTGGGAAGAACATATTGGCGAATCATCAGGATATTCTTACCACGATAAAAAAGGTCGAATTCCTGGATCTGTATTTGGTTATGCAGGATTTGAAAACGCCTACTCAATGTCTTATTTTAGAAACCCTGATAACACAATGAGAAGACCAGAAGAGTTTACTTCATTGTGGGAAGCTAACGGCATTGACTTAAACAACAGATTGGCATTTATGTGTGGAAGCGGTTGGAGAGCAGCAGAAATCCTTTATTATGCAGATGTATATGGTCTTGACTCTATCACACTATACAGTGATGGCTGGATCGGTTGGAGCAATAAGGGATTACCATCGGAAACAGGAGAATAGTTATTAGTAAGTTGGGTAAAATAATAAGACCGATACAATGGTTACCATTTATTGCGTTAATTCTACTTGAAAATTTAACAACAAGTCATCCCCTTGTTATGAGACATATATACACTAAAAAAATCTTGCATTTAAACTTTTTTACAACTCATATTAAGATTATCGTATCTATAATGATAATAGTATTTGCCTTAGTATTGATCTTTAAGTATAAGAAATATTTTGGTATAAGTTTCATCACACTTTTTACAATAACCTTTCTCTGGTTACCTTATACCAATGATTTATTGGTATATACATATGGGATTGGTGTTATGGTATGGCTGTTTGTAGTTGAATCCGTATTAATAATCGCAAACGCACGGTCAAAAAAGATAAACTAAATAGTCCTTTAAATGTTAAATAAGCTAGAGATCAATTGATCTTTAGCTTATTTTTTATTCAGACTTCTAAGCTCCCACTTGTTTCAAAGCTTTGAAATTAGATTAATTGCAGGTGCCCTCTATCTTATGAGATAAAGTAGCATTTAGGTAAAATTGATTTTTAAATATAAAATCAAATCTCTTATAGAGAAAAACCGAAAAAAGTAAATGTCCCACTTGTGGTGAGTCTACAAATAGTGTAGAGTATTGAAGAAGAAAAGAGGTCCTATGAAAAAATTAAGTTTAATAAAGATTTCAACACCCATTTTTTTTGAAATACTTTTATTCATGTTATTGGGTGTAGCAGATACATTTATGTTAAGTCACTATGGTACTTTAGAGATGTCAAAGATGGCTGTTGACGCTGTTGGTATGAGCAATCAAATCATCAACAATGTGAACATTTTATTTGCCTTTATATCCGCAGGAACAGCAGTGTTGATTGCTCAAAATATTGGTGCAAACAACAAACGAGAAATCAAACGTATTTCCAGTGTTTCATTAGGTATGAACTTGATCATCGGTACGATGTTCAGTTTATTGTTATTATGGCAAGGCAAAACTTTACTTTCACTTTTGGGTTTAGAAGGTGAACGATTGATATTGGCTTCGAAATACATCAACATTGTTGGTGGTTTTATTATGATTCAAGCACTGTTAAATACCGTCACGGCAATCATTCGCAGTCACGGTGATACTCACGTAACACTCAAGGTGACAATTGGTATGAACATCATGAATGTTATTGGAGACGCCATCTTCATTTATGGTCTTTTCGGAGCTCCGGTTTTGGGTGTCACAGGAGTTGCTATTGCAACAACTGCAAGTCGCTTTGTAGCGCTTTTAATTTTGCTGATTATCCTGTTTAAATATTATATTGAGTTATCTGACTTGAAATTATTGTTCTTGAAACCAATTGAAGAAGTTATGATGTTACTAAAAATAGGAGTTCCTGCGGCAATGGAGAACTTGTCCTATAGCGTATCACAGACGGTTATTGCTTCACTTGTCATCACCAACTTACCAGAAATAGCGTTTACTACACGCATATACGCGTTTCAAATTTCATGGTTCATGTTGTTATTGGGAGCAGCAATTGGACAAGGTACTCAAATCATGATTGGTCAATATGTTGGAGCAGGTGAATTTGAACAAGCATATACAGTTTGTCTAAAAAACTTCAGAATTGCAATTTCTCTGACCATACCGCTAAGTATTGGATTGTATATTTTTGGTGGACAACTGATTGGTTTATACACCACCGATCCAAACATAATAAAATTAGGTGCCGCTGTATTGATTGTAGATGCCATTTTAGAACCGGGTAGAACTTCCAACTTGGTCATTATAAGTGGATTAAGAGGTGCTGGTGATGTTTTATTTCCAGTAGTCATTGGTATGATCTTCATGTGGGGATTTGCAGTTGGTTTAGGCTACTTCTTAGCAGTAACAATGGATATGGGATTGATCGGTTTCTGGATTGGTATGGCTTTCGATGAATGGCTTCGCGGGTTAGTGATGCTTCTCAGATGGAAAAGCGGTATTTGGAAAACAAAAGTTATGGTAAAAAAAGCGATTTAGGATTTCTTCGTGAAATCCTTTTTTATTACGAGGAATCCCTTGTTATTTTGGTCCAAGGCTAAACTCATGACAGTTAGATCCATTCTAACAGTCATAAGCTTAGCCACTCTAGACTTATGTAATCTAAAAAAAATCAAAAAAAAGTAATGTTGGATGGTTTAAATCTCAACATTACTGAAATCGTAATCTAATTCAATTCTGTAACTTCCACCTTGGTTGCTACATATAAATTCACAAGCGACATGACTGCAGCAATAAAAAAGATATATTGAGGACCAATTTTATCCCATATGATACCAGCTAGTATCGCACAAGAAATGGATACAACGTGATCCAGTGACAGACCAAGCGATAAAGTAGGCGTAAAATCTGATGGTTTAACCAAAATGGATTTCAGATAAAGTGTTCGGATCATGCCCATCTGATTGGACATCTTATCTACAATGAATAGAATATAAGCCATAAGTACTGGTAATCCAGTTACAGGAATATGACTTGCTTTAAATAAAGCGGATAAAATACCATATAAAATATACACACCGATAAAGGATAAGGCATCTGCATACAATAACTTTTTTACACCAAATTGATCGATCCATTTACCCAGTGCCGGTATAAAGAAGATACCTACCAAAGAACCTATAATACTTAAAATAGAAAGTGTATCTACTTTCTTATTCAACAATTCGATTAAGACCCACGGACCATACACCAACATGATCTGTTTTTGCACACCGTACATAACGGTTAGGACATAATAAAATTTGTACTCTTTTCTAAAAATAAACTTAACCCGTTTGTCAGAGACGATTTTATGATCTACCATTTTTGAAAGTATTGAATACAAGAATAAAACAACACTCATGACAATAGCTGCTACAACAAACACCCATTTGATATCTGATTCAAATGAAAACAATCCCGCTCTATACCCTATAAATACCACGAGACCTGCTATCATAGTAAATCCAGTATAAACACCCTTATACTGCCCCATTCTTTTACCGATATTGCCTTTTTTAATCAGGTCCATACCAATGGCATCTCTAAGAGGCATCGCCATATGTGAGCCCATAGAATGGATAAATATAAAGATCAACATAACATTATAGCTCGGTGTAAATAATCCCAGTACCAAAACTCCAACTATGCCCAAAACATTGGCAAACATCGCTATCTTAATATCTGAAAAACCGGCAATTAAAGCGATTACAAATATCGTTAATACTCCGGGTAACTCTCTTGGAAATTCTATAAAACCTCTTTGTTCTGCTGTTACTTGATACACATCTTTGAAATAGTTTGATAATACACCACCGCTCAGCCCTGCAGCCAATGCCGATAACGCTATAATCAAAAAATATATTTTTAAAGCGGGACTCAAGCTTTTTATTTTTTCACCCATATTCACCTCACATTATTTCTATACCCTAACTATTATATCATGTCCGACTTCATATACAATCATTACTAAATAATAATTAAATAATTTCTAAAAGCTTGAAATCGTTCATTATTCTAAATACAATGATTTTGAGGTGATAATTATGAAAATTGGTTTGGTATTAGAAGGTGGCGGTTTTAGAGGTGTTTTCGTTGAAGGCATCACCAACTGGCTACTAGAGCAACAAATAGAATTACCATATGTAATTGGTGTTTCAATGGGTGCAATCAATGGAACCAATTACGTCGCAAAACAAAATAAAAGAAATATAGAAATTATTGAACGATTTATTAACGATCCAAGATATATAAGCAAAAGAAATTTAATCACCAAAGGTGGATTATTTGGTATGGATTTTATCTTTAATGATATCGCATACGTTCATCATCCTTTTGATTTCAAAGCCTATGAGGAAACCACTCAGGAGTTGGTCATCGGTGCAATGAACTGTGAAACGGGCAGAACAACCTATATGAAAAAGTCTGAAAATTCGACTGAAGACATGATGGTTGCACTTCGTGCTTCAGCAAGCCTTCCCTTCGTTTCACAGCAGGTAGACATTGAAAATATACCACATCTGGATGGTGGCATTACGGATCCTATTCCTGTAAGAAAAGCATTCGAAGATGGCTGTGACAAAGTTATTGTGGTTCTTACAAGAGATGAAAATTATGTAAAGGAATCCTTTAAAGGTGCCTCTATTTCAAAAGTGTTTTATAGAAAACACCCTAAAGTTCTGACCTCTTTACAATCAAGGCATTACATTTACACGGAAACCCAACACCACTTAAAAACACTTGAAGCTGAAGGTAAAGCATTGGTTATCAGGCCAAAATTCCCTCTGGATGTGTCTCGCACTGAAAAGGAATTTACAAAAGTCCACAAAGCATATACAGAAGGTTATCTAGTGGCCGAAGAAATGAAAGACGACATCATAAATTTTCTAAAAGCATAATATTATATTAATGAAAGGATTGTTATGATACTGACTAAAAAACAAGCTAGAAGAATTATCTTATGTCATCTTAATCTATTACAAGGTAAAACTCTAAAAGGTAAAGATGGCATCATGTCCTATATCAAAAAAGTGGGGTGTCTTCAATTTGATCCTTTAAACATTATTGCTATGAATCCACATTTGGTTTTACAATCACGTATTAAAGATTACAAACCGGAAATGTTATGGGACTTACTTTATAAAGATAGAAAACTTATGGATGGTTGGGATAAAAATATGGCCATTTATCCAATAGAAGATAGACCTTATTTTAAGAGATATTACGACACAGCCATTGAAACACATACTTGGCGAGATATAGACATATTGGATCATGTCCCTCTTATAAGAAAAGAAATTGAACAAATCGGTCCAGTGACTTCAAAAGATTTATCGGTTAATCATAAAGTTGATTGGTCATGGGCACCTACTTCTGTTTCTAGAGCGGTGCTGGATTTGATGTTCTTTACAGGTGAACTGATTATCTACAATAAACTTGGTAGCAGAAAAGTCTATGATTTTTCGAAGAATTATTTAGATCAAGCACTACTCAATCAAAAGGATCCAAATACTTCAGATGAGGATTACTTCAAATGGGGTGTTCTTAGACGAATCAATTCAATAGGTTTGATGTGGGATAAAGGAAGTGAAGCCTGGTTGGGCATCAGAAAAATGAAAAGCAAAGATAGGCAAACTGCTTTTTCATCTCTATATCAGGAAGGCATCTTGGAAAAGTTTGAAGTTGAAGGAGTTCCTTACAACTTTTATATGGATAAAACATACTTGCCACTACTTGAAGACATCAATAAGAAATATCATAAGAAAGTCTCGTTTATAGCAGCACTTGACAACTTCATTTGGGATAGAAAGCTGATCAGCACTTTATTTGATTTCAATTACAAATGGGAAGTCTATACACCAGAAAAAGAAAGACGATTCGGTTACTATGTTTTACCGATATTATACGGTGATGTGTTTATAGGCCGTATAGAACCAGTATTTGATAAGAAAAGTAAGAACCTTCTAATCAGAGGATTGTGGTTAAACCAGTTCCCGGATAAAGCATTTAAAAAATCGCTTATAGAATTCAAGGAGTTCCTTGGTGCTACTGATATCACATATGGCGATAAAACTCCTGAAACACTTAAATGGTTACAAGAGATCATGTAATGTTATTTCAGAAGCCAATAAGTAGCTATCAATTTATCATTACATGAAAGTACATTCAATGCACACTCTGTATTTCTATTGTTTTTCAAAATGTTATATACTCTTTCAAAGAACTATGTTATGATGTTCTAGAAATAAAACGCTTGCACAGCGGGCTCGTACCTCTTCGGAGATGCGAGCCATTTTCATTTTTTGACATCGAGTTTTTGTCACCATTTCTAAGAATCTTATAAGACCAAATACGCGTCAACACACCATTATGCTGCTTACACAAAAAGATGTTTGGTTTCGATGACTACCGAACCCAAACATCAATCAACTTATAAATCTTCCATTCTGAGATATACCACTCCCATAACTATGAGCAATTGGAACTACTATACCAAACATCACAAACACCTATCGTCTTAATACATCCAATAACTTAAGTGATTCAAAATCATTTAGTTTCAGCCAGTTGTTTGAAAGTGTATATAAATCGTTTCCGATGTACATGATTCGAGTCACACTGTCATTGTAATCATAGTATGTCTTTACGTTTTCAGCCAATGCATTGTGTGTAATCATGCCTTTGAAATTCAACATCCCTTCTTCTGTGAAGTTAAAGATATAAGCATCATTTGAGTAACTTACATAGTTATCACTTATAACTCTCACAGGTATTGCCAGTATGTTCTTTTCCTTGTTGAAAAGAAAAGCTTTGTGGTCATAAGAAACATCTGTACTACTGTTGCCGTTTCCAAGTATAATTTTATCTTTTTCTACAGGATTTTTAAAATCACTTACATCAAATAAGGATATTTTCACACCACTGTTGACGACTCTTCCACCAATAATCTCCGTTTCCATGCCCACACCAATGATCGTTTGATCATCATATGGATGTAAGTAACTGCTGTATCCCGGAATCTTCAAATATCCCATCACTTCTGGTTCTATTGGATTTGAAGTGTCGATCACATAAAATGGATCCACTTGTCTATACGTCACCATATAGACCTTGTCTTCAATCATCCTAGTACTATAAATGGTCTCTCCAGGTGCCAGATTCTCAACAGCCCCAGTTTGATTTAAATCTTGATCGAGAATATATAAATTATTAAGTGTGGTGTTGCCTAATCCTACATCTTCAGAACCCCATCTTGTTGTTGCTATTCTAAAATGATCATTGTACTCATCCATTGCAAATTGGTTGATGATATAACCGGGAACATTTCCTTTGGTTTTAAAGTCAACTGTTCCTTGATAAAGGTTAAATGAGAAGATATCAGTACTCTCATTCCAATCTCTCCACCACATACTGCTATTTGTTTGCATCGTCAAATACAGAGTATCCTTATCTGCATATAAGATATTGCCACCACCTATGTATGCATCAACATCAAGGCCTTCCAATGTTAAATTATTCAGATTTATACCTATCGTATAAACGATGTTGTTGTTGACATGCCCCGGGAAGTAAGAAAGTTCTTCATACCCGATTTCAGAGCTACTGATCTGATTTTCAGCATCCCCTTCTAGAAGGATTGGCATGATCGGATCTAGATAGTGTGCATACTGATTCGCTACTATATACACATAGTCTTCTACAAGTCTTGCCGATAAGTAATCTCCTTCTACGCCAAATGATTTAATCAGTTTTGGTGCTTCATTTTCAAGGTTTTTAATATCATAACATTTTATCATAAGCGCGTCAGGCTTATAAACCGGTGCAATCATAATTCTATTGCCCTCTTCATATGTTAGTATTTCAGTCCGAGTTTCATTTCCGATGAGTACTAACTTATCGCTTGTGATAAAAAACTGTTGCGGGTAAAATCCTGTTTCCTGTATCGTGTGAAGGACTTTTAAGTTATTTCGTCCAGTTGTTATGACCTGTAATTTTTCATCACGTAAAGCATAGATGTAATTGGCATCTATTTTAACTATATCCGCTTCGTCAACACCTTCTACTTGGGTGTTGGTTTCAGAAACATCCTCCTCAGCCTCTCGAACCTCATCTAACGTTTCCATACCGGTCATCGGCATATCCTCAATGAAAATTTTATCATAAGCCAACTGATTTGGATAAAATGACATCAGCTTTTCATATTCCGCTTTACTCTTTAATTTCGGTAATTCTCCATTTAATCCTTTTAATCCGTCATAAAACCTGATTGTAGTTGTTGTTACAAAAGAATAGGATTCAAAGATCTGACCCACCGTCTCTAAAGATAAGTACATACGGCCATTTATTATTATTGGTGGCGTCATACCATCAACAAGTACGCCATCTCTAAGTAAGTATTGATCATCCGCTCTTACATAAACAATGTTATTATCCTTTTCAATTTCGACCATTCGTGTTTTAGATTGCCAAGTCACTGTATACCCCAGACCTTCGAATGTTTTTCTTAGAGGGATATAATCTTTATTGGCATGTACACTTTTTTGAATATCCACGTAAATATTCTCAGTAAATGCAAACGTCAGAATACTAACGATTACCAACATCAATGTAATTAACAACATAATTGTCTTTTTCATGATTCTACCTCATTCCTTTTCGATTCCATGCAATATACGCCTATCAATAACAAGCAATTTTCTTCTTATCCGGGATTAACTTATCAATACACCATTCACTGTTCCTATACCCATCAATTTTCGAGAAAAACGACTAATACAATTCATGATAGTTTCACACTTTAGCTAAAGATGTATAAAAGACCAAAAGGATACTCTTGCGTAATAACACAAGAGCATCAACTTAATACTACTTTTATTCAGATACAACTTCATTGATTTCATTTACTAGATAAGAAAGAATAGCCAATTGCCCTGGTGATAAGTCATGTCCAGCTCTACTTAAAATCTCTTCTAATGATAAGAATCCTTGACCAAAGTCATTTTCTCCTTCGGGTTCTTCATGAAATTCATCATTATGTTGGTTCATAAATTCTTCAAGCTCTCTTCTTAAGTTATCTGCTGCTTCAAAATCTCCCATTCTTTCAAGATTTTCAATTTCAGCTTCAGTTTCTTGAATAATCATTTTCACATCGTCTGGTGACAGCTCTACATCCGGCTGTTCATGATGTTCACCAAAATATCCATTAAGGATTTCATCCAACTCATTTCTTAAAGTTTCTGCCGCCTCAAAGTCTCCAGCTTTTTCAAGACGTCCAATCTCAGCTTCTAATTCTTCAACCATTTTCATGTCCTCAGGAGATAATTCTCCATCAAAACCTTCATGATGCTTTTCTCCAAACTGCTCATTTAAAAAAACTTCAAGCTCATTTCTTAATGCATCGGCTGCTTCAAAATCACCCGCCTGCTCAAGACGTTCAATCTCAGCTTCTACCTCTTCGATGATTCTATCGATAGCCTCTTGTGAGAAATCCATATCAAAATCATCTTCTCCTTGATTGTTATTTGAATCAGGATCTTCCTCACCATAAACTGCCATAAGCAATTTTTCAAGTTCAGCTCTAAGCTCGTCAGCTGATGCGTAGTCACCAATTCCTTCATATCTCATGATACGCTCTTCTAATTTTTGAATTTGTTCTTGAATATACTCTTCATCATTCATAGACTCATTGTCATTTTCGAAGTTATCACCGAATTGCTCTTTGTATGGTGCAATTAACTCATATACGGATTCCCATATTGCGTTTGCCTGGTCATACAAGCCAGCTGCAGTGTACTCATCAATGTTACTTAACATTACTTCTAAGTCTTCTCTGTCAGGTCCTTGGATGTATTTTGGAATCCCTCCAAGGATATCGATGGCTTTACAAACTTCCATTTCCATTATTTCCTGTGTGCACTGACCCTCTGTATCTGCAAATACTGCAGTTCCCATTAAACATACAACTACCATCATAATACTAACCGATCTCTTAATTAAAGTTTTCATAATTCATCCTCCTCATTTGTTTTATTAATTTATTACAACTTCCACATCCATTCTTTAACGTCTCTGACTTACAAGACTATAAGTCGTTTGTGTCTGTTGTATTTCCCTTTGATGTTTATAGATTAGACCTTAAATGTGTAAAAGTTGTGTATATGATGAGAACAAAATCTGACCATTATATATATTGGTATTTTTTTTTGATCACTGTATCTTATAGGACTTTATGGGTATAATGATGAGTAATAACAAAATAAAAACTTAAAAAGCTGTGGAGGTACAAATATGAGCAAGATTCTCGTCATTGAAGATGAATTGAAAATACAAAACATTATAAAAGACTTTTTTGAACAAGAAGGTTTTCAAATCACAATCGCATCAGATGGCTATGAAGGATGGATGACATTTGAAGAAGATCACTTCGACCTTGTCATCCTTGATGTCATGATGCCAGAAATGGATGGTTGGTCAGTCTGCAAGAGAATTAGAAAGACAAGCGATGTGCCTATCATCATGCTTACAGCACGCGCAGAAGAGGATGATAAGCTAATGGGCTTTGAACTCAAGGCTGATGACTATGTCACAAAACCTTTCAGTCCAAAGGTGCTTGTTGCCAGAACCAAGATGCTTCTCAGTCGTACTCATGGTACTGTACTGGGATCAGATAACATTCTAAGTGCAGGAGGTATAGAAGTTCACAAAGGATACCGACGAGTCACCATAGATGACAATGAAATCAAGTTACAGCCCAAGGAATATGATATACTTCTACTTTTCTTGGAAAACATCAATCAGGTCTTCTCAAGAGACCAATTGCTGAGTAAAATATGGGGCTATGAATACGGTGGTGATACACGTGTGGTCGATACTCAGATAAAGAAACTTAGAAAAAGTCTTAATGATCGTTCCCACTATATCCGTACGATATTTGGGGTGGGCTACAAGTTCGAGGTGAGAGACTAATGAAAATAGGCATTAAGAAGAAGATTTTTATTTTTACATCAAGTCTATTCATCATTGTCCTTGTAATTCTACTGTTAATCCAGTCATTTGTAATAGGTGATTTCTTTCAAAGACGACAACTAAATGCTATTGAAAATGCAGTTAACGATCTCGTCAGTCAAACTTTCGAATCCGACGAGGCTGACAGAGAAATATATAGACTTGCATCAGAATTCAGTTTGAGGCACAATACACCTTTCGTCATTATCGATCCTGAGAAAAGTTTCTTTGAACAATTGCATTCACCAAGTAATACACTCCTTGTACAGACCGATGAAGGCCAAGTGTTCAATCTTGTGATAGATGGATTCAATCCAGATGAACTTAACAGATTTGATGATGGGAAATGGATTGAATTCTCAGGCTTTCGAATGGATGAACAGAACCTCAGAGCTTTTTTCATAGAAACAGAAGGTGCTGCATTAGATTTAGAGAACACATATCGTAACAGCGATATGCCTATCGAGGAATTCGAAGAGATGATGTCGGAATTTGCTGATAGAGACGTTATCAGTGGCCATGGTGAAATCATATTCAACAATACTAGAAACTTAGATACTCAGGCAAGTCAGAAGCTAATCGGATACCATAGCGATCAGATTGAAGCATTCTTGATGGAATACGGGCTTGAATCATTTTTTGATAGTGACGAACTCAGAATATATGATTTCGAGGATGAGTGGGCTTCCACTCATAATCGACTCATTGTTCGTCCGATATTCTTCCCAGATGGAAAGGATTATCTTTTAATTGCAATCATCTCAATGTCCAATACCGAATCGATAGTATCCATCTTTCAAGAATTTTATTGGGTAAACTTCGCTATAGCCATTGTCATATGCTTCATTGCCACTTTCTTTTATGCGAATCGATTCTCAAAACCCATTCAGGATATGGAATCTATAGCCAAAGATATGGTAAACATGGATTTTAGTCGACAGATCAAGATTGATTCAAAAGATGAAATTGGTAGTTTGGCAAATAGTTTGAATATGTTATCCAAAGCCCTTGAAGATAAAATCCTAGCTTTGGAAAATGCAAATACAAAACTTACTGATGAAATCGAATTCAAGACACAACAAGAAGAGATTAGAAAGACATTTGTTGCAAATGTCTCTCATGAGTTGAAAACACCAATTACCATTATGAAAGGCATACTTGAAGGCATCAAAGAAGGTTTGTATGATGATCCAACTCATCTGCAATCAGCTCTTGATGAAGCAAATAGAATGGAAAGACTCGTCTTTGATATGCTTGAAATATCAAAGTACGAAGCCAAAGGGATTGAATTAACGCCATCCATCTTTTGTTTAGATGAAAGTGTCAATCGTATCTACAGACGATTTAAAAACATAGCCACCAGAAAAGGTGTGAATTTGACCTTTCATCTAGATGAGGGTTTTGTAAACGCTGATCAAGAAAAACTGGAGCTAGTCCTAGAGAATTTGATTTCAAATGCTATAAGGTATTGTAACAATTATGGCAACATCACAATACAGACAAATTCAAAATCAGACTCTATTTATTTCGCAATTACCAATGATGGTCCCGAAATTCAAGAAGAGGCAATGGAATCCATCTGGAAACCCTTTTATCGTGTGGAGACTTCCAGAAACCGTGCTAAAGGTGGAACCGGTTTAGGTCTTGTTATTGTCAAGACCATACTTGAAGCACACAATGCTGGTTTTGGTGTGATGAACACTCCAGAAGGTGTATGTTTCTGGTTTGAAATATCTCGTGTTATAGAATTGTAAAAAGAGCGGATTAACTCCGCTCTTTTACGATTTGATTTAAGTTCAAAATCTATTAATAGATTATTTGAGTTTTTTCCTTTTTAGTTTCTTTAAATCCTTTTGATCAACAATCCATTCCTCTATATAACCACAGTCACAGCATATAAAACGAGCAGTAGAAGCGACTGATAACGCAGAAATTCGTATTGGTGTAAACTGTTGCCCCATCGAGTTATCCAGTACTACAACGGCTTCAGATCCGCACTTTACACATATACCAGTATTTTTCATATCCATACCTCTCTTTCAGTTTTTCAATTTTCCGATTGGTTTTCTTAAATATAGATTATGCTGAAAATGTGTAAAATTTGTGTACTTTTCTAAAACAAAATATGAATAAGCTGTTTATCCAAGCTAGGACAGTCTCTAAGATAACTGATAATTTTTCTTTGACCCACTGGTGTCATATGAAGTGGTCAACTAGAGAAGAATCATTAGTTTATACTATATATTTTACCAAAAGGCCAATCGTTTGATCACCTTAATCAGGAGACCTATTGGCTGGATAGTCATATAAGCGAAAACAAGGGCGGATATTTATTAAAAAACGCTAAACACACAAGATCTGATACAGATGAGTTCATCGACTTATAAAGAGAATAAAAATTGAGTCTTATATGTTATAATCATGAATAATAAAATTGACTTTCTACTTATTCATATGATTTAATTAACCGCATAGCAATAAACAGTCTTCACTATTCACCTTTTAATGCTTTTTGAAGTTTATGGACTACAAGTCTACCTTGACGTTTGATCATATTCTTCATCACAACACCTTTTAGATCTTCAAAAGGTACTGTATCCTCATCATATTTACGCTTAAGTGATATGGCGTCAAATTTACAGCGTGTAGTACATGCACCACACCCTACACAAATGTACTCATCTACCGTCGTTGTGCCACAGCCCAAGCATCTTTCTGTTTCTTTTTGTACTTGCTCCTTCGTAAACGTGCCTCTTAGGTCGTTGAAGGATTCCTTTGCGATACTCCCATCCACATGATCAATATGCTGTCTACCTGTATTATCATAACTATCTATAATCAGTGACGATTTATCAAAAGCTTTATATTCTCTTCGGTCACGCCCGATAACAAGACTCTGCCCCGGTTGAACAAAGCGGTGAATAGAAATCGCGGCTTCTTTTCCAAGTGCAATTGCATCTATAGCGAATC
Organism: Clostridiales bacterium; assembly: GCA_016342415.1. Taxonomy (GTDB): domain Bacteria; phylum Bacillota; class Clostridia; order Peptostreptococcales; family Acidaminobacteraceae; genus JABXKX01. The sequence goes on from JAEIOD010000010.1 coordinate 80,187, forward strand.
TTGGTCCTGTAGCAGCATCACCGCCAACAAAAATATCCGGTTCGTCCGTTTGAAGAGTAAATGTATCTATTTCTGCTATTCCATTGCTTTTCAGTTTTACCATTGAGTCATCAAGAAGGCTTCCCCACTCCATAACCTGACCGATTGCTATCAGGATGTGATCTGCAGCAACTTTCAGAGTCTGTTCTTCATCGTATATAGGAGCAAACTCACCTTGATTGTTAAAAACAGATACACATTTCTTAAACTCCATGCCTACGACCTTATTGTTCTGAACCAGAATTTTTTTAGGTGCCCAAGAAGGATTAATCGTGACACCCTCGGTGTTTGCTTCTTCAATTTCATCATCATGTGCAGGCATTTCTTCACTGTTTTCCAGACAGAACATGCTGACTTCAGTTTCTCTTGCTCTAACAGCCGTTCTAGCTACATCAACAGCTACATTGCCGCCACCAATGACAATCACTTGGCCGTTGATTTTAATATCATGATCTAAATTGACTTCCCTAAGGAAATCCACTCCGGTCATTACGCCTTTCGCATCTTCATCTTCTAAGCCTAATTTACGACCACCTTGTGCTCCTATTGCCATATAAAACGCCTCATAACCATCATTTCTAAGTTCAGGAATGGTTACATCTTTACCAACTTCTACTCCTGTTTTAAAAGTGACACCCATCTCACGAAGTATATCTATTTCTGCATTAATAATGTTTTTCTCTAATCTATAATTTGGAATTCCAAGTGTCAACATACCACCTAGGACATTCTGTTTTTCAAAAACAGTGACTTCATAACCATCAATTGCCAAGTAATAAGCACAAGAAAGACCCGATGGTCCAGCACCAATAACAGCTATTTTTTTACCATAATTATTGCGTTTTTTAGGAATATAACGATGTTCAGCATTCAAATCCTGTTCGGCGATGAATTTCTTTATCTCATCGACTGAAACGGGATCATCAATATCACCGCGAGTACATTCATCTTCACATTTCCTTGGACAAACACGTCCACAGATTGCCGGAAATGGATTTTCATGTTTGATTAATTCAAGAGCTTCATTATATTTCCCTTGTGCTGCAAGCTTGATATACCCCTGAACAGAGATATGTGCAGGACAGTTGGTCTTGCAAGGACTTGTACCTGAATCCACTACATTTTTTCTGTTGATACGGTAATCCTTATTGTATTTTTCCGGCCCCCATTTTGTATTGGCAGGCGTGTCTGTCATCATAGGTATATCTACTGGCATACTTGAACAAATCTTTTGTCCCAATTTTGCAGCATTGGTTGGACATACTTCTACACACTCTCCACAAGCCACACATTTCTCAACATCTATTGTGGATACGTAGTTGGATCTGACAAAATCATTATTGAAAAACATGGATGCGTTTCTTAGAGACAGACAAGAACAACCGCAACAATTGCAAATTGCATGGGTTTTTCCTGGACCATCGACATTGGGAATCGAATGCATGAGGCCATTTTCCTCTGCTCTTTTTATGATTTCAAAAGCTTCTTCTCTAGTAATTTCACGACCTTTACCGGTTTTAATATAATACTTGGCTGCTTTGCCCATCTGAATACACATGTCCTCTTTCAAATGACCACACCCTTCTCCTGCTACTTCCCTGGCAGTTCTACAGGAGCAATCTGAAACTGAGAATACATCATTGTCATTTAGAAATTTGCTCACTTCTTCATAAGACGCACGTTTCGAATTACCTGAAATTGCAGATTCGATTGGTATAACACGCATAGGACCTTTTCCAATCGGAAAAATCCCCGTCGCCTGCGGTCCTTTTCTTTGGCCGTATTTATCAAACGCTAGTGCCAACTGGGGAAACTCTGCCACGAGTTCACGGTTATTTGCAATTAGTTCAAAGTGCCCTGGTACCCAAAGTTCAAACCAGTAATGGTCCACTCCGTCAATCTCATTAACAATGCATACACCTTTCCAAGCCAAGTCTTCCAATATCTGTGAGACCTCAGAAAGTGGCCTACCAGAAAGCTTTGCTACTTCCATAGAAGATTTGGGATCTCTAAACTTTAGGTATAATGCTATTTCCGCCATTTCATTTGTGACAATCGGTTCCAAAATTTCATACTCTGGATATTCATACTTAATGCCATGTTTCGATCCCATTTTCACACGACTGATCTTGTTTGCCAGTTCTAATACTTTCAACTTATGTTCCATAACCATTTACCACATCTCCCTATAGTTTTATATATTATTATATGATAAAATTTTATCAAACAAAGGTACCGTTGAAAAACAATGCTTTGTTTACATCCACAACAAATTGTTGTAGACAATCACTATATTATTTATAGAGGGAGCTACCATTATGCATATGCGTTATATTGAATCTCTGTTAACTTTATATGATGAAATGAACATATCAAAGGCCAGTCAAAAACTGTTCATTTCTCAACAAGGACTAAGTCGTCAAATCCAGACTTTAGAAAAAGAACTTGGAACCATTCTTTTCAAGAGAGCTAAAACAGGTGTAATACCAACGGATATCTGCATCAAGCTCCATCCACACTTTATTCAAATGCATGAAAATTATGCACAAGCAAAAGATCTGATTCAACATCATTCAACTAACCTTAAAAAGCCCATCACAATTGCTTTTGCCTATGGCATCTCACGTGGATTAAATACCGAAGTGATTCTGAATTTCCAACTGGAAAATCCGGATGTTCGATTCAAAATCAAAGAATGGTCCAAAAAGAAGTGTATCGATAAATTACTCGAAAATGAAGCTGATATCGCATTTCTAGTCAATCCTTTTGACTTAAGCTTGTTTGAAACACATTTACTAGCAGAAGGTTATATGTATGTAGCCATTCATAAGAATCATCCCCTTGCAATAAAGGAGACCATTGATTTCTCTCAACTCGATGGACAAACCATCATCACAGGTTCTGAAGATAACGCACTCAGAGAACTTTTTGATCATTATTGCCAGTTAACTGACAGTCATCCAAATATCATGTTCTCATCAAGTTACAGTTTGGATATCATTAACTCAACAACAGAGAATGTGATTATGGCAACTGTTACACCAATCATGTCAGAAAAAATAACCAACCCAAATATAAAAATCATTCGATTGATGACACCCGAACCGGGAAATCTATATTGTTGCACCTCAAAAAACAGAAAAAAATCAAAAGATTTATTGTGTGTCGTTGATTTTATTAAACACTATTTCAGTACCATAAAAATAATAAAGATTAATTCATAAAAATAAGCAAGTTGCATGAGGCAACTTGCTTATTTATATACTTTCATGTAGTGGTAAAATTTCTGTCTTGTATGTCCCAGCCTTTATCTGCCAAGCATACCAAGTTAGATAAGCGACGCCCAAAACCAAGTTTAGCGCACCCCAGCCCCATAAAACCTTCTCGTTATAGATAGCTGAAGCATCCATAACGTTCAGGAAAAGTTCTGGTCTGATTGCTCTAATAATCAAATGGGCAATTAACGAATATATTCTTGCTGTCATGTATAATTCTGGTTTTCCTTTAATGATTGGATAAACCACTGCTGCTAACAGGATACAACATGAAGAGAAAAAGTATGCTGGGCTTTCACCATAAACAAAACAGGCATTCCAAGTGGTATAAAGCAAACTCCATCCAACTGTGGTATAAGCAAGTATATCACCATACTTTTCTTTTGATACTTCCCAATACTTAGTGGGCCAAGGTATTGTTAGAATTAAAATAATCCCAGGTAGAACATTTAAATAATGGCCCAGAGCCAAATCTTTAAGAGTTGCTTCTAGAATATTCAGACTGATTACCCCATAGAAAAAGTAAAGAACCCAACTGCCTCTAAATACCTGCCAATAGGATTCTCTTTTCTCGTAATTGGCAATTCTCGTAAAACCTAAAATTATAACCGGAATCAGAACACTTAACATCTTAACCCATCTGAACCACCCCGACACACTTCCAATCCAAAACGGAATGGTCAAAAGTGATGCCAACCATAAGTAATGAGAAAAAATATACTTCCTACGCATTAATTCAATAAGTCCTATCAGCAGCAAAAAATAGCCTGCCATTGACAATACATACACAATAATTGATGACTCCATAATACCCCCTTATTTTATCTGTTGTACGCTGTGATAATATCATGAAAGAATACAGACTTACAAGTTCCTATTTATTGGTAATCAAGTATCTACAATATAATATTGTGACAAGAAATGCTGTACGTCTTATAAAATTGAGTTATCATTCTTATAAGCACCTTTTAATATCATTTGCATATTCAGCAGTTTAAAGATAATAAAGACTCTCCTGATAATACACTGTGATATCAATCTACAGTTTATTTTAAGGAGAGTTAATCACTAAATCATTTTCATTCTCTGAGTCGCCGGAAAAATTCTTATAATGGAAAACATACAGTCGTCTACAAGTTAAAATTGTTGCGATTATCAGAGTAAACGGTGCAATTTGAATATGGGTTAAATGAACAATCGGTAAATTTATAAGAGGTGTTAGCCATAACATTACGATTATCACAAAATCCCATTTCAACCAACCATGTAACTTACAGTCATTCAAATACCAAATAAATGGAAGAATCAATAGAATAAGATCATACTGAGCGTAATATGGCGTGCATAGCAATGTCCCAAGTACGAGTATCGTTCCTCTCATAGATAAGGAATTGATATTTCTCCACGTCCACAAAGTTATTAAAAACATACATGTAGTCATCATGAGCTGAAAGATTAATGCTAACTTTCCAGGCATTCCAATCACTTTTAACGACGAATACACCGAAGGTTGAATTGCAGCTGTGCTTTTCCATATGGATTCCAAAATGATACTTGGAGTATTTAGTTGTGCTTTTATATAAACTATCCAAGTATCCAGACCAAAAATTCCTGAGCTGAGTATCACTAGAACAAGTAAAAAGAATACCGCACTAAAAAAAACTTTCCATAGTTTACTGAATAGTAAAACGATAAAGGCAACTATCGCAAAATGTGGTTTAAAGCAAAGTAATGCAAACATCATCCCTGATACCAAGGGTCTTTTTTCTAGATTATAGATTCCCAGGCCAAACAATCCCACTGTAAGAAATCCGTTTTGCCCCCAGTTAAGATTCATTAACACACCAGGAAAACACATCGCAGCATACATTCCTTTTGGACTAAGGGAAATTTTTTTTACAGCTATCATGTATATAATAAAAGTGCTTGTAAGCCAAAAAACCATTGCCAATTTAAATGGCAATAAAACCAAAGGTGTCACTAGTAAAAGGAAAATAGGTGGATAAAACCAAGCAAGCAAAAATGGAATTTCCATGCCTAATACACCTTCAAGGACATTATGATGTTCCAATATATCATATACAAGATAAGAATTACCTTCCAAAGTCATTTTTCCAGCTGAATAAAAAGCAGAAAAATCAATCCCCATCATGCTATCCTTAATCATAAATAAACCGTAGATGAAGTAAACAACATATGCAGTTAAAAATATTATCGAGTAACCTTTTACTCTTTTTCCTAAAAATTCTGCCATCATGTTAAATGAGGACCCTCCTTAATTATGCTCGTTTTTTTTTGTAAACAATTTGAAGTATGCTTTCAGGAGTTTTCCATATCTCATTTTACTAACTCCAACCGTTCGATCCACTAATACAAATGGATATTCTTTAATTTTTGTCAACTGTTTTACCCGTCTCAAAATATCGACTTGTACTTCAAAACCTGGACTAAGGCAACTCAGGCGTTTAACAAGGTCCTTCCTGTATGCCCTGAATCCTGAAGAGATGTCTCTAGAAGGTAAACCGAAGAGTATTCTAAAAAACAGATTTCCCAATTTACTATATAACAATCGATGAGGAGGTACGTTTTTCATTCCGCCACCTTTAACATACCTTGAAGCAATAACGACTCCTGTATCGTTTGAAATTTCATTAGTCAATTGTGGAATTAAATTTGCATCCTGAGTACAATCCGCATCCATAGTTACAATTACATTTCCTTTAGCATATTTGAATCCAGTTTCCAGTCCAGCTCCTAATCCTTGATTGACGGGATGTGTTATACACGTAATATGTTCTGGATAAACATCCATAAAAGCCTTAACTCTCGCTTCAGTTGCATCAGTACTTCCATCATTTACAATCAGTACTTCCCAAGTATTGTAATTTTTCTCAAGTACTGATGCAACTTGATTGATAAATCGGTCTATGATGGCTTCTTCATTATATGCCGGTGCCAGTATTGTAATATCCATATGTCCCTCTCTTTGTCATTCATATTGTCATATAAAATTAATTTTTATTATAAATCTACTCATTATCCGCATTGTGTTTCTTGAACAAAATAACCTTTCGAGCTGTAAAATTCCAAAAAAACACGATGGCGGTTGCAACTACTTTTGATACGGGGACGCTTAAAAATAATGCTTCCACAGAAACCCAGATTACATATTCGTTGATTAAAAATCCTATAGAACCGATAAGTAAAAATAAACTCAATTCACTCGTTCTGTTTGATACCGCTCTGTTGTTGAACACCCACTTTATAGATAAAAGATAAGTGGTAAACAATCCAACAATTAATCCAAGTGCTGTTGCAGTTAGATAATATACATCAAATACTTTATACAATACCATCAGAACCAGGAAATCAAGTACAAATGCAATTCCCCCTGCAAAGACATACCTAATCAATTCAGGAAACCATTCCTTAGATAAAATTGAGTCTTTGAAAGCAAGTCGTTTTTTCATAAATCACCTCAAATATTATTAATTGTAAGTTACTAGATGTTTTCTTGGTCTACTAAAAAGAGTCTAAATTCACTATGTTCTTTAGGAAGTTCAATTTCTTTTATCCAAAAAGGCAATTGATGGTTTAAAAGCATATCATAAAAACTTTCACTGTTTTCATCATAATCATAGAACGCTCTTTCAGTTGAGTTAGGTAAAAGAAGAATCAAATCGACACTTCTTGTTTTTAAACTCATCTGAATATCAGTTACGTCATTTGATGTCATAATATTATAGCTAAATAAAATACCTTCATCATTTCGGTGGTATGGCGAGGAGATGACTCGGTGGGTTGTTCTATACAATATTTCAGGACCAAAATCTAAAAAAGTCAGGATTGTTTTCTGCTGTCCTAATAAAAATTCATTATCTACCATCCAATCACAGAGTTCTTCTAAAGCATCAGTAGACATCGTTGCCTGAGTTTCCTCATCTGAAACCACAATCATCGCAATCCCTGTAAAGCTAAAACCAAACAACAATACTACAATCGTAATACTTCGTAAGATCGGAACTACTTCAATAGATTTTCCATTGATCACTTTTAAAATAATACAATCAAATAGAAGTACCACCGGGATCAGTGAAATCATTTGAAGATAGCCAATCCACCTGACTTGATACAGTGACAACATACCATAGACAAACATACCAATGAACAGGAAAACATCGCCATGGTTATTTACATGTTTCCTATTTAGTATATTAAACAACAGATACAAACCACTCAGTATTGGCATACCAAGGTAAATCAGTAGTTTTCCTACTCCAATTAGACTCAAGTCAAACAACGGTTGTACTTCTTTGACATAATCAAGCCATATGGGTTTGATTGCAGGATTCACTCCTGCAAATGGACCTTTGATAAAATCTGGGAACAATACAACCATCAGAGTTGCACCAATTGTCCCAATAACCAATAGGTATAAACATCTAACAAATCTGATTTTACGCTCTTGATCTCCATTGTTATTTATTAAATAAAATCTAGTAAAAATTCTTTTAGTGATATAGAAAATAGAAGTTATAATCAGAAAAAAAGCAAGATAGACTATAGATATCTTGTCATACTCAAAGATTGACAAGTCACTCAAGGGTTTTTCAATTAGAAGCAAAACACCTGTAAAAACCGTAAGCCATCCCGATAATTTGATGCTTCTATCAAGATAAGTCATACCATATAAAATCCAGTGAACTGACATGACTAGAAAAACAAAAATCACTAACATGACCGACTCAACACTTATCACCATAGCATAAGCCATGGTGAAACTGGTCAGCAGTAGTGTGTTTGTTTTAACTTCAGGTCGAACTACTCTAAGCATACATCCTATCAAAACAGCAAATGTTAATAATAATAGACTATGATGATCTGGTCGTCCAAAACCATAAATTTCTGTGAAAATTGGCTGTGATAAAAATACAAGAAATATGAGTGAGGTGTTCTCTTCCTTTAACACAGGCTTGAACATCCATATGAGTATGCATACCAAAACAACTCCCAACAAAGGGCTCAGTATGATACCAGCATATTGAAGTGCTTTGGGAAACGGAAAAATCAAGCTCAATCCTTTTGCCAGTCCTAACAAAATAATATCTAAAGCTCGTGTCCAGTGTAATTCATCTCCATAAGGAGCATTACTCCTTTCTACAACTGAATCAAACCAGTCAAAGGTTTCGTTCAGTTCTTCTACTCGAACCAAACGCATAAAGGGATCGGTTCCGATTATTTCGACACCTTTTGACAGTGATGTCATATTATAAAAGGCTAATTGGATTATAAGAAAAGAAATCACAGCAATTAAAACCATAATCAGTTTTGTATTATGCCTTAAGGTCATATCAATTCACATCCTTCTTTTCCTCGTGGTATTCTTTTTCTCCATTGACTGCCCATATATTATCTTTGGTAATAATTTTTCCGCGAATATTGGCGACCGCCTCCAAAGCCGTCAACATGGAATGATCCATATTATTGTACCGGTGCATACCATTTCTTCCTATCATGAATAAGTTTGTTATCCCATCAAGATATTCACGTACACTCTCAAAGTCATCATAAGAGCCGATATAAGAAGGGTATGCTTTGGGCATATACACTACCGTGCTATCTATAACATCCTTTCGTTCGATGGCATCGATTGAAATTAACTCTTCAATAGAGAATTCTATTAAATCATCCTTTTCCATATTCCAAAAATGATCCCCTTCATTGCAAAAATATTCAAGACCAATCCAAATGTTATCTCGATTCTTTACCATATACGGACTCCAGTTATTAAAGATCTGGATGCGACCCATTTTCACACTGTTTTCTTGTACGTAAATCCAATTATCCGGTACTTTATAGTCACTATCGCCAGAGTTATTACCTAAGTTGAACCGTTTAAGCAAGAGTCCAACGGAGATAAAATCCCTGTATTTTAAATTTTTTGCTATCTGATGAACAGTATCAGGTACTTTAGGTTTCATCCCGATTACAAGTTCACGTACTGGCATTGTAGAAATAAAATAATCACACTCCAAAGCTTCTATCTCTTTTGTAAGTTGATCCTGTACAATAACTTTTTTCACTTTATTATCAGTATAATGAACTTCAATTATACTTTTGTTGAAATGAATCACACCACCCTTTTCAACAACTTTTCTACCAACTTCATCCCACATTTGTCCAACACCATATTTCGGATAAAAAAATCGACTAATTAAACTTGTTTCTACATCTTTTTGGGCAATATCACATTTCTTATTGTGTATGATTAGTTTTGATCTGATTGCATGTTTGATAACTTCTTTAATAGAAATACCCTTTATGCGTTGAGCACCCCATTCAGGTTTGATTTCAGAGCAGGGAACACCCCAAACTTTCTCAGTATAATCCTTAAAAAAAGTTAAATACAACTCTTTTCCAAATCTATTTATAAAAAAATCTTCCAGTGACTTTTCGGTTCTAATTGGAAATATCATGCTTTTCAAATAACTGAAACCCATTCTTACTACTTTTCTTAATCCTAAATTCTTAAAGGTTTTAACATTTAATTGAATAGGATAATCAAAAAACTTCATCATATAAAAAATACGAGATACTCGATTTCTTATTATCATGACATTATCTGATTTAGTATTGCTGTCATCTTCAATAGGCATGATATTATTCCACCAACCCATAATTCTATCAGATTTTGAGAAGAAGCGATGTCCCCCAATATCCATTCTGTTCTCCTTATAATTGATGGTTTTGGATATGCCACCTACGACATCAGACATTTCATAAATAACTGGCAATACATCTGTTGTTTCTAATAGTTCCATTGCAGCTGTTAATCCTGCTACACCAGCTCCTGCGATTATTGCAACTTGTTTTCCCATAGTATGTGCTCCTTTTAAAAACTTATTATATTTAAAATATGATTAAGATAGAATAACATGTATCGCTAAATCAGTAAGTATATCCAACAATACTTTCAGTATAAAGTATTGTCATTCATAATACTTTAGGACCTTTGTCCCTATTTTTGGTATTAAAGGATAAAAAACGAAGCATCAATAGCAGTATTGAATCTCTCAAATCAAAGTCGCGACTAACTGCACCAATAGATAGAAATATAATCTCTTCATACCCAAATACAAGATGCCTGAACTGATATAATAAAATCCCAGTTTTCCATGATATGAGTTGAAGAATCCATTTATTGGTATAAATCTACAAAAATAATTCGTTTTGTCTTAACATAAATCCAGTTGGAAGACCTTTCACCATAAAATAACAGAAGAAACTCTCGGTGTGAAACTAACTCGCCTTTGCGGCACTTATATGACAAAGTCATTAATGATAAGTCTGAAAAGTACTTTTGTATTAGGTAAAATAATTATAGATAAATAAAACTTTTAAACTACAAAGTTCGCTCAAAAAAAAAAACAATATTTTTTTCTTTGAAGTTTAATATTTTAATGAAATGGGTATAATTGCCGTATTCCAATTGAAGGGTGTTTATATGAATAATATAGTAAATATGAAAAGTACAGCACCAAATCCATATCTATATTTATTTAACAAAAAACGGAAAGATGTTTCACAAAAGTATGTCACTAAAGATATGGCTCTAGTAAAAACTGAAAACTTAGAAGATGTTGCCATTAAAAATAAAATAGCTCAGCTTGCGATGCAAGAAAAAGCTATTATTAGTCATGAAAAAATGCATTTGATGGTAGGCGGGAATTTAGCAAGTGGTCCATCATATATATATACCACTGGACCAGATGGTAAAAGATATATCGCAGGTGGACAAGTAAATATGAAAATGCCGTCAGGAGGTAGTCTTGACAGTTTATTGAGTGGCTTAAAAAGAATAAAAAATGCCGCGACTGCAGTTGGAAATCCTTCTGGAACAGATTTAAACACAGCCGCTACTGCTGCGGCAATCGAATCTGCTGTTTTGAAGGAAATGGCTCTAAGAAAAATGAACGAAGCTTATAGCAAATCAAGAGAGCAAGCTAACGAACCTAAAATTGATAATAATATGACCCATATTGATATGTTGATTGAAAAAAGTTATGTTTCAAAATTATCCACTATGAAATTCAGAGTCCTTTCGAAATTCGAATTACTAATATAGACTTTCTATCATAACTGAAGTCAAACTTCGACAAATCAAAATATTTGTTTCTTTGCAAACTAATAGGAAAGTAAATACCTTAACAAACAGCTGCATCAAGATATGGATAACATAAATAAATATAAAAATAATGGAGATGATGACGTGATTGTAAACGAATTACCTATAATTGATTTTTCGGATAATCCTACTGGATGTTGTCCTAAATTTCATCCGGAACCATGGGACGAGAAAATTTTCCGATTTAGGGATATGCTCTTTGCTCAAACGCAAACAAGAAGTTTTTTACACATGCCTTTGAATATTGGTAAAGTTATGACACAATCACAGAAGTTAATCGATGCAGTAGATGGTTTCGATCCGAATTGCTATTTGATTCTGTCAAAGGACATTTCAAACTGGAAAACCTATCATTATTTTAAAGTGGTTAAAGATATTCCCGGTATGGAGATGACTCGTCTTAGTGGCACTTATATGACCAAAGTCTTTGATGCTTCTTTTAAAGAGTTTCCAAAACTTATCAGGAATTTTGAATCGTATGTTGAATCAAACGGTGCAACAATGAAGGAATTGTTAGTTTTTTACACAACCTGTCCCAAATGTGCTGAGACTTATCAACACAATTATATGGTTTTCTTCGGTAGAATATAAACCTTAGTATAATAAATGAGCTGATTCAATCAGCTCATTTATCATAAGTTTATTCTTCTCCAACCCAAAATGAGTAAAACTACTTATCTAGATGTTTTATCTACAAGATATCTACTCAATATGATTACACCTTATTCAATGACTCGCTTGTTGAGATGGGAAAATTCAATGATGATCATATCCGCATCCTCTTCATAATTCACAAATTTCAAATAAATGCGTAACCCGGTATTGCGCCTCAAGTGTTCTGCTTAACGTTCCTAAATATATGATACGTTTCGAATCAACTTGTTTCAAAGCATTTACAGCAACACCAGCCATCCTAAATTCAAGGTCATCTTCTATGATTATATGGTTAATTTTATTTGCATAGTCTGATAATTCTTTTCTTTAGTTTATTGATATATCCTCGAAGTGAAAATCCTCCGATTCGGATATTCCAGGTACAAAACTGATAAGATTACCATCCAATTTTTTATAATTATTCTCTATGGCTTCAGATTTTGAAACAGTTTCACTCGTCAAAATTACATTTTCTACGTAAGTGCCTTGACTCAATCATACTGATTATTTGCTTATTGTCTCTTAATAGCATATACTTAACAAGATACACAATCTTTTCTTAGCGAATGAAATACTTTTATTAATGATCCAACTTCTAGAAATAAACTACTCCTTTCGATGTTTATTAATTACCCAACTTACACAAATAAATAACTCCTTTCAAGTAACAACACTCGTTGCGAAACATCAGCTTAGTATCGTTAACTATTGCATGGTGATGAATGAATGTGCTTTACACATTAGATTCAAAAGGTATTTTGAGTATGAATTTTGATTTTAAATCAATCATAACTCAATTTTTGTGCACCCAAAATTAAGTGGGTTAATCTGTTACACCCCTATTAGTAACAACGAAAGAAGGATAAAATGAAAATTATCATCGTCACCACAGAAAATGAACAAATGAAGGAAACCGGTTTTGGTTTAATGAAATCATGTCTGTCCATGAAAGAAGCATTAGAAAGCAACTATAATAGTGTTACTATTAAAAGTTGTGCATCTGAACAAGATTTAGAGGTCGTTGCTTTGTTATCGCCAGACATTGTTGTTCTAGCTGTTAAATACATTCATGGAGTTGATGATCAAAAAATCTGGTTGTCACAATATTTCGAAGATGCAGGTATCATCTACACTGGGTCAACAAGAGAAGTTCTGGAATACGATTCAGATAAGATTCTTGCTAAAAATCTTATATTAAAAAAGGGGATTCAAACTGCTGTTTTTACAACTGTTACTCCAGAGAGTTTACATTCAAAAATCAATGAAAGCATACCATATCCCCAATTCATCAAACCACTAAATGCTGCCAATGGAAATGGTATAGATGATGATTCTGTTGTTTATAATTCTGATGACTTTATAAACAAAGCCAATAGCTTGTTTGCTAAATATGGTAATATAGCAATATCCGAAAAATACTTATCAGGAAGAGAATTTACAGTAGCTGTTCTTCATAATGCTGCTACAAATAAATATACTTCAGCACCTATAGAAATCATTCCACCATTAAATGATAATAACATACGTATTCTCGGACAAAAGGTGAAAATCGAAGACAATGAGGGCTTCGCTGCAATCACCAACAAGAATGAGAGAAAACAATTGGAAAAAATGGCGATCAAATGTTTCAAAGCCCTTGGTGTAAGGGACTTTGGTAGAGTTGATATTAAAATGGACGAAGACGGCGTCTGTAATTTTCTTGAAGTAAATCTAGTCCCGGGTATGACAAAAGGAACAAGCTACTTCCCTATCTGTTTCGAAATGGACAAACAATTAAGTTACGGAAAAATCATTTGTTCAGTAGTAGATAATGCTGTTTCTAGAGCCTCTGTTTTATCTAAAAGTATCATATAAATAAATATACAAAGAGCAAATTTCTACATTCAGTAGACGTTTGCTCTTTTAATTTTATCCTCTCATTTTTGTAACTATCTTCAATACAAAATTAAAATGTATTTTTATATCATTATATGACTTATGAATTTACTCAAACAATGACACTCTGTAATTTTAGAGCATTCGTGTGTAAAGTCCTCTTCTAAGGGTACATTCATAATAGGAAAGAACGAAGGAGAAAAGATGAGAGATTATAATTATGAACTTCTACCAGAAATAGTGAAAAGATGGTCGCCACGTGGCTTTTCCAGTCAATCCGTCCCCGAAGAATATTTATGGCAATTAATTGATGCTGCAAGATTTGCTCCAAGTTGCTTTAATGAACAACCCTATCGGTATGTGATATTTTCAACACCAGAGGAAGTTGCCTATGCCAAATCGCATTTAATGAAAGGCAATCAAGAATGGAACGATAAAGTACCAGCTTATATTGGTATTTTGTATCACAAGACATTTCAAAGAAATGGAAAAGATAATACTTGGGCAGCGTTTGATACAGGTACATCATGGGGACATCTTAGTTTAGAGGCAGTACATTTGGGATTGGTGACCCATGCGATGGCTGGATTTGAACGTGTAGCCATCCGAGAAGGTTTAGGTATTTCAGATGAATTTGAGTTTATAACATTAGTAGCAGTAGGATATTATGCCAATGAAGAAGAATTAGCAGCATCTAATCATGTAGATGAACAACCCAATACGAGAGAACCTATCGATTTTTTTGTATTCAACAGAAATGGGAAAAAAAATAATCATATTTAGGTTTTTCTCGTAAACGATACCGAAGGTCAATCACAATAAAAATAATACCAACACCTTTATTGGTGTTGGTATTTATCATTTAAAACTTAAATATCAAATGAAAGAGTTTTTATTTCAAATGGCCCAAAAGTCAGTTTAAGCAACTGATTGTTCATCTCAATGGACTCCTGTATTTCTTCTCTTAAGTTAACGATTTTTGAAGCCTTTAGTTTTGAAGATACCTTTAATTGAATATGAGTATAAGCATTTTTGTGTTCATGAAGTCTTACGATAACTCGATTGCCATCTTCCGATAGTTTGATGACATCTACAAACACATCTCCCTCAACTATATTTATAAGCGGTTCTGCAGATTCATTAGGTGAGTTTATAACCGTTAATTCACTATTAAATCGTTCTGCCTGTTCAATAGTTTGAGCTTCAGACCACCTTTTAATGTGTGGGTAGATGGCATAAGAATAGTGATGTTTACCGATATCAGCTGTTTTATTAGGATAAGTTCCTGACTTAATTAAAGACAAACCCATAACGCTCTGCTTAGCAGAATAACCGTATTTAGACTCACTCATTAAAGATAAACCAACACCGTTATTGCCTAAATCCATCCACTTGTGCCCACAGGTTTCAAACTTTGCAAGATCCCATGAGTTGTTGTTTGTTGTTTCTCTTTCAACTGATCCAAACTGAATATCATAGGTTGCCTTATTTTGATAAATAGTCGTAGGAAATTGAGTTCTGAGCAACAAGTTGTTCTCTTGCCACTCCACATCATGTACAAATTCAATTCTAGGCAACGCCTTATAGAGATGAATTTTTTGTTTAATTACAGAGTTTCCCATTGTATGAATAGTTTCAATCGTCCACCTAACCGGTCCTGATTCTGTTAAGTACATTTCAGAAGTTTCAAACATATAAGGTTTTCTTTGATAGAATACATCTAAATCCCAGTTATCCCAATTTGCAGGTCGGTCCTCAAATGCAATAATCTGATTACCAACACCATTTATGTACTCATAATCAGTCAATTTTTCTGTTAAAGAAGTTACTTCGCCTTTACTGTTAAAACATACACTATAGTACTCGTTTTCAAAATCAAAATGAGTTATCAACTCTTTTGAATTAAGTTTCTTTTCCCCTTTAATAAATTCAAATGACTTAAATCCAAATGCTGGTACATCATCCGCTATAAAAACAACTTCATCTTCAGCGATGTATTGAACGGGTTGATTTGAGTCCAAAGCTACAATATCATCTGTTTTTACAATCATTTTAACAACATCAGTACTATTAAAAGATAAATCATTAAATACAGTCACACTTGATTTTTCATGTTCCGTATTTAATAACGACTGACCAATATCATAAGCCAACTGATATTCTTTCTCTGTCGTTTCATAAACTTCAGCTATACTTGTCCCTGGAATAATATCATGAAACTGATTTAATAAAATGATATCCCATATCTGCTCAAGTGCTTCTTTGGGAACTTGAATACCTTTTTCAATGTAATCAATCACGGTTAAAATTTCTAGTTTCCTTACCATTATTTCCAGTTTACGATTCCATCTCTTCACAGAACCATTTGATGTCAGTGTACCTCTATGGTATTCAAAATAGAGTTCCCCATCCCACGTCGGAGTACTAGGTCCATCTTTTAATTTGTTATAAGCCATATCTAAATATGTGCTATTAAAAGAAGTTTCAATTCTTGGAATACCTGGTAAACCATACTTCAATCGCTTCTCGTTTTCAAGCATCTCTCGTGTTGGACCACCACCACCATCTCCAAACCCATAAAGCATTAAAGTGTCTTCAATGATATCTTTATTTTGGAAACGTTGATAAGTCCCAAGTGTCATATTAGGACCTAAGATTCCTGTATAGGTGGTTGTGTTTCTCGTATCTGTAAAACTGATATTCTTACCCAAATTCTTATTGTAATCCGTTGTAGTTGGCATAAAGGTAAACACTTCAGAGCCATCCAAACCTCTCCATTTAAACACATCATTAGGTAATTGATTATACTGATTCCAAGCCAATTTAGTTGTTACAAAATAAGGAATATCAAATTGCTTTAGAATTTGAGGCAATGCCGCACTGTAACCAAATACATCTGGTAACCACAACGTTTTACTTCTAACACCAAATTCTTCTTCAAAGAATCTTTCACCTTTAAGTAATTGTCTAACAAGAGATTCCCCCGATGGAATATTGCAGTCAGCCTCTAACCACATCCCGCCATCAACTTCCCATTGTCCAGAACGTACTTTTTCTTTTACACGTTCATACAGATCAGGTTTTTGCTCTTTAACAAATTGATAGAGAATTGCCTGACTACCAATAAACTTGTAATCCGGATATCGATCCATTAATTCTATCACAGTTGCATAACTTCGAAGTACTTTTTCTCTGGTCTGCTCTACTGTCCACAGCCAAGCAATATCAATATGAGTATTTCCGATTGCATAAACAACCGGTTGATCACTGATATCAGAATAGAATGTTTTTTTCAACATATTTCTACAGTCTGCAATCATATCATAATAGTCTAAAGTATATGTTCTTCTTAGATCTAATCTATCCGCCACAGGATTTAAACCATTTATAAGCTTAATACGATTATAAGCATCTTTTTCATAGATTAGTTCCGCGGTTTCAATAGGCATCTTAAGATCATAATACAAGGCTTCAGTCTCAGAGTCCAGTACCATTAAATGACACTGTATCAATAGATCTTTACCTTCGGTGCCACCGTATGCAAGAAAAGCAATATCAAAAGATTCATTACGTTTTGCTGAATCTGTTAAGATAACTTCTCTATGATTTACATCACAGCCTTGTACAAGTCTCTCGTTTACATAAAACAAAAACTGAGGATTACATGCATCCCACTGCCCTTCTCGGCCTGTTGTTATCCTGAATACTACGGTTTCATCTGTATATTCTTCTGGTAATACAATAGTCGTTTTAAACCATCTATAGGCATCTTCTGCCTTCCAGTTTTCACCTACTGTAAAATCATGCCATGATGAGGTATCCAATTCATAGCCATCCTGACGTTTATCATCTAGTATCTTAAAATTACCTATAGGCAGTTCAAACCTATAAATCATCTTTTGCAGATCCTCTAGCAGTCTCTTGAGTCTTAAAATATCCAGTCTCATTAATTATTCATCCTCCTCGTGGAAAGCTTTAATTTCATCTATCATCATCATGAATATCATATCATTGTAGTGTTTTGCTCTAAAGTGATCACGAGTTACAATGGCTTCAAACATTTTTTCATGTAACGGAACCGTTTCAATAAATGGATCTTCTATACCGAGTGGAAAATCCCATAATTCATCAGTTAAGTAACCGAGTGAAATAATCAATTCTCTTAACACTTTATTCCGACAACATGCATACAAAGCATAATGAAACTGTTTATCTATTTCATTTTGCTGTTCCTTATTGTTGTAACGAGTCATTAAAGTGGTGACAATCTCTTTAATAGGTTCCAGTTCATCGTCAGCGGCATGATGAATGATATTTCTAATTATTTCAGTTTCAATGGCCCAACGGGATTCCAGTACATCAATCATACTTTCTTTCTTTTTTTTAAGCTCCATACCAGAAAGAAGATGATTCTTCTTCGGATCCTGAACAAACATACCTCTGCCATTTACGACTCTAATAATATTTTTGCCTTCTAGTTCCTTCACAGTTTCCCTTATTGTGGTTCTACTTATATTCAAAGTATTCACAATCTCTGCTTGTGTTGGCAGCTTGTCTCCTGCCAACAGATTATTAGACTTTATATAATCCAATATATACTTTACAACTTCTTCTTTTTTTGTGTTGCTACTCATAGATTTCACCATTTTCTTTTCTTCTTTTTATTGTATAGGAATTATTCGAACCGACATTTATTGTCTAACTAAACATTCTAAAACTTGGGATAAACTTTACATGTTCAAAAGCATTACCTCACCACTCATTCGAATTAAAGTCTAAATAACATAACCTACTTGACCAAAACTTTTAGTTTTTGAACTGATCTAAGTACTTTATACAGTATATGAAAAGAGCTATTTAATCCTATAACCTTTTACTAATACATCACAGCTATACTACACCTATTTGAATTCTGTGTCAATGTCTTGCCTAAAAATCACTTTTGTTCGTAGCTATAATATAGATATTGAGTTGCATATAATTTATAATAACTTAAATAATAAGATAAACAACACTTGAACTGGCTAACTGAAAAATCTGATTCCTTACCAGAATCCACACTTTTGAATAGCATTTTCTCTTTCAGAAATTACTGATACGCAGTTTAATCTAATTCACCATATAAGAGAAACTGAAAAAGCTACTATTACGAGCTTGACTCAATCACTTGAGCTTATAAAATCTACACTAACCACTGCAGTTAAGAAACTCATCAAAATGGAGTTGGTCCGAAAAAGAGCTTCTCTTGAGGATAAATGAGTTCAGTATATTGAACTCACGGATAAAATGAAAAAGTATTGAAAATTCAGAAATGAACGCTAAAGATGAATTTATTGATGTCATGAATGAAAAACTAGGTGAGGATTTTGTAGCATTTGAAGCCATGTCAAAAAAATAATTGATGAAAAATAGTAATTAATAAAATTATAAGCCAGTAGAAATCTAATTCTACTGGCTTTATAGTATACTAATATAAATATATGTTAAATTTCTTTTCTAGCTCAATAAGTGGATTCATATAGCCATCTGTGATATTCAAGTGTCTCATTCTGAAATACAGGCTTCTTAGGAAATGCTTCACATTAATCCTAACGGTGTACTTAAGTATCTTGTCTTCGATTTCAAAAACATCATTAAACTTCTCTAACCACATTTTGAAATCAGAAAGTGTAATCATTTTTTCACCTATATAACTATAGACAATGTTTGTAGCTAAACGTTCATCTTCCTCTCTAGCAAGAGGTGTATCAATACTCATGAGTTTTGTTTGAATTATATCAAGAACCTTCAAAGACATCTCTCTTGGTTCTTTCATTTCAAAAGTAAAGTAATAATTGGTATCACTCCAATGAGCAAATGCATGAGCCCAACCATGATTTTCGTCATAGCCTCTAAAATCATGCTCCTTTTCAATATACTCAATCATACGATTTCTAAAATGATCTAATTGGCCTTCTGTCAAAAAAGGTTCTGCTTCATGCGCTTCTAAAATTGGATTGAGTGTTAAAGTTGAAAAACTTCGTTTGTAAACAGAAGTATCATCTATTTGCCCTATATTATAGAATATATAATCCTCTGACAACAATGTATCAAATAAATGACTCATCGTGTTCTTGTCCATCATCTTCTTGATCTCAATCCATTGAACCATTGTCGGTAAAATAAGATGATCTCTAAGTACAGGATCAAGATCACCGATATGACACATCATGTGTTCCAAATAGTCACCAATCGTTTCACCTTGTACAAGCTCAAAATTGTTGTTTTTTATAATGATTAATTTTTCTCTTAACTGTAATCTTTCCATTTTTCCTCCTAAGTAGTTTGAGTTATATGTATTGTTAGGATTTAAAATAAGGCATAACGTACCTCCTTATCAAATAATTAAGTACAATATATCATCAAAAAATAAACTTAGATAGGTAAAGAATGATTATACCTACTTCGGTTTGTAAATAAGCTCTTTGTCCAATGGACAAACTAAAATTCAGGCATTTTCTATCTTTAATTTCATTGAAGCATGCTATAGATTCAAGTTAATTGTTAACAACACTTAACAGGTTTAGACAAAGAGAAAGTTGAGAACAATAAATTTGTCTGATTATTGCGTCATTTTAGTTGTTCCTGTAATAATTGTATTTACATTTCATTTATATGATAAGCTTAATTATAGGAATGACCAACATCATCAAGTCATATTGATGACTGAAATAATAAGGTAATCCAAGAGATAATTTTTTATACTAAAACATCAACAACTCAACTCGAAATGGAATGGAAAGGAAAACGGATATGAAAAAAACTGGCAACAGTAATTTTAGTAGGACAAGTATGCATTCTTGTATGCAGAAAAAAGGATTTATTAACGGTGCTGGTGAATGGGATAAACATACAAGGCATAACTGTATGCAACATAAAGGCTTTAGAAAAGATCACTTATCAAATGATGACTTTTCAATAAAATCTTTTGTTATCCTAATGATATTAGGTATAATTGGCGGTATTGGAATATGGTATTTAAATACATCATTCGGCTTTTCGGAGTCCGGAACAACCATAGAAGCTATACAAATCTTGCCACTTCTGATATGTGTTATATTATTAATTGCAGGTATTTTTGGAATATATGATTTGATTAAGAAAATTTTAAATCTGTAGATGCCCTATTATAGATTGCTCTTCACAGGAATTGGATTGGATATACTTGTCCTTACACTAGGCAGTTACAATAACTGCCTACTGTAAGGGCGTTTTTTGTATTAGAACTGAGAGTATTTATTGTTGTAGCATATCCATTAACTACATTTAGGTACAAAAAAACACTTCAAAAGAAGTGTTTTCATTTAACCAAACCTACAAATCTATTGCACTAATTCAGCATTTTCTACTAAATAATCAAGAACAGTTTCTTGTAAGATTGAATTCTTCAAGTAAGGAAGACCATAAATTTCTTCAAATTCTTCATACTCTTCAGAACCGGTATATTTAATAAAATAAGCAGATAATGCTTCGTCTGTTACAGCAATACTTGCATCTTCAGCAATCGCTTGAATAACAAGAGCGAATTGAGATGACACGTCAAGCTGCTCAGCTGACGCTTCCATTAGAGCTTCTACAGAATCATAGCCAACATAAGATGCTAAGAATTCCTCTAAAGTCATACCATATGAAACAGCAGACATTTTGTAATAGTTCTCCATAATTGTTTGTTGATATTGAAGTACTTCTTCAGGTATTGATGATACAACTGTATTGGTTAAAAGATAATCTTGAATATAACCTTTCACAGCATTATCTTTAAGATCGCTCTTAACAAGTGTTCTTAATTCTTCTACAGTATTACTCTCATAAGTACTTGATAAATTCTCAGCTACAAACTCATCTGTTAATTCCGGAACAACAGTTTCACTAATATTGTTGATGGTAATAGCAAAGATAGCATTCTTACCATTTAGATCTTCTGTACCATAATCTTCAGGAAATGTAACTTCTATATCAAAGCTTTCCCCTGGATTATGTCCAATAAGCTGCTCAAGAAAATCATCAATATAACTCGTTACACCAATTGTAACATTCGTACCATTTCCACCAGTACTGCCGCCTTCAAATTCAACACCGTCAACACTACCTACATAGTCAATGTTCACAGTGTCTCCGTCCACTACAGCACGGTCTGTCACTTCAGATGTTGTAGTAAAATTTGATAATATGTTATCTATATTTGCCTGAACAATATCGTCTGGGATAATGTGTGCTTCACTTGGGACAGAGATTTTATCATACTCTACAAGTTCAACATAATCGACAGCTTTCAAGTTTGTGAAAAACCCATTTTCATCAAGACCAGTAGAATAGTCTAAATCAAAATCCTCAATGGGGTTTACTGTATCTAGATTTTGAGATACATCATTATCAGTTATATTGGATTCATCCTTAGATGTACAACCAATTGCCAATAATGTTGTAGCTACAAGCATTAAAACAAATATTTTTTTTAGTTTTTTCATGTCAATTCTCCATTTTCTAATTAAGTTATAAACTATTGTAAAGTATAACACAGTAAGATTATTTTACTTTATTTAAGTGACAATTTGATGACAATTTAATATTTATCAAGTTAAACTATAATCAAATTCCACTACTTATGAAGTAAACTTTTAAGTTTTCCAACGATTATTTCGGCCTTTCGTATCAGATGAAATGGTTTTGCAACTGTTGACTGTCAAATGACGTTATGCTACGCTTTTTATAAATTGATTTGTGTAACTTTCGCTGATATCACCTTAAAAACACGATAAGAGAGGACTCTATATTGTATACTACCTACCAAGTAAATTATGATGCTATTGAATTGATGAAAGTGAATTACTATAAAAATCTTACAGCACCTATGGATGATATGTGGGAGGAAGGAATTATCCCAGCTTGTGACTTTTATATCATTAAATCAGATATTGATATTGGATACTTTGCACTTGACAAAGAAGGTGTTTTATTGGTATTTCATGTCGAAGAGGCAAAAAATGCTGACGAAATTTTCGATTACATTCTGACTCACAAAAATATACAAAAGGCTTATGTTTCAACATATGATCCTATATTTTATTCACAATGTCTAAGATGCAAGAAGAGCATGTCCATAAATACTTTGTTGTACAAACAAAGTAAGGACATAAGCATATCAGCTCCTTTTCACAATATTGATGTGACACATGCTGAGTTGACTGATTTAGAGAGTACGGCGCGATTCTTTAGAGAAAAAGTAGATATCACTGGCGATTGGATCGAATCCTATCTTGAAAGACTTATCTCTAATGATGGTTTTATATTATTCAAATATAACAATGATATTATCGGAACTGGTGGCATACGACCTAGCATCAGTAGTAAAGGTTATGTCAATATTGGTATGACCGTATCTAGAGATTATCGTCGAAGAGGTTTGGCGAGTTATATAGTTTGTACCATTAAGGAAATCTGCAAGAAAAATAATTATCAGACCATATGCTCTACAACAAATGACAATATCGGATCACAAAAAACGCTAACACAATGTGGTTACGAATGTTACCATAAGATTTATACCGTTGATTTGAATTAAAAGTAACATCATTAATATGCAAGAAAAAAGAGCATTCATTCTGCTCTATTTTTATTATTTGAGTTTATTATAATGATAAATCTTTCCTAGAAACAATCCCTTTTCCGCCATATAGTACCACAACATCTCCGTCTTTCAGAATATCAGTTGCCCCAGCAACACCCCCAATGGCAGGTAGTCCATATTCTCTTGCTACTATTGCACCATGAGAGATTGGTCCTCCACTTTCCATAATCAGTCCTTTTACTTTCAAGAACAAAGGTGTCCAAGACGGATCTGTATTGTGAGTAACAATAATATCTTCTTCGTTTAGGGTCACCCCAACTGGTGAACTGAGTATACGTACAACCCCAGTGACTTGGCCACTTGATAAAGGCATCCCAACAAGATCGTTTTCTCCAATCTTATCCGGTTCTGGTTGCTCGTAGGTTTCTCCATTGCTCAAGATAAATCTTGGAATCTTATTGTAACGGTTTTGTTGTTTATATGTTTCTTTTCTCATAGTCACTTCGTCAAGAAGATCAGTAGTATCATTTAAAGCCATCTCATCAACATACACATAAGCAATATCCTCTCTATTTTGAAGGCGTCCCTCTTCTACCATTTCATCCCCAATCTGAAGAAATATCTGCCTTAACAAATCAAGGGCTCTTACAGCTGTAAATTTAGGTAATTCTCTTACTCCTGCCAACAGTCTATAATTACGAAGATCACTTGTTATTTTCTTTGCTTTTTTTGCTGAAAAATCTTTTGTGACTCTCTCTTCAATATGTTTTATACAAAGTTCAGCATCTTCTTGTTGCTCTTTAAAACGCTCTACCATTTGATTGCATTTATTGTCTTTCATATAACTTTGGATAAGATCAATAATATAATCCGGTTTTTCGTGCCAACGACTCCACCCCATATCGATATCGAGTTCTGATCTATGACCATAAGCTTTAAGAAAACCCAGCAAAGCTTCATCGTCATAAGATGGGATTTTTTGTTCTTTGTTATACTCGCAAGCTAACTTGGCAAGGGCTATTCCCATCATGGTTGTTGGATTATTTGGTAAGGCTAACCTCACTGGATTGATTGACAGCTCTTCTTCGTAATGCTTGTTCAACCATTTCTCATGGACTTCTATTTTCTTAAGTCCATATGCAGCATACATCACAATCTTAAATGCCAAAGTCAGCATCTCCTCATTTACTACTTCAAATAATGCCAAACGATCTTCTCGTGTTGTCGTTTTCTCTATTCTGTTTTTAAGTTCACTGATATATACATCACCCAAACTTGTTGCTTCTTCAAGACCTTTTGTAGGATTTTTTGCACTGATTTTCCCATACTTGTTCAGAGACAGTCCCCACCGAACAATACCCATGGACAACTTGAATTTACCACCTTGAGCCCTGAATGTCTTACCGTACTGTCCATATATGCTTTTTAATAGGCGTCCACCTGCAGGATCTTTGCTATCAAGACTGCCATGCAACTTTCGTCCAATTATTTTTCTACCGATAACTTCTGTCAAATCATAATAGATCCGTCCATTGATCATTTTAATAAATCCCGGATACTGAATCTTTTTCTTGCCACTATAATAAATACTTGTATAACCTGAGAAAGTGGAACGCCAAAATTCATAACCAAGAGGTGTAAACGGCGCTCTCATACCTTGTATTACAGTGTTGTAACACATATAAAGACTTAGTTTATCCGTGTTCAGTAAAGCCTCATCTATTGGGTACAAGGTCGTTATATCTCTTGATTGAAGAATATAAAGGATATCTTTTGAATAAGTCCATTCAATATCCTGAGCGACTCCAAACAGTATTTCCAATTTCTTACCCAGTGTTTTAAGTTCCTCGGACTGATCTTCTGTAAGACAGTCTGATACGTGTAAATCATCAATAAACGATAAAGGTACTCGTCCATCCACGACCGCATCGCCATAACCTTTTGCACCATTGATCACTATATCATTTCTATTACCTGTAATCGGATTAGCAGTAAACATGACACCCGAGATTTCCGATGCTACCATCGATTGAATGATAAGTGCAATACCTTTAATGACTTCGAGATTTTGTTCTTTTACATATGCCATAACATGTTCACTATTACTGGATAACAAACATTTTTTTATGGCTTCCAGCATCTGTTCAAAACTCTTAACATGTAATACCGTATCGTATAAACCTGCAAAACTTGTATCACCAAGATCCTCCATCAAAGCAGATGAACGTACAGCCAACTCCTCATTATCAAACTTGTCATATATATGACGAAGGTTCTCAATCTCTGATGGCGTGAAAGTAAGCTCTCCCTCTTCACATCTCTCCATTACTTTTACAGACCAGTCTGATGAAATAACGAGCCCCTTTGGTACATTGATGTTCTCATGAAGCATAAGACCGAGATTGACGGATTTGGTTCCATAGGTCGATTTGTCATCTGATATAAGTTCATTGAGTAATTTATATTCCATAAAAGCACCTCCTAATACGAGACATTTGTCTCATATATACTTTTATGATATATTAAAATAAAGCCATCGTCAACAGAACCAAAAGATAAGAGACAGGAGGGCCAACAATGTATCATATCAAAGAAGATCAACGTTCAAAGTTCTCTGCCACACTCATTTATGAAGGTCTTACCAAGTTAATGGTCAATAAAGTTTATGAGGAAATTAAAATCACAGAAATAGTCAATGCCGCGGGCGTAGGAAGAGCTACATTCTATAGAAACTTTGATAGTAAGATTGATATTCTAAGATACCAAAGCGACAAAATCTTTCAAGGTTTATTAGAACACCTCTTTGCATATCATAAAAAGACTCCAGTCAAACGAAGTTCCGAATTCCTAGTGCCTTTTCTTGAATATTTTGATGTGCATACAGATATCGTTAACTTGCTCATCAAGGCCAATCATGTTGATATTTTAGTCGACTCCATGAATCTACTATTCAAAGACATGTATGAGGCATATAAAACAAGCGCATCCCATCCCGATGAAACATGGTCCTATTTCATTGCAATAAGAAGTGGCATCACCATCAACATCCTAGTACAATGGATCAAAGACGGTAAAACGATACCACCAAAAAGACTTGGTGAACTCCTAGGTAATCAACTTGCCAATTCCTTCACTGTGGATCAATTCCTTTAGATTTGAGTTAAACACTCAGCATTTTAATTATTCCTACAAAAAAAATCATTTAATAGATATAAGAAAATACAATCTATTAAATGATTTTACATTATCATAAAACCATATCGCAATAAAACTACTAAAAGCCAGTACGATTAAACCTCTAAATTGCAATTTGTCTAAATATTATAGGACCGTATAGAAGTGATTATCACATACTTCATCAATTTTGTCAGATTCAACAAGTAATTTTCCTGTCTGAGTTTTGAAATAATTTACATACTATTTGGTGGTTTCTTTATGGTAATATTAAATTTCAAACCACCCGATTCTGACGTTTCACAACTGATGGTACCATTTAAAGCTTGCACCACAAGGTTACTAACAATATACAATCCTAAGCCAATATTGCCTTTGCTCTTCTTCGTCGTATAAAAAGGATCAAAAACATGCTCCAGATTTTCATTCGAGAATCCTACCCCATTATCCTCATAGAGTATGTTGATATGATGTTTCTGGTTTAACACTTTTATCTTAATAAGGTTGTTTTTATAATCAAGAAAAGCATGTGTTAAACTGTTCTGAATAAGATTTGAAAAAATCAATTCAAAAGCAATGGGATAACCACTGACGATAAGATCATCATCACATTCAAATTGAACGATACAATTGAACTTATTTAAATCCTCAGCCAAATTGTAAGTAATCAGATTGACTCTGTCTTTGAGTGAAAAATCAACTTCACCACCAAAAGAGTAACTGGAGTCAATCATTTTAAACGTCTGAACTATTTGAGAAATTTTCTCAAGATTAACCGATAGTATCTTGTTGGATTTTACAACATTCTCAGTATATTGCTCAAATTGTCGTTTTGAAAGTTTATTGGACTCATAATTTAATATAAACTCCTGAGTTTGACTCTCTAAAAAGGAGTTGGAAGTAATGGCAGTCCCCAACGGTGTATTCAGTTCATGAGCAATGCCTGATACTAGTTTCCCAATCATAATGAATTTTTCTGACGAAATTAACTTTTCTTGTGTTTCTTTCAAGTCTTTTATTGAACGTTCAAGAGATCCAGTACGTTCTTCCACTTTTTTCTCTAAGCACCGATTAAGCTGTCGCAACTTATTTTCTGATTTTTTTACCATAACAACAAGCACCTGTAAACTCCAACCGATTAAAAAACATGATGCCAATATTATATAAACAGTATTGAATATGTCATTAAAAAATATGCCCTTAATAATATCTTTATCAATAATTGTAATCACTATTCTAATCACATTTATGCTACCGAACAAAGCAAAAATGCTTAAAAGAATTTTATAACTATAATTAAAGTCACGAATGTTCACCCGCCAAACAACAACACCAATACAAAAAAAACATGTAACAGCCAATGAGATGCTAAAAATTATTTTTCTTGAGTATAAACTTGGAATCATATAGATAAAAACTATATAAAGTATGACGATTAAAACCATAAATAATATAGTCGTTTTGATAGAGATCATTAGTTTTTCTGTATGAAGCATGACGACTGAATTAACAATAAGAATCAGCCCAAGTAAAAGAACTGAGTTAGGAACAACATAAGCAATAAAATCTGGCAAATACTGCTGTAAAACAAATAAAACCAAACCGAGTGAAAACAGCATATTACCTAAACCAAAGTAATTTGCTTCTCTTGTTTTTAAACTTAAACTCAATAGAATTGTCAGAATTGCTACAATAACAGAAACCATCATTGAAGTAGCTATCATTGAATAGACATCCATAACATACCTTCTTTCATACCAATATTATTAGAATACCCGTATGAAGGTGATTCAAACTTAATGGAAATACTTATGTTAGCGAATCTACTATTTCCTCATTTAAATAAAAATATAAAAAATGACAGAATGCTTTTAGGCTGAGCAGTTCTGTCTTTTTTCTATATCTATTATTATATTTTAAAGGTTTTATAGCTCTGAACCCTCTACTTACTGATAAGCCATTCACAAATACTAATTTTCATCCTTCATTTCATACATCTTTTCATCTGCTTCTTTGATTAGTTCACTAAACGAATTCCCTATACATCTGTCACAAACAATTCCTACACTGATTGAAACAAAAAGATCATGTTCTGGAATTTTAAACTCTGAATTGTATGTATCCAACAATCGAGCTTTTAATTTTTCCAACTCCTTTTGGTCATTTGCTTTTGGGATTACAATCAAAAATTCATCTCCACCAATTCTAAAGACAGATTCATTGCTCCTTGAGCATTTATCAATAATACGCGCTACTTCTATAAGTACTAAATCACCAACATGATGGCCATAAGTATCATTGACACTTTTAAATTTATCAATATCAATAATCATCATTCCAACCATGCTAGCTTCACGATCAGCAGTTGAGCAAACAACATCCTCATAAGTCTCTAAAAACTGACGATTCAAAAGACCTGTCAAAGAATCATGATTAGACCTATACTTGATATTCAAATACTTCAAAAAGAAATATACAAGCAAAGTAATCATAATTGCAGAAAGAAAACTGATAATCACACCGATACTCCATTGTTTTAGCGAACTAATCCAACCACCTTCTTTTATTACCAATACATCCCAAATAATGGGTTCATCGATAAAACTAAAACTAACTGGATTTTGATCCCTAATCTTAGTATCACCATATATGATATTTCCATCATCATCTTTTTCAAATATCATTACTTCTATATTTGCATCATCAGCCTTCGAGGATATGACTCCATAAATCTCATCAGCTTTCAGAACAATACTTACTTGTCCCCAATACAAACCATTTGAACTTAACAAGGGTTGCCTTATTATAAATCCTTGTCCACCTTGAACCAGATTAATAGGACCTTGAAATCCCGATTTTAACTCCGTCTTGGTTCTAAGCACAACTTCCCTTTATGTCTCAATCTGAGCTAAATCGATACCAAGAGATTCCTCATTCCCTTCAAGTGGATAATTACACACTATTGATGTATCTTCAATTATCGCTATATTTCTGATGTACTTCATATTGTCTCTAGTTAAACTTCCGAGATATTCCAAAGTATCCATTTGATTGCTAAAGCCGTTAATCATCAAATATGCCTGATATCCTTCCAACAATGTCATTTGATTCTGTATCAAAGAATGTATATCGTTCTGAAATCGGAAATATCGTTCTGTGGTCTCATAACGTTCTTGTCTTTGAATATCTCTAATAACAATTGATGTAACCAACATGAAAATCAAAAAAATTATAAAACCAATAAATCCAGAATATAAAAGCGCTTTTTTTCTACGAAACTTCTTAAATGAATACTTCATTAAATCCCCCCTATACTTATTATAGCCAGAGAGATACAACTCAACCAAATAAAAATCATGCAACACTAAATTTTAAACTTATGTACTTAAATTATTCTAATCTTCACATTTTCAGTTTTATTAGCATTAGTTTATTGAGCAAATTATTCTACTTTTACGCCATCTTTATAGTACTCTTCAACGATTATTCGACCGCCTGAAGAGTAAATGATGTATTTACCATCTAGTTTACCGTCTTTATAATTATCTTCCCTTAGTATTTGACCATTTTCATAGTAACCGATGGATTGACCATCTTCTAAAC
This sequence comes from Clostridiales bacterium, assembly GCA_016342415.1. Taxonomy (GTDB): domain Bacteria; phylum Bacillota; class Clostridia; order Peptostreptococcales; family Acidaminobacteraceae; genus JABXKX01. The sequence goes on from JAEIOD010000010.1 coordinate 110,599, forward strand.
CAGCTTTATAGGCCCATTCATACTTTATTTGACCGCTTTCGTAATAAGTGATGTACTTACCATCTTCTATTCCATCTTTATAGTTCTCTACCATTTCTATTTGACCATTTTCATAATAGCCGATGGATTTACCATCCAATTCACTAGCTTTATAGTTCTCTTCCCTTTTTATATGACCGTTTTCATAATAGACAATGGATTTACCGTTCAATTCGCTTGCTTTATAGTTCTCTTCCCTCTTTATTTTACCGTTTTTATAATAGATGATGGATTTACCATCCAATTCTCCAACGATATAGTTCCTTTCCACTTCTATTTCACCGTTTTCATAATAGATGATATCCTTACCCTGCAATCGACCAGCTATATAGTTCTTTTCCCTCTCTATTTGACCATTTTCATAATAACTCATCACTGTCCCATCAAATGGTTTTAATTGATTAATTTCATAAAACAGCCCATCATCTCTTTGTTGTAATTTAGTGGAATCTATTATTTTAGATGTTTCCATTAGTTCTGATGTTTCTATGTTTTCTACTTTGCTATATTCTAGAACATTTCCATTTTCATCTATTAGTTTTAGAATATTATTTTTTACCAAATACTCAAAAATTAAATTATCATTACCACTTAAAGCAGTTGCTGTAATTTCACCACCAAAATGCGAAAATAAATATAGCACTTTATCATTATTGGATTCATCAATGATTGTTGCATAATTTTTGTATATAATTAAATATTGTTCATTTCCATACCATATACCAGTTGTTTCATAGTTATTCTTACTGAACTCAATATCTACAAATATCTCTTTAATATATTTTTCAGCATTGAGTTGACTTTCATCAACTTCTTCTTTATCAGAACTACAACTTGCCAAACCTATTAAAAATATCATTCCTATCATTACTATTATGATTTTTTTCATCTAATATCCCCTTAATGTTGGTATATTATATATCCATTAAAACAATAACCCAATCATATACCAATATTATAAGGTTATATCAAATAAATATCATTAAATAGTAAAGAAAACTACTAATGTAGATTAATCATCATCTCTGGTCTGGTAAGTCAGAGGAGTCGCCTCCTCGTCCTCCCATAAGAATCCGCGTGACACTTTCACGTCACTAGGCTCCAGTCACTTTCAACTAATGCCTCTCAGGCATTAGCAAGTCGTCGATTCCGGTAATACTCTTGGTGTTCTGGAAGTATGGATTCGTATACAGTCTAATTAAAGTGACTAGAAAATCATATTCTAATCACAAATCTCTCAAACATGTCTCCACCTGTGAATGCTGCAACATGCTCAACTATATTGTTTTCCTTAGATTTAGTTTCACAACCATTTCCATATGTTTGGATACACCCAAACTACACCCTAAATTTCATTATCTAATGGGGCTATTAAAACTTCTATCTTTCTGCCATTGTTTCTGCAATTGTAACATTTACATTCAATAATTACGTAACTTCACCAATTGGCTTCTCACATCAGTGTTACGAGATTTTGACTGGCATTATATTCAGCTTAATTGGTTAAGGGTTTTAAAAACAGGTTTAATTCAACTCAATTTTTCCACTCTATTTCGACCATTTTCCTTCGCTTGATATAAAGCATCATCAACATCTTTAATCAATTGTTTCAATGTATAATTTTTATTGTAGGTCGCAACACCAAAGCTCGCTGTTTTATGTCCAACATGTTCAAAGTGATAATTGTTTATGATGTCTTTTAATTCTTCTGCTTTCATGTATGTATCATCAATATTGGTTTCAGGCATAAGAATTATAAATTCCTCACCACCCCATCTACCGACAATATTCCGTTTGTAGAAATTGTCCCTTAGTATGTGATAAATTCAACTAACACATCTCCGCTTGATGACCATACGTAATATTAACATCCTTAATATAATTGATATCTACCTGTTTTATAAATCTTTGTTAAATTTCTTCAAGCAATCTGACAGTACCTCTATTTCCATCTACTTCAATGAGATCTCCATCTTTAATTAAATCCATAATCCCGACTAATCCACTAACGCACGGTATCCCATACTCTCTTGCAATAATACTACCATGTTGTAATGGTCCACCTATTTCCATAACAACACCAGAAGCATTAGTAAAGATTGGTGTCCAAGAAGGTTCCGTTGCTCGTACAATCAGTATTTCACCTGGTATAATTGATTTTTCATATGGCGTGTGAAGTACTTTTGCCTTTCCGACTACTTTACCTGGCGCTATTGAGTCACCAATAATATCACCGTTTTCAATCTTAATTTTTGCTTTATGGATTTTCCCACGGCTGTCAATTACAAGAGGCCATTGTGTTACTGATTCAACAGTCTTATAACCTCTTAGATTCTTTTCTCTTGTAAACATCAAGTCGAATTTTTCATCTTTCTGAGCTTTTGTGATTTCCTCTATTGTTAAGTCAAATATATGACAGGCCTCTTCAAGTCTGCCTTCTGTCACCCATTTTCCAGCAATCTCAAGACAGATTTTATGGAGAATTGAAAATGCATTAACAAGCATATATTTAGGATACTCTCTGTAACCAAAAGTTGCTTTTAATCTTTCAGCAGCTTTAATGAACTTCTTATCCTGACCTTTGTCTTTAGCGACTTGCAGAAGTTTATTATATGCCTCTTCTCTCTTGGATTTAACAATTAGATTTTGATTCTCAGATGGATTGATTTGTATTAATCGGTCATATAGCATACCGACATCTTCATATATTCTTTTAGTAGCAACATCAATCTCTTTAAAACCACGCGACGAGTATAGTCTCATAAACTTACCATAATGAGTCATAAAACCGACAGGAAAATTATCTGTTTTAATTTTTAATATAAAATGAGCTCTGGATTTTATTTCCCTAAACTCAGAAGAACATGCCATTAAAAATAGAAGATTGCCCATTTCACTTGTAGGATTTCCATCTAGATCCATATTCAAAGCAATGAGTTCAGTATCCAGATCATCATTCTTAAAGATTTTTTTTAACTTCTGCTGTGACAACATACCCGCAAATATCGGTGATACATTATCCATCAAAGTATCAAAAGCTGTCATGGTTTCATTTACCAATTCATCTATAGTTTTTTTACAGTCAAGATTCTCTATGACAGCAGTAAAGATATCCACGCTTTTCAAATAATCTTTGACGATCCTTTCTTGATCTGAATAAACAGCTTTAAAAAGATCTGGTAGCATCAAGAGTGCTTTTTTTAGAGATCTTCCAATATACCCTTTTGTGCCCTCTGGTTTGCCTTCAAAAGAATGTGATTCAAGATCAATGTTCTCAAATATCTTCTTAATGTTCCCATCATAAGTATCCAAGGCTTTTCTACCTGTTTTTTTCCCAAGCACTTTCTGATATGCAGTGACACTCAAGTATTCTCGACCATTAACGACTGGAGCGGTTCCATTTATCTGGGTACTGAGTAAACCACTCTTAGTTGAATAGATGAGTTTTTTCCATATATCCATACCCATAATGCTCATAGATTCGTCAATACCTTGAGTCATCATCAATAGATCAATATAAAATCTTTTTGTTTCTCCTGGTTCAGTCAGAAGTTCTTCGAAAAAAGGTAGGTGAGTTGTGATTGGTCTTGCTTGAAGAAGATACAGTTGATCTGCTTCATATGCCCATTCAACATCAACAGGAAAATTATAATGTTGCTCACACCTTTTGATCAATGAAGATAGTTCTATTATTTGTATCTCCAATAGAGCTGGTTGCTCTTTATTTATATTTTCTTTTTCCACCATGCCACCATTAGGATTTAACTGAAGTTCAATCTCTTTAATGTTGACTTTTTTCTCAATTATTTTCTTGTCAACTATGTCATAGATGTACATATCCGGTGTTACAATCCCCGATACAATTGCTTCTCCTAATCCGAAACTGGCATTGATAACGACTTCATCATAAGCATTATTCAGTGGATTTAATGAAAAACCAACACCACTGACCTCAGACGCAATTTGTCTTTGAATAATGACTGCAATCGAAGTGTTTTCTAACGGAATGTCCTTTTGCTTTTTATAAGACATTACCCTGTAGTCGAAACAGGAAGAAAATGCCAAAGCAACAGTTTCTTCTAAATCTTCTATCTTCTTGCCTAAATACGTTTCATACATACCTGCAAACGATACACCTTTTAAATCCTCTTCTGGAGATGATGAACGTACTGCAAAAAACTTGTCTTCTAAAATCATGATTTGATTGTCGAACATTTCTTTTTGTTGTTTATCAAATTTCAGAATCATTGCCAACGACTTTACTTTATCGCAATTTTCCTTAGTTGTATCTTTTAGTGTATTTAAAAATTGTTCAGATTCTTTGATTTCTGACAACCAAGACTCAAAAAAATCGACACTTAGAACAATGCCTTCCGGTACAGGAAAACCAGCCTTTTTTGTTTCGATTAGTACTTTTGCCTTTCCACCGACTTGCAATATAGAAGGCACCTTTTTTACATCAAAACTATGAATCATCAGAGCCTCCTTTATAAAAGTTGTTTTTAAGTATTTCATAGTAACTATTACATTCTTCTTTTAGATTTAAAATATCTGTTTCACTTACAGTTACTTCAGGTTTTTCCAATAAATTTTTATATAAACCTCTGAAGGTCCACTTAATAATATGCAGCATTTTTTTTATCTCTAATTCATCTTTAAACAATGAATAATCAACGTTATGACTAAAAAACCTTTCTCTCCAATCACGGAGTTCTGTCGGATTTGCATATTTAAAAATATGGTCTTTGTATTTTTCACCGAACTCAATCATATAAGGATATTCAGCTATAACATCCAATCTGTATTTTGTGAGTTCACAAACTCTTTTAATGATATCGCTATTGTCCCAATCGATATAGTCGTTCACTTCACTAACACCCTTTTGCAAGGAGTAAAAATTAAGGTAATCAAACAAGGTTTCCTTGTCCTTAAAATAATGGTAAAGAATACCTCTAGAGATTTTGGCTTTTTGAACAATCAAATTCGTTGATGCTTTTTTATACTCATTTTTGGAAAATACTTCAAATGATGTTTTTATGATATTTTTCACCATTTCATTACTTGTATCAATATGATCAAAGTCCATTTCTTCACTCCCTTTACTCAATATAAGTATCATCGACAACTTCTGTCTATAATAATCATACATCCATCGACAGAAGTTGTCAATGTGGATTTTTGTTAAGAATAGCAATCAAAAAGCACTTCATAGTGAAATGCTTAAGAATTAATTGTTTTTTTGAGATACCTTAAGTTCTTTTGTATTAACTGTTTTTTTATCCATGAAACAGTTTTAAAATAAGATTGTAAATAAACAGCGAGAAATGCTAAAAGACCAATGACTCTTATCCTTGAAAGAAAATATATCATTTCATTTATCGAGGTAGCATATGGCGAATTACCAGAAGAAAACTCTTTAATAAACCATCTGTAAAAATCTCCGATGGACTCTATACTATACGATCCATCATAATAAACATCAATATAAAACTCAAATGATATGACTTTATAAATTAACAGACTTAAAACAATCAAACTCATTAACTTAAGAAAACTTGATCTGACATTATACTCATTAAGACAACGCCACTGATGAATGTAGTGCTTGGTGTTAAAAAGCTTAAAATTTTTAATGAACTGTTTGTATTCATTCACCATTAATTTAACAAGCTCTATTATTATGAACACGCCCATAATGAAAAAAACTATTTTGATCGTCATGGAAAACTGAGTTTTATAGTTTAAGGCATCACTCACTTCAAGGTTATTTATCATCAAACCTTCATCAGCCATTATATTTTCTAAAGCTTTTCTTTCCAGATTGATATCACTTCTTACTTCCCCATGTACAATCTTGTGTTCACTAAATATGTTTACGAATATGTCATTTGAGATAACAGCTACTTTTTCTACATCGTAAAACGGATTTACAATGAGAAGATCCTCATCTTCTATTACTCCAATTATTGTAAATTTCTTTTTTGAAATTTCTATTTCTTTTCCAATCACATCTGTACTATTAAACAAATCCTTTGTAATACTTTTACCAATTACTATATATCGTTCATAATCTTCCATATCACTTTTTAAGAAATACGATCCAGTTATTAAAGGGTATTTATTGAATCTGAAAAAATTCTCATCCGATCCATACAGATTTGCTCTTGTTGATCCATACTGACTTGTGATTGAAATTTTTTCCCTACTGTAAAAATTGGCATCCAACTCACTGAACGTCTTATCAATAGTTTTAAACGGTATGCCTTCTACAACGCTTGTATCCTTATCCAAGTCTATAGACCAATGAAATTCCGATTTACCTACAGAATACTTATTGATATAAAAAGAACATACAATAACAATTAGAATCAGTAGAAGAAGAATCACTGCCCGAATTAGACCAAATAAAATTTTTTTATTCATCTATAATCACCTTGTCGCCATCACTAAGGTCCCTTGAACTTGATGTTATGATTTTCTCGTTTCCATAAAGCCCATTGACAATACCAATGTTTACATCATCCGATTCCCCAAGCAGCACTTCCTGGAATTTTACTGTATACGACTTACCAAACGCAGTATCTTGTTCTATAAGAACAAATACATTCTCTATTTGTGTCCTCGCATATATGGCCGATCTAGGAATCCTGACATCATAATCTCCATATTGCTTTCTCATAAACAAATCGCAGATTTCTCCACCCATTAGATCATCATGTTCAATATCCAAAATCAAAGTTACGACTCCACTATAATCCGATTTTCTCTTTTCAATGACCACACCATTAACTACTTCACCCAACTCTTTTATTGTTACAGAAAACTTATCTCCTATACTTATGAATTTTGACGTTTCATTTTGAAAATCAGAATGTACTTCGTAACCGTCTTTATCACTACTTAAAATATACAAGGGTGTAGAAGAGTTTATCAACATACCTTCAGTGTACGGAAGCGCCTCGACGATTCCGTCTTCATTTGCTTTGACAATACAGGATTCTATATCTTCTTCAAGTGAAATGATATCTTCTTTTATCGTCATAATGGAGAGATTGTATTCTTTTATTTGTATTTCAATGCCAAGTATTTCGTTTTTAATTAGTTCATTATTTTTTAGGTTTGCCTCAACTTGTTTCTCATAATTTTCTTTTGCTGTATTATAACTATTTTCCCAATTCAAAAGCTCATTTTTTGAAATGCCTCCACTTTCATAAATAATCATTTGATTATCTAAATTTTCTTTTGATTGGTTTAATTCTCTGACCAATCTATCTAGTGATTCACTCTTTAATCCAAGAAGTGCATTATTTTTTGATATTTCCACCCTATTAAGTGCAAGATCTAATTTACTGAGTTCTGCATTCAGATTCTTTATTTGCTTCTCTAAAGGTGTTGTATCAAGAACCATGAGTATGTCACCTTTGGTTACTTCATCGTACTTCTTCGTATGAAGCTCTAAAATTCTAACCGGAATATCATAATACAATTCAAATTTGCTCTTACGTAAAACTTGACCTTCACTTCTCATGACTTTCAAGAGACTTCCTGAATCGACTTTCTCAACAGTCACTCTAGGTAAAGTCCATGCAAGAAAAGATTTTGAAAAAAAAGTGAAAATGAGTATAAATATTATAAATGCTATAAAAATAGTTTTAGCTCTATTTTTTCCGATTCTCATATAATCATTGATTTTCATTATTATCATCCCTTTGTCGTTGAATTGGAAACACCTTCTACTAAATAATTTTCACCATATAAAAACATAATTATCAGTGGCAACAAGTATATGAATCCTGCTGTAAATAAAACGCCTATCTCAGACTCACTAACACTAGAAAGATAAATTGATAATGGATGTTTGCTTATATCATCTAAGAAAATAAGTGGTTGTTCAACCATGTTCCAATTATCAATAAATCCCAAAATGGCAAGAGATGCAATGCCACCTTTTGTTATCGGAAAAACAATTTTAAAGAATATGGTGAAAAGATTCGCCCCATCAATTTTTGCTGATTCGATATAATCATTCGGTATCGACATCATAAATTGTCTCAATAAAAACACACCAAAGGCACTGAATATACCTGGTAGTATAATAGCCGCTCTTGTATCCAGAAGATTAAGCCAGTTCAATGTAAAATAATTTGGTACCAATGTAACTTGAAAAGGCATCATCATGATGATTATGTATGAAAAGAAAATAACTTCTCTGCCTCTAAACTGCACTTTGGCAAAAACAAAAGCAGCCATCGACGATATCAATACTTGACCCAATACGATTGGCACCACAAGAAATACAGAATTCCAAAACATTTTCAGAAATTGCTGTGTTTCTACCAGAACCACATTGTAATTTGAAAGAGTAATTTTATTAGGAACAAATCTTAAAAAGAAGTACCCTATCATTTCAGGTATAGAGTTATCCGTTTCAGAAAACTCATAATATTTTTCAGTAATTTCATCACTTGCCATAAATGAGCCGGTCATTGTTAGAATCAATGGTGAAATGAACACAAACGCTATCATCATAAGAACAACTGCTAATACATGTTTCCTTTTTTTATTGCTCATTTTTATCATTCTCCAATAGCCTTACTAATTTTCTTTTGAACTATAAACATCATAAAAACTATAACCGTCACAACAATCATCATTAGAATGGCAGCTGAGACAAGTTTATAATAATCCAGTTTACTAAATTGATTGTTCATAAAATGTTGAAGCATATAAACACTTTGATGGGGATATGCACCTGCAAGTATATATACTTCTCTGAACACTTTAAATGAATTCATTATTGAAATCACAAATACAAAAAATGTAGTGGGCATCAAATAAATAAGTGTTATAAAACTGAACTGTTGAAATGAATTTGCACCATCAATACTGGCAGCCTCATAGTATTCAATTGGAATGTTCTGAAGTCCTGCCCAAAACAGAATTATATTGTATCCCACATTTTTCCACACATATATAACCACAACTACTATCATTGTCTTATCAGAACTAAGCCAATTGACTCCTTCAATTCCAATTCTACTGGCTATGGCATTAATCAATCCACTGCCGTCAAATATCATTTCAAAAAAGAGAATAATTGAAGCAACAGGCACAACAAGCGGTACAATAAACGCCGTTCTTAACTGTCTTTTCATTGGTAAGTTCTTATTAAGCATAAGTGCTATAAACAGAGATATGCCCATAATAAGTACAACACTTATAATTGTAAATTTTGTGGTGTTGGCCGCTGCTAGTCTAAATGAACTGTTGGAGTACAACTGGACATAATTCCCTACTCCAAATTTTTCTCCAGTAGAGGTGAGTTGGCTAAAAGAAAGTTTTAACATCCAAATAAAAGGCAATACAAAGAATACTCCCATTCCCAATAAACTTGGAAGAATCAGAAAAAATGCTTCTTTTTTTTCTTTCGACTTTACATTAAGACTCATTGCTCACCTCAAATTCAAAGAGTTGCATTACCTTTTTTTTCAATTTTATTCATTGAGATATAAAGTAACCTTATTTTGAATTGTATCAATTACATCTTCAAGACTCTTCTCTCCATCAAGATAACTGAAGATCTCTTCTTTAATGGATTCATATAGAATATTTTCCATTAACATTTTATTACCAATCATCTTATCTAATTCTTCTAAAGCTGCCACTTCCTCATCTAAAATATATCTGGCATCAGGAAAGGTTGTCAATATGGCTTCAATACGTGTATTATACACATCCACCATGGTCGTTCTATAGTCATTGTTTATACTAAAGCCATTTAACTCACTAATTTCCTGTCCTTTAGGAGAAATTAGAAACTTGATAAATTCCCAACTCTCAACAGGATATTCCGTACTAGAGTTAATACCAACCTTTATAGCACCCATTCTTATGCCATCGTCTCCTGGAGACTTCCATATTTCAAATGAATCCTCAAACAACTCAAAGGGGGCATTTAAAGCATAATTCGCCAAATAAAATGGAAATACGATGATGTTATTTCTGCCTTCTCCTAAACCTTGAAAAGTAGTATAGATATTCACATCTTCATCAATGAAATCTCCATCTTTAATTCTTTTAGTAACTTCAAGACTTCTCTTGAACTTTTCATCATTAAAACGAGCTACTTTATTTTCATAGTCAATGTACTTATCCAAATTAATTAGGAAAGTAGCCATGATGTCCCCTTGGAAATTTTGATCGAATACTTTTGCTTCTGATTCACTCGATTCAACTATATCAAGGACCGTCTCAAAATCATCAAGGTCCCAACTACTATCTACAGTTGCACCAAGTTCTTGTAACAGTTTTTGATTTATCACATTTGCATAATAATAGTATCTAACAGGAAATACATACAGTTCATCATCAAGTCTTGAATTTTCAATGATATTTGCATTATAGTCGGTAATATCAAATTCTGGATCGTTATTGATCATCTCATCTAAAGCAAGCAGATAACCTTTCTGAGAAAAAGTAACTTCAGGGAAATCAGACATAAAAATATCCGCTCCATCACCAGTCATCATTTTTAGATTTAACTTTTCTATATATTCTTTACTATCAACCTTGCCAAATTCCACTATTTCAATTTTTATGCCAGGGTTCTCTTTTTCAAATGCTGTAGCTGTTTTTCTATAAACGCCATTGAAATCAAGAAGCACTTGCATCGTTAACACGACTGAATCAACTTCATTTTCCCTGGCTGTTATTGTGGCTTCATCAGCATCTCCATAAAAAACGATTCTCATCTTGTCCGTTTTGTAAAGCATGGCATATATATTACTATTTTCAGTTATAACAAAGCCAAACGAAAATTGAAACTCGCTTAACTGGTTCATATCCAGAACCATCGCTTCATTTTCAAGTTCAGAATCGTAACTGTATATCGAACCTTCACTCAGCTGATATATCCTGTCTGTATAAGAATCATAGACCAAAGAGGACAAGCCCAGTTTATCTTCAAATTTTAATTCGACTAATGTATCTCCAGTTTCCGGATTTATTTTTGTAATGGCTGTGGTCGGAATATCAACATCTTCTAACCTTGAAAGATAAAAAATATCTCCCTCTTTATCAATTACAAAATCTGACGCACTTTGCTTATCATAAATCATTTCAATGCCATATTCCCCATTGTATTTCTCAATGGCACCATTTGATTTAAGAAGGTATAAACTATCATCATCATACAACATTTTAACGATCATCTTGTCTTGAATGTCTTCAACAGTACCTTCAATCGTCATAAAAAAGTCTTGCTTTTCTGTTATTCCAGTCTCCAAATCCATCTTTACAAGTTGGTAACTCGCATCTACAATCATTGACGATTCAATTGGTTTTATATCCAGTGTGAAAATATACATATTATCATCTTTATCTAAAGTAAAAACTTGCCCGCTACCTTCAAAATCAACATCAATTGTCTTGATCAACTGACCATCACTGTCCAGTAAAAGATAACCTTTCTCATCTTTTAACTCATCTTCGTGATAGGCTATTACTTCACCTTTACTGTTGACGATCATTGACTGAACAAATAATTCTGAAATGTCATCAGCAATTTTTATTTCCATATACTGTTTATCTTCAGTTGTATTAACTGCTTCAATGTCTTCATCTTCTTTTATATCTACTCCATCATCTTGTATGACGACATATATGATGACTACAATTGCAATTACAACCGCTATCACTATTAACATTTTACTAAGTTTCATAGTTGCACCTCCATGATTGATTTCACTACTTGACTTACTTCTCATAAAACATAATACCCCATTATTAAAACTAAAAACTTCAATTCAATCCCCCCAAAACAACACCTGGGGATTTAGCTCTTTTAAACAAGTAGTCCATAAAACAAAATCATGGAACAATACATACGACCAGTTTGATCGATGTTTCCAGTGAAACATAATCTTATAACATCTCTAGGCTCCATCAGTTTTGAATTTATATTCATCATAAAAAGATTATAGAAATGCAACGTCTGATTTACAGCAATTATAACAGTTTTAAGATTAATTTCCAGACTGTTTAGAAGTAGCTTTTTATGTAATACTTGCAAAAAAAAATAAGAAAAAGATTTTCTCTTTTTCTTATACACGTTTACTTGTATTACCCGAACTTGGTACATTAATGACATTGAAACTATGATTTTATAATCAAAAGTATCATAAACATTATTATAAATATTGGAATGTTAAGCATATATACCATTTTTAAAAAATACTTCATGTATCTCTTAAAAAGATATCTGTTTCTTTCAATTTATTTTTTAAAAACATATGAGAATCGTGTGATAAAACACCTAAACATTATTTTACTTTAATGTTGAAGTATTTTTTGGACGCATTACTTGAAGCTATCATTTGATCAAACAACTTTTTATTTAGACTGACTTCAGTGCTTTGCACTCTTTTTTTTGAACCTTTATAATAGTCGTCATTATCCTTTAAATCAAATTCCATATTTTATTCCTCTTTACTATTCTTAATTGATTTAATAGAATATCATATTCTATTAGTTTACTATTCCTTCTTTTTTATTTTTTTGTAATATGCTATTTGCAAAAGCACATAAACGGCTGACTTTATTGCTGGCAGTATATTTTTTTTGAAAGCTAGAATCTTGAAACTGATCATTCAAAAAAGCTGCAATTTCACGTACTTCATTTTCAAAAAGATCACTATTCTGATCACTGAGTAAATCTAAGAAAACTTCAATATTATCATTATCAATGTCTTTTAAGGACGCTAAAATACTTTTCAATTCCTCATATTTGTAAACATTCATATTTATTTTCTCCTTCAACATGATTCAAGTCAATAATCAAATGTCACCTTATCGATTATGGAAACTAGCTATTCAAAAAAAGTAGTATCTAAAGATTGCAGAATCTCCCCTACAATGCCATAAGGTTTTCATTCATCTTGGTATCTTATTTGTTAAAAACACACGGAGTGCAACTGAACAATTATCACAATTTGTCTTGTAACGTATCCAGTAATGGTGTTTGTATTGTCAATTGACTGTTCATTTTTCGACTGCCGCATCCTTTCAATATTCTTTTAAAAACCACATAATGTATAATAATCGACAAATGTTTCAGTTCAAAACAAAATTTTGGGTACAAAAATAACATCACCCTATATGGTGAACTCAAATCCTCTTAACGAATATTTCGAAAAGTATTCAAGTACATTAATAAATAGTAGCCATGCTCATTATTAGTATATGATTTTAATCATTTCCCATAAAGTTCTCCTTAATCAGTCTCTTTGCTGATAGGTTTATCATCAGTTTATTCTAATAAAACCCCTTGATAAGCATTTATAACTATATCATTCATACCGATAATAATTTCTTTTAATTTCGACTGAGGCAACTCAATTAATTCAGCATCACAGTTAATACCTAAATCAAGGATTAAGAAATCTAAAATATTATCTAGTGTGTCTTTAGTTACCCCAATTTTTATTGAGATAATCGCTTCTGCAAACGAGTCAAAATCAAATATATTTTTTTCATCAACAACACTTAATATTTTATTAAATCTACGAGTTGTGATTTTACCCACTAGATCACCTCACGTAATAAATAATAGCTATTTTTCATCATACAAATTTTCAACAATTTGGTTAGTAAAATTTATTAATTGTTTGACTTCACCAACTGACATATTGCAAATATCTGCGTCACTCTCAACTCCCATTTCCTCTGATAAAAATCCTATAATCTCATCAATTTCCGAATCAAACAGAATATCAAAACGATTGTCCATGACTTCAATAAATGATTCGAAATCAACATTGTTTTCCTTATTTATATCCTTTAATATACTTCTAAACGTATCATGTGTAAATCTTCTCATTACAACCTCCATTAACTGCCATCAATTAATCCACCTGATTAAAATAAGTCATCTCAAATGAACATAACAATCAAGTAAACATTTAAGCACTAATCTTAAAATAATATCAGCATCAACCATTATTCCCTTCTACTTGGTTTTTATCTGTAGGAAAATCTCCCTACTTCAATAACATTTAAAAACCAATTTCATTTCTTCAATATTTCTTAAGAGTATTATAATCCTGATTAATCCATTTGTAAATCTTTTTTTTTCAATAATTCAACTTATTTTTTTAAAAAAATTAAGTTCTTTGAAACCGTTGGTACAACATCATGACAACGTTTTCCTACATTTTTGTTTTTAAGTGTTTCATCTTCGAAATAAATACAAAAAAAAAATCTTATCATTCATGGATAATTGTACTTAATTAACATCTCCATCTGAATAATAATGGATATTTCTCTGTGGATATGGTATCGTTACCCTATTTCTACAGATTGTTCTTATCTATAACTTCTGTAATCATGCTTTTGACATGATCAATATCGTCTTTATAAATCGCCGATACTAGAAATGGCCAGTCTTGGTAAAAACGCTATTACATCATCAAGAAGTTTATCCATTGTTTACTCTTATTTTTGACAGTCAACTTTTAGTTTTTTCTACATATTACGAACTCTATATGCATTCGACTACCAAGAAAATATGACTATATCGCTCAGTATTGAAACCACATTACCTAATCTGATACTAGGAGGTCCATCAATAACTTAATATAAGCCTAAGAAAGAAATCAAAGAACATGATAACCGATGTTATTCATTTCCTTACTCAAATTATTGACAACCTCCTTATGATATTAATTCTAACAGCGTTTTCTTATCTTTATCTATCAAATAATCCTTTCCTTTGTTTTACTGATATGGTCAATGGTTTTACCTTTTTTCCGATTTACATGGTTTTTATTTTTTTAAGTACACTGATATATTATTATCCAGTTGCTTATTCGAAACTGTCCTTTTCCTCTTTTAACACTTCTAATGTTTCTTCATCTAGTCCAAGTTCACTTTCCTTGTTCAGTTTCATAGTCTTTTTCTTAATAATGGCATGAATTTTCGGGAAAAGTTCCACCTTTTTTAGATTCTTTCCAAGTAGGGTCAAGAGAGCTCCTAGAGCTGCACCAATTGCAAATAATTTAACCCTTTTGCCTTTAATGTCTTTTTTCAGCACTTCATTTTCGATTTCAAGTTTTTTTATTTTCTTCTTCATTGTTTACCTTCTTTCTCATTCATTTCAGCTATTTCCTCATTTAAACAATCAATTTCCTCAGCTAAATTTTTATTTCTTTTTTATTCCACCATTTTCACTCAATAAAGCATTATATCGCTTTTCATGCCCTTATGTGTATGTCTTTCCTTTCACCGGAAATCGTATCAATAGAGTAAACTATCACTACACCAACTGAAATAGAAATTAGAATGAAAAAAGCTACAGAAATATCAACTTTTGCAATAATAAATCAATTGGTAATGCTGCATCATTCAGTATTGCAATAACAGCAATTCTGATTGAAAACAATAGAGCTATTATAATTTATTTGCATACGCACCTCCACGTTTTTCTTACCCTGATAAAGCATTAAGAAACATTTGAAAAATACATTTTCAGATATTGATATATATCTTCAGTTTTATGACTTAAAAATATCTATCATATTCAACTTTTCACAACGAAGCTTTGAAAATTGAAGACAATTGTTTGACAGTGTGTTTTTCATTTTCCGCTCATACGTCTTGTCTTATGAATATTCCCGAAAAAAAACCACTAATCCTAATTCCGATCAATGGTTATTTCTGTTTGCTATATAAAATTATAATAGATGTGCTTCTCATATTTGCCAATCGCTCTTTAATCTAATTGAGTATGCTACAGTGGCTTGTTATATTGATTGGCACTGAAATAGTCCATTATGCGTAAAATCTCTTTATCAGTCAGCACGAGTATTTCAATATCAAGCTTAAGAAAATCTTTATCATCAGCGATATTCTTTATGCATACTGAGTTTTCCTCTGACCGATTAAAGTGCTGTTCAATGATATTTTCTATATCATCAAGTAATTTTAGAGATTTATATGAAACACTTTCATTAAAATTTATTTTTTTATACCTCACTTTGTTGTCTTAAGATTTGAAAAAAGCATGATTAATATTGTATGTTTTCTTTTATTAGACGAATTATATGATATTTAATTCTTCGTGTCAATCCATTTAAACAGATACTTTTTTTATATAAAAATATCAGTTTATAACTTATGTTCAAAAGATATTTATTGGAAATTACTAAGCTCTCTACATGTACACGACTTTATTTCTACCATCTTTTTTTGCGTCATAAACCGTTGATCAGCGGTATTTACGAGTTTTTCCAAACTTACTTTATCATGTGTTGTCGCCAAACCAAAACTCATGGTAACCGAAATCTCATTTCCCTCAAATGTCATGATAGTTTTTTCTAAAATCATACGTAGATTTTCTGCTGCTACCACAGCATGCTCTATTGTCGTGCTTCTCATAAGAATTAAAAATTCCTCTCCTCCCCATCGACAAATAAGATCACTTTCTCTTGTATTGTTCATCATACATTTTGATATTTCTTTCAACACAAAATCACCACAATTATGTCCATAAACATCATTGACACGTTTAAAATGGTCAATATCACATAAGATAACTGTAAGTGGAAAATCATGATGATTCTTCTTCGTGTTTAGCTTATCATAAATTTTCATCATTGATCTTCGGTTATGCAGTTCTGTTAAAGTATCTCTTTCTGAATGCTTACGTAGATATGATTTGACTATTCTTTCACTATAGCGGTAATAATTAAGTAAGAAAACGAGAAGTATTACGATTACTATTACAGAGATAGATAAGGTTCTAGATATCAGATATCCTTGTAAGAAGTCCTTTTCAGGAACTACAATTCCAATTTTCCAAAAATCATTTTTAATGGTTTCCAAATCAGTGAATATAGTATAATACCATTTTCCATTAACTTTAAATCTATACAGCTGTTTTATTGGTTTCTTAGCGTATTGAAATGTTTCCATAATGACTTCTTCATCAACAATGTTAACCTTAGTAGATCTAATAATCTCATCGGAATTGATTAAATCATTGGTAGTTGTAAAAGCAACTATACTACTTTTATTATTTATAATAATCGCCTCACCATTGTCACTAATTTCAAGATTTTTTATGTAATCTGAAATGCCTTTCAGTTTAAAATCAAAACTAAAAGCACCAACGACTTCATTATCGATAATAATTGGCGTACCTACAGTAATACCCAAATCCTGGTCAGTAAATAAAGTATAGACTGGCGTCCAAAAAATATCTTTTTTTGCCTTTGCTCCAACATACCATGGTCTGTTTCTAGGATCATATTCGTCTAATGGTGAACTCGTTTCTTCAATTATCTCAAAATCATGATTATAATGCTTCCAAGTTATGTATGGAACCGATGAATCACGATAAATGGTTTTAACCGACAGCGTTTCATCTTCATTTTTCTTCAGCATGAAGAAATTTCCATTCTCATATCCAATGTTAAGTGCCCTAATCGATGCATAACGATTTAATATTTGTACACCTAATTTTTCAAGTGTTTCATAATCTTTAATTTCATTTTGGTATGCATTTAAATAATCTTCAAAAAACATGTTGGCATTTACAACAGGATACAGGTAGACTTCAATTTTATTGTTCACAGAACTAGATGTTTTAAATAAAAACTCTTCCGCTAAACTCTTGGAAGTATCAAAAATGATCTTCAACCCATATATAGATGTGATGATTACAATCAACAACATCAGCAATATGCTTGGTAAAAAAAACTTGTCCCTTGCTTGTTCAATATTCATAATAACCTCCATCTCACTGCCTTCATCAGTGACTCAAATAGGAATGAAAATGAGTTTAACGACGATAGTGGGTATATATATATCAAGTGAAGACAACTACAAAGCACGGTAAGGGGAGTTGTAGATTTCTTTTGATCAAAGCAGCATAATAACAGGTGTAAGAGTTATCTTTCAAGCACAAATGAGTGGTACTAGATACCGAACACTAATCCTTGTTTGAACAATTGTTTAATGTGTGATAACTCAGTTAATGTCTTCGCTTACCTATGTAAGGAGGTCACCATGAAAGTTGTTTATCCTACTTGTTGTGGCATTGATGTACACAAGAGCTTTCTCGTTGCCACAGTAATCACTTCCGATAGCATTAAACCTAAATATTTTAAAAAGCGGTTTTCTACTTTTAACAATTCGCTCAAAAAATTAAAGGATTGGCTATTGGAATTTAACTGCCTCGATATCTGCATGGAATCTACAGGCAAGTATTGGATCCCCGTTTACAATATCCTAGAAGATACTTGCAACGTCACTATAGCCAATCCTAAATGGGTACGTGCCATTCAGGGTCAAAAAGACGACGTCAAAGACTCCAAGTGGATAGCTGAGCTATTCCGATTAGGACTTGTACCTGGTAGTTTTATACCCGAAAAACCGATTCGTATTCTAAGGGAATTCACTCGGTACAGATCTAAAATCACGAATTGCAACTGTAGCGAAAAAAATCGCTTCCAAAATGCTTTTACCGTTTGTAATGTCGCACTTGATTCTGTTGTTTCCGATATGTTCGGTGTTTCTGCCAAAGCTATTACTAATTATCTCATTACGAGTGATACCTTCGATTCTGAAGTCTGCACTTCTCTTCTAAAAACATCTTTGAAAAAGAAAGCCGATATTGTACTCGATTCAATCCAAGGTTATTCTATGGAATCAGCTCAAAAAGACCGAATGCTACTTATTAGAAATCATCTCAATTACACCGAACAAATGCTTGAGATAATTGATTCGAAACTAGACGAATTAATTTTACCTTATGAAAATGCTATAAGCCTACTTTGCTCTATTCCAGGAGTGGGCAGACGTTCTGCCATAACGATTATCTCAGAAGTTGGGATTGATATGTCCTACTTTAGAAATTCAAAAAGATTATGTTCTTGGGCCGGATTAACTCCGAGTAACAACCAATCTGCTGGTAAAAAGAAGTCTGTTAAAGTCTCGCGTGCTGGTGTCTACCTCAAACCAGCATTAGTCCAAGTGGCTCATGCTGCCGTGAGATCAAATCAGAATCCATATTATAAAATAAAATATAAACGAATTTCAAAACGTAGAGGTAAAAAACGAGCAATTATAGCTATTGCAAGAATGTTACTTACCGCAATTTTTCACATGTTATTAACAGGTGAATTATTCAATCCATGTGATCTTTTTAAATTTGATATGCCCGAAGAAATGCTTGAACGTCAAAAGAAAAAAGCAATTAACAATGCTATCAAATTATTGAACAGAGAAGGTCTCATTAATAATCTAGAAGCATTAGCTACTTAATAAGTAATTCTAAATCATTAAGGCTTATTTAAGTGCGCCTGAAATTGATTTTTTTGTATTGTTTTCACACTACTCTCCTTGTTAATTAAAATGGTCAAGAGTTTTATATCCATCATATAACTGTATTTGAAGTCTTAATCCTACATTCAGTAATTACCCATTCAAGTTTGCTACAATCAGACAGACCTTAACATGTGATATCAGAACATTTGTTACTCAAGATATTTTTGAGTCACCAATAGACAGGTGGATAACCAAAGCCATTTCAATCAACTGAGTATATTAATATGGTTATCATGATTTTGTTTAAAATATCCACCTCACTCTTTCTTGTTTATATCTATAAGCTTGTAAATTAGCTGTCATTGGACATCATAACTCGTTACATCTCATATGATCATTCTCTTCTCATTTTTTATTTATTAAAACTTCTCTTAAACCTCTATTAAACGTTGCAGGTATAACCGACAAGTGTGTTTCATTATCAAAGATATGAGTTGTTAAGTTTGATCCAGAATAGTTTTTCTCATTAAGTATTTTAGATAGGTCAACTACATTGTCCACCATTTTTGCAAACCCAGGTTCATCTATAGCTTCTAAAGCACCCGATGACATAAATACATTGGTATTCAACATTTTTTTGATGACTATCCTGCTCCATTAAAGTATCATGTTATATTGCCCCAGTATTTTATGACTTCTTAATTCATTGAATGATCTTCTATGTCATTATTTTTCTTCTAATTATATCTTCACAAAAAAGACCCAACAAGATTAATCATCTTATTGGATCTCTTATTGTACTTATTTATTACCGAGTATATCTTTGATCATACCTAGGTTATCTGTAATATCACTTAGAACCACAACCGCCTTACCCATTGCATCATCACCTTTAGTCAGCTTGTTCTTATTGTATAAACGTTTGATTTCATCAAATCTCTCTGACTCTTTCTGGCTCATGCAACCAACAAGTTCTTTCCACTTTAGAATATTGGATTCAGCGCCATTTGTAAGTGTTTGGCAGTCATTTTCATAACTGGCAAGAATCTGTTCAAACAGCTCTTCTTCGTTCATAGCAGATACAACTCGTTCTGCTATTTTATTCATATTTCTGTAAGAACCTTGAAGCTTAAACGATGGTTCATTTCTATATTCATCAGATTGTGCTGCCGAATAGATATAGGCCATATTCACCTTTAACACAATATCTCTTACTTTACTCAGCTTTTGAATGACTTGAGTATATTCATTCAACTCATCCGCTGTATAACTGCTTTCCAAAGTTATCGTTTGACGATCAACACCATTAGCCATTTGAACCAAACCATAAACATCTGATTGACTGCGATTTGTCAACTTGGAAAGCACTGGATTTGAAGTTAAACTGTTCTCAATATAACTTAACTTAAAGGCTTCTTCATTTTCACGTAACATGTCTCCTAAATTGTATACATCAGCTCTATTGGCAAGCATATCCGGAATTTTGAATTTCTCGCCACTTTCGGTATATGGATTACCAGCCATAACAACTGCAATCTTTTTACCTCTGAGATCATAAGTCTGTCCAACATTATTGTAGACACCTTCAATCTTTCTTTGTCCATCACATAAGGAGATGAATTTCTGTAAGAATTCAGGATGGCAATGTTGAATATCATCAATGTACAACATGATATTATTACCCATTTTTAATGCCAGATTCAATTTTCTCAGTTCTTCTCTAGCACTTGAGTGAGTCGCCTTTTCAGGGTCAAGTGACGTGACTTCGTTACCAAGAGAAGGTCCATTGACTTTAACCAGAATAAATCCAAGTCGACTGGCAATATACTCCATCAACGTTGTTTTACCATAACCAGGAGGTGAAACCAACAACAATAGACCCATTAAATCTGTACGTTTATCATCACCGACCACACCCATTTGTTTTGCAAGATTGTCTCCAACCAAAGGTAAGTAAACATCATCAATCAATTTATTTCTTACAAAAGATGTGAGTACATTAGGTTTGAAATCATCCATACGTAATTCAGCTTTGAAACTCTTTATCAATTCTTTTTTGATTTGTTGGTACTGAAGATAGTCCTTAACCACCGTCTCACTATACACCTTAAGTTTTTGCATAAACTTCGTATAGGCCAACAGATATGACCCCTCTTCTATAACGCCATGTGAGCCAACCAGTCCGTCTACAGTCGTTTTGGTCGGAAGCGGTACCACACTATTCATATTCACATCATCTTCCAACAGAAGTACAACAACTTCATCTAACACCCCTGACAGTTCTTCTTCACTTATATCAAGGTGTCGATTTTCGTTATTTAACTGATCCAACCAATAAGCAGAAACCCATTCTTTGACCAGATAATATTGACCCTCAAGGTCATCACGACAGTTTTTCAATGATACCTCAAATGCATCCAAAGCTTTTTTATCTCTAATATAAGCCATAAATCCATCATAAACCTGTTTTGCTTCTAGACTGATGACAAAAGGTCCACCTTGCATTAGCTCCTTACAAAGATATTCTGAAGCTTCCAAAATATCACTAGCCTCATAAAACGGAAACTCATCATAAGCCTGTTCAAACTTTTCAGCAATGAAAGGTAGATAATTTTCTAAGCTTGGTACTGAATCAAAGAAAGATTCTACCTTTGCCAAGTGATTCAAACGCGAACTCAATAATTTTTTTGTTGATGTGTCCACCAATCTATTCCAGAACAACCTTGCCATCGAACGCACTTCACTTCTGTAAATCAGTAGATTTACATTATGATACAGTTCCAGCAACGACCGTAAAATCTTAGTCGCATCATTATCATGAACACCTTTAGTATAACCTTCTTGATACCTTGTCTCCATATACGTTCTGACAATCTCTGAAAGTTGAGATTCAGACATGTTATAAAGTGTCGTCAAGTCTTCAATATGTTCGTGTTGAGACGCTCTGAAGATCGAATATGCTAGATACTCTCCTCTATAGACATCTGCATTTTCAGATACCAAACTCTGCTCGAAAACATGTTGGTAACTGTTTATGCCCTCATGTATAACTTTATCCCAAAAATCAGTACCCGTTATATGATAATAGAGTTGTTTATCCTTTTGTACAATTGACAGATCAATGGCTTTTCTATTGACAGAAAAATGATGATTACCTAACTTAATAACATCCTGACCATGTAGGTACAACTCCTGTTTGTCTTTTAACTGACGGATTGTATTCTCTTTGAGAGATTTTAACTTTGAACTGATTTCATCCGCTTTAACACTATCTCCCAATGCTCTCAGCTCTGATATGATATCTCTGACTTTCTCTGCCATAATATCAGTCGCCAAATAACCATTGATCATATCAAGTGATTCAAGTGTCATCAAACGATTGGAAATACCACTAATAATACGTTCTGACGAATCGAATAACGCCACCAGTCTTTTGTTTAACTTATCAAGAAGGGCTTGTTTTCTAGATTCAAAAGCACTATAGATTTCTTCTCTTTTTTCATCAAGTTTGACCAAATACTCATCAAACTCAGAAAACTTGCCTTCTAACTCCTGTAGTTGTACCATTACTTTATTCAAGTAGTTGTCGCATTTTTTTTCAGAATCCGAGATTTCAAGGTAATTGACTACAGCCTGACTCAACAGTTTCATCTGTGCGTTAAACTGAATCGTCATCTCTTTTTTCGTAAACGCTTCAACCTTTGTTCTTAGTTTCGCTTTGGCGTTGTTTAAAAAAGAAAACAGTTCAGAAATCTTTTCAATGATCTTAGTGGTCACTGTTGGATCTTCAATTTTAAAATTACTGACGATGTCCATAAGCAATTCCAGATCAAATGAAGTTTTGTCCATCTTTTCAGCTAAGTCATGTCCTTCTCGAGACTTCGTTACAAATTCAATATTTGATTGCAACTCATTTACGGCTTCTTCATAAGGCTTAAGACCATCAGGACTGATTAGAAATGTAACACATTGATTAGAGAATATTTCATTTTTATCTTTAATACTGTTATCAAGAGCATCAACCATTTCTGGATCTGTAAACATTAAATCACCAAGAGATACAATTTTCCCTCTTAGATTTCTAATTTCTCCAAGCACATCCACATATTCGTTAACCGAATCAAATGTTCCGTATTCCAGCTTTTTTAGAAGTTCTTCAGTTTCTTCACTGACTTCCTGTATTTGCTTCTGTGTTGCATTCTTAATTCTTGTAACTTTTTCGAACTCACCAATAGCAAATGTGGATGTTTCCTTGATTTCTTTTATTACTTCTGCAAGATTGAAAGCTTCTTCTTTATTCACCCAGAAATATGAATCCAATATGCCTTGTGTTTCTTTTACGATATCCATATAAACACTTTGATAACTATCGCCTTTTTGAATCAGTTTACCGACAGCTCTACAAGCAGCAATACAGTCCACGATATCTTTGTTACCAATCTTGTATAAAGCAGACTCGTTGTTGCTTGCGCTCTCAAAGTCTTTCCCTACATAAGGTGTTTGCCATACCTGCAACGAATGATTTTTTCTAGGTTCATCTTCATGTCTGAAAACAATCATCTCACCATTGTTGAAATGCGAATAACCACTACATACAATAGGCACTTCAATGGTTTGTTCAATCACATTATACGAGTACATCAGATAGGTACCGCTATCCATATTATAAAAGATATATTGATAGTCTTCCCCATTTGACGAACTGTTCAACTCATCAAAAACTGACTGTTCTACTGGCACATCAAATATTTTATATTCACCATTTTGCAAATAATAACCTTGTGGAAAAATCAAGCCATGACCATTCGGTAAAAGCATACATGTATCTTCAATGGAATCAATTCTAATAACGTTTTTCAACTTGTCATTGAAGACAAAATACCGATAAGCCTTTTCTTTATAAGGCAGTATTTTAAGTATGATCAACTGACCCAAATCAACATAATAAATCTCTGAATCATCAAGAGTTTGATCTTTATCTTCCACATCCTCAGAGTAGATACCTTTACCTACATCCGTATTATCTTCTATTTTTATTGTTAGATCGCCACCGACTGTTTCTACAAACACTTTATCCAAAATAGACACATGCGGATGAAGACCCGATCGTTGTTGGTCCCTTGTAACTTTTTCAAATTTAAAATCATTTCCTAACTTAAACTTGACTTCATGTTCACTTCTGTTGTCCACATAAGTTAAACGCTTGCCTTCAATATGCCATTTGAACACTTTGATGTCCGTCGCACTTTTCCCGGTCTGAAAAACCATATAAAAGTATGGTTCAACGATCGTAAATTTAGCAAAGAAGGTATTCTTGTAGTACAGATAAAGATCATCAAAATCCTTTTTGAATTGATCATCATTGATCAGCTCAAGGGATTCTTTTACAAATCCCTCTTCACCATATCTATAAATCGAAAAAACATCTTGTAATTCAACTCTATGCTTTAAACCAATATGAACATTGTATCCAAATATAAAACAATCATCCACTGGTGCCATATCACGAGGGATACAGTTATTTTCAGTAATAATTCGTTCACTTGATAACAACTTCGTTTCAATCGAACCAAAAACTTCTTTTCTAACAGTATTTAATTGTTCTGCTTTGGATTTTAAGTCGACGCCTTGTTTTTCCAGACGACTTTTAATCACATCATAAGTTCCTGTATCCATTTTATTCTCCAAGGACAGTATCTACAAGTTTTGCTGGTAAACCAGCTACGCCAGCTTTATTGACTGTATCCAGTAATTTTGATAACATCGCTTGATCACTACCACCAGCCGTATGCATCATTTTACCAATTGCTCCTGCAATAGACAGGTTCTTTAAGTCTTCTGAAGACAGATTGAATCTACCAACCAAAGTCTTTAATTGTTGTTGGAAATAATCTGCGTCTCCAGTAATCAAGGTTTCTTTTATGTCAGTTAGAACATCACTGTTGTCTACCAATCGATCAATGGATTTACCTTGAGCGATTGAACCAATAATCTTATCAAAGAACATAGACTCACCACCAACGATATCGATTTTAGCCGATTTAAGAGCTTCACGGATAACAGTCGCCTGAGCTTCTGCAATGTCCTTTTGAATACTGATGTTAGCCAGTTCAATTTCTTTTTCTTTATCCAGCTTAAGCTTGAATTCTTCATGACCTCTTCCGACTTCATCCAGTAATTTCATGCTGTTTGCTTTTTCTTTAATACCTTCAGCTTCAGAAAGATATCTTCTCTTAAGATTCTCAGCTGTAACAATTCCGTCTTTTTCTTTAACTTCTACTTTTGCTGTTTCACCTTTTGCTTCTGCCATTGCCTTAGCTTCAATAACCTTAGATTCTGCAATACCTTCTACGGAACCTTCTAGTACTCTAGCATCTACAATCACTTTAATCGCTTCAGCTTCTTTTTGAGACGCTTTTAGATTTGCATCCGCATCAATAATTGTCTTTTCTGCTTGTTTTTCTGCTGCTTGTTTTGCAGATTCAGCTGTTTGTACTTCAAGTATCAGTTTAGTTTCAGCATCTTGTTCAGCTTTTCTAAGTGCTACATTCTTTGTACGATTAGCATCTGCAAGTGCACGTGTATCTTTTATTTTTTCTTCTTCCACAACCGTATCTTTTTCAACGGTAACTCTCTCTCTTATCACTGACTGAATAGCTTTCTTTTCTACTTCTATCAGCTTCTCTTTATCGATAATAGCCAGTTCAACAAGTTTTTCTTTCTCAGTTCTTTCAAGTAGTCTCTTTCTATCAACTCGTTCTGTTTCAACAGCTTCAGTACTTTCTTTTGATTTTGCAGCAATGATGATCTGTCTATCTTTATTCTCTTCTGCAATACCGATTTCTTCTTCTGTTTTAACTCTGGCAAGTTCTGATTTGTATTTTTCTTCTTGCGCTACTTTTTCAGCTTCAGCTATTTCTCTAGAATTGATAATAGAAATCTCTCTCTTTTGTTTCGCTTCGGCTTCTGCATTTTGCTTTTCAAGTTCTAAAATCGCTTCTCTTGCAGCCACGTCTTGTTTCTTAATAGTTTTTTCTTTTTCTCTTGCAATTTCATTGGCTAGAATACTTTGCTGTGCTGTCAACTCAGTAATCTTCTTAATACCTTCCGAATCTAAAATATTATCAGCATTTAATAGATTAATATCTGTTTGCTCAAGATAATCAATAGCAGCATCATCTAATACATAACCGTTTAGATCCGTACCAATAATTTGAAGAATCTCACTCTTGAAGATATCTCTTTCAGTATATAACTGAACAAAATCAAATTTCTTACCGACCGTTTTAAGTGCTTCTGAGAACTTCGCATCAAAGAAAGCCATTAGAGTTTCAGTATCCGATGCTTTCTGACAGCCCAATAGTTGTGCAACTTTAAGAACATCTTCTGTTGTTTGATTCACTCTTACGAAGAATGCAACACGAATATCCGCTCTTAAGTTGTCTTTACAAATCAATCCGTCTTTACCTTCTCTGGCAATTTCAACACGTTTGATAGAAATATCCATTTCCTCATATCTATGAATAATTGGAACAACAAAGATACCGCCAAAACAAACCACTTGATTACCAACACCGTTTCTGATGATAACTTTAGATTGCTCTACTTTGTGATAAAATTTTCCGAACAATGCCAATAAACCTATGGTGATGACTACTATTGCTCCCACTGTTACAAATGTTACTTGTGATAAAAACCCCATCTAAAACTCCTCCATCTCCTTAAAACTAAATTCTTCCTTCATTAACGATTTTGCTATATAATAAATATCTTGTTCTTTATCCTTACTGAATACAAATGCGACCTCACCCTTTTTAAATGACTCCTCTTCAAATAGCGTTTTAACATTAATCACTATTGAAGCACCTTTTTGTTTCAGTGATGCTTGACCGAGTCTCCCATGTTCCAAATCACATAATAATGTGCATCTTCTGGTCAACACTTTATGATCAACGTCATCATGATTTTTTCTGTCAGGAAAAACCTTTCTCAGTGGAACCATTTCCGCTTTTGTGATGTATATACTCCCTATTACAGCAGGTAACAACATCAAGCCAGCAATGACACCGCCTGCTTCGATTGGTAGAAAATACGTCAGCATCATAATGATCCAAAAATTCAGTACAAACAAACTGAACACCAGTGCAGCAGGTACCTTGCCAATGTTAATAAAAACGGCAATTGCACTTATTGGTCCAACACTTTCAGCACCTTCAAGATCTACATCGATATCGAAAAAATCAAAGTCAAAAAGACCTGTAATCGCAATCAACCAATAGCACTGCATTAAAATAAGTATTACCGTCGGAATAACATTTACTCCTTTGAATGCAAATCTTAGTAATTCCGTTAGAATCCCCTCCATCTCTTATAATAGTTAACTTAATTAAATTTGACACTATGCTTATAACTATTAATAACTCAACTGCATTTGAAACATAAGCTTAGTAAAATTCAAATAAACATCTCCCAGTATTTACTATTATAGCAAAAAAGACCTACGGAAGAACATAATAAAAGAAGAATTAATCTATATTAAATATGAGTTAATATTTGTGTTCTCTCATAATACAATGAGAGCTTTTTATGTATAGAAATTAAGGAAAAGTTAATATTTCAATAGAAGAAGCGTATGTCATATAATCAAAAAAATATCCCGCTTTTGAAAAGGGGATATTGATTCTTCACTTTATCATATTTTTTATGACCAATAAAAGATTTTAATCTAAACTAGAAAGTTCTGAAGATCTTTTATAAACTGTAATGCCTCATCTTCGATTAAATCTGTCAAAGAAGTTAACTCATCGAAGTTCGGATTTTCAGCTAATATGTGTTCAATAATGGAATCTACGCCATTTAGAGTTGAATTGATTTCATATTTATCAAAGTCACCATTTCTAAACAGGTGCCAATATTTCTTTTGAACCTGTTTATTATTTCCTGCTAACCAGACTTCAAATCTGATTGTCTCATGAACAAAAACAATCGCTATTTTCAGTTTTCTTTTTTTTAGAAAATCCGGAGTAAACGAAAAATACGACATGTCCATATACCCAGAATAAACACTTCCAGATACAAAGTAATCTGGATACTTGCTTTTGAAATGACTTCTCAAACTCATTATATATTCCATTAAACCTATATAGGCTTTTTTTATATCGCCCTTTTCCAATTGATTTTTATATTCCAAAACGTACTCATTTAGTGAGTCCATAACTTAATGCTCCTCCACTAATTTGGTCAAATCCAATTTCCTCTGTGATAATGCGTTAAGACGTTATTCAGGCTTCTGATCTTTTCTTCTTCTCTTCACCACAATAAATAAGATTACAATGACAACAAGAACAACCACTGCTATAAGTATTACGACTATATAACCAGATGAAGAGTTATCTTCTGATGTTTCGGATTGACTTGCATTTGATTTTTCACTCAAGTCCGTTGTTGCAGTCACATCTGTTGATTCTTCATCTTCAGCAGTTGTGTTTTCTGCTTGAAATTCACCATACGCCATTATTAAAATATGTCCGTCCTGCCTTGAATCCGGTAAAAGCACAAACGGGTTGTTGTCTTCATCCATGCCTGCAAACACAATGTTGGAACTTTCTTTTGTAAAACCTCTTTGACCCATTTCAATCCATGTTTCACCATTGTATCTCATTGAAGTGATTCTGTTTTCATAGTCACTGTCATTAAAAAATACAACCGGCCATCCATCTGAATCCATTACCACCGAAAAGGTTTTGATCATCATCGGTGAAAACGGATGTGGCTCCATATACTCCCATGTTTCATTGTTATAGATCATACCGACGGTCTTCCATTCCAGACCTGTATCCATATAGATTAAAATAGGTCTGTCTCCATTACCCATTTCCAGTCTTACCCATAACGGGTATTCTGATTCAAAACCACTGTCGTCGGTCATTTCCCAACCACTATTTGAAGAGTATCTCCATACTTCAAGATTACTTCTTTCAACTATCACTGCAGCATAGACATATTGGTTGTTGCGATCAACCAACAAACTGATATAATTGGCTGTAACTTCTGTAAATCCCCGTTCGCCTAATGCTATCCACTGACCATCCGTATAAACCTTGGATGTTATTTTGCCATCTTCTTCAATGTCAACATAGGCAATCACTAAAGAGCCATCACTCATCACTTGAAAATCATAATAGATGTACTGAGGATCAATTCGAAGCAATCTTCCAGCAGTCGTCAGTGCCTGCCATTTTTCATCTAGATATTCATAGATATGAATGACACCATCAATCGTAATAAAGCCTACATACAGCCGCTCTGATGAATCATCGTATCTTACAATGAATTGACCACCGCTTTTATCAGAAATAAAGCCTGATCCCAACTCCGTCCACGACGTACCATCATACATTTTTGCTTTAGGAAATGGTAATATTTCACCCGTCGGATCATCAATCGAATAAACAACATAAATATTGCCGTCATTGTCAATAGAGAAAGAGTGTACTTTAGTTGTTTCATCTGAAAACCCTAAAACATCTCTTTCTTGCCAATCATCAGTTGCTGCTTTTGTCATTGAAAAGCTCAAAAGGTAGATAATACTTATACAAAATATTATAATCGCCCTGAGTCCTATTTGCTTCATCCCAACCTCCTTCTTTCAATTTGTTATGAATTAAGGTCAAAAACATTCCATTTTCTATATACCCTGCATATCAAAAAATCAGCAAAAAACATTAAATTTACTTCACCACACTCAAGTTATAACATAACTCTCTTAATTACAGTCGTTAGAAAAAGCTCCACCCACACCCCCGCGATCACTCTCTTAGAGGTTCAGTTCATACGCACCAAAACTACCGATTAGGCTGGTATATGGTCAAATATGACACCTAAATTATCTCAGCATGCATTTTTTATTATGTCCATTTAAAATGTGCTTTTTTTCATTTTATTAAGTGTGATATAATAATAGAATGTAGAGGATTAGAAAGGGGTGAAAAACATTAACCTTCTGAATACAATTGGATACTCTAAAAAACTCAATTACAAAGACAAACTTCTTTATCTAATGGTACTAAGCACTATACTTGTTGCAGGTTTTTACTTAACCATTTATTTTTTATTTATTCCATTTCAACATGCCATTATTACACATCTTATATATATTTCAGTGAGTATCTCTTTATTTTATTTTCTGAAAATAAAAAAATATACATTTGTTAAATTTTCTATGATAATTTTTCATATGATTCAATTAACACTGGCAGTATTTGTTTGGTTCCCAATAACAACCGGCTATAATCTATATTATTTTTTAGTCCCTATGGCCTCGTTTCT
Organism: Clostridiales bacterium; assembly: GCA_016342415.1. Taxonomy (GTDB): domain Bacteria; phylum Bacillota; class Clostridia; order Peptostreptococcales; family Acidaminobacteraceae; genus JABXKX01. The sequence continues at coordinate 141,289 of JAEIOD010000010.1, forward strand.
AATGATGCAATATGACAACGTCAAAGAAAGAGTTTTCTTAACGATACTGTCGATACTATCAGCCTGTCTTTATCTTTTAAGCGCCATTTTGCCATTAAATAACTACATGTTTCAAACAAGTGATGTCATGAATAGATTTCTGAGCGGAATGAGTATCATATCAATCATGTTTCCCATGATTGTAATATTGACTAAGTTTACTAAGGAGTTGTATTTAAGCCATGCTACTCTAAGAAAAATAGCAAATACAGATGCTTTAACACAGATAATAAATCGAAAAGCATTATATGAACAAGGCATTCATGAATTTGAGCAGGCTGACAATTACCCAAAAGACTTTACACTTCTTCTTTTTGACATTGATCATTTTAAAAATATCAACGATCAATTTGGACATCCTGTTGGAGATAAATTGTTGCAAGAGCTCACATCATTAGTCCAAAAACATATTAGAGCGGAAGATATTTTTGCAAGATACGGTGGTGAGGAATTTGCAATCTTACTTCGCAATACCAACTACAGTACAGGTCTTGAAATTGCAGAAAAACTGTTGTTGATCATCAGTCAGGCCTCTTTTTCGATTGATCAAATATCAATTCGTATATCAGTAAGTATTGGTGTCGCACAATACTCAAAGGCACTTAAGGACTTTGATCATATGATCGAGGTAGTAGATCAAGCGTTATACGAAGCAAAAAACAGCGGGAGAAACCAGGTAGTCTCAGCCAAACACATTACTTAATCATTAATGAGTTAAAATCTCATTGATGATTTTTTTATAATGAATGACAAACTATGATATTTTTAACCACAAGTATTTCTACATGTTCCTACATACACATGGGTCAAAAAAGTAGAGTGTTTCCCTTTTATTTATTGTACAATGATATTACTTCAAGAAGATTATTTAAGGTCAGTTTTTAATCACTATGAATTCATTCAATGAGACACGGTGATTTAGAATCACCATCAAAAGACCTAAATTTAATAAGTATTCATATATAAACTATAATAAAGAATTTTATATTTGACTAGATACGGAGAGTAACCACTATGAGAAACCCACATTTTAAGGATGTAAAAAAAATAATCAACAAAGGTAAAAGTCCAGACAGTTGGTATACTGGACTATACGGTTTATCTCCATATATAGCTTGTGAACACGGCTGTTTATACTGCGATGGACGTGCTGAAAGATATCGTATAGAAGGTGATTTTGAAAAGGATATCGTCGTTAAAGGCAACACGATCGATCTGTTAAAAAAGGTATTACCTAAACTAAGAGAATATGGCACGATTGCTCTTTCTTCAGGCATTAGCGATTCATATCAGCCTTTGGAGAAAGATCTTGAAATTACTAGAGAAGCTCTAAAACTCATTAGAGATATTAAGTATCCAGTAACCCTACTTACAAAATCAACGCTTATCAAAAGAGATATTGATATATTTAAGGAAATGAAAGAATATGCCAATATCCATGTTCACTTCACTTTAACCACTCTCGATGAAAATATCAGCTCAATTTTTGAACCCAATGCTCCTAGTGTTTCAGAAAGGCTTGAGGCTATAAAGCTACTAAAATCAAATGAAATCGGCGTTGGCATATCAGCTATGCCTTATCTGCCATATATAACTGAAACAAAGGATAATATCGTCGACTTACTAGATAAATTAAAAGAAATAGATGTTGATTTTTTAGTCCCAATGGTACTGGCACTGCGTCCAGGTCGACTCAAAGAACTATATTTCAAAGTCATCGCAAAAAATTATCCGCATCTACTAAAAAAATATGAGGATCTATACTCAAACAATACGGAGTACGGTGGACCAAGATATAACAATTACAATCTTTATAAGAATATAAGAGAATACATGGACACAATTGGTCTAGCACAAAGACTGCCTTTAAAATATTATAGAACACAACTTAATAATTATCACACAATAGAACTCCTATTAGATCATATGATGACACTTTATAGAAATAAGAATATTGATATTTCAAGATTAAAAGAAGCCAATCAAAATTACATGTCATGGCTTAACAATGAAAGAAGTTATATAGCCAGAAGAAGAAATATGAATTTTGATGAACTAGATAGTAAACTAGATTCAATGCTGAGAAATGATGAATTCGGTGAAATAATCAAAAATAAAAAACTCTCCCATTTCATGAGAGAGATTATAATTGATGGTGCAGATTATGATTATTGTACTCTTAAACTAAAATAACAAGTAACAACCATCATAGATTGACTCTAACGATCTGCAGTCTCATTTATCAAACCTAGTCATATTTTCAAGAACTGATTATGACTAGGTTTCATTTTTTATACATACTATTTAATCAAGGCAGATCTATATATGAAGTCAATGATAATTCGATATTGTGTCTAGGTTTAATTACTTGTTCCACCGATTTTTATTATTATTTCCATAATCTTTTACAGGCAATTACATCATCGACTATCATGTTTTCTTAAATTGTGATTCACTTCTAAAAAGCCGATTATATATACAATAGCTATAATTAACCATAATGTTATGTAGCCTCTCTGGGGAATATCAAAAGGATCAATAATTAACCAAATCAATAAAGAAGTTGCTCCACAGAAGTTTATTATTATAGCGCCAGCTAATCCAAGACCTCGGATATTTCTTGATTTACCTTGTGCTTCAATAAGCAAGGCTATACCAATTCCTAGAATAACCGCTCCAAGAATTGTTGGATAGAAATATGTGTTTGACGATGGTAACCCTAGTGTTTTATCAATTCCAAAAGGAAATAGTAACAGCAAAATTCCAATAATTACATTCACTATCCCATCAATAAGCAATAAAATATGATGGTTATTTTTCATAATTTTTCTCCCCCTATCAACGTCTATTCACAGTTATTCAAACTAGGCAATTTCCCCTAACTTAAATATTCCTGACATTAAATACTACTGATTACAGTTTATCATAACAAATTACCATATAAGTACATAAAATTGAAAAGAGTCATTTTTAAAATTGACTTCCCTATACATCAGAAGTTCGATGGCTCTAAATAACATCATATTTCAGCTTATTATTACATATAAAAAAGAGCTACATCATAATACAATGAAATACCTCTTAATGATTATTTTAATGTGAGTAGTGAGCAACACCCCCATGTGTGGACCCTCCACTAACTACCCTCAGTAATAAGAAAAAGGTGTTTTAACAGCAAAACACCTTCAATTAACACTAATTTATTATGAGTGACGAGTAACACTCGACATGTTCAGAATAGGACAACACTGTAAATTTCATGGACCAGATCAAAGAACTCAAGTGATGAGTAAATTGATAAATATGGTATAAAGGAGTATTATAGAATTAGATACAGAATAAAACTATATAGTAGGAAAGGAAGATGTTTTATGAAGGCAAAGGGTTTGGCTAAAATGTTAGGAATCATCAACCGATATAGTTATGAAGGTGCATTGTATAATCACGACCACATGAAAAATCGAAAAAAGGACTTTTTGGAGGAAACAAAACTTCCTACAAGAGAAGGTCATTTGGAATGAGCTATTAGATCGTATAGGAGTGGGTTACTCTAAAACTGATGGCATTCATACTTAAAATCATACTCAATATTACAAAGTTCATATATTTATAAAAATAACACATTTCATAAAGAAATGTGTTATTTTGATTCATGGTAGTATATCAAAACGACTTAATCACTTTGATTTAAAAGATTGACATCATTTTACACTAGTATTCATTTCTGTTTAGAATATAAGTCTAGAGAACTTTCATATCTAAGCGGCGTGTTTCAAATCATTTAATTGGTCTTCCTGATGATCAATTTTAAGATTGTAAAGGAAACCAGCGATGACCAAACACCCTCCCAATATTTTTCCAGTAGATATTGTTTGAGTGACAAAATAATCAATTAACACACCTGTTGCCAGTTGACCTAGAAATATAAGCAAGGTTAAATAGAATGCTGAAACTTTATGTGTCAAATAACTAGATAAAACAACTATCCCGATACCAAGTATACCCCCTAAATATGCCCAAAGAGGGATGCCCATAAATTGTTCATGTGAAAATATTAAATATTCTCTCATCACAAGTGTCAAGAGGATTGAAATGATTAATCCGGCTATATAATTGATTAATGCACCTTGAAACAGTCCCATTTTTTCTGCCATTTTTGAGTTGAATATTCTGCCAAAGACAACGAAAACACCTGCCAAAACTGATACTATTATTGCTATGATAACCATATTTGATCTCCTTAATATATTGTCATTATTACAATGCCAATAATTATAATTGTTAACCCTACCAATTTTCTTTTGTTAAATTTTACAACGGTTAAATTAAACAAACCATAATGATCTACAACAATGGATGTAACAGATTGACCGAGTAGTCCTAGTGCCAATGTGATAGATACCCCTAATACTGTAAAGCTTATGTTGTTAAATAAGATCGGGAGCACCCCAATAACACCTGCACTATAGGCATACAAGGGTACAGATTTGTGTATCTTGATCTTTGATTTTCTTACAAGTAATACGACCATAATGCCAATTAAACCTATAAAATGCACAATAACTGTTGACTGATAATTGCCTAGTACGTTTGCTAGTGTTCCATTAAACAAAATCATTATAGCGATTAATCCACCTACAAATGTTGATGATAATTTATTCATGTCTACATCTCCTTAATATCTTTATCTTTAATCTAACACAGTTTATTTGATACACGTTATGACATATGTCATAATAAAACAAATAACTTCAAATAAATTATTCAGTCAAGTAAACCACATAAAACGTAAAGAGGTCCCTATGAAATTAATCAATAACGATACAAAACTGCAGTCCTACATTCAACATTATAAGATCAACGATAATTTTAGTACTGATGTATCAATGCATATGAAATTGTTTCATTTTGTACAAGGTGAGTATATTTACCAAGAGGGAGATGAACTAAACTACTTTTACTTTTTTGTAGAAGGTAAAGCAAAAGTTTTTAGCTCATTGGCTAATGGTAAATCCCTTCTTCTGAGTTTTTATGAACCTTTAAAAATATTAGGTGATGCGGAAATTATAAACGATGATTTGGTTACTGTTAACGTTAAGGTTATTTCAGATGCTTATTGTATTGGCATTCCGACTAATTATATTAAAAAGCACTTGCTTACCGATACAATATTTTTACAGTTTCTGTGTTCTGATTTAGGTAAAAAATTAAATAGATGTTCCAAGAACAGTTCAATTAATCTGCTTTACCCTCTAGAAAACAGATTAGCCAGTTATATTCTTGCTATTGAAACAAAGGAATTTACAACAAGTAATACCCTGACATTTTACGACTCTTTGACCGAAATCTCTGAACTTTTAGGAACAAGCTATAGGCATTTATTAAGAACCATAAATGCTTTTGTAGAAAAAGAGATTCTAAAAAAAGGCATTAAAGGTTATGAAGTTATCAATAGAATACCATTACAAGAAATGGCAAGTGATTTATATTCACACTAAAAAAAGATTGTTTTACAACACTCTTAAGCTATATACAATAGATCTCAAAATCCTTACTGACAGCTGTATTTTGATTAACAAGTTAGGGTAATGATTTAACATCAATCAATCGTATTGTATAATCTGAAAACAAAATAAGTTCTGAGAATTTTTCTCAGAACTTATTTTGCTGTTTTGTATCTATAAGTTTTATCAAAGTCTTCACATGTCAGGTAAATAAACTTTTACTTGTATGAAAATTCTTTGATTCTTTATAATACCTTGCTCCAATCCAATCCATTATCTTCAAGATAATTTGATTCAACTGTGAGTTTATTTAACAACTATTTCTCAATTGATTGCCTATGATTAGTAAACTCAATAAAGCCTTCTATATCTGCAATTCTATGATGCCTTCCATAAGGAGTAGCCGCTACATAATCTACTACTCTATCAATCCACACATCCTGTCTCTCTTGATGTTTTGGTCTTCTCTGTTCTGCGACATGACAAATCGCCTGCTCCACAGAATCAGGTGACAGGTAATGTATAATCGGTGACATCTCTTGAATGATCTCTCTAAACTCATCAACTGAGTAATATGATTTTGAAGAAGTACACACTCAAAAATATAGACTGTATTTGAATCAGCACGACTTACAAACTTCTTCCACCTTGTTGGATGAGCTTGTTTAAAAGTCTCCAAATCAGCATCAATGCTGTAGATTTCATGTCCTTCTAAATACTGATATAACTCTGAGTCACGATTTATATCAAGTAATGTATATGCAGTAATTGCCAAACCATCCTCTAATACAGTATTGTCCGTAAGTTTCTTCTCATAATCCGGATACATTAATAACAAGGTTTCATATTCATGTTCCTTTAATATTGATTGCCATGATAGATCAGCAGGATGAGATTCACCTTCATTTTAATGCTCGAATTTAACACCAGCATCTAGTAACGCTTCATAGAGTAATCTTGACGTAGTCGTCTTGCCCGAACCCGGTATTCCTTCAATCAAATGTAATCTATGCATGTATGCCCTCCTTTCACTTCAGCAATGATATACCAAATATGGTTCACTTAAATATATCATGAACTGAATCAAGTATCTTTTGCAATATTATTTCACCTTATGAACAAAGGATCTGAGAATAAACACACTCAGAACAACACTATTACATTTTAATTAATAGTGATAAACTCTGCACTCCACTGCCATACATTTTTTAAAAATCATTTTATCACCATCTATTGATTCCTTATAATGATCACTTGTGGTAATATGGTGTCATGTCTTCATATTTATTCTGTTCCGCTTAATTAGGACAATCTGATTAATAGGTAGACAATTCATCTATGAGAATAAATCAACCAAGGAGATATTGTTACTTCAAAGAATTAGGTTTAATATAGTGTTCAACTTTGAAATCAGAATGCTTTCAATTGAAAAGGAGAAAACCATTGAAATGGATTAAAAACATGATTTTGTTTTTTAGAAGCCTATTAAGCAAAGACGAAAAAAGACTACTACAACGCTCACTAAACTCATATAAGGAAGGTAATGGTTACAAGATAAGGAACTATAATGAATGCAGAAGATTTGTTAAAATTGGATATAAACTCAATTATAGAATGGATTACTTATGTAACAAGGGAAAATTGCAATCTAAAGAATATGAAGACACTAAATACACTAACCAATGTGTTAATGCAATAATTAAAGATTATTCTTTATCCACATAATCCGAAGTTAAAACTCGCAGGCCCAGATGAGAATTCGTTTTAAAAATGTACATTATCCACTGTAAAATAACATTGTGAAAATTCGATTTTCCCACAAAAGTTTTTAAGCCACCTTTTTCCGATTTGCATGAGAGTTAGCATTTAATCACATTTCCTAGTTTCTAACTTCTATGTCATAATAAGTATCAAAACTATGTGTCATTATTTCATAGTATAGTTGTATATAAAGCATAAGAAACTCGTCTACTACACCCAACAAATCAGAACAAATATGGTTCTTACTTATCGACACGATGGTTTCTTGAACTGGTACATGTGTCTATCATCCAACCGAATGATAACTCAAGGCGGATCAGTTTATTCAGTGGTATAGTCTAGAACGTGAAGATGGTTCAGTTTGCTCCGAGAGAGTGGCTCTATTTTTTTTAACGGTGGTTCTCAATCTCCGAAATACTCACTCAAGTTTACTAATATTTATTATGATTATCTGCTTTTAAGTTGCAATATAATTCATTTGTTAGTAGATGTAATTGTTTTAATTATCAGGAGTAAATATTTTATTATAGGCACTGTTAAACTTATGTGTTACATTACTATAAAAAAATTGGAGGTGAAATTTCACCTCCAATTACTATTTATCAAGTAAATACATTATTGTCGGACCAACCATTATCAATGTAATGATGATTAATCCTATAGTGCTTGTGATTCGTCTTGTAACAAAATATGTTTTAGAAGGTTCACTTGTTGCCTTCCAACTCTCAAATTTCTTCCAAAAAAATCTCGGATTCACTGCATTGGCCAACAAAACTCCAAAAATACTAAGATAAAACAACCAATACATTATTGTAATAGATACATGCATATTATATCCCTCTCTTTTCTAACATATACTTTTATTCGATTATACCATAAAGATCTTATATAAAGATGGCTTACCATGTCGAGTATTGGTCTATCTTTTTATGACATCGTTCTATTAATCTGGCAAACACCTTATCTTAATGAATTTTTCACTCACTTAGAGCCACCATCTCGGAATTAACGGAGCTATTAGCTCACTCATAACGGTGCCATCCTCTCGCACAAGATGGAGCTGATGATCCGAAGTATGAAAACCACTGAATGTGAATGATATTATAAAAGTGTACCACTTGAGACCATTTCGATACTGAAAAAGTTTACCACCTTACAACGATATCCTATAAAATTGAATTGACAAATTTTATAGGAGGTTAAGAAAGGTCGATGATTGAAATGGATATTTATAAAGAAATTCGACACAGCTATCTTCGAGGCGAATCTCAGCGATCAATCGCAGCTCGCTTAGGAATAGCACGTCAAACCGTAGCCAAATATTCTAAAGGTGAAACACACCCAGAAAATCGAAAACAATATGAACGAAGCGGTAATGTTATAACGCTAGAAGTTGTTGAATTTATCAAAGCTTGCTTCAGACTAGACGAACAAGAAAATTTGAAAAAGCAACAACATACTGCAAAACGAATATATGACCGACTCGTGGATGAAAAAGACTTCATTGGTAGTGAATCTACCATCCGTAAAGCAGTAAGAGAAATACGTCGTGAATTTAGTGTACCTCCAGAGTCTAATGTGCCACTATCTTATGAACCTGGCGAAGCGATACAAATAGATTGGGGTGAATTCACTTGCTACCTTGACGGTGTTAAAACAAAGATATATCTCTTTTGTGGAAGACTTTGTTATAGTTGCGATATCTTTGTTCAAGCATTCAAAAGTGCTAACCAAGAGAGTTTTCTTGAAGCACAACAACTCATGTTCGATTACTTTGCTGGTATCCCCGAAAGGCTAATATTTGACAATGCTAAAGTAGCTGTCAAAGAAGGTTTCGGCTCTCATGCCAAACCACAAAAAAGATACGCTTCTTTTGGAGCACACTATGCTGTAGAATTAACATTCTGCAATCCAGCTAAAGGTAATGAAAAGTCTTTAGTTGAAAATCTTGTTGGTTATGCCAGAAGAAATTTTCTGGTACCAGCACCAAAAGTATCTAGCATCGAAGTGCTTAACAACAGGCTTTGGAAAGATTGTTTAACTTATCGTGCAAAGCACAAAGTCCAAAAGCGATCTAATTCAGTTAGTATCATGTATGAAGAAGAATTGTCGCTTTTAAAAACAATTCCAACTTACCAATTTGATACAAGCAAAACATTAATTGCATCAGTAAATGATTTCTCAACCATACGATTTGATAAAAACCAATACTCAGTACCAGTTAAATATCTAAGAAAACATGTGACTGTTAAAGGTTATGGAAATCATATAAGTATTTTGTATAAAGGGTCTGAAATAGCCAATTACTCAAGAAATTACGGCTCACATCAAACCCAATATAAACTTGAGCATTATCTAGATTTGTTAGAACGAAAACCTCGTTCAATCTACAACGCGAAACCTGTAAAAGAAAACATCTCTAAATCCCTACTTGATTGGGGCCGAAGATTACCAGGTGGTAATAAGGAGATGGTCAAACTCTTACGTCTCTGTGTAGATTATGGTGAAGAACGCATTCTAACAATTAAGGATAAAATACCTAGTCATATCGTTCCAACAGTAGATATGATAAGGAGTCACTTAAACGAACCTACGGAAACGCGAGTAGTTTACTTAGCTCAGGATGAAGTTCCAATAGAACCTGTGGATCTTACAAAATACGATAAAAAATACGGAATGGCGGTGCAATAATGGATCAATTAAATTTAAATAAAGAAACAATCGCATTTTATGCCAAACGACTTAAAATGCCTACACT
>JAEIOD010000044.1 GCA_016342415.1 Clostridiales bacterium
TTTTGAAGTTTTTCTCATTATAATTCTTAAACTCTTTTACAGAAAATAAATGTAGAAAGTATTTTCGTCTAACGGAAAGTGTCTGAGACGCCGTTGAGCTTACAACTGAACTCTCATGGCTGTGAGCCTGCGAACGCCTAATGAGTCAGTGACTCGGTTAGCGAAACGAGTGTGTCCATAAGTATAAAGCTCTGTTGATGCCCTAGTACGTTTTTTGTACTAGTGGCTGAAGTATATTCATACTTTCACTTTATCGGTGGACCTTGCTCCAGACACAGTGTTATACGCTGTGGCCTCTCGCGGCAGGACGCCGCACCATTTTCATTTAACTACTGTTTTCTTTTGATTAATAGTAAATCAACTTCAACTATGATCACAGTTTTCTACTGCTTCACGTTGAATTGAAAACTATAGTAAGTTGATCATCTGAGTATGCTTACTCATAACGATTAATTCACCATAAACTCAAAGTACAATTCTCAAAAATAAGAAAGCACTCTTTTGAACTTGAAGCCTCTACTATCAAAGGTCTACAAAAATCTGCAACAGGACGTTGCACTCGCACTTAAGGCCATGGCGTATAACGGAAGCGCATCTGAGATGCCTTCGAACTTACAACCTTTGCTCATGTCCAACTCGCTTGGACTAATGCAATGGTGACTCGGTTAGTGAGAGGGTTTGTCCATGATAACAAAATCATGTATCTGTCGTAGTACGATTGAGTACTAAAGACTATAACTAACTCATTCTTTCATCTCGTTTGTGGACCTTGCTCAGATGTAGTGTTATATGATGTTGAAGGAGTTACTTAACACTTATAACGAATCGCTCAATCATTAATAGAGAAACTATAGCTCCAAATTGCTTGAGTTGAAGCATTAAGGTTTCAACTCCATAGATCTTTACAATAACTCCTTGAACAATAAAAAATGATATAATCCAACATAATATCAGTAGTTTCCACTCCTTAATTATGAACAACTTGATGATAAAATATACAATTGGAACAACAAAAATAATTGGATAATTTAAATGTCTTATTTGATTCCAAAATTCACTTCCGAACTCAAAATCAACAGAATTAGCTAATGTGTTCCAATGCCAAAACACCAATACTTGAATCAATATGATCATTGACATACCTAATTTCCGTTTCATCAACTTCTCCTTCAATTTTATATAACGGAAAGTGTCTGAGACGCCGTTGAGCTTACAACTGAACTCTCATGGCTGTGAGCCTGCGAACGCCTAATGAGTCAGTGACTCGGTTAGCGAAACGAGTGTGTCCATAAGTATAAAGCTCTGTTGATGCCCTAGTACGTTTTTTGTACTAGTGGCTGAAGTATATTCATACTTTCACTTTATCGGTGGACCTTGCTCCAGACACAGTGTTATACGCTGTGGCCTCTCGCGGCAGGACGCCGCACCATTTTCATTTAACTACTGTTTTCTTTTGATTAATAATCAATCTGATTAAAACTCTAATGGCAGTTTTCTATATGATTCAGTTAATTTGAAACTATAGTTAATTGATCATCTGAGTATTCTTACTCGTTACGATTAATTCACCATCAACTCTGAGTAAAATTCTCAAAAATACATAAGCGCTCTTTTAACTTTGAAGTTTCCACTTTCCAAAGTCTACAAAAAATCTGCAACAGGACGTTGCATTGCACTTAAGGCCATGGCGAATAACGGAAGCGCATCTGAGATGTCCTCGAGCGCTACAGTGCAGTTACTTATGGTTGTGAGCTTGCGAACACCTAATGTAACAAACGACTCGGTCAGCGAGAGGATTTGTCCATAAGTATAAAACTCTGTTTATGCCCTAGTACGGGTTTTGTAATAGTGGCTATCGTAAACTCATACTTGCGCTTATCAGTGGACCTCTGCTCAGATGTAGTGTTATACGTAGGTTTTTTCAAAGTACAACTACTAAGCAATTTAAACCTATCTCATAATGTAATTTAGAATTTTATCTTGGTTTGAAATTGACAGCACTTTCAGTTTTTTCAATTCTACCATCACTCATGTCACCTATTACCAATATGTATATCCATAAACTTTTAATTCTCTTTCCTAAGACAAACTAACTATTAAGTTTTTTTAAATAATAAATTTGTAATTGTTCCAAAAATCGCAGAATTTACTATTGCAATTATTAGTCCTAAAATAACATGTACCAAGGCTATTTGACCTAATGGGATTATTAAGATAAAAAAAGTTATTATGAAGAACAGTATGTAATCAAATTTTCTCATATATTATCTCCTTGGTTAAATAGTATAAACAGATTTACTTTCTTATTTTCATTGTTTTAAGTTTAGATATTAGAGATACTAACTTTGATAAAGAAATCTCTCTTGTATCATCAGATACGAAGATTAGTGTATCGAAAAAACTTACGTATAACTACCATGTTTGTGTACGGTTCGCAATATATTTTTGTTTGGTATTGTATGTGTTGAAAAGGCAATATTGTTGAATTTTGCCTTTATTCATTATGGATATCTGCGAACATGTGGTTATGCGAACTACTGATATAGGTTGTCAAGTGGATTCGCTAGTGTTTTGTAATGACTGGTTGCTACGTGGGTGTATATTTCAGTAGTTCGTGATGAATTATGTCCTAGGATTGCTTGTATATATCTAAGGTTAACGCCTGCTTCTAATAAATGAGTTGCAAACGAATGTCTCAGACTGTGAAATGTCACGTATGTCTTTAAATTTGCTTTTTCTCTTGAAGTTGCAAAGGCTTTTTGGAGTGTTCTTGTACTGAGATGGTCTCCTGCTGCATTTTCAAATAGCCATTCTTTTGGTTCGTAAATGAAATAAAACTCTCTTAGATGTATCAATAATTTCTTGGATAAAGGTACGAGTCTGTCTTTTCTACCTTTACCTTGTTTGACTCTCATAACCATTTGTTCTGAGTCTATATCTTCTATTCTTAAATTTACGACTTCACTCACTCTAAGACCTGCTGAATAAGCGATCATCATTGCTGTTAAATGTTTATTATTCTTTGTTGCTTGGAATAATTTTTGAACTTGTTGTTTGGTCATAACCTTTGGCAGTTTCTTCTCTTTTTTTGGTCTATCAATAGATATGATATCACACAAAGACAATTCGTTGGTGTATCTACAATACAATTTAATGCCACTGACCAACTGATTGACATAGGTATAACTACATTCATACTTATATAACAATAAACCTATATATTCATTGATCACATCAATATCCACATAATTATGGCTGTAAATAAGGTATCTGTTCAGATGTCCGATATAGGCATCTATAGTATGTTTGCTATAACCTTTACGTATCATATGTTCTCTTAGTATTTTTATCTTGTCGTTTGCTGAATTGTTACTTTTTAATACTTCATGTTTCATCTTCATGAGTTCATCGTATTTATAAAGTGGGAACTGCCAACATTTAAATTCTTTATTCCAAAATCCGCTACCGATGTTTCTTAAACACTCAACGACATATGGACTATAGTCTACTTTGACATCTACACTTCTTTCACTTTTCTGAATCCTCATGATTTCTCCTCCTATTATACCACTAATTTCTATTTTAGAATGGTTATTTCCATTTTTAGTATATGGAATTTTTTGGAAAAAGTAAAGTAAATAAAAAAGCCCTTAGGCTTTTTTGATGATGATTAATTCTAATGGTTCCAGTGTATACTTATCATGTATATCAGCTTTTCCATGTTTGTTGAAGACTATTTTTTCTTTTTTCAATTTCACTTCATGAAGCTGTTGGGACATATTTATGATTAACTTTACTTCTTTATCGTAGTGTATTTCAATCATTTTCTTTAATTTCTTTGATTTATCTTTTATTGGAACATCATATGACATGTATCTAAACTCTGGTGTTTCTTTTCTAAGTGCTATCGCATCTCTTGTATAATCTACGATTTCTTTGTATTCATACGCTCTATGCCAATCTAGTCCATTGATAGTATCAGATGACATATAGCTGTTATGGGCGCCTTGTTTGGTTCTACAGAATTCTTGTCCTGCATGGATAAATGGTATGCCTTGTGAGAATAAAACCGTTGCTAACATCAATTTTTGTCTATTTTCTACCTCATCTACTTCACAAGTAATCATTTTATCGTATACTGTCTGATTATCATGACATTCTACATAGTTCACACTTTTCCATGGGGCACTGAAGAAGCTTTCCTTTTCTTTTACTGGTGATCCGAGCAGCAAATTCGGTAATTTGCTGAACTTTTTAATATCGCCTAAAAGGATGCCTTTTAACTTTTCGTCTTCTTCCATCGAACCACCTTTTACAGTGTCTCTGAACATATCGTTGAAATGACCGATATTTGGCATCAGAGCTTGATTCATCATGGTTGCTTTTTGATCTTCTGCTAGAAGTGTTGGCATATTCCACCCTTCTCCATAAACCATCGCATTTGGATCTAGCTCGGATACGAGCATAGCCACTTGATTCATGGTGGTGATATCCAAAATACCCATTAAATCAAATCTGAAGCCATCTATACCATACTCTGTCATCCAAAGTTTGATACTATCCAATATGTATTTTCTACCCATCAATCGGGTCGAATCAAAGTCGTTTCCACAGAAAGAACCGTTTGAAATCATACCGTCTTCACCGGTTCTAAAATAGTAATATGGTACAATACTTTCAAAACTTGTCGAGAACCGATCGAACATATGATTATAAACCACATCCATAACAACTCTTAAACCCTTTTCATGCAGTTTTGAAACTACCTTTTTAAGATCTATTACTCTTGAATATGGATCGTTAACATCAGATGCATAACTACCTTCTGGTACATTAAACTGCATTGGATCGTAACCCCAGTTATAATGCGATGAGGGATTGAGCTCATCTACTGAACCAAAATCATAAATCGGTAGAAGTTGTAAATGTGTAAAGCCCAAATTAAGCAAATAATCTAATCCAGTTACATCGCCTCTATCACTGGTTGTCCCCTCTTCTATTAGGCCCAAGAACTTGCCTTGTTCTTTGATACCGCTTGATGCTTTAGAGGAGAAGTCTCTAACATGCAGCTCGTAAATAATACTGTCTGTTTTTTGATTTAAAACGGGTAACATCTCTTTATTGAGATTTATATCTATAATATCAGTGTCTAATACAACTGATTTCTTATGATTTGGCGTTGAACTGAGTGCATAAGGATCTATTGCATGATGCCAGTTATGACTGATATTCAAAAGATACTCATAACTCTTGCCTGCTAGGTCACCCTCAACTTTGACATAGTGTACACCTTTTTCTTGTCTTTTTAAAGTGTATATATCACCTTCTACATCTAATAACACTCTTGATGCTACCGGTGACCAGATTCTAAACTCAGATGCTTCTTTTGTATAAGTTACACCCAGATCATCTCCAGGATAGTAAAATAACTCATCAAACACATCGGTTCTAACAACATACCTGTACGTTAAAGGGACCTTTAAAAAATGTTCGTCTACTATAGTATAGTTTTTACCGATAGTTAAGCCATCGACAAATAACTTATATACTCTTTTATTGTCTGCTTTATGTTCTTCTTTGATGACTGTTTCATAATAATTATTGTCTTCATCAATGACTTTAAACTCACTACTGAGGCCATCGTAGTAATGGCAGTCAATTTCTGCTGTAATGATTTTTATTTCGTCTAAAAATGCTTGAAATGTCTCTTTCATATGTCCTCCTATTCTGATACTATTCTACAACTTTCTCCTAAAAAGTCAACAAACGTCGCATAAGCGACGTCAGTTTCTAATAACATTTAATAGCCATTCTTTTTCATTTTCTATTTTTTCGTTTAGCCTGACGACTGCTGCCAATTTATAAAACTTTATACATAAGTCTTCATCAAAGGGTGCACACTTTTGGTAGTAATCTAAATACAAAGTCATAAATTTTATTCTTATCTTTATGAGTTCCTCTTGAAGTAATTGAGAAGCATCACTCAGATATCTCGGTACATCCAATATGATGCATGCTTTTGCAACATCTGACATAGGATGTCCTTTGTAGGCACTTCCTATATTCAAAATCTTATACTCTTTATCATTTAACAAAACATTGTTCAAATGATAATTGCCATGACATAAGTTTTCTCCTGTTGGAAGTTCATTTAATAATACTTTTAGCTTCTGCTTTTCATCATCCGTAATGTCTTCACATATATTTATATGGTTAGTAAAAAAACTCTTTTGATCAATTAAGGTGTCGCATTTTGTTTTATGCATCTCTGCATGTATAAAAGCAAATCTTTCTGCTTCATAATCAATACTTATATCCGATTCTTCCATCAGATATAAGAAAGTTTCTCCAACTTCTTTTTTATAGACAATGCCTGTTCTATCATCTAATTCAACAACTTCTTTTCCTTTTGGACAGTTGTTAAATACACTATTTATATAAATGGACTTCTCAAATTCACTTATAATTTTTCCCCGATCATACCTCTCTTCAAACAGTTTGACATAGTAACTCTCTCCAAAGTCATAAATATCATACGTCGTATTGACGTCTAGTAATTCTCCGATTTTCATTTCAACCTCCAAATTAGATCTCTTTTTTATGCATAAATGTAACAGATATAAAACTTAAGACTGCTGATCCTAAAACCATAATCATTGCCATTTTAAATATTTGATCCGATGGCATAGATGTCAGTTCCAGTCTTTTAATCATGTAACCCATAGACAAAGTGATTAAGCCGCTACCAACAAATTCTCCAATATTAACAATCGAGATGGCTATACCTGTATATTTCAAAGGATTGACTTCTTTTACATTTGAAAAAACAAGTATATGACATATGATAAACAAGCCCATTAAAAAGAATATAATCGGCCATTGATTCATTGGGGGTTGCCCTTTATGAATCAAAAGCACATAAGTCCAAATCAGTACATAACCGCCACTGGCAATCAACAGTATTTTTTTTATTTCTCCGCCTAGAAAATCAGAAAGTTTTCCCACTATCGGGGCACCTACTATAAATCCATATGTTATAAAAGATAAATAGTATGCGGCTTTTTCACCTGAAATACTATAAACGGTTTTAAGATAACCATTTCCCCATAATCCCAGTACTGCTGTTAATGAACCAACAAAGAATACCATTATGAAAAAATCTGGATATACCTTTTTATTGGTGAGTACATACTTAACTGCTTCTTTGACATTAATCTTATCATGTTTCTCATACGTTTGTCCTTCTTTTACAAATATATGAATCAATAAAGATAAAATTGCAGTGATGACACCTAATATGATAAATGTTTCTCGCCATCCGAAGTTAATGGCTATGTATGTTAATGGAATTGTTGCAAAGAAAGCACCAAAGTTACCAAACAGCGATGTTAAGCCTGATAATGTGGAATACATATTTACTGGAAATAGTGTTGCTTGTAATTTCATAATGGAAACGATGATTACTGATGTACCTATACCAACAAGTAGTCTTGCAAAGTAAGATAATATCAAAACATCACTCATACCAAACAGGATTGATCCTACTGCTGTAACAGCCATACCTGCTGTACATATCTTTCTAACGCCTATGGTATCAACCATTATACCGACTGGTAACTGCATCAATGCATAACCATAAAAAGTCATTGCAGCCAAATTGGCAATTTGTACACTATCAAGTTTTAAATCACTCATCAACTGATCGGCTACTGAACCGATTGCCAGCCTGTGAAAGAATACAATCACAAATCCAAAAACCAATATGCTCCAAGATAAATAACGATGATCTTTTTTCATTTTACGCCCCTTTTAATTCTGTATACGAAATATGTCTCTTCTCTATTATACATAATATCTGACTTTTGTCATTTCATTTAGTGTTGGGTTAACCCAACATAAGCTGAAAACGCTGAAAACACTAAATTCCTTGTTCTAATTATTTTTCAGGAAAACCAGGAAAATATTTTCCCAGATCAAACTTAGGGGTTAGGTCTACATTATGTGAAATTTTCCTGCAAATTTCTTTTAGAAAGGTATTGTTGTGGGTTTAAGGCAATATTATATACTGTTTACAGATAGAAGTTGAAAGGAGATATACCATGTTAAAAAGATTATTCAATAAAAACAAAAAAAGAACTGGGAACAGAAATATTCGAGAAAATGACTTTGTCAAATTCAAACTTGAATTATTATAAGGAGGATCTTATGAAGAAGATTAAGAGAAAACACAGTATTTATAAATCACACAAAATGTCAGCAGATAAAGCATCACATGAGATGACGATTCAAAAACATTTAATGTACTTAATATAAAACAGTATAGAAATATGCGTAAAAATTATAATTAAATTCGAACTTGAATTATTACAAGGAGGATCTTATGAAGAAGATTAAGAGAAAACACAGTATTTATAAATCAAACAAAATGTCAGCGGATAAAGCATCATATGAAATGACGATTCAAAAGCATTTAATGTACTTATTATAAAACTCAGCACAAGTTCATGTGCTGAGTTTTTTATTACCATTCTAAAATTACTTTTCCTGATTGACCACTCTTCATGATTTCGAAACCTTTTTCGAATTCAGTATAGTGCATTTGATGTGTGATCACGTCTGAAATGTCTAAACCGGATTGAAGCATTGCTTGTACTTTGTACCAAGTCTCATACATTTCACGACCATAGATACCTTTAATCCATAAACCGTTGAATACAACTTTGTTCCAATCAACTCTTGTATCTGGTCCTTGAATACCCAACATGGCAATTTTTCCACCATGGAACATACAATCTACCATATCTGAAAATGCTGAAGCGTTACCTGACATCTCTAATCCAACATCGAATCCTTCTGTCATATGCAAATCACTCATTACATCTTGTAATCTTTCTTTCGTAGGGTTAACAGTTCTTGTTGCGCCTAATTTTGTTGCTAATTCCAATCTATAGTCATTTACATCTGTAACAACAATATGTCTAGCACCTGCATGTTTAGCAATAGCAGCAGCCATAATTCCGATTGGTCCTGCACCTGTAATCAGTACATCTTCTCCTAAGAGATCAAATGAAAGTGCTGTATGTGCTGCATTTCCAAGTGGATCAAAGATTGATAATACTTCAAGTGGTAATTCAGGATCACATAACCAAACATTTGATTCTGGTATTGCAGCATATTCA
The DNA here is from genome assembly GCA_016342415.1 of Clostridiales bacterium. Taxonomy (GTDB): domain Bacteria; phylum Bacillota; class Clostridia; order Peptostreptococcales; family Acidaminobacteraceae; genus JABXKX01. The sequence continues at coordinate 9,180 of JAEIOD010000044.1, forward strand.
GCAAAGATTCCTGTTCTATTTACACCAACACCCATCGTGTTTTTGCATAAATGTCTTCTACCTGCCAAACAGTTTCTACAATGACCGCAAACGATATGACCTTCTCCAGATACTAAATCGCCTACTTTAAAATCTGTTACCCCTTTACCGATTTCAGTAATTTCACCAACAAACTCGTGACCAATTGTCATTGGTACAGGGATTGTTGCTTGAGACCATTCATCCCAGTTATAAATATGTACGTCAGTACCACAGATTGCTGTCTTCTTCATTTTGATCAAAACATCAAAATCACCAACAACAGGTACATCTACTTCTTCTAACCATAAACCTGGTTTTGCATATTTTTTTACTAATGCGTTCATTTTAGTAGCCATTAATGACCCTCCTTTGTATAATGAAATTGTAATCGAATTTATTGAATTTAACAACATATTTCATACAATTTGATATAATTATTTCTTAACATATTTAAGGAGGCCTCATGTCACATATTTTTGATCCGAAAAAATTCAGAAAACTTGAAAGTCCTGAAAGAAAAAAAATGCTGCCTGTACAGGAAGTTTTATCATTTTTACCTTTGTCTTCATCGTCGGTTATAGCGGATGTAGGCTGCGGTATCGGCTATTTTTCAATACCTTTTGCTGAAACGGCTAAAGAGGTAATCGCCATAGACATCAATGAAATCATGATTGATGAACTAAAAAATCGTGTGTCTACCAAAAACATTCGTATGTTTCTCGGAGACTTTTCCGACTTGCTTGAAGAAGAAAGCATTGACGTATTCTTTACTGCAACAGTAATCCATGAAGTTGATAACTTGGAATCTTTTACTAAAAAAGCTTATGATACTGTCAAATCTGATGGGTATATCGTTTATCTTGATTTCATAAAAAAGGAAATGCCCATAGGACCAAGTTATGACAAAAGAATTGCCAAAGAGAGCGTTGTTTCGCTTTTTAAATCTCTTGAGATGTCAGATATTGAAGTAACCACCATTTCAGATACTTTTTATATTGTAAAAGGAAAAAAATAGAGCTAGGCTCTATTTTTTAATAATAGTGGTAATACAACAATCGTCATGATAAAAGCCGATATAACGCCAATACTTAAGGCTGATCCTAAAGAAGCAATACCTCTATAACTAGAGAATATTAAACTTCCAAAACCACATACGGTTGTAAGTGTTGTTAATAAAATCGCTTTTCCAACACTGGCAAATAGATAATTGATTTTTTGCTCCCCGATTTTATAGTGATGCAATATATGAACCCCGTTATCAATTCCAATACCAATAATCAATAATATTGATAAGAAATTCAACATATTAAACTTTAAGTCTAGTAGACTCATGGTTCCCATCATGAAGATCAAAGTTAATAACAGTGGTAGTAATGCTGCCAATGCGTATGGTATGGATTTAAAATGCAACAATAGTATTGAAAGTAGTATAACCAATAAAACACCACCGATTAACATCAGTTCACTACCTGCTGATTCAAAAATTACTTTCATAAAAATAGGTGTACCGGTAATCTGTTTGTTCACTGCTTCTATGTCTTTAAAGAATTGGTCACCTTTATCGGTGTCCAAGTTCTCCCATATATTAAACTCAGGGTATATAGTGATTAGAAACTGATCGCCTTCTTTGGAAACAAACTGGCTTTTATAGGCTTCTGGCAAATCATTTGGTTCTAGTGTTTCATAAGTTAACATCTCATCTGAAAGTTCAAGCATCGTTTCATAATAGATTTTATTGATATCTTCTATTTTTGCTTCTGGTATTTTCATTTCAAAAGGTGTCATCATTTCGTCTACAAATTTCACATCAACGGTTCGATAAGGTGCTACTGGGATTTGATTCAGTTCTTTTAAAACTTCAATCATTTGTTCTTGTGATTCAAGTTTTGGAATAAATGATGCAATAGAAGCGACTTCTTTGATGCCATCTACTGCTTCAAATGCACTGTGGTAAGCATATACATCCTCGATTGAATCCACTGAAATTGAAAAGGAATCCGTACTCATATCATAGGTATCTACTAAATGATCCATCAGTTCTATTGATTTCAATCCTTCTGGTTCTAAATTCATCAGATTCATATCAAATTCAATACTGGTTGCCTGATAAGCCATAAAACCGGTTGAAATAATTAAAATGATCACAACCACTGTTTTATGCTGGTTGACAGCTGTACTGATTTTTCCGACCCAAGCATAATTGCCACTTAACTTTTTTTGCTTATGAGGTTTTTCCTTTCTCAACATAATCATTGATGGTAAAATCCAAAATACAGCTAATAGTGTACTGATTATCCCGAGTCCCATAACCGTACCAAGTTCTCTTAACATTTCAAGTTGAGATATATTAAGTGCAAAGAATGCAACTGCAGTTGTCATTGCACCAGTTATTATACCTGGTCCGGTGATGGATATGGCGTGATGAATGGCATTTACTTTATCAAATCCTGAGGCTCTTCTTTCAATGTAACTGCTGTAAAGATGTATGGCGTAATCCACTCCCAGTCCTAAGAGCATTGCTGCTGCAAAAGCAGTTAACATATTCAATCTACCAATTACAAGAGTGGTGAGTCCAACGCCCCATATGATACCAACAAAGAGTGGTATAAACGCTAAAACAGGTGCAACAACTGCCCTAAAGGCAAAATACAGTAATGTAAATATCAATACAATGGCTAAAACTGTTGTTAAGGATGAGTCCGACTGTATACTAATTGTTTCATCTCTTGCAACAACATGCATGCCAGTAGCACCAATAGCCACTTCAGGATGATTCTTTGATACTTCTTCTATAACATCTTCTATAGCTTTAATACCAGGTTCCAGCTTAGCAATATCCATCATTTCAAAGGATGGCTGTATGGTCAACATGGCCATGGTGCCGTCTTTTGAGGTCAATAGTGTCTCACCACTGAATAAATCTATAAAGAGGGATTTAATTTTTTCTTCATCTAGGGTTTCCTGTTGTGATTCTATTAGCAAATCATCAAATGTTCTTAATAAAAAAGCCTTTTGATTTTTGGGAATATCTTCTTCTAATAAATAAGGCAGCGCTGTTAAAAAACTTTCCAAATTAGGATCTTTAAACATATAGATCAGATCTTTGCTATTCTCATCTAGAAGCATGCCATATTTTAATATGAAGTCTCTATTAAGACCTACGGTTATGCTGGTTACATAATCCTCAAGAGTGTTTATTTGATCTTCAACCTCCTTAATGGCCAATGACATTTCTCTAGGATTATCACTTTCTACTATCACCATAATATTTGAAAGCGAAGGAAAATCCTCCAATATTTCACCATATTCCTTAACAGCTTCATTACCCTTTGGAGCAAGTGCAACCCAATTGAGTTCAATGGATAATCCCGATGCAAAAACGCCTGCCAATAGGGTCAATATAAATGCAATAAGTAAAACCAATTTGGGTCTTGAAGTAACATATTTGATATTAACTTTTCTAATAGTCCTTAACATTTAAACCTCCTTCTGTATAAAGGGTGTCAGCGTGAATCTGAGTTTGTTATCAATGAGTTTATAACACTCTATCTGACTCATATTTTTATCATATAAGTAAATCATATAACTATACATTATATCAGAATACAAAGATTCTGCTAATAATCTTTTATCACATTGTTTTAATAGATGCTTTGATTGTAGTTTTTCCGTCATTTCTTCTAAAACATCAATAAACCTAAAATCAACCGCAGCAAACTGCTGCATTATCGTCGGTGCAGTTTTGGAAACTTTAAATAATGCTAAGAATATATCCATCATTATTTTCTTAGGCATATTAATAATTGGATTCATCACCTTTTTATAATAATCCAAGTAAATCTCAATAAGGTCCGTTTGATTGTCTACTTCAGGTGTACCATATAATTTCGGATCCATTTCACCTGTAATCACTTCGAGCAATATATCGGATTTAGTTTGAAAATAATTAAAAATAGTACCTTCTGCCACACCTACTTTTTTAGCAATTTTTTTTGTACTGGTCTGACTGTAACCTTCTTCAATAAAAAGCTGTCTTGATGTTTCAATAATATCTTGCCTAATAATTTCTCTTTGCTCTTTTGAAATCCGAGCCATATGTCCTCCTTTTAATATGAGTGCGCTCATATGAGTATACTCATATTATACACCTTGTGTAATCAAATGCAAGAAAAAAGATGACCTTACGTCATCAAAAGATTTTCTATGGTTCTTAATTCATTCATACTGGCCAACCAGTTCACAGGTATTTTTTGATCACCATGATATGCTCCAAGTACGGCACCGATTGTTATACCTCTGGCAGCAGAATCTCCTCCTGCATATACATTTTCAATCAATGCTTCATCGAAATGGTCTTCATATTTCAAAATAAAATAAAGTACTGCAGGAAAAGCATAATCGCTATCACAACTTTGACCCAATTGTTTTATTGCCTGTGCAGTATCGTAACTCAATAGGCTTTTGGCCTTCTCAACATCTGAAAATATTTTTTTTGAAGCCGCATTTTTTAAATCTTGAATGGCTTCACTTGGCTTTTCACCTTTCAGAACTTTATAAATCAGTTCTGTTAAGAAAACAACTCGTTCCAATAAAATAGGATCATTATGAGTCATTTTGGTCTGCAGTACAACTTGATCAACACCTTTCTTTGAATCTTTTGAATTAAAATAAATAACACCCGGAAATCTTGTAAATCCACCTAACTCAGAAGAGTGAGAACCTTCAAGGATATCTCGTTCTATGTTTTCCATTGTAATCCTGCTTGCATGATCTATATAACCTTTATAGTTTTTCATATAATTATAGTAATAATAATAAAATGGTTCTTCGTCTATAACAACGCTGAGTTTTAGGTATTGTAGTAACATCAGTGCTTGATCACCATAATGTGTAAAATCACCTTTTTCTTTGGTGTGGTGATATGAAGTAGTGGGGGCAGTTAATCCGTTAATCATTCCGAATTGCTTTTTGATGTCTTCCAAGTTATAAATCCAATGTGGACCCAGTGCAATTGCATCACCAATAAATGCACCTAAAATCATACCTCTAGTTTTTGACATATAACACCTCCACTCTCTATATACCAAAAAACAACTAGGTCAATCAATTGACTAGTTGTTTTCTAATATTTTTTGCCATAAATTTATTTGATACTTATCAACGGTATCGATGTTTTCAAAGGACGGAAGATTACCAATTTGCCATATGGAAATACCACCTAAATCATAATCAAAAACCAAATTAATTTTTTCTTGTAAACTGGCTTCGTTTTCATACCATATGGTATTTATTTTTTTGTTTTCATCAACATAATGAAGATACGGATTTTTAAAAACCTGATCATAATAGAAGTTACTAAAAGCTAACGCCGTCATCCTATTTATCAGCTTTTGATACCCCGGTGTATAGCGTTTGACTTCATAAAGTGTCTCTCCTTGCCATTGAACAACAGATAAGTTAATCTGTAAGATTAATTTATCTCTATCCCAAGGTGGTATAGACGCCACTATTTGATCTAAATCCTCTTTAATCGATTCAAGTGGAGAAATAGGTTGTTCGACATAATTTTGATTGAAGTTAATAATCACTTCAGATTTTGATTCATAATCATGGAACATAAGGATCATATGGTCCACATAAGGCAGCACTCTTTCATATGCAAATGCTCTCGGTTGCACAGCGACATCCAAAGTCATTGTCGGAATGGCTTTGTCTAATGCTTCTATAAACTGAACATATTCTTCAAAATTATCTTCTTTTAGATTTTCAAAGTCAATGACAACACCATCAAATTCAGGCTCATCAATTACCGGACTTAATAAACTTGTTTTTATATCCTGAATCAATTGCTCACTTTGAGCAAATATCAAACTGTAATTCTGATCAGCATAGATATTCAAAAGCTTGGGACGTTTATGACTGGTCACCAGTTCATGTCCATCTGGATAGAACATTGTATTGTTATTAATAGAAGTTGTATTGAGTAAGACTTGCCCATTGATCATTTCAACTCGAGACCAAGCATAGGCTATTTGATCAGCAGCACTCAATTGTTCTTCTATTTCACTATAATTCTTATAAGCACCTTTTCCATAAAACAAATTGAGATGAGATAATTTTTCTGAAACAACAACCGTTCTTGTTTCATTTATCCATGCTACATCTGCACCTGTAGCTCTTGCAATAATAGCCAATGGTACGTAAGTTCTATCATTGATGATAACTGGAGCAACATCTGAAACGTAAGTTTCACCATCTATTAATAAGGTATCCACACCAATAGTTAACTTCATTTCGTGGGTGTTCCTATTTGCTGTTACTTCATATGTTTCAGCATTCCAAGAGACCTGATAACCTAATGTATCCATTAAAAATTTAAGTGGTACCATCGTCCGATCTTCAACAATTACAGGTGGTTGTTCAAACACCATCACTTCATCGTTAACTTCTATTGTAATGTCTTCAGCAAATATAAGCTGTGTTAGTGCTAAAAACATAATAATACTTATGACTGCTTTTTTCATGCGTCACTTCCTTTGAATAATTCTATGTATAGTTCCTGGTATACTTTTAACAAAGTGTGATTTTTAAAGATCTCTTCTTGTTCAAATAAGTCAAGTAGCGAACTGTAATACCACTTTTGCTGTTCGTATCCCCTACTAAAGTATTGCCACAAACTATCTCCCATATCGTCATGCTGATATTTTAGACTATATAAATTATGTAGCTTATCAGCAATTATAACCCACTTTGCATCGTCGGGTTTTTCACCAAATTGTCTAATGGTATTTTGTTTTCTTATTTCCCATTTCAACGATTGATCTGGCTCAGTACAACTTAACACTATATTGGAGATGTCCTCACCATATTTTGTTTTCAATTGATTAATCGTCATCTCTGTGTCTTCTATTGTATCATGTAATAAAGCTGCAGCGATAATCCGATCTTCTAGACCAGCTTCTATCAGTAACATTGCTAAAGTAATCGGATGACTTGCATACGGTATATCCGTTCCTTTTCTCAGTTGAGTTTTATGCAGTTTAAGCGTATCATGCAGGGCCTCTTGTATCAGTTTATTCAATACCATAGATTACCTCCTATACTTATTCTACCACATCCTATATTTTTTTTATATTTTCCTTTACTCATATATCTATCATTTTGTTAACATTTTTTTGTCAATCCAATATTGACTGATCATTTTGAATATATAAGTGAATATCAAAAAAAATAACACCGAAGTGTTATTGTGTTGTTATGAAGGCTAATATATTCTCTTGATTAACCAGTATACATGTATCTTTGAATAAATCATTTAATTTATAAGTTCCCATGGTATAAACTGTTATTTTCTCATGATCAATAAAAGTATCTACTGTCAATTCGAAGTAATTCTCTCTCTCTTTTACTGAAATGACTTTCCCGTTAACCCTATAAGGGCTACCTATGTAATCGGTATCTGAAAATTTCAATCTAGAAGCATCAAAATCTTTTGATAACATTTCTATCTTTTCCAAAGTATAATCTTCTAACACCGTTTGATATGTAAACAATGCATCTATAGGATCGTTCGACCATTTATAGTTATCGGTAAATGTAATCAGTTCTGATTCAATACTTGATAACACCTCATAGGTTGTTTTGTCTACACTCAAATCACAAGTTAGATGTGCTTCCAAAACACTACTGAATTCATTGGTTTCCAGTGGTTGTAACACAACTTGTTCAGTCATGTAAGCTTCACTAAACTCAATAATCTGATAATCTGATGTGATTGGATAAACCACTTCATAACCACCAAAGTCTATTTTGATAGCCTTTAGATTTTTGGATTCAATTTCTAAACCTCGAACAGCTTCTTCTTGAGTAAATTGAAATAACAATTCTGGACTTGATTTTACATTAACACCTGTTTCATCGTCCCAATCTATTAAGCTTTCATTCGGATAGTCTTCCAACATAACATATGCGGGTGTCATATCATCGTGTATGTAATAATTTGATTTTTCTTCAATTTCTGCCGGTGCAGATTTTAACGTCTCTACAATTCGATAGTCTTCATCAAGGTGTGCTTTTTCTTGAGAACATGATATCAAAAGCAACGACATAGTGATTAACAATAGTTTTTTCATGTACACTCCCTTTGTCCTATTACCAGTTTACCATAAAAGTGAAGTCTTAGTACACAAAAAAACACTGCAAATTACAATTTGTAGTGTTCTTGTATTATATCTGTTTCAATCGTTTTTTCTATAAAGACAGTTCGATGTTCTGAAAGATCTAAATGTTGTACTTTAAAATTACCTTCTTCATCTTCAAATACTCTGATTTTAGGTCGTGTCGGGTTAAATACATTATACTCAACTACAAGTCCCAGACGGCCATCAGTCAGTGAAACACCACTCCCCGGTGGGAATACACAGATGTTTTTCGTAAACATCTGAAGTATTGCAGCGTCCAATCTGTAAACAGATTCTGCCATGAGTATATCCAGCACTTCATAAACCGGCATTTTTCTTTTATAAACCCTAGAAGCGGTCATAGCATCAAACATATCGCATATTGTCACTATTCTTACGAAATCAGGTATTTCCGTCTCCGACAGTCCTAAAGGATATCCTGACCCATCTCTCTTTTCATGGTGCAATCTAACGATTTGTTTGCTATAACCAGATAAGCCGATTTCATCTTTTATCATATTATATCCATACACCGCATGATTGTGAACTTCTTTTAACTCATCATCAGTTAAACGTTCAACTTTTTGAATCAGATTGTCTTTTACTGCCGATTTACCAATATCATGTAATAAAGCACCCATGGCAACATGTTTTGTTAGATTATAATCATAACCTAATGACCTGCATGTTAAAATAGATAAAACTGCTACATTGACACTGTGTTTATAGGTGTACATGTCTGCACCCATTAAATCCACAACTGTATAAAGTGTGTTCTCAGAATCTTCTAGTGCATCAATTAAATCTTTTATGATATCACTTACCATGTTGAGATCTTCTTCTCGTATCATGGTTTGAACACCTTTTTCATCTTTTGATGCTATATTTTGAAGTACTTCTTTAACTTTTCTAACACAATGGTTCATTTTTTCTTCGCTAATAACGCTGTTGATCTCAATACCATCAGATAACTGATCATTTATATACACAATATAAACGTCATTATCAATTAACTTATCAATAAGGCTTGGTGTTAACTTAACATTTTTTCCAAGTAACAACCTGCCATCATCGCAATATACGTTTTTGGCTAAATAACCACCTATTAATTTATGAGATACATTTGTACTTCTCATGTGTAGCCTCCAAATATCTGATACGATTCATATAAACCGAGTGACCTCAATTTTAATCTAAATGTTCACAGTACTTCACATCTTCATCTAAAATATGGCATGTCAGCCAACTTTGAAGAAATTTATGTACTTCGACGACCGTATCCATATGTTTATTTGAGATTACATTTTGAGTTGCATGTAAAATCTCCCTTTTAAAACTTTCATGATATACTTTATGTTTAACTAATTCGTCATAATTTGCTTTGAATAATAGATCTTCTTCTGTTCTAAAATGCATTCTTGCATATACAGACATTTTTTCTAATACTTCTTCAATTTTATTTAATCCATCACCAGAAGTGATATAACCACTTAACTCATTGATGATTGAAAACAACATTTTATGTTGGATATCAATCATCTTATTACCCACCGAATATTTTTCGGACCACCTTAATTGCATTCTTGCCTCCAATTTACACACAAGAATAGATTAACGAAACTAAGAACAAATGTCAAGTTACTCTACATTTTCAGCGGTAATTTTTGCAATTTCCTCATCCGTAAAATCACAAGCTTTTAATATTAGAGTAATAAGCGGTGTCTTTTCTTTGCAATAACGATCCATATCATGAGGATATTGGTGGGCCAGTGCAAGTTTTAACTCACTATATTCCTTAACAGCATCTTCATGTGTCATCAAGTAGTTTTTAAATGCCATATGGTTTTTAAATGCCAAGGAGTCTTCTAAACATACATACAGATGGTGTTGATGCCACTTGGTGTGATGTTCATAAAGCAGCGGGACATCTTGAAGACTTCTTCTAAATACTTCTCGTCCTTCTATCCCTAAATCGCCTTCATAAATGTAACCCAAATTTTCTAGAGCTCCAATTAAGTCTAGAACTTCACCTTTAGTTTTAACAACAATATCAATATCTATAATTGCTCTTGCTGCCAATCCTGGGACTGATGTGCTGCCTATATGCTCTATTCTAAGATTGGGATTGATATGACTATGATATGCATTCTTAAGTTCATTAAAAGCATGTGACCATTTCGGATTGTATTGTTCTATTTTAATTTTTTTCACTTTGAGCTCCTTTCAATATTGGGATTCATTCGATTGATGATTGATTCATATGCATATGCATATTCAATCAGCTTGAGATCATCACCTGATTTCCCAATTAAAGTAATGCCTACAGGTTCACCACTAAGTCTATATGTACCAGGGACATTGATTGCAGGATATCCTGCAGGGGCATATACAGAAGTACAATAATTACTCAGAGTCATCAACACATCAACTTTTTCAAACGCTCTATTTAAAGCGCTTCTAGTCAAGTTTTGATTGATTTTTATTTGAGTTTTAATCACTTGATCATCGTAATACTCATCTTTTGATTGTTTGATAATTTCATGATTATATGGTGCAAATGCTGCCATGTTTTTTTCGTTGAATGCAATAACATCTCTAAGACCCTTTATAGGAAATTCTGGATTGAACTTCAAAAAATTTTCCACACCTTTTCTGAACTCATACTTTAAAATGTCAAAAACCTTTGTTTCAAAAGCCGTGGAATCCAATGTAATTTCAACGACTCTAGCACCACATTTTCTTAATACATCCATGGTTTCAGCTATAATAACTTCATCACCTTCTCTGTAATACGTAAGAACCGGTTCGTTGATAATCACACCAATTCTAATGTTTTTTAAAGCATCTTTCTTAAAATCAGCAACTTGTTTGATATCAGAAATTGCTTTAAATAAGTAATAAGTATCTTTTACAGTACGTGCCATTGGACCTGCTGTATCATGACTTTCTGAGATAGGAATAATTCTGTCTGTTGATAACACACCCAATGTTGGTTTTAATCCTACAACACTATTTTGACTTGCAGGGTATATTATGGAACCTGCGGTTTCGGTCCCGATAGTCACAGGTGACAATTGACAAGCCACTGCCACAGCACTACCCGAACTTGATCCACCTACATCAAATGGTCCGTATGGATTCATGGTTTGCCCGCCTAAAGCAGAATAGCCGTTTGAGCTTTCAGTTGACATGAAATTAGCCCATTCAGATAAATTGGTCTTACCTAAAATAATGGCACCTCGTTTTTTTAGTTTCCTCACAATATCTGCATCGTCGTCACATACAAATGTTTTTAAAGCGGCTGCACCTGCTGTTGTATGCATCCTTTTGGTTCCAATATTGCCTTTGATCAAGACCGGTATGCCATACATCATATCGTGAGATGGATGGTAAAATTTTTCTTTTGCCTCTCCTAATGCCAAATCGTTGATTTCTAATACACTGTTATAACATTCAAACGTTTTTATCCGATTCAAATAGAAACTGACAATGTCCTCATAGGATATGACATCATTTTTAACCATTTCCTGTAATGAAACAATATCTTTACTTAGCAAATCTACATCTGATGTCACATCAATTGCAGGAAGCGCTTGAAAACTGTCGGTTTTCAATGTGTTTTCAACTTGTTTTTCGACTTGAAGTTTTAAATAATCATCATTATTAAATCCACTCATGGCTCTCCCCTTATTTTTCTTTTTATAATTATACCCTAAAGCTAAGAATATTATCGTTTTAGATTAAGGTTTTTATAAGTTGGTATATATAAATATAGAGAAAGGGTTTTTATGTATAAAAATAGTAAGAAAAAGGGTCTGATATTTTCTATATTAATAATCTGTTGTTTACTAATAATTCTTTTATTAGCAGAATTACTGCTTTATAATGTCTTTTTTACTCAAAAACGAAACCGTATTTCTGAGGATTATATCATTCTTGAGAATTACATCGATAATGTAATTAACACAAACTTCAATATGCTTAAGGGTTTTTATGTCTACGTTGAAACCACCGAGGATTTCAATGAGGAAAATGTTTATCGATATCTCGATTTATTATTTAAGGACAGTCAAACTTTTATTCGAAATGTTGGTATCATAGAAGATACAACCATCATTTGGAACTATCCTCCCGAGAGCAACAGAGCAGCCATCGGTATCGATCTTAGTAAAATAGAGGATCAAAGAGATCTGATTCTTAAAGTCAAAAACGAAGGTATCAGTATCATGCAAGGTCCAGTTCAATTGGTACAAGGTGGTATTGGTTTTATCATTAGACTACCGCTTATAAGAAATGACGTTTATTTTGGTCAAATCAGTATTGTTTTTGATGGGGATCAGTTTTATAATTTCCTAAGTGATTTAGAAAAACAATTTAATGTTAACTTGAAAATAAACACTGAAACTGATATTGTTTATTCAAAAAAATATGAATACGACAGCAGGGATTTGAAATTCAGTCTCTCAAATGATTTTTTCTCCTGGGATATTCATGTCCAACCTTCAGAAGGCTGGAGTCAAGGAACCTTCTGGTTCACTTTAATACCATTTTCTATTGCTGTTTTCTCTATTTGGACTGGTTTTAAGGTTTATACTTTTTATATGGATACAGCATTTAATAAACACAATGCCAACCACGATTCTTTAACTGGACTTTATAATCGACATTATCTCTATAAATATTCGGAAAGTTTATTTAGAATCGCAGAAATCAATCAGTACAATATTGGTATTATAGTCATTGACATTGACAATTTTAAATCAATAAATGATACTTATGGACATAAATCAGGTGATGAAATCCTGATTAACTTTGCTAATAAAATGAAATTTGAACTTAGAGCAGGTCAGGAAATATTTAGAATTGGTGGTGATGAATTTGTCATTATCTTCGAGAATATATCAGATAAGGCACTACTAAATTCTATTGCATTAAGATTTAAAGAAACCATTAAAAACTATACTTTTTTGGAAAATCCCAAATTATCCATCAGCATATCAATTGGTACTTCTATGTTTCCTACAGATGGTTCTAATCTTGATATATTGTATAATATCGCAGATGAACATATGTATACCGATAAAACTAATAATCCTTAGGGATTATTTTTCCGTAGATATTTTGTAATAATTACAATTTTGGTATTGATTTAATATTTATTGTGTACTATAATAGTCTTGTAAAACAAATCAACTTAAATACGGAGGTTCAATATATGACAAGATTAGTAGGAAAATCTGCTCCAGATTTTAAACTCAATGCAGTAACTGGTGATGGAAAAGATTTTGTAGAAGTTAAATTAGAAGATTTCAAAGGTAAATGGCTGGTATTATTTTTCTATCCTTTAGATTTTACATTTGTATGCCCAACTGAAATTACGGGTTACTCTAAACACATTGAAAAATTCAAAGCGCTTGGTGCTGAAGTTGTTGGTGTGAGTGTTGATTCAGAACATTCTCATAAGGCTTGGATCAACGGTGATTTAGGACCTATCAACTTCCCATTGGCATCTGATATGACTAAAAAAGTATCTGAAGACTACGGTATTCTAATAGAAGAAGCCGGTATTGCCTTAAGAGGATTATTCATCATCAATCCCGATGGTGTATTACAGTACTCTGTTGTTCACGACTTGAATGTCGGCAGATCTGTAGATGAAACACTAAGAGTTTTACAAGCTCTTAAAACTGGTGGTCTTTGCCCTGTTGATTGGGAAGAAGGCGACGCATTATTATAAGCCCACTAATATTAAGTCTTTTCTTAATATAACACTATATTAATACAACCAAAATTATTACAATCCAGAAAAAGAGCTGTGACATCGTCACAGCTCTTTTTCTATTCTTCTTCCCAGGCCATTGCTCTTTTTACAGCTTTATGCCATTTTTTATAACGTTTTTCTTTTTCTTCTTCTATCATCTGTGGATTGAATACCCTACCCACTTCATCATTTGATTTGATTTCTTCAAGTGTCGACCAAAATCCAACTGACAATCCAGCCAGATATGCAGCACCAAGTGCCGTTGTTTCAGTCACTTTAGGTCTTATGACCTGCTTGCCGATAATATCTGCTTGGAACTGCATTAGAAAATTATTCACAACCGCTCCACCATCTACTCTAATGGTATTTAACGGCATTTCTGCATCTGATGTCATAGCTTCCATAACATCTCTGGATTGATAGGCAATTGATTCAAGTGTTGCCCGAATCAAGTGGTTTTTATTCGCACCCCTTGTCAGTCCAACAATTGCACCTCTAGCATACATATCCCAATACGGCGCACCTAGTCCAGCAAAGGCCGGTACAACATACACTCCATTGGTATCCTCTACTTTATTGGCAAAATACTCACTATCATCTGCATCTGTGATCAATCGCATTTCATCTCTTAACCACTGGATGCTAGCGCCACCTATAAATATAGAACCTTCTAAAGCATATGTGACTTTACCGTCTAATCCCCATGCAATGGTCGTTAACAGACCGTTTTTAGAACGAATTATTTTCTCCCCTGTATTCATCAACATAAAACAGCCCGTACCATATGTATTTTTTACATCCCCTGCCTCAAAACATGTCTGCCCAAAGAGTGCAGCTTGTTGGTCTCCAGCAATACCGGCTATAGGAATTCGCGCACCTCCAAATGTATTTTCATCGGTTGTACCATATACACAACTTGAAGGTTTCACTTCTGGCAACATGGATTTGGGGATGTTCAATATTTCTAACATTTCATCATCCCACTGAAGGGTTCTGATATTGAACATCATCGTCCGTGAAGCATTGGTATAATCCGTTACATGTACTTTTCCTCTTGTTAGATTCCAGATCACCCAAGTATCAATTGTTCCAAATAGAAGCTCCCCTTTTTCAGCTTTTTCTCGAGCACCTTTTACATTGTCTAATATCCATTTGACTTTTGTACCTGAAAAATAGGCATCTAAAACAAGACCTGTCGTTTCTTTTACATAGTCTTCCAAGCCTGCTTTTTTAAGCTCATCCACAATTTCCGCTGTTCTCCTACACTGCCATACGATGGCATTATAGATGGGTTTGCCTGTCATTTTATCCCATACAACAGTGGTTTCTCTTTGATTGGTAATACCAATAGCTGCTATTTCATCAGGTCTGACTCCTGCTGTTTCCAACACTTCTCTTGCCACACCAGATTGCGACCCCCAAATGGCCATCGGATCATGTTCTACCCAACCCGGCTTCGGAAAAATCTGTGTGAATTCCTTTTGAGCGACTTCTACTATTTGACCTTGATGATCAAATAAGATGGCTCTAGAACTGGTAGTTCCCTGATCAAACGACAATACATACTTTTTACTCATATCTTCCCCCTAAATAGACCAAAGTGATACATTGCTTGTTGAAACGCCTATGACGCCAACTTTCAAACTGTTGATAACATCTTCTTTATCCATAATCAAACCACCTGAAATAACAGGTGTTCTCGTTTCTTCAATAATCAGTTTTGTTGCTTTATGAAGTGCTCCTGGCAGAACTTCTACTGCATCCGGATTACATTTTTCTACTAAACGGATGCCTGATTTCAGATTTTTACTGTCTAATAAAAACAATCTGAGAATGGCAAATAATCCAAGTGATTTCGCTTCGGAGATCAAACGACTGTGAGTCGTGATGATACCAGTAGGATTAAAGACTTGTTTAATATATTTTAGTCCAGCTACATCAGACTTGATGCCTTGTATCAAATCCATATGAACAAACACCAATTTTTGCTGCATTTTTAACTCTGTTATTTTTGCACCGAGTTCGCTTATTTCACCACCTAAGATAAAAAAGACTTCACAAGGGGACTGTGAAATAACAGTATCCGTGTTTATGGCACCTATAATTGGATGTTCAAGTAATCGATCAAACAATGTCATCTTCACCTCTATTTCATAATTTTTTTAACGAGTTTTAATTTATTCTTATAAGGAGGATAAACTAATTTCAAATCAAAGGCATTGGTTTTTTTTATCACACTTTTCTGATGTGAAAAAGTGTAAAAACTATACTTGCCATGATAAGCACCCATACCGGAATGTCCTACACCACCAAATGGTAAATGTGGTGAGATGATATGAGTGATGGTTTCATTAATAGCCACACCACCCGATGAAGTTCTACTTAGTACTTCTTGTTCGACTTTTTTACTTTGCGTAAACAAATAGAGTGCCAGTGGTTTTGCATGGCTATTGATTTCTTCTATCACTTGATTCAAATCACTATAAGTCAAAATCGGCAAGAGGGGTCCAAATATTTCATCTGCCATGACAGGCGTATCCCAAGTTATATTTTCTAGTAGTGTAGGTTCAATATAAAGCGTCTCATCATCCATTTGCCCCCCTGAAAATACCTTGTCTTCCTCTATCAGCATTTTCAATCGGTCATAGTGTTTTTTAGATACAACACGTCCATAATCCGGGCTGTCAATAACGGAATCACCATAAAAGGTCTTTATATGTTTTTTTAGAGCCATCTTAAATTGATCGGCTATTTTTTCATGGACATAAACATAATCCGGTGCAATACAAGTTTGTCCTGCATTTAAAAACTTCCCCCACGCGATGCGTTTTGCTGCTAGGTCAATATGCGCTTTCTCATCCACTATCGTAGGACTTTTGCCTCCAAGTTCCAAAGTGACGGGTGTTAAATGTTTTGCGGCTGCTGCCATCACTATTTTACCAACAGTCACACTACCGGTGAAAAATATATAATCAAAGTCACTATTGATAAGTTCTGATGTGATTTCTCTTGCTCCTGTGACGATATCAATATATCTGTCATCAAACACTTCTTTTATAAGCTTAACAGTCACAGCTTCCGTATGTGGTGTATCGCTTGATGGTTTTAGAATAATCGTATTTCCGGATGCAATGGCTCCGATCATCGGTTCTATCAACAGTTGGAACGGATAATTAAATGGTCCTATGATTAAAACTGTACCGTAAGGTTCATATGTCAACATGCCTTTTGAGCCAATCTGATGAAATGGCATTTGTCTTTTTTTAGGTTTCATCCAAGATTTTAAATGTTTAAGAGTATAAGAAATAGATTCCAATAAAAATCCTATCTCACTGGTATAAGCTTCGAATCCAGGTTTTCTTAAATCCAGATACAATGCTTCCATGATTTCTTTTTCATATTTTTTGATACCATCTCTTAATTTCTCCAACTGACCCATTCTAAATCTGAAAGACTTTGTATGTCCTTCATGGAAATAGTTTTGCTGCTTTTCTATCATTTTCGTGATCATGAGCACCTCCTTATATTAGATGACAGGATTTTTCAATTAAATCTATCAATTCCTTGATGTCATCTATCGTTGATTTGAGGGTTAGAAAATAATAGTTTTCTGTGCCTTGTTTTTTGGATTCAACAATGCCCGCTAACCTTAAATTCTTTAGATGATGTGATATTGCCGGTCTAGATAAAGGTACCAGTTCACTTATTTCTGTCACATTCAATTTATCACATCGACCTAATTCAGTGATAATGAGTTGTCTGTTCTCGTCTGATAAGACAGAAAATATCGGTGCCATTTGCTTGAACTTTTCTAAGGTCATTTGAATATCTTCTTCTGTAATAAACTCCTTATTCATACATACCTCCGTTTATAGGTTTAAGTTTTTAAACCTATAAACATTTTATCGAAAAAAAGAGCAGCTGTCAATGAACCCAATGGTTCATGACATATCGCTCTAACTATCAATTTCTTAAAAAACCGAGAAATATATCGATTAACAACTTCAACTCCTTTTCCTGCGTTTCTTTTGAATCTGTCGTGATGATAATACCACGACTATAATGTTTTTGTTTTAAAGCCATTAAGGTATGATTCATCATCGTTAAAGTCGTTTCTATATCAATATCCAATCTTATGGAATGATCGGCTTGTCCCTTTATAATGTACTCTTCATAAATTGGCATCAGCTGTACAACTGCTTGCTCATAATCGTTCATCTTCAATGGCTTTTTATCAAGTTTAGTAATGAAGTAATCAAATTGCTCAACAAACCTAAAAAACACTTCTGATTCTTTTGTGGATTCTAAATAAATTAGAAACATGTTTTCAATATTTTCTAAACCTTTTTT
Organism: Clostridiales bacterium; assembly: GCA_016342415.1. Lineage (GTDB taxonomy): Bacteria > Bacillota > Clostridia > Peptostreptococcales > Acidaminobacteraceae > JABXKX01. The sequence continues at coordinate 27,492 of JAEIOD010000044.1, forward strand.
TTGATTATCAATTGCATTAAGTGCTTTTTCACGAGCTGCATGCCAATACAAAATACCAACTTCAATCGCAATATCAGCTTTTGTCTTAAAGTATCGATACAAAGAGGCAACTCCAACACCAGCAAGGTCTGCAATGTCAGTCATCTTACAAGGTTCAATCCCCTTTGCCTCAAAAGTTGCCTTTGCAGAATCCACTATAAGGTTCATACGTTTTTCTTTAGTCTGTTCTCTTTTAGTCATGTTCTTCCTTTTTAATCTCAAATTAATAATGATAACATTCTCTAATGTCCGTTCGAGAATATGCTAGGGTACATCAAGGTGTATTTGACCATAAGAATAAGCACTTGCCAGTTCAGCCTCAATGGTCTATAAATGTACCAATGCATGTCACAGCGGTTGCTACTTTTTTTAGTCATAAATAGAAGCTTGTAGTATCTGTACTGGCATGTTCTGATAATCAACATAAAAGTAGCAGCATTTATATATCACTTTCTCTTTTTATTTATCGATAGTTATACTATCAATATAAGAATAGCACTTGGAAATTGTTTTGACAAGCTGTTAAGTCAACAAAAATAAGGCTAGGCCTTATTTATAAGATACAACATATATATAATTCTCGTTGGGTACACTAACATTAGGATTTTCCTCCCGAGTTTTGCAGCAAGTTAATACGTAGTTAAGTCTGAGCCAGTCTAAATTGAGTTGGTACAGGCTTTTTTTAT
>JAEIOD010000045.1 GCA_016342415.1 Clostridiales bacterium
TCATAAAGATTTGAAGTTAATTATATTAAGAAAGGATATGTCAAAGTGTTGCAAATACGTACTTGACATAAAGAGGTGTTATATGATAAATAAAGTTTTAGTTGGTATAAGAGAAGCGACTAAAGAGGATAGGCTAAATGTATTTGAGTGGTTTACCAATACAGATATTGCTGATGATTTCATAAATACATCTGGAATCTATAGACATTTCCATTGTATTGTTAGAAGCGTATATTAGTCCGACGTCTTATATACTGATACAAGCTTATTTCAGTCTTCAAAACATGTCAAGTCAATCAAAGTATTATAAACTTAGAGAAATAAAAAGCTCTCATTTTTGACTATTAAGCTCCTAAAAATATATAAAAAGACACTGATTTAATTCAGCATCTCCTATTATTAGTATTAATACTTCTCTACTCTTTGTATATGAGTTTCAGTTATCAATTATTATCAAAACTTTTTTCATCAAGCTGTTACTTCGTTAAAAAAATCAGCTAATTTCTTAGCTCCCCCAACTGCCTCTTCATCATCTATAGCAGCAACAACATCAGTATTATGACTACATACTACATCAAATATATCATTTGCATTCATATGATCTAAAAGGCATTTTGCTGTCTCAGTAGGAATCTCATTTGAGCCATCATTACCGCCAACTAAAATAATGCCACCTTTCTTTTTCTTTTTTATAATCTCTTCCTTTCGATAAAATCTAGCAGCCCAGTAAGCCTGTAGTTTACTCATTTTACTCAATAACTCTCCTGTTAGTTCAGAAAAGTAAATTGGCGAAGCAATTACAACATTATCACACTCTAAAATATACGTATGAAGTTCAGTCCAACCATCTTTTGAACTACACCCTTCGTTTTTCCAACAATACCTACAGTCAATACAAGGTCCAATATTACAATAATATGTATCAATAATTTTATATTCACCATCCAAATGGTTTACAAATACCTCTATCAAACTTGTGGTATCGCCATTCTTTCTAGGTGAACCATTAATAATTAATGTCTTCATTTATAACTCTCCATTCTAAAAACAAATTGAATTCATTGTTAACTTGCATCATATTTATATCATCCAATTAACGATGAATCTTTTTCTATCTTCTATATATTACCATAAACAGGAGTGACTTTGTATGAAATGATCAAGTTTTGTATAATAAATTCTTAATAATTAGCAACAAAATAAACTCCCTAGTGTAAAATCTGTATCGAGTACACTTCAAGAATTTTTTCATACACTTCCAGCAAATGTATTTACATTCAATTTGTTGTCAATGATGAGAAATTAAAAAAACACTCACTATGTGACTAGCGAGTGTTTTTAATCGAGTTAATCTATAAGCCGGGTTTTGTATTTGATGATCATCTGTCTAGGCTTATCGTTACCGAATAAGCTCGAGCGACCTACCATACCGGACGGGAAACGAGCAGCTTCCCTTCAATTCCTATTCTTGGTCTTGCACCAGGTGGGGTTTACATAGCCATATAGTCGCCTATATGCTGGTGAGCTCTTACCTCGCCGTTCCATCCTTACCTACAATAAAGTAGGCGGTCTATTTCTGTTGCACTTTCCTTAAAGTCGCCTTCACTGGTAGTTAGCCAGCACCCTGCTCTATGGAGCCCGGACTTTCCTCATGTTTCCATGCGATCATCTGATTAACTCGAACTCTATCATACCTTATTTCACACTTTAAATCAACTGAAATGGATTAATATTAGTCTCTGATATCATAACTTTCAGATCATATGACTTTTCTTCAAAACTTTTATCCAATAATGCCTTTAATCTTGTCATATAAATTGTTTCAGTTTCATAATGACCAGCATCTAATACAGCTAATTTCAATTGTTTTGCCAGATGTGCTTCATGGTATTTAACATCACCAGTTATCAAAACATCTGCTTTTCTTTTAGCATCTCTAAAGTAATCAGAACCTGAACCTGTTACAATGGCTACTTTAGACACTTTTTTATCTGCATCGCCAACTAATTTTACACTGTCAGACTTTAAAAGAGTTTTCAACTGGTGACCAAGTTCTTTTAACGTTGTCGGCTGAGTTAAAAATCCATATACCCCAACACCCTGTTCATTTATTCTGTTTTCCAATTTAATGACATCATAAGCAGGTTCTTCATAAGGATGTGACTTTAACATACCTTCTACAACAGTATGTAACACTTGCTTTTTAACAACCATTTCTACATTTACTTCATCAACTATCTCTAATTCATTTGCATTACCTATAAAAGGTGTTGCCTGATCATTAGGTTTAAACTGTCCTTTTCCAGGCACATCAAAGGAACAAGAGTCATAATCACCTATTTGACCAGCACCTAAAGAAAACATCCTTTGCTTTACTTTTTCCACATGTTCCTTTGGCACTTTTACATTAATTTTAAACAGGTTCTCAAATTCTGTTTTATTCAGATAATTGACTCTATCAAGTCCAACCAGTTCCGATAAATAATGACATGTACCGACTTCTGAAATATCTAAATTTGTATGCGCAACAAATAAGTTGATACGATTTTCAATCAATCGAATGACCATTTTTGAAATGGGGTCATGTGTGGTCACTTTTTTAAGGGGTTTAAAAATCAATGGATGATGTGTAATAATCAAATCCACATTTTTTTCAATAGCTTCATCGATTACTTCTTCTGTGACTTCAAGCGCCAGTAGAATATTCTCAACCATCTTTAAATCATCCCCAACCATAAGGCCTACATTGTCCCATGATTCTGCTAGATGATTAGGAGCAATCGACTCCATAATTTTCATTACTTTTCTGATGTTTGTATGCATGTTCTCACCTCATATAACTTCGTTAAAAAAGTTTCTGTCTGAATAAGTTTCTCATTCTTACCTTTTCCATGCTTTTCTATTTGCTCTTTAATCGTTTCATACTTTCGGATTTTCTTTTCTATGAATCCCTCATAATTCTCATCACAGACCATTTTCAAACCAATCTCGTAGGTTAGCGCTTCATCAATTTTCATATGACTCATATAGGGTTCTAACGTCTCTTCTTGTTGACCATGAGTTACAACCAATATTTCATAAAATCGTTCTTGCTCATTGGCAATAACTTCTTTATCAATTCTATAATTATTTTCTATCAACCATTGTCTTAAAACATCTTGTCCGGTCATGGGTTGCAATATGAATGTTTTAACCGTAGCCGCAACCGCTTTGCTTTCGATAATGATGTCTCTTATTAATTCGCCACCCATACCAGCAATTACAGCAGTGTGAATTTCATTTTCATGATATGGTGTCAGACCACCACCCAATCTCACTTGAACATCGTCTTCAAAACTATAAGATTTTATGGTGCTGATGCAGTTTTTAACAGGTCCTTCATTGATATCAGAAGCAATACCTTTTTTTATAATACCCTTTTCCACTAAATAGGTAATCAAATATCCATGGTCTGATCCAATGTCTCCTACCATCACATCTTTTTGTATCAAATCGGCAATTGCTTGCAATCTATTTGTTAATTTCATATATTCTCCTTACAAAGAACGACAGACCAAAGTCTGTCGTCATGATTATTCTAAGAAATCCTTTAATTTTTTGCTTCGACTAGGATGCTTCAGTTTTCTTAAAGCTTTTGCTTCAATCTGACGAATTCTCTCACGAGTCACTTCAAATCTTCTACCAACTTCTTCTAATGTTCTTGCTTTACCGTCTTCAAGACCAAATCTTAATTTTAATACTTTTTGCTCTCTAGGTGTTAAAGTATCCAATACTTCAATCAATTGCTCTTTTAACATTGAAAACGCTGCAGCATCAGCTGGTGCTGGTGCGTCACTATCTGGAATAAAGTCACCTAAATGTGAATCTTCTTCCTCACCAATTGGTGTTTCAAGTGAAACCGGTTCTTGAGCAATCTTTAAAATTTCTCTTACCTTTTCTACAGGCATATCCATTTCTTCACCAATTTCTTCTGGCTTAGGATCACGTCCTAATTCTTGAATCAATTGACGTTTTACACGGATTAATTTATTGATTGTCTCAACCATATGTACCGGTATACGAATTGTTCTAGCCTGGTCAGCAATTGCTCTTGTAATAGCCTGTCTAATCCACCATGTTGCATAAGTTGAAAACTTATAACCTTTTCTCCAGTCAAATTTCTCAACTGCTTTAATAAGACCTAAGTTACCTTCTTGGATTAAATCTAAGAATAACATACCACGACCAACATACCTCTTCGCAATACTTACTACCAGTCTAAGGTTTGCTTCACAAAGTTTTTGCCTTGCATAGTCAGAACCATTTTCCATTTCCTGAGCTAATTGAATTTCCTCATCACCTGATAATAAAGGTACTTTACCAATCTCTTTAAGATACATTCTTACAGGATCGTCTAAACTGATACCTTTAGGTACTGAAAGGTCTTCTTTTTCATCATCGTCTGGAGCATCATCTCTCTTGTTACTCTCTCTATCAGTTACAACGTCGATGCCTCGGCTTTCTAACGCTTCATAAATAACATCAATACTTGATAAATCTACTTTTACATCTTCCAAAAGTTCATTAATATCTGTATATGAAATATAACCTACTTTTTTACCTATAGCTGCAATACGTTCTATCATTTCTTCTTGAGTTACTATTTTACTCATAATGCAACCTCCTTTCTATCTTCCTAAAGCTTTCATCAGCTTAGCTTGTTCTTGTTTAAGTCCTACCAATGTAACATTCAATTTCTTCAATTGATTTTCCCTTTCTACATCAGAGATTTCATCTGACTCCTTAACCAACATGATTCTGTTAATCAATCTAATGATATTTTGGTTTAAAATCTCACATTCAAAATTCCTGCTATTCATCTGAATTTCTCTATCAACACTTTCAGGTTCAATTGATTTTTCCAACACGAGTTGAATATACTTTATATCTTCTATACCCAGATGATCAATACACTCTTCAATTTTAAATGAATCCATCACTTGGTAATAACCTTTTAGGAAAGTCATAATCCTTTTTACACGTTTATCTTGTAAATACTCAAATTTAACCAACTCAAAAAGTTTATCAAAATTTTGCTTATTTAGCAAGGATAAATACATTATTCGTGTCTCAATTATAGTAACTTTATTGAGTTTTCGGTTATTTTGTACTCTCGGTGCTTGATTTTCCTTTTTAGCTGCCTTGTAAACATCTTTTTTTATGGCTTCAATTGGCATATGAGTCCTTTTTTTCAAATCCTCCACATATTTTTCTTTTAATGCATTTTCAGGAAGAGGTTTGATTAAAACAACACAGGCATCATAAAATCGTCTTCTGTCGTCTTCAAAATCCAAATTATATTTATCTCTGAGCAATAAGATTTTATAATCCAAATAACTCATCGATTTTTTTAATTTGGTTCTTAATGTCTCTACACCATATTTTTTAATATACTCATCTGGATCAAGTCCATCTGATAACATCAAAACCCTTACATGCAGGTCTGCTTGTTCTAATATTTCAACACTACGTTGAGTTGCTTTTTGTCCCGCTTCATCTGAATCATATGCAATGATGATTTCATCAGTATATCTTTTTAACAGCCTGCCATGTTGGGCCGTAAGTGCTGTTCCTAATGTTGCAACAACATTTTTTATACCACTTTGATAAAGCGCTATAACATCCATATAACCTTCCACTACAATTAATGACTTTTCTTGACCGAGTTCATTTTTTGCCAAATTTAAGTTATACAGTGTATTCGACTTATTAAAAATAGGTGTTTCAGGTGAATTCAGATACTTCGGTTGACCATCTCCTATAATACGACCTCCAAAAGCAATTACTTTACCTTGAACATCTATTATCGGAAACATGACCCGACCTCTAAATCGGTCATAATAACCTTTTGACTTGTCCTTAGCGATTACCAGTCCAACTTTATCCAGTTCTTCTGCTGTATAAGGCGGTTTTGCAAGATAATCGAGTAAATCACTCCATTCATCTTCTGCATACCCAAGTCCAAAGGTTTTAATAGTTTCATCACTGATATCTCTATTTTTAAAATATGTCATTGCTGTTTCGTTCTTTTTTAAATTCATATAAAAGAATCGTGCTGCATGCCCTGTTATTTCAAAATACTTCTTCTTTTGATCCTTGTTTTGAGGGGTGTATTGTTTTTGACCTGCTTGAGGTTGCTCACGGTATTGCTCCAAATCAATATGTGCTTTATCTGCTAGAAACTCTAAGGTATCTAGAAAATCCATATTCTCAATTGCCATGATAAACCCAATCGCATTGCCTGAAGCACCACAACCAAAACAATGATAATATTGTTTGTCTTTTGACACAACAAAAGAAGGTGTATTTTCATTATGGAAAGGACATAAACCTTTTACATTCGTTCCTGCTCGTTTTAATTGAACATATTCAGATATTATTGCTTCTAGATCAACTGCATCTAAGATTACTTCCGATATGTTACCGACATAGCGTCCCATTTCATCACCTTTTCTTTACTACTTCTTATTTATTCTCCATAAATAATAAAAACCCTTTATTTATTTCAAAAACACCGAAAAAAATGTCGAATTATCTACTATATATAGTGTTTACCCAATAAGCTTCCACAATATACATTAATTTCAAGATAACTCGACTTTACGTCGGACTTATTAAATACGACACTTATCTATAAAACCCTTTTTTTATCTCCAAAACTTTGGAATAAATATATCACTGTACTTATTGATGATATATCGATCCGACATCCCTGCAATATAATCTTTTACACATTCTGAAAAATCATCCCCGTCTATACAACGATCATATTCCTTTAGAATATATTGGGGGTTATCAAGTAAATATTGATAAAGGGTTTTTACAATCAGTTTAGCCTTGCCTTCCTCACCTTTAGCAACATCATTAAAATAAACTTGGTCAAACATATAGTTTCTAAGTCTTAACATCAAATCATAAACATCTTCTGACATTTGGATTCTATCTTTGTCCTGGCTATTTTCAATTACATTTAAAATCATGGTATTGATTCTTTTGGAACTGGTTGGACCAAATGCTTCAATAAATGGTTTTGGAATAGCTTCAAAGTCCAAAACTCCAGCACGTATGGCATCATCGATATCATGATTGATGTATGCAATTCTATCAGAGAGTCTTACGATTTGCCCTTCAAGTGTAAAAGGTTCTTTAGGACCACTATGATTCAAAATACCATCTCGTACTTCTTCCGTTAAGTTTAATCCTATTCGACCATTTCTTTTTTCTATAATGTCAACAACTCTGAGACTCTGTACATTATGTCTAAATCCCTTAGGATGTACTTCGTTTAATGCCACTTCTCCACAATGACCAAATGGCGTATGACCTAGATCATGACCTAAAGCAATGGCTTCAGTCAAATCCTCATTCAAATTTAGTGCCCGAGCTATTGTTCTTGATATTTGTGTCACTTCAAGTGTATGTGTTAGACGTGTTCTATAGTGATCCCCTTCTGGCGATAAAAACACTTGAGTCTTATGCATCAAACGTCGAAATGCTTTTGAATGTGTTATCCTATCTCTATCTCTTTGAAATACCGTTCTAATATCACACTGTACTTCTTCAATCTTTCTGCCTCTTGTCATAGTTGATAGACATGCATATTTTGATAGATGTGTGATTTCATAAGCTTCTGCCTTTTCACGTATCTTCATTAGGAACACCCCCTCACTATATAAATACTACATTTGTAGAAAATCTCCTTTGGAATTCAAAAACTATCATGAAATATCATCAGATTAATTCATATTTCAAAATATCAGATTAAAATGCCAATACTATTTCTAATATTGGCATTTACTCTAGAATTTACTATTTTTAATTGCAGCTCTTGCTGCAGCCAACTTAGCAATAGGTACTCTAAATGGAGAACAAGAGACATAGTCAAGTCCTATATTATGACAGAATTCAACTGATTTTGGTTCACCACCATGTTCACCACAAATACCAATTTTTAGATTAGGTTTTACTGATCTGCCTTTTTCTTTGGCCATTTCCATGAGTTTACCCACACCGTTGATATCAATACTTTCAAATGGATCTTGTGTAAACACCTTTTTATTTTGATAATCATGAATAAACTTTGAACTGTCATCTCTAGAGAATCCCAGTGTCATTTGTGTTAAATCATTTGTACCAAATGAGAAGAAATCTGCATTTTTAGCAATTTCATCAGCAGTCAATGCCGCTCGTGGTACTTCAATCATTGTACCTATTGTATAGTCACATGTAAACCCTCTATTTTTTAAAGTTTCAGCAGCGGTCGTTTGAACCAGTTCTCTCATCAACTCAAATTCTTGTTCAAATCCAACTAAAGGAATCATAATTTCAGGTGATACGTTAACATCTTCTTCTTTTAAGTCACATACAGCTTCAAATATCGCCTTCACTTGCATTTTATAGATTTCAGGGAATGTGATACCTAAACGACATCCTCTGTGACCTAACATAGGATTTACTTCTTGTAAGCTGGCAATACGATCTTCGATAGCGCCTACCGGTTTGTTCAATAACTCGCTCAAGTGTTTGACTTCATCTTTCTCATGAGGCAGGAATTCATGTAATGGCGGATCCAATAATCTAATGGTTATTGGCAACTCACCAAGCAACTTAAACAAATCATAAAAATCTTTTTTTTGATAAGGCAGTAACCGATCTAAAGCTTTTATTCTGTCTTCTTGATATTCTGCCAATATCAAACGTCTCATATCTAAAATTCTAGAGGCTTCAAAGAACATATGCTCCGTACGACATAAACCAATCCCCTCAGCACCAAACTTCAATGCTGTGGCAGCATCATTAACCGTATCAGCATTGGTTCTTATTTTCAACGTTCTTCTTTCATCTGACCATAACATGATTTTATTATAATCATCTGACAAAGAAGCGTCAGCTGTTTCTACAATACCTTTGTAAACAATACCCGTAGTACCATCCAAAGAAATTTCATCACCTTCGACAAATACATGATGATCTATGGTGACTTTCTTTTGGCTGGCAGAGACAACTACTTCATGACAACCTGCTATACAGCATTTCCCCATACCTCTTGCCACAACAGCCGCATGTGATGTCATACCACCTCTAGATGTTAAAATACCTTCTGCGTTAACCATACCTTCAATATCTTCAGGCGATGTTTCCGTTCTTACTAAAATAACCTTTTCACCATTTAATACAGCTGCTTTCACTTGATCTGAATCAAAATATATTTTACCGCTTGCAGCACCCGGTGATGCAGGCAACCCTCTAGCGAGTTCTTCGGCAACTCCTTTGCTATTTTCATCAAATGTCGGATGTAGTAATTGATGAATCTGATTAGGCTCAATTCTTAATAGAGCTTCCTCTATGGTCAAGACACCATCTTCAACCATATCCACAGCAATTTTTATAGCCGCTTGAGCAGTTCTTTTTCCTGTACGTGTTTGAAGCAAGTATAACTTTCCACGTTCTATTGTAAATTCAATATCTTGCATATCTTTGTAATGCGCTTCCAATTGACTTGTTACATCCATAAACTGTTCGTATACAGCTGGTAAAGAATCCTTTAAAGTTTCAATTGGTTTTGGTGTTCTGATACCTGCAACAACATCCTCACCTTGCGCATTTAACAAATACTCTCCATAAACCACTTTTTCACCAGTTGATGGACTTCTTGTAAATGCAACACCAGTACCTGATTCCAATCCTGTGTTACCAAAAACCATTTCCTGCACATTAACAGCCGTACCAAGATCATCTGGTATATGATGTATATTTCTATATACAACCGCTCTATGGTTAAACCACGAATCAAAGACTGCATTAATGGCCATAAACATTTGTTTTTTGGAGTCTTGTGGGAAAGGCTGTCTTGATTCCTTTTGGACAACTTCTTTAAATGATGCAACAATTTTTCTAAGAGTTTTCTCATCAATAGTTTTATATTTTTGATAAATTTTATCAAATTTATATTTTTCAATACCAAGCACAACATCAGAAAACATCTGAATTAACCTTCTGTAGGCATCAAAAGCAAAAACAGGATCACTATTAAGTGCTATAGTCTCCACTGTTTCATCATTTAAACCAAGGTTTAAAATCGTATCCATCATACCAGGCATAGAAATAACAGCCCCCGAACGGACAGAAACAAGTAGCGGATCTTTTCCACCTAATGTTTTTCCTGTTTTCTTTTCAAGCTCAGAAAGATAACTTAATATTTCTTCTTTCATCTCATCTGAGATTTTTTTATCTTTATCATAATAATCCATACACGCTTTGGTTGAAATCGTAAATCCATCAGGTACTGGCAATCCTATCTTCTTCATTTCAGACAAATTCGCCCCTTTACCTCCTAAAATTGACTTCATCTCTTTGTTGCCTTCATCGAAAGCATAAACAAACTTAACCATACTAACCTCCCAAATGGACGCAACCAAAGCTATTCGCTTTGATTATCGCGCATTATGTCAATAATAATATTGGCTGTTTCTTCTACTGCTTTTGTTGCAACATCAATAATAGGACAATCGATTTTCTTCATAATCTTATCTGCATAATCGAGTTCTTCTAAAATCCTATCTAGATTTGCATACGTCGCAGTATCACTTAAGCCAAGTGCCTTTAAACGTTCTTGTCTAATTTCATTCAACTTTATAGGATTTGTCGTTAAACCAATGATACGATCTTTTGGTATTTGATATAGCTCTTTAGGCACTGGCACTTCTGGTACCAATGGCACATTGGCAACTTTAAGATTCTTGTTGGCCAAGTACATGCTCAGTGGTGTTTTAGACGTTCTTGAAACACCCAATAACACAACATCTGCCTTTTTTATACCTCTTGGATCTTTACCATCATCATACTTAACAGCAAATTCTATCGCTTCAACTTTCTTGAAATACTTTTCATCTAATCGTCTTATAATACCTGGTTCATGCTTTGGTTCCAAATCTAAAAAGTTTTGGAAAGAATGCATAGCAGTACTCATAACATCTATACAAGGAATATTATTTGATATGCAACTTGTTTTTAAAAAGTCCTTAAACTCTTCTATTACTGTTGTATACAAAACAATAGACTTATGAACTTTTGCTTCATCTAAAACCTCTGCAATTTGGCTCTTTTCTCTTACAAATGGGAACTTTACAATCTCATACTCTCTATCGAACTGTGCTGCTGTTGCTCTAGCAACATACTCTGCAGTTTCACCAATAGAATCTGAAACAATATAAATTACATACTTATCCATCTAGTACCTCCTATTTTATCTCTTTAAACATATCTACAAAAAATTCTGTCACATTGGTCTTTGATATTCTGCCAAGGACCTTCAGATTTGATGTGCCCTCTGATTTTTCAACCACTGGCATACAATCAATTTCATGATCCATTAATTTTTTAGCTGCTAAGATAATTGGTTCATTTTCATCTGCAACAACAATATTTGGCATTCTAGTCATCATCATACCCACTGGAATCGATTTCATATCAGCACCACCTATTGCAGTTTTGATAAAATCTTTTCTAGAGATAACACCTGCTAAATAATTATCAGACAAAACAAAAATAGTACCAACATCTTCTAAAAACATTGTTACAATCGCATCATAAATAGACACTTTTTCATCTATTGCAACAGATCGTGACATGACATCATGTACAGTAATTTTTTTTGCTGAACTCAACAGTTTCGAAGAAAATTGATGACCTACATAACAATATCCTACTTTGGGTCTGGCTTCCAAGACATGTGTTTTTGTTAGAATCGATAAATCGGTTCTTAATGTTGAACGTGTCACATTTAACAAAGACGCAATTTTTTCACTGGTTATCGGCTCATATTTTTTTACGATTTCAATGATATGTCCTTGTCTTTCATTAAACTCCATGCTCCCTCCTTTAAAGATGTTTATGATGTGTGTTCAACGAATAAGTATATATGATGCACTATATATGATACAACGGGGGTTTTATCGCTAAACCCGCACGTTTAACATTTGTTTAGTGCATCTTATTTATTTGTTTAGACTATTATTACACATCATATACCCTTTGTACAGTGCTTTTATTCCAAAAACACTTTAAATTCTTGAATATATCATATTATATCACAATATTTTCATATATTGTGTAGCACATTTAGCTTAACATCCAAAAAAAGCCCTGCTAAGCAGGGCTCATATTAAAATGCTACTTTTTCACCAATGTATGCTACTAAGTCATCAATCTTAACTCTTGTTTGCTCCATTGTATCACGGTCTCTGATTGTCACTGCTTTATCTTCTAACGAATCAAAGTCAAATGTTATACAGAATGGTGTACCGATTTCATCATGACGTCTATAACGTTTACCAATACTACCCGATTCATCATATTCAATGTTAAAGTGTTTAGAAAGAAGTGCAAAAACTTCTAAAGTTTCTTCTTTTAACTTCTTCGTAAGTGGGAATACCGCTGCTTTAAATGGTGCCAAGGCTGGGTGGAACTTAAGTACCGAACGCTCTGTTCCATCTTCTAATACTTCATCCTCATAAGCATTGATTAAAAATGCTAATGCGATTCTATCTGCACCTACAGATGGTTCTATACAATAAGGGACATACTTTTCATTCGTTACGGGATCCTGATAAATAAGCTCTGTACCTGAATGCTCAGAATGACGCTTTAAATCAAAGTCAGTTCTGTCCGCAATACCCCATACTTCTCCCCAACCAAACGGGAATAGGAATTCGATATCACTTGTCGCATTTGAGTAATGAGATAATTCGTCTTCGCCATGATCTCTAAATCTTAAGCTGTCACCTTTCATACCAAGATCTAATAACCATTTCATACAGAATGCTTTCCAGTATTCGTACCACTCAATATCCTCACCTGGTTTACAGAAGAACTCAAGTTCCATTTGCTCAAACTCTCTTGTTCTGAAAGTAAAGTTACCTGGTGTGATTTCATTTCTAAAAGATTTACCAATTTGTCCAATACCAAATGGTACTTTCTTTCTTGATGTTCTTTGAACTGATTTGAAGTTTACAAAGATACCTTGTGCTGTTTCTGGTCTTAAAAAGATTTCAGTAGAACTGTCACTTGTAACACCTTGATGCGTTTTGAACATTAAGTTAAACTGACGAATAGCAGTATAATCATGTTTTCCACAATTAGGACAGTTGATATTCTTATCAGCAATATAATTTTCCATTTGCTCATTTGACCAACCTTCAACAACTTCTATACAGTCTTTTCTTACCATATACTCTTCAATCAATTGATCCGCTCTATAACGAGTTTTACATGCTTTACAATCCATTAAAGGATCATTAAACCCACCAACATGACCTGATGCAATCCAAGCTTGCGTATTCATTAAAATAGCGGCATCCATACCTACGTTGTACGGTGACTCCTGAACAAACTTCTTCCACCACATTTTTTTAACATTGTTTTTAAGTTCTACACCCAATGGACCGTAGTCCCATGCATTAGCAAGTCCACCATAGATCTCAGATCCTGGAAATACAAAACCTCTTGATTTTGCCAGTGATACAATTTTTTCCATTGTTAATTTACTCATAATTTCCCTCCTGTTGATGAGGCCAAAAAATATAAAAATCTCTCGCCTCTACTTATAAAAGTAGGGACGAAAGATATCTTCCGCGGTTCCACCCTAATTGATGCATAGCATCCACTCAGTTGAATATGCTCAAAAGCGCCCTTCATAAATTTCAAATGCTTGTTCTCACCAATTACAAGCTCTCTTCGATTATCCATTTACTACTTTTCTTCATCATCGCATTTATTAATATATATGCATTTTAGCATAGCATAGCGGATTTGTAAACTATTCTTCTGTGACTTCAACAATTATTTCATCATCTTCTTCAGAAACATTTACATTAACCGTCTTCTCTACTTCTTCTTCTTGTTGTTCTTCTTCTTTTACAACATGAGGATTTTGTACATGACTCTTGGTTGCTTCATACATTTTAGTCGCTTTTTCTTTTGTTTGATTCATCACATCAGAAGCTTTTTCATTAACATTAATCACTTCACCATCTTCTTTATGAATTAAAATCACACAACCTGTTGCCAAAGCAGCTATAAGGCCTACTGCAGTTGCAGAAGTTAAGAATAATGCACCAATAGCCCCTACTGTTACAGGAATATTCATTACAACTTTACCATCTTTTTGCTCAACAACGATTCTGTTTACATTGCCTGAGTTTAAAAGCTCTTTCAATGTTTTGATCACTTCATTACCAAAATCAGATGCACTGTTTGGAAATTTATGACCAGAAGGTTTTTCTTGTTCTATCAGTACGATTGCTTCTAAAACATCACCACCTGTTTGCTCTAAAGCCTCTTTTGCCTTTTGGTAACTTACATGTGTTCGTTCTCTCACTTGATCCACTTGTTCTAAAGTAATTGTCATCTTTTATCATCCTTTCTTTATCTAACTATATTCATTGTATAACAGATAAATGAAATTTACATTAGCATTACCTTCAAATTTAATTAAAATGTTTTAATGTTTTGAATCCTTTACGTTCTAGATGATACAGCAGGAATTCACTTAACATGTAATCAATTTTTTTAATCAAAATTTCATCTATATCTGTTTTTAAAATAGACTCTAAAGGTGTGAACATCAGAAAATTCATCAACTTTGGTATCACATGCCCCATCTTATAATTATTAGGATATAGAGAGTAACATTCTTCACAGACAACGCCTCCATCTTCTACTGAAAATTTTGGATTGGCTGTTTCATTACCACAATTTACACAATGTTGTAGTTCGGGTCTTAAACCAATCAAGTCCAGTAGTTTGAGTTCAAAAGAAACTTTAATGACATGCTGAACGATTAAACTATCGGATGTTTCTAATATACCTAAAAATTCAAGTAGCAAATCAAATAATCGATTATTTATCACATTTTCTGCTGTAACAATATGTGCGACTTCTAAAAAATAGGAAGCTATAGTCAGTTTGTCTAAATCTTCTCTCAAATGATAAAAAGCATTTTTTACATCTATGGATGTCACATTTGAGAGTCTGCCACTTTTGCTAATAGAAAATTCTCCGTAGACAAAGGGATGGGCTCCTGAAGCCAATTTTGATTTTGGATTTTGAGAACCTTTAACAGCAGCACTTAATTTACCTGCTTTTCTTGTAAAGATGGTCAATATTTTGTCATAATCAGATACTTTGACACGTTTTAAAACAATGCCATCCGTTACTATATACATAAGAACCTCTTATATCATATTTTTCATCAACGTCACAACTAAAGTAAAGTATATCGTTAATCCTGTTAAGTCTATCGTCATCGTGATAAATGGTGCAGATGCAACCGCTGGATCAACACCAATTTTCTTGAATATCAGCGGTACGACTGTACCTATAGTACTCGCTACAAACATATTGGCCCACATTGCAAGTCCAACGACAACTGCTAATCCAGGCGATATATCGTAGATAAAAAACGATGCAAATAATGCAATGGTACTACAAAATAATCCGACTGACAAACCAACACTCATCTCATGGATGATGGTTTTCCAAACTTCTATGCCTGTTATATTACCAACTGCAATATTTCTGACCGTTATTGTAGAAGACTGAGTGCCAACGTTACCACCCATACCTGCAAGTATCGGAATAAATATAGCGAGTATGGCATTGCTATCAAGCGCATCTTGATAACTTGCTATGATACTGGCAGACAACATACCTCCAAACAAAGTCACAATCAACCAAGGCAGTCTGGATCTGATGGAGTTCCAGATTCTAGTACCAAGATCCTCTTCATAAGCATCAGCCTCCAGTTCAGATGCACCGGCAAACTTATACATATCTTCAGTTGCTTCTTCTTCTAGTATGTCGATAATATCATCTACTGTAATGATACCTTTCATATGATCAAAGTCATCAATAACTGGTATAGCCAAGAAGTCGTATTTAGATACAACTTTCGCAACTTCTTCCTGGTCGTCTGATACATTTACACTGATAACTCTAGTATTCATCAGTTCTTTGACTTTATCTTCTGAATCTCCTATGATTAGATCTCTTAAAGAAATAACACCGGACAACTTTTCATATTCATCTATAACAAACAAATAATAAATCGTCTCTGCAGCTGGTGCATGCTTTTGAAGATACAGAATAGATTCTGCCACTGTAAACTCTTCTTCTAAGGATACAAACTCAGTCGTCATCAAACCACCAGCAGTATCCTCATCATAAATCAACAGTTCTCTGACATCGTCAGCATCGTCATCATCTAAGTAAGTCATGATTTCTTCACCACGTTCATCACTTAATTCATTCAGATGATCGGCAATATCATCATGGGACATTTCATCTAGAATGTCTCTTTTATCTTTTAATGTTAAAGCTCTTATGATCTGTGAAAACACTTCAGAATCAATATTTTCTAAAACTTCTGCTGCTTCTTCTGTGTCCAGTGCTTTTATTAATATATTTCTTTGCTCTTCATTTAAATCTTCAATTATTTCTATCAAATCCGCGGAGTGAATATGATCAATAAAGCTTTGTAAGGCGGGAATGTCGCCTTGATCAATATAATGAGATACACGTTCTAGTAGTACTTTTAATTCTTCTTCAAATAAACCTTGCATATTACACTCCTTTCTTCGCAGAAAAACTAGCAAATAAATTTGCTAGTGCTATTTTTGATGGCGATAACCAAGATTTTTTAGTTGTGTATCACTGTCTCTCCAACCTGGACGAACTTTCACCCATAACTGAAGATATACTTTCATATCTAAAAATCTTTCGATATCTTCTCTTGCGCTCTTACCGATGCCTTTTAACTTTCTACCGCCTTTACCAATGATAATGCCCTTATGAGAATTCTTTTCACAAATAATGGTCGCTTCAATGTCATACATTTCACTGTTTTCTCTTTTTCTCATTTTTTCAATTTCAACTGCAACACCATGAGGAATTTCATCTCTTAGATACTGCAATATTTTTTCTCTAATCATTTCGCCAACAATTACTTTTTCTGGTTGATCTGTAATCATATCATCCGGATAATACATAGGTCCTTCTGGTAAGGCATCAATGATTTTCTTCATCAATACATCCACATTCTTATTGTTTACTGCAGACATACCAATAATATCATCAATAAAATCAAACTGCTCATATGTTTTAACAATATTTGCATACTCTTCAAAACCTAATAGATCCATTTTATTAATGATTAAAAATACTTTAGCTTTAGATGCTTCAAGTGTATCTATAATCCATTGATCTCCAGGACCTATTTTTTTGGAATCATCCACCATAAACAAAACAATATCCACTTCTCTTAACGTTTCAGTGGCTTGTTTCATCATAAATTCACCTAGTTTATGCTTTGGTCTGTGCATCCCCGGTGTGTCCATGAAAATAATTTGCGAATCATCTCTTTGATGTATTGCCATTATTTTATTTCTTGTTGTCTGCGGTTTATCAGACATAATAGCAATTTTTTCGCCTAATATATGATTCAGTAATGTAGATTTCCCAACATTGGGGCGACCTACGATCGTTACAAAACCTGATTTAAAACTCAAATAGAACTCCTCTCCTACCGAATATCATTTGGTCCAAATGAATAAGGTAACATCTCTTTTAAATTAATGACCTTCATTGTTCCGTGGTCATCTAAAATTATATCAATATCAGGTGCAAATTCATTTAACACCTGTCTACAAATACCACATGGATAAGTGAACATCTCTCCAGCACTTACAACAGCAATGGCTTTAAAATTTGTGTATCCTTCTGATACAGCTTTAAAAACAGCTGTTCTTTCTGCACAGTTTGTGCCACCAAATGAAGCACATTCAATATTACAACCAGTAAAGACTTTTCCGTCTTCAGTTAATAATGCTGCACCTACTTTAAAGTTTGAATATGGTGCATATGATTTTTTAGTTGCTTCATATGCCATTTCTAATAATGTTTCATAAGTCATAAATTCACTCCTACTCAATGTATGGTTCCATACCGGTTTGTATTACTTGTACCCAAGTAACACCTGGATTAAGAATCAATTCTGAACCATCTTCTAAATAATACTTCGTTTGACCATATAGATCCTTCTTTTCCCATGTAATCGATACGTATTGACCTTTGTTTACATAGTAACCACTTCCAGATCCAATCATCGTTACGGCTCTTCTACCTGCACTATCCAATACTTTATGATATGTTTGTTGAATAATAATGTTATCAGCTCTTAGATGAATATTCGATTCCTCGTCTAAATGTTCACCACCGTTTACATATCTTAAATAGTTCTTATTTTCCTCATCATATCTAAATGCGATGGAGTACCCTAATGAGTCACCTGAAGAAGGTTTCTTATACTGTATCGTGACATGATTTGCTAAATCGCCCCCTAATTCATATATTTCATATGAAATCGGCATGCCTGCAAATTCAACTTCCGTACGATGTTTTTTACGATCGGCTTCTTTTCTGATTCCATCATGACTTGAATAGGCATTATGCGGCATTTTTTTATGTGTTGTTCTATAAAATACCCCAGCACCAACACTTAAACCATCAATATCCGCCATATCATAGTTAATGATATCCGTTAAAGCCTGCATAGAACCACCAACATGTACATACAGTGGATTAAATTCTAAAGCTCTTTCGATATAGTAAGGTCTAGAACTCCTTACAGGTCCAATAACTTCCGGTTCATATGCTTGGAAAATAGCCATATATCTCGTAATAGAACCTTCTGCCAATATTTCGTATACAACTTCAGCTTCACTAAGACCTGCTTGCGGTCTTGCTTTATACTGATTGTCTAACATCACAGCAACAGGTCTCTTCTGACTTTGTTCTTCGGTAATCTCAAAGCCAGTCAACTTTGAAAAGATTTTACCTTCAGGATCAAAAGCTTCTTCCACAACTTCAGTTTCTTCAGTTGTTTCCGTAGTTTCATTAGAAGTTTCAGTTGATTCTTCTACATTATCCGCTTCGGGTAGAACTGTTTCAATAGTTTCAATTGCATTTGATGCATCATTTGTATAGTTTTTATCATTACCTTGGCATCCGACAAGAATTATTGATAGAACAACTGTTAATATGAGTATAAATTTCTTCATTATGTCTCCCTATCGTGTTAAATTATAAGATTCTAATACATGTTCTTCTTTTTCACGCATTTCTTTGGTTCTTTCATCTGTGTCATGATCGTATCCAAACAGATGAAACATACTGTGTACAACTAAAAAACCTATTTCTCTAAGTAAACTATGTCCGTAAGACACGGCTTGACTGATGGCAGTTTCAGTTGAAATAACCACATCCCCTAGTATAACATATGGTTCTATGATTTCCTCATCTTTTAATGACTCGTATTGAGGAAATGAAAGGACATCTGTAGATGAATCTTTATTTCTATGTTTCAGATTCAAATTGTGAATTTCTTCGTCATCAACAAGCATGATACTCACTTCACCTTCAAATTCCAGTCCTTCTTCTTTCAAACTTAGTTCAATTAAATCTTCTAACATTTGATGCAAGTTATCATCTATATCCAATATATTCTGATGATTTAAAATTGATACATCCATAATAACCTCCTACTTCACAATATTGATATGTTTTTCTTCCAACTCAGGATATTCCACTCTATCATGGAAGGCACTCGAAAGGTTAGAATAAAATGATTGTTTAATGACTTTTATCTCACCTAAAGTTAAATGACTGTCATCTAACTGATGGCTCTTAATCTTATCATCAATGATTTTAGAAATCAATGCTTTCACATCACCTTGTTTCATACTCCGAACGGCAGCTTCAACACTATCAGCTAACATCACAACGGCAATCTCTTTGTTATGTGGTTCTGGTCCATCATACATATATGACAACGGATTTATTTCCAAATCGCTTTCATTATTTTCAGTTGCTTTATGAAAGAAGTATTTAATCAAAGTCGTGCCATGATGTTGTTCTATAAAAGCGTTTATTTCTTTTGGTAGTCTATATGTTTTTGATAACTCCAAACCACGCTTCACATGATCTTTAATGATTTTAGCACTGACATGTGGTACCAATTGGTCATGAGGGTTATTAATATCATATTGGTTTTCTGCATAGAAATACGGTCTATCAATTTTACCCACATCGTGAAAATATGATCCTACTCTTGCAAGAATCGCATTACCACCGATATCATGAACAGCCGCTTCACTTAAATTGGCGACCAATATACTATGATGATAAGTTCCAGGTGCTTCTAAAAGCAATTTTTTTAAAAGGGGATGATTCGGATTGGCAAGTTCCAATAACTTAAGTGGTGTCAATATCTTAAATAGAGCTTCCCATAAAGGTAAAGAACCGATTGTTAAAATCGAACAGACAACTCCTGCTAAAATGCCGTAAAAGGCTTGTTCCAAACTTTCTGTAACTGAAATACCCGACATAAAGTATATACCAAATATCATCAAAGCATTTATGAGAGAAACCGTCAAACCTGCTAGGAAAATCTTCCCCCTCTGATAAGCTTGGTTTACAAGTATTGCTGAGATGATACATCCCAAAACTGTAAATGCAATTAATGAGGCATGTAATGAAAAAATAACTCCAAAGATGATTGCTAAAAAGAAACTATAGATAATCCCAGTTGTAAGTTCATCCAACAAACTGATTAACATCCCCACGGTTGCAAGTGGAATCAGATAAACAGAAATATTTTTTAATCCAAATGCCAATAAATATGTCAAAACAAATATGACGAAATGCAAGTATATTTGTTTCACAGACTTTTTATTGTTAGCATAAAAGTATGATAAAACAACATACATCAAGACCAATAACAAAACCATCTGGGCATCCATACTGAGTAAGGGTATGTTCTGTTCAAATGTATGTAAATCGTTTAAATTCAACTCATTCAAGATATTATACGCTTTAACACTAAGCGGTTCATTGGACTTAGCAATAACAGTCCCTGCTGGAATCATCACATTTTTTATTTCATTTTGTGCTGACTTCACTTTATCTTCAGTTGCCACTTCATCTATTTGACTATTGGCGGTTATATGATAATTAGTGATTTTCAAAACAATCGGTTTGACTTGATCACTGATCTGATCTACAGTATCAAAGTATGTTTTAGCATCTCTTTTTTTACTAATAATATTTTCGTCAGTCACTTCAGAACTCAAAGTATCTTTTAAAATGGCATATACATAGTTTTCGGTCAGTCTGAGTGCTACATCATCGATTTCTGCCAAAATGGTTAATTCTTCTTCAGTCAAATCAAAAGAATCTTTTAACAAGTACGTAAACACCCTAACTCTAATATCACTTTCATTTGAGTATTCAGCACGAATATCATAAGCATTATTATAAAATGAAGCCACACTCTCTTTGGCATCTACATAGACTTTCGGATCTATAGTATAGATGGTATCTACTTCGTATTTAACTTGTTCTTTTAGGAATTCAGTTGATATCTGGTCATGATAATCTGATGCCAACACAATATTTTCAGTGACCTTATCACCAACTGTATAATCAAACTCATAACTGAATAACGATAAGCTGTACGTTAAATGAAGCACAATAAAAATCAGCACACAACTGATAAACAACTGCACTTTCATACTCTTAAACCAATTACCAATTTCTGATTCTTTTATAAACCGTTTAACAATAGATTTCATTACATCTCCTTGTTACTCTCCATTAGTTTCATATTGATCGTATTGTGTTATAATCTTTTTCACTAAAGAATGACGCATCACATCTCTTTCCGTAAACTCCATGATCCCTATCTCTTCAATATCCTTAAGTATATGTAACGCATGACTAAGACCAGAGACTTCTTTATTTAAGTCTATCTGAGTCACATCACCATTGATCACAACTTTTGATCCAAATCCAAAACGGGTTAAAAACATTTTCATTTGAGAGGTTGTTGTATTCTGTGCTTCATCCAAAATGATAAAAGCATGATCTAATGTTCTACCTCTCATATAAGCTAAAGGTGCTATCTCAACAAGTCCTCTCTCTCTGTAATTCTGAAACACATCAGTTCCTAGAATTTCTTCCATGGCATCATAGATAGGTCTTAAATAGGGATCTACTTTACTTTGTAGATCACCTGGTAAAAATCCAAGATTCTCTCCAGCCTCTATAGCGGGTCTTGTAATTATTATTCGTTTTACTCTACCATTTTTAAAAGCCCTTATTGCCATTGCTACTGCAATATAAGTCTTTCCTGTACCAGCAGGACCTATACCAAATATCAAATCCTTGTTATTGATCATATCAATATACTTCTTCTGTCCTAAAGTTTTAGGATTCACTGGTTGTCCTGACTTCGTCACACAAATAGTAGTTTTATAAAATTCAGAAATTCTATTCTCGCTGTTGTCATTTATAAGTTCTAGCGAATAATCAATTTTCTGTGTATCCAACTCATCACCAATTAATATTATCTCTATTAAATTTTCAATCAACTCTTTGCCTTTATCGCAATTTATCAAATCACCTTTTATGACAATTTCATTGTTACCTACTGATAGCTCTACGTTTAAAGCCTTCTCTATATAATCAAAATTAGCATCTAAATTACCTGCTAGTTTCATAAAGACATCTACATTTGTCACATCAATCGAAGTTTGATTCATTTTTCCCTCCAAACACTGTTGTACACTTAATCATATCATAAATAATATGGACATCAAAGTCAGATTTATTGTACAACAAAATAACTGTTCCAACATAGTGTTGGAACAGTTATAAACGTTTAAACTGTAATATTAATTTAAATAATCTTTAACGATTTGCGAAACTGTTTTTCCGTCTGCTTTACCCTTTACTTGAGGGTTAACCATTCCCATTACCTTACCCATGTCTTTCATTGTAGTTGCACCTACTTCAGATATAACATCTGCAATAATTGCTTTCAACTCATCCATAGATAATTGCTCAGGAAGATACTTTTCAAGAACAGCTATTTCCGCTTTCGCTTCATTAGCTAAGTCTTCACGATCGCCTTTAAGAAATTCATCAATAACACTTCGCTTTTGTTTAACTTGTGTCACTACCACGTCTATTACTTCGTCATCAGTTAACTCACGACGTTCATCTACTTCGATCTGCTTTACAGCAGCTCTAAGCATAGTAATAACAGACTTACGCAACACTTCTTTTCGCTTCATGGCATCTTTTAAATCTGCCATTAAGAGTTCTTTAATGTTCATAAGTCATCTCCTTAGAAAGCTTTTTTCTTCTTTCTACGAGCAGCTTCTGATTTCTTTTTTCTTTTAACACTTGGCTTTTCGTAGTGTCTTCTTTTTCTAAGCTCTGCTAATGTACCTGCTTTAGCAGTCTCTCTCTTAAATCTCTTAAGAGCGCTATCAATATTCTCATTTTTTCTTACTTCAACGCCAGCCATAATTACACCCCCTTATTTCAAATATCATATCCTGATAAACAGCCTACTTTGAATAGACTATAAGGGAACACAGAATACTAAAGTATTATACCCCATTTTTTACTGTTTTTCAATAGGTCTTTCGATTTTTTTTATATTAACCTGGTGGCCACTGCATAAATCGACCACCTAGAAGATGATAATGTAAATGATGTACAGTTTGTCCACCTTCATCTCCAGTGTTTGCAACGATTCTAAATCCTGATTGATCCACACCTAATTTTTTAGCAATTTCAGCAATTTTTATTTGCATGTACCCTAAAAGCTCGATATGCTCATCAGTTGCTTCTGAAATTGATGTCAAATGTACTTTTGGTATAATTAAAACGTGTTGTGGTGCTTCTGGATTCAAGTCTCTGAAGGCAAGTATTTTTTCGTCTTCATAAACTTTATCGCTTGGGATTTCTCCTGAAACAATTTTGCAGAATATGCAACCCATCTTTTCTCGCCTCCCTTCCGTATTTCTTCACTATTATTATATAATGAAAAAAATGAAAAAAACAGTTTTGAGAGAAACTTTATTTTATCTTATTGATATTTCTGATGAGTTCCAATCCATTTGTTCTTATTTAATATACACTCAAAACATTATTGCTATTAATTTCATAGCATGCTAGGATTATAATATAGAAAAGAGGATAATATGTCGACACCAAAACCAGGACAAAAAGTAAGAGGTTCCAATTCAGGTCAGCCAATTATGGCTATCTTTGATTTATTAGGTAAACGATGGGCTCTAGGAATTATATGGCAACTAGGTAATGACACACTGACTTTTAGAGAACTTCAAAATAGATGTGATACCATTTCTCCCGGTGTTTTAAATACACGAATCAAAGAACTTAGAGAAGCTGACATTGTTGAACGAAGTATTGATGGTTATCAATTAACCACTAGAGGAAACGAACTAAGAGTTGCTCTAACACCGATAGGAGAATGGTCGGTCACTTGGGCAAAAGAAGTTTATGATTATAATAAAAAGAAATAACACCTCACTCCTTGCTATTGTTTTTGTAGCATGCTATCATTATCGTAGCAAGAGGATAGTAATTGTATTTTGAAGGGAGATTATATGCCAATCATAAACTTAACCATGGGACCATTAACGACGGAACAAAAGAAGCAAATAGTAGAAAGAGTTACAGAAACATTAATGGATATTACAAATATCCCAGAACATTCTTTTACATGCGTTATCAACGAACTCCCTCTTGAAAACTTAGGTGTTGGTAAAATGACTGTTAAAGAAAAAATGGAAAATATGAACAAATAAAAACAAAACTCTAAGTTCAATTCGAACTTAGAGTTTTTTGTTAAATAGTTATCCCGTACAATTTGCCATTTTTATAGTCTGTTATCCTTACAGAACCAATCGTATTAATAAGATTATCAAGCGACCTAGTAGCAACTCTTAAATAACCTTCAGTCAATCCTTCAAAGTGTCCGTCTACTACTTCTTCAAATAATACGGATACTTCTTTTCCGATAAACTGTTCATTATATGTTTGTTCAACTACATTGCAGACATCTTGTAAACCGTGACTTCTATTGGTCTTGATCTCACCATGTATTTGATCTTTCATAACCGCAGCTTTTGTACCTTCTCTTGGAGAGTACTTGAAGATATGAACTTTTGAGAAATGGACTTTTTTAACAAATTCACAAGTCTCATCAAATTCAAAATCTGTTTCACCAGGGAAACCAACGATTATATCGGTTGTAAATGACGCATCTTCCAAATGTTTATTAATAAGCTCTACTGCTTCAAAATAAACCTCTGTATTATATCTTCTATTCATTCTTTCTAAAACGGTATCCGATCCACTTTGTAATGATAAGTGGAAATGATTACAGAAGTTCTTTAATTTAGCGAGTCTAAGTACAAAGTCTTCGGTAATGATCTTTGGTTCCAACGAACCCAATCTGATTCTTTCAATGCCTTCAATATCATCTAACTCTTCTATCATTTCTATTAAAGAAGTGGTTTTTAAATCCAATCCATAAGAAGACAAATGAATACCTGTCAAAACCAACTCTTTAAATCCTTTAGAAGCCAGTACTTTTGCCTCAGTAATAATATTTTCAGGATTTCTTGATCTAATAGGGCCTCTGGCATAAGGAATAATACAGTATGTACAGAACTGATTACATCCATCTTGAATCTTCATGAATACTCGTGTTTTATCAACTGTATCTTCAATACTCATTTCATCATATGCTTTTGTTTTCATAATCTCACCGACTTGTACTATTTTACTAGTAGAAGTTGCTGACTCTAAATACTTTACGATATCTTTTTTTTCATTGGTGCCTAAAACGACATTAACTTCTTCTATCGCCTCTACTTGTTCAGGTGATACTTGTGAATAACACCCGACTACAGCTATAACAGCTTCCGGATTTGCTTTTCTGGCTCTTCTCATAAACTGTCGCGATTTTCTATCGCTTATACTTGTAACTGTACATGTATTGATAACATAATAATCAGCAATATCAGATTCAACTACCTCATACCCTGCTGTTTTAAAACTCTCTATCATCGATTCTGATTCATATTGATTTACTTTACATCCTAAAGTAAAGATAGATATGGTCTTCTGACGCTTTTCAAGTGACTCAATATTTATTTCTTCTATATTAGTTTTCATATAAACTCCATTCTAATTCAGTAGAATTATATCAGCATCTATTCTGATATGCAAATATTTTATACCAAATCAGTAATATAAACAACTTACATAGATTAGAACACAAATCAAATTGCTTTTATTTAGCGTAGCATTATTTAAAAATGATTTAAGTTGAAGATTAACTTCAACCAACAAATTATTTAATCATATCTAAACTTAACTTATGAAGTCTAAAAACGTTGAAATATTAACATTCATTAAATACAAGTTATATTATTTATGCTAAATGAAACTAATGGATATCATTCTTTACTGTTTCACTGGCGACAAAATGGCGACAATCTAAATTAGATTGTCGCCATTAATTTCAATTCGTACTTCTAATTTACTTGCATATTTTACTCGAGTATTATAGCCATAATTTCATATCAGGTGGCGGACAAATTGTGACAGGCACATTCATGATATAATGAGCCTTTTGCTTCTTAGCATCAATAGCTATACATTTCGTATTGCTTTTTTTTATCTGATCAGTATAGTACTCTTTCATTCTAAAACCACTATCCAGTATAAGAACTTCAAGATCCTCATCATAAAATATCTTAAGTTCAATACTCCAATATGATTCTGGATCATTGTAATCTCCATTCTTATAAAATTTTTTAATTAAATCATAATCCTTGCCTTCTATCAAATTGTACTCCGAACAAATTACACTCATATTCTCTTCTATTTCAATTAAATTCATATATCCACCTTTACTATATATTATGCTACATTTTAAACAAGATCCACTTAGTATCGTTCTTTTGATATTTGATGATGTATTGAGTCATCAAGTTGTTAAGTAAGCTCTCACAATGAAATACTATCCTACTATCATTCTTAGTACCTTCCTCTTCAATATTCAATATCCTATCAATTTCAACAACAGTTCTTTCATGGCCATCTTCCAGTAAAACTCTAAATCTTCTAGGTCTTATTTTGACCTGACAAATATTATATTCATCACGATAATTATAAAATTCAGCAATCATCTCAATATTCTTTAATACAATTTCCATAACGCCTCTTCATTTCAATTCCTTATAATTTATTAACAATCAACGGATTAACAATCAACTAATAACAGTATAACGAACAAACGTTCTTATTGCAATGAAATTCTTATAGATTCCTATAGATTCTCCTTATAGATTCTTATAGATAACCTTCTTATAGATAACAAAAATCTCATATCAATGACATGAGATCCAGTAGTTGATGCTTTTAATTATTACTTATAATACGTTTCATGTGAGGGGTTTATACCTCGAACAAATTATAGTCCATTAACTCCTAACTTTAATGCATTATAACGTGCTGTTTTCAGACAAACCTAGGTGTTTGAATAATTACCATTATCACGCTTGATTATAGAGTATCATACTCTCTCTTGTGTTAAGGTGGAAGAATGGTAGAACTTTTACGATTCATGTTTTATATTATGATATTCTTAGTAACTCATATTATTTTGTCTATGTTCAGCATTAGTACTACTGCCTCTGATCAAATTCTTAGAATCTGTAAGTTCGAATACTCCGTTTACAACATTGAAAGTTCTTTAAAATGATATCCCTCAGATATGAAGTATTCACCTGTTACAATATACGTAGAATTATCCTCCTTTTCACATTAATACTTTTGTATTACAACAACAACAACAACAACAACAACACTAATGAATCACTGAAGCTAAAATATTAACCAAGAAGATTTAATAATTAAGAGT
>JAEIOD010000001.1 GCA_016342415.1 Clostridiales bacterium
GAGTTCGTATAACATACATTATTGAAGGTATCTAAGAACAACAGTAACAGAATCATGCTCTAACTCACAACTGAAGTAACGAGTGTGCGAGCACTTTTTCATCAACACATAAATCATATCAGCAATTAATATACTTTTTCTTGTATGTTTCTTAAGTTTTTCTAAACAAAAAACAGACTTATAATTAAATCTGTTGGGCTACATCTTCTTATATATTTTTTCTAATGTGTTCATATTTCTTGTGGTTGCAATAGAAAGAGTCATCTTTTCAAAAAAACGATTGGTCAATTTGGATTTCCCATACCCCTCTGGAACAAACAACATAATTTCATTTGAAGTAAAATAGGTTTTATCTAATGGTTTTGAAGCTTCAAGAATTTTTTCTTTATCAATAACGTCGCTGGAAGTTTTAAGTAAGGTTACATAACGATTTTTTCCTTCATGTCCAAAGGGATAAGACTCAATCAAACGCTTCAATTCTTCTTTTGACCTAACAATCACTTCAATATCCAGATCAAATTTTGATTGAATCGCTTCTTCTATTTTAATGCCTATATCCCCTTTAGGTAATGAAGATGAAAAAATGACATTACCTGTATTCAGATATGTATTAACCTCTTTAAACCCTAGTGCTTCATATAAAATTTTTAAAGCGTTCATTTCAATCTTATTTTTTCCACTCACATTTATCCCTCTCAAAAAAGATATATACATATAATCTCCTCTTTTTTACCTATTAACATAAAGCATCTTGGTAAAACTTACAGATTCACCATGCATTTCATATTGAAACTTATTTATAATAATAAAATTATTATTTTTATAACATTTGATTGCACGTTCATTAAAAGATCTTACAAGTAATACTATGTTTTCTTTGGAGCTTTTAGTTCGTGCTTTTTCTATCAATAATTTAAATGCCTTATTACCATAACCTTTGCTACAAAGTTCTGGTTTAATGCCAATCCCCAATACTATTTGATTGTTATTTAAACTAATTCTGCCATATCCTATAAGCTGACTACCAGAATAAATACTCAGAAATTCTAAATTTCTTTTATTATCTTTTGTTATACCATACCCTTTTTCAACCGCTTCATCCCATTTTGGAAAATTATAAACTTTGAACTCGCCTTCATATTGCCAATCACATATATTTATCGCTTCATTTTCTGTCATCCTTTTTAATTCAATCATTCCAACTCCTTAATGTCTTGACTTATTATAAATCTTTTATAATTAACTCACAATTAAAATACCCTGAATTAAAAATAAATTCAGGGTATTTAACATATATACAGGAAAAACCAAACATTTTATTATAAACATTGTACCCATATAATGGTATGTCATAACAAGAATTAGAAATATTTTTTATTTTAATAAGGTAATGGTTACATTTTGCCATCATTTCATTTCTTTACCTCAACGTGCATAGAAAACTACAACACGGGTATAAACAATTTATGGAGGCGTTTATGAAAAAAATAGTAATTGTTTCATTTATACTTATAATAATGACATCCACATTTGCATATGCTTTTGATACCAACGATGAAACCAATTTATTTCCTAGAAGTCAAGAAAGTTATAATGACGATAATTATGATAATATTTGGGACATCATCAAATACCGCATGAGAGCTGAACATTTTAATGTTGTTGGTACTTTAATCTTTTTTATGGCTATTGCTCATACAATGATGACTGGTGTCTTTAAAAAAATAGCTCATCAAGCTGACGAAACCTATGAGGATTTAAAACAAAAGAAACTGGTTGATAAAAATTCCAAATCTGTAAAAGGAGGACTTTTTCATCTGCTTGGAGAAGTAGAAGTTGTATTCGGTATATGGACCATAGTGCTAGGATTGGCAATTGCATTTTTTTATAACTGGGAAACCTTTACTACTTACATCAATCATTTACACTACAACGAGCCCTTATTCATAATCGTAATCATGGCAATTGCCTCTAGTAGACCAATACTAAGATTCTTTGAAAAAATAATGTTTATGTTTGTTAAACTCCTCGGAGAAACATTAGAAGCCTGGTGGGCGGTTATCCTAATCTTAGGAACTCTATTGGGTTCATTTATTACAGAACCTGCAGCAATGACAGTTTGTGCTTATTTATTATCAGAAAAAGTGTTTTCAATCAATCCATCAAAGAAACTCCAATATGCAACTCTTGCTCTTCTGTTTGTTAACATTTCCATGGGTGGTTCATTAACAAATTTTGCATCACCGCCTATCTTGATGGTAGCAGAACCTTGGGGTTGGACAACAGGGTATATGTTTACTACTTTTGGTGTTAAATCAATCGTGACTATTTCTTTATCTACTCTGGTTTACTATTTTTTCCTAAGAAATGATTTTAAAAGTATGAGTACTGAATATAGTCAGTATCGTTTTAAAAAGTATGTTCAAAATAAATTTATCAGTCAAAAAGAATTAGAAGATAGTTTTGATGAACTGGCAGTACTCGTCAGCAATAATACCAATTTCTATTCAGAACTGGACTCATACAGCATGATTCTAAAAGATCGTATCAAAGAGATTGCAAGAATAAAACTGTCAATGAATGAAGTGGCTGAGCTTGATATCTACAATGCAATTGAAGAAAAATATGAACACATAAAATTGAGGGAGTTTCAAAGAACAGTACCCGGCTTATTAGATGCTGATTTGAAACCACCATACCATGATCCACACTGGGATTTTAGAGAAGATGAAGTACCAAGATGGATAACTCTTGTTCATATAGGATTCTTGGTATGGACCATCATAAATGTCCACAATACCGTTTTATTTCTAGGTGGTTTCTTATTTTTCCTTGGTTTTTTCCAAGTGACTTCATTTTATCAAAATCGTTTGGATTTAAAACCTGCATTATTAGTCGCCTTCTTCTTGTCGGGCATAATAATTCACGGGACATTACAAGCATGGTGGATAAGCCCTATCCTTGCAAATTTACCGAGTTTGAGTATTAATATTACCGCCATAGCTTTGACTGCTTTTAATGACAATGCAGCCCTTACCTATTTAGCATCTTTGGTACCTAATTTTTCTGAAGAGCTAAAATATTCATTGATGGCAGGTGCACTAGCTGGTGGCGGACTAACTATTATAGCTAACTCTCCGAATCCAGTAGGTGTTTCAATTCTGAAAAAACATTTTAAAAAAGGGATCTCACCAATACTGCTTCTTAAATACGCATTGGTACCAACAATTATTACAACAATTATTTTTTATGTTTTTAGATGATCAACAAAGAAAATCCATCTGCTTAACTAACAGATGGATTTTTATATGAGTAGGTGCTTATATATCATTTGCTCTTTATATCGAAAGTTATACTAATAGAATTAACCTTATCCTCGTTACTTATTTCCCCTTAGATTTAACAATGTTTCTTTTATTCTCTCATAACCTTCGTAGATGTCTTCTACATCGATTAATGACGTTTCAATAGGACATTGTCCATCTTTAGCGCGGTTGATGATATAGGGTACCATTTTTGTATACTCAACTTTAATATTTTGCTCTTCAGCGAATTTAAAGGCAATTTCACTGACAACAGGTGTAACAACGTAATCCGCCCCAATCATTTTTGCTAACATAAGAGCCCCTTTTCCAACAATTCGATCTATTACAATCAGGGGTTCCAATGACTCACCATGTAATCTATAATAATCCATCATAGGCTGAACACCTTTTTCTTCAGAAGTAAAAGTAATCTCATTATTTTTTAGAATTAAACATGTTTTTTTCGGATTTTCCTCTAAGAGTTTCCTAAACTGTGGTTTCATCAAATTTTAGATCTCCTCTCCTAAGAACAGATACTAGAACTGGCACCAACACAATCTGACCAATCATACCTGGAATGCCCGTGCTAAAAAACGCGATTGTTCCAAATATTGGTGGTAATTTCATACCGATAATGTGAATACAAATAAGCATCACACTCAAAGATACAATTCTACCGGAAATCATGGCACAGACCAAAGCAACAAAACAGTTATTAATCCTTCCAAAAATATAACCAGCTACCACACCATAGGTCAACAGTTCGAAAAACATAAATATAGCCATCGGCATAGCAGGCATGCCAAGTATCGCTCCGATTATAACTGAAGTTACACCAATAATCGCACCATTACGCGGTCCAAGAATCATAGCACCAACCAAGACTGGAATGTGCATGGGAAGTAATATAGACCCTATTAAAGGACCACCAATCATATGAAATACCTGGGGTATTAATACGCCTAACGCAACAAACATTGCTAAATAAGTTAATCGTTTTGTTTTCATCTCTACTATTACCTCTCTTTTTATTAAAGTATACTTCTTAAGTATGGCATAATATTCAAAAGAATCCACCCTTTAATCAATTATTCAAATAACATGCAACACAATATACTTCGCCATCTTTTGGACTATTTGATTGAATTGTCATTTCCTTATCACATCTGGCACACTTAATGACAATTAATTCTTCTTCTATCTCATTGGTTGCATAATTCTCACAAGTCAAGTCACAACCATCCAATTGACAATCCAAACAATCATCCGATAAAAAACCAAATTCACAGGTTTCAGTTATACCACTTTTTTCAAGATTACTTTGATCTATTACACTTTTCAGGTTCTTACAACTATTACAAATACATTTACTCATCACTTGCCTCCTCGACTATTTTCTCATTGCAACTGATTATACCAAAGTCTGATAAGCTAAACAACACATAAAAACTGTTTAGATTTTGAATAACAGATCATAAACATGTATTCTTAAGTTTATTCCATTTTTATTATAATATAAAACGAAAAAAAGTAAGCAATAATTATCACTTACTTTGGACCTTGAACCTCTCATGATTAAAATCACAAGATTCCTAGGTAGAAAAGCCTAACGGCTTTTAATGGACTAGGCTATCCCGGTGGTTCCCACCGTTCTTTTCAATGATTTCACATTCTTCTCTAAAATATCTGTCTAACATAAAGAAACATAATATTTACCATCAGCTTTTCTCAATCACTTCAATATTATTATTGGTTAAATTCATGACCATAGATTGATGAGGATTTTTATAGGATTTAAACTTTGGATGGTTTTTAAGTGATAAAAAGTAAGTTCCATCCCCTTATTCTTTGTATGTTTGATAGTCTTTTCAAAAATAAGTCATTGGACCATTAAAAAAAGTTGTATATGCTTTGGAGAGGGCTTTTAAAACATTTTGGAGAACTGATTTTTCGCATTGATACAAGCAACTATGCTCTTGCTTTAATTGCGTTAACAGCTTTGACATCTCAGTATAGGTTAAGATACCTAGTTATTTTTTCAAATCGTTTCATATTCAGTTCCAAAAAATAATTCCATACATAACGTTTTGCACAAAACATTTCCTCAAGTTTAAGAATCTGATTTTCTTTTGGATAGATTCTATATTTAAAACCTCTCACCTTCTAAGCTCCTCACTCTTTCGATTTTTGTTTTTTAATATATGTTTTAATTTGCGATTTGGAATGTTCACTTACAGTTGCTACAAAATAAGAGGGATTCCATAAATGACCACCCCACAGTTCATTTCTCAACTCAGGCATCTCCAAAAATAAAAATCTAGCACTGGTTCCTTTAAATGCTTTAATTATATTAGGAAGATAATGTTGGGGTTTACACTCAATGAGCATATGGACATGATCAGAGTCAGTCTCCATTTCTAAAATATCGATGCCATGATCATCAGCAATCTTTCTAAGTAAGGATTTCACTTTAACTTCAACAGAATTCCTAAGTATTGGTTTTCTATACTTAGTACACCAAACCAAATGATATTTAAGAGAATATACGTATCCTCTTTAATAGTTTAAATTACACATACATACTTCCTAATTAATACTAACATACGGCACACGAAAAATAGCAATAATGCGCATATTCGTTCGCGTTATTGCTATTTTCAGACTTTCCCTTATTTTGAGTTCGTATAACATACATTATTGAAGATATCTAAGAACAACAATAAAAGAATCATGCTCTAACTCACAAGAAAAGTAACGAGTGTGCGAGCATTTTTTCATCAAATTATTCGTATTTGGGTAACATATCTCCATGAGCTTCAATAAGATCATCACAGAGATTTTTTATCTCATCAAGTGATAATTCGCTTGATGTGTGTGGATCTAAATATGCAGCTTGATATATGGCTTCTCTTTTTTGAGTTAACGCTGCTTCAATGGTCATCAACTGAGTATTGATATTGGTTCTGTTAAGCGCTGCTAACTGTTCAGGTAAATCGCCTACTATAGTTGGTGTAATACCATTTTTATCTACCAAACAGGTGACTTCTACTACACAATTATTAGGCAGATTTGTAATGATATTGTCATTTAATACACTGCCATTAATTTTGTAAGGAACGTCTGTTTCCATTGCTTCTATGATATAAGATGCATACTCTAATGTTCTTTTATGCTCAATATTTTTATTTTCGACTAATTCTTTACCAAGAGTTTTCCACTTTTCAATTTGCTCTACACATCTTCTTGGATATTCATCTAATGGTATGTTGTATTTTTCAATTAGTTCTGGGTGAGTGGTTTTTATAAAGTATGGTAAATATTCAGCATTGTGTTCACTCGACTCTGTTACATAGTACCCGAATCTATCCATCATCTCATATCTCACCATATCATGATGTTTCTCTTTACTATTTTTATATAGCGCTTTTTCTTTGATTAAAGGATATAAATCTTCACCTTTATCTGTGATTTCAAGTAACCAAGCCATATGATTGATACCAGCAATTTTCCAATTTAAATTAGACGTTTCAATCTCTAGATCTTTTAATAAATCAACAGCACAATCTTGCACACTATGACATAATCCAACTGTTTTTATTTGAGTACCTTTTAACATTGCACCTGTTATAGATGCCATCGGGTTTGTATAGTTTAAAAGTAGAGCTCCAGGACATACTTCTTCCATATCCTTGGCAAAATCAAACATTACAGGTATTGTACGTAAGGCTCTAAATAAACCGCCAATACCAATAGTATCCGCTATACTCTGTCTTAATCCATATTTTTTCGGAATCTCAAAGTCAATCACCGTAGAAGGTTTAAATCCGCCTACCTGTATTGCATTAACAACATATTTGGCCCCTTTTAAAGCTTCTTTTCTATTTAAATATGATGTAATAGTTGCTCTTCCATCATTTGAATTGTTATTGATATTATTGATTACTTTCTCTGATTCGCTTAATCTGATTGGATCAATATCAAATAACGCAATCTCAGAATCTCTGAGCGCATCTGTTACTAATATATCCCCTAAAACATTCTTTGCAAATATTGTACTACCTGCACCTATAAATGTTATTTTTGTCATGATAGTTTCCTCCTAAGTTCCTGTGTATTTATTTATCCGCGTTTATATAAATACTATATTTTTTTTATGATACTTAATGCTATAATAGAATAAAAACGGGAGATCCTATGAATGATAAGTATATATATAAAGATTATAGTAATCGTTTTGACACCAATATCTATATAAGACAGTTTGGTAAAGAGATTTGTGCACCGAATCACTCTAATGGTCCGGGTACTAGAGACCATTATCTACTACATTTTATTGTCTCGGGTAAAGGCAAGTATTATCACAACAATAATGTTTATGAAGTCTTACCGTCACAATGTTTTCTAATTTGTCCAGATGAAGTTGCCTATTATATTGCCGACGAAGAAGATCCCTGGTCATATTACTGGATAGGCTTTAGCGGTAGTCGTGCACAACCTTACCTGGATGAGATTGCACTGACCAAAACATCACCGGTTTTGCATGTTAATGATATGGATTACATTGTAAAATGTCTTGAGGACATCATTGAAAGCTCTAAAATAATCCGAGGTAGTGATATAAGAATGTTAGGACATTTATATATACTGCTTTCCAAGCTCTACGAAGAATCAAAACGTCCTGTAGATCAAACGCTTCAAGATGACTATATAAAGAAAGCTGTTGAATATATTGAGATGAATTACATTCACAATATTTCCATCTCTGATATAGCTGACAATTTAAACCTTAATCGAAGTTATTTCAGTAATCTTTTTAAGAAAAAACTACAAGTATCTCCTCAACACTATTTAATACAATTGAGAATAGATAAAGCTTGTGATTTACTCATTAGAAATCAAAGTTTATCTATAAACTATATTGCTAGATCAGTCGGTTATACCGATCAACTTGTTTTTTCAAAAACATTTAAGAAAGTATTAGGTCTCTCACCTTCTGTCTTTCGAGTAAACAACTCCAAGAAAGAATCTACAAGGTAAATAGTACCTGATAAAATGAATGGTATGAAAATCTTTGTCAGCAATATGCTGCTAAATACAACTGCTGAAATGATAATTACTATAAAGTATTTATGCCATCTGATATGAAAATCTACTAAACCGAGTCTGATTAATTTGATTAAATGGACTCTTTTTTCTATTAAGATCAAACTACCTATGATGCCCATGATAGTTTCTAAAGACAATAAAATCATTACAATTTTCAATAAGAGGATATCTGTACTGAATACAGTTTCGAAAGTGACATAAAATACCGGCATCCAAAGTATCATCATGACATTTAACAGACAACTTTGCAGAAAGTTTTCCTTATACTTATGTACAAAAGACTTGATGATTCCTTCAGTTTCATCTCTTTTAAGCTCTCTTATCACTTGAAATCCCGTTGTGAAAGATGTAAAAGTGGTGACAATTGGTATACATCCTATCAACATCAAGATATTTATAACGATTAAGTTATAAATCAATTCTCCTATATCCGTCCATTTTGAATTTAAAATATTCATAGTCTCATCCTTATGTTTGTTTATTTAATTGCACTATCAATCATTCCTTTTACAAAATACTTTTGTAACATGATATAGATAATTACTACTGGTACAATTGCCATTAAAGCTGCAGCAGCGGCTGCATTTAAATTACTGGAAGATTGACTAAAAAACGATGAAATTGCAAGTGTGACAGTTCGCATCTTGGGATCTTGTAAAAAGAACAATGAAAACTGATAATCATTCCAGGCCGCGACACATGTAAGGATAATGACCGTAGCTGTCACTGGTTTTAACAATGGCAGAATAATCTTGTAATAAATTTGAAAATCATTACACCCATCTATCATCGCAGCTTCATCAATGGTTCTTGGTATGGAAATAATAAAATTCGTATAGATAAAAATACTTAACGGTAATTGGAAAGTTGCAATAATAATGATTATGCCCCAGTATGTACTGATACCTCCCATTTTTGATAAGTTTGAATAAAGTGGCACCAAAATACTCAATGGCGGTACCATCATAATTGCCAAAATAAGATTCAAGACACCTCTATTAAATTTATTTCTTATCCTTGCCAATGGATAAGCCGCCATAGCACCTACAAGCACAATGATTAAAACAGAAATTAATGTAATAATTAATGAGTTTTTCATCGCACCAAAAATATTGGCTTTCTCTATTGCTGTTACAAAGTTACCTAAATAAAGTTCTTTGGGTAATATCCATCGTGATGTCATATCAGTCATGGGTTTAAATGCAACATTAATGGTGATATAAAAGGGAATAAAACTGATCATAGAGGCAATTAATGTTAATAGTAACTTAACAACATTTTTCTTCTTCATTTATAGGTCCACCTCTCTTGATTTAAAGAACTTTTGGGCAACCAAGCTGACTATTATAATAAATGTGAACAGTAGCAAACCAATAACCGATGCATATCCCGCACTTTGATTATTAAAGTAAGTAAAGTTAACAAGTGTCGAAAGAGAATGTGTTGAATAGCCAGGGCCACCATTTGTTAACGCTTTTACAACATCAAATAATTTTAATCCTCCAATAAGATTTAGAACAACCGATGTCGAAATCGCTGGCATTAGAAGAGGTACAGTTATATTAAAAAATTTGGATAGTTTTTTTGCGCCATCAATGTCTGCTGCTTCATAATACATTTGCGGAATTCCTTGTAAACCAGCCAAATAGATAACCATCGATATGCCATAAAATTGAAGTGTATTTACAAGAACTATTATCCATACGGTTAAATTGCCTTGTGTCAGCCAATCTACCGGTTCTTTTCCAATTAAAATTAGAATGTCATTGAGTGCACCACCATCGTATTGTAAAAGGAAGTACCACATGTTACCCATGATAACTGCAGCAATTAACACAGGCATGTATATAATTGTTCTGCCAATTGTTCTGCCTTTAAACTTTGAATTGATTAGAAGTGCAGTTGATAAACCAGCTATTTGTTGAAAGACCGTACTACCAACACCATAAATTATTGTATTGGAAAAAGATGACCATACATTTTTATCTTTGAACATTGCTATGTAATTTTCAAATCCAACGTATTTGTAGGATTGGGAAAAACCATTCCAATTGGTAAAAGATATTTTTATACCCGTGATCATGGGATAAATAACAAATAAGAAAAATAATAGTATTGCAGGTACATACATAAGATTTGTACTTATGTGATTATGTCTAAACTTCTTCATCTTCATACTTATTCCTCACTGATTCTTTATTATAGTAGGTAGGAAGTCTCCTACCTACTATTTATTATTGTTGAATTAATCTTAAGTAGTCCGTTTTCATTTTGTCACAAACTTCTTGAACGGTCATTTCACCAGCTAATAAACCAGTAGAAGTTGATTCCATTGTCTCCCACATGCCACTTGGTAAGAAAGCTCTATCGAAATAGTTAAAACCTCTTAAGGCACTATATTCGGCATAAGCACTAGCTAAGTTACCTGTATCAGATTCAACACCTTTTAATCCTGCTGGCAATGCACTTGCAGAAGCAATTGAAGTCATGACCTCTGGTCTAGCAAGATATTCTAACAATAATAAAGCTTCTTCTTCGTGCTCCGTATCTTTCCATACGCCAAAAGCATTTCTTTCTCCACTAATCAAGGTTTTTTCATCATCTTTTGAATCTGACGGAACAGGCATAAATGAAAGATTTGCATCCTCGTTATATCTAAGTGCTTCTCCTATTACATAATTTCCATAGAACTCAAATCCAACTTTACCCATTGCCAAGTTTTTAGCTGAATCTGTATAAGTAGAAGACAGTTTGTCTTTGTTCAAAAATCCTTTTTCATCAAGAACCAACATAAGATCACAAGCTTCTGCCCATGTATTCCAATCAAAATCGCCACCCAACAAGGTCTCTATATCATTGTCATTTTCATCTGTAATATAAAATGATGGTGCAACCCAGTCAAAAAAGTTTGCAACTGTCCAATAATCTTTACCACCCATATGTATTGGTGTATAACCAGCATCTTTTATTGACTGACATGCATCTAAGAAATCATCCCAAGTGTTAATGTTATTTACATCTACACCTGCTGCTTCAATGACATCAACGTTATAGACTATACCTGATAAGTCCATATCTACAGGCAATACAAATAACTCACCTTGATCATTTGTAATAACATTTGTAATACCGCTGTTGACTTTATTAGCCCATTCCTGATCATTAAGCGGTCTTAAGTATTCACTGTATCTAGCAACTGACCAACCATGAGTTGCCCATAAATCAGGCAAATCATTTGCCCCCATTCTGGTTTTCATTACGGCTTCATAATCTGCTACTCCAGAAACCAATTGCACTTCTATGTTCTTGTTTTCTTTTTCAAATCCATCGATTGCTTCTTGAATTGCTACCGTAATACCAAGATCAGTAGCATGGTTAATCATAAATGTCAATTCTACTTTTTCCTTGGATTCCACAACCGCTGCTCCATTACCACCCTCTGAATTTTGGCTGTTTCCAGTATCATTACTACATCCAACTAACATCGCAATAATTAACATTACCATAAATCCTTTGATTAAAAACTTTTTCATTTTTTCCTCCCCATATAACATATTTTCCTAGACAATTTGTTGTACCAATGCAACTTATAAGGTAAGTCTACTTTAAAATTTCGCAATCTTA
The DNA here is from genome assembly GCA_016342415.1 of Clostridiales bacterium. Taxonomy (GTDB): domain Bacteria; phylum Bacillota; class Clostridia; order Peptostreptococcales; family Acidaminobacteraceae; genus JABXKX01. Next base: position 12,036 of record JAEIOD010000001.1, read on the forward strand.
TATGGTCTAATGTTAGGTGGCATAGGTTTAATGTTAGTCCTTTTCAGAATTTACTGATAACATTAGAAGGTTGTATAAACGGCTAAAATCAACCGTAACAATATAAACAAAAAAAATAAAAAAACATATTCATTTAAAATATGTCTTTTTACTCAATAATTTATTATGTCTAATACTTGTTTTTGGATATTATCATTTTGCACACCACTTTATACCATTTAAAAGTAAATCTTGACTTGAAGGGCAGAACAACTCATCTATAGAGTGGGCCAAAGCAGTATAAAACACTTGACCTTTACCATAATGTTTAGTCCAAGCTATTAATCTTTTCAGGTGTATGACCATCCCAATCACCCCAAATAACTAATATTTTTTCATATAGACTCCATTTAAATTATAAGTTTCCCACTGTTTTTCTCTTAGAATATTTTACGATATATCATATAAATGCACAGTTCGTTTAAGAGTAAAATAAAATCAGTATCAATAATCTGAAGCTATAACGAACAGCACCAATAATCCGTTATGCAAATTATTTGAGTTGATTTATGCTTCCAACTCCAAGCAACTCCTGTTATACAATATATAATATTCTTAGAATTTTACCACAATCACTTCATAGTCCTCAATTAAATCAAAGCCCACTTTCTGAGCTATCTTAACCGAAGGGTAATTCTTTAACCAACTGTCCCAGTAAGGCATCAAGTCTATTTCTGTACACTTATCAACAAATTTAGATGCAACCATTGTAGCGATGCCTTTTCCCTGTTCATCCTCAACTGTTTCTATACCTATACCACAAGACTTGTTACTAATAAACTCTGCTGTACACCAAGATAGCAACTTGTTTTCTCTGACAGCACAGTATCCAAATCCATGTTTTATAAATGATTTTGTGTTTCCCCACATACCGTTTATTTCATTTTTAAGTTCACTCAAGTTTTCTAGGTTACTATCGAGTATTTCTTGATCAATGGTTTTTATATCACAGAAGTCATATTCTAAAGTTCTTTGTGTATTTTGAGTTATATCATATCTGTATAACGACTTAACACTTTCGTGTACAATTGACTCTTTAAAAACATTTTTCACTTCATTTTTTATAGTATCTGATGAATACGATATGAGAATGTGATCATCAAACCTTTCCCTAAGCTCATCAGTCAATATATGCTCTTCAATGAACTTTATGCATTCTTTATATAGATTGGCATCAGCCGTTTCTCCACCTATGTATAAGACAAAATTACCGCCGTCCATGACTACATAAAGTTCAGGATTATCCAGGCTGTTAACATATATTTGACCATATGTATGTCCATTAATTATTGATTCAAAAACAAAACTTTTCTTGTTTGAGTTTAATAATGCTTTTACATCTTTTGTATAGTTTATTACTTTGTACATTTTAGCCTCCATAATCTATTTCTTATCTAATCTAGTGTAAAACTTATTGTATTGTACCTCAGCCATTCTTTTGGCTTTACTATTGTAATTCACTTCACCATATTGATCTAAATAACTCTCATACCTGTTTCTTGAAAGATCTCCACTTTCAAGAGCTTTCTTAATTGCACATCCAATTTCAGTATCATGTTTACAATCTCGGTACTTACATTTTTCAATGAGCTCAACAACATCTCTAAAATTTTTATCAACTGCTGATTCATCACACCAAAGTTGTAATTCTCTTAAACCCGGTGTATCGATTATCATACAACCAGTCTTATGAAATAACATCTGACTTGTACTTGTAGTATGTCTGCCTTTTCCATTAGAGGTACTGATCATACTTGTTTTCTGACCTTCAGTACCTAATAAGTAATTGGTGATAGTAGATTTACCGACTCCAGAGGAACCAAAAAATACCACAGTCTTTCCTGATAACATATACGTGTTAAAACAATCCATATTGATATCTGAGGTTGCACTCACAGCATGTACAGGTACATCAAATGCCACTTCTCTAACCTCACTGATATACTTTTCAATATTATCCGTTACATCCACTTTATTCAAAATTATAACTGGTGTCACACCACAATTATATGCTAAGGTAAGATACCTTTCTATTCTGCTGATATTAAAGTTTCCATCAACGCTCATCACTATAAAAACTGTATCTACATTAGCTGCAAGTACTTGTTCTTCAGGTGTTCCACCAATAATTCTACCGTCTCTAATTTTACGACCACCAGAAACCGGCATTTTTCTGGTAAAAGCATTTTCTCTTTCGAGAAGGCCATGAATTACTCCTGACGTTTCACCAATAAACTTAGCAACTACAACCCAGTCACCAACTGATGGATAATCTCTGTGTCTTTGTGACTTGTATCGGTATCTACCAGATACTTCAGCATTTAATATTTCACCATTACAAAGTAGTTTATATTTATATCTTTCACTACAAATAACTCTTGCTACCAAGAAATCCTTATCTTTATATAACATGTATTTTTCTTCAAAAGATTCGTTCCAACCCAACTTACTTTTTTCCATTAATACCTCACTCTAATAATATCATCCTCATTATATTTTATACCAAAATAAAGAGACCAAACCTGCATACTTTTCATTTAATTGTTTTTTACTTTATACTTCATTGATAGACTATCCAACATATAATAACTTCTTAACTTTTTAAAATTGCCTAAATGACAAAAAAAATTGCACCTTTATTCATTATCCTAAGTGAACTATTTCTTCATAGTAAAGGAATTATATGGTGATACTTAAATATCATTGGGTATATACACTTTGTTATTGGTTTATGATACCATTATAAGTTAATGCCAGTAGAGGAGGGATTATTATGGATTATAAAAAAACGCTAAAAGTTGCTAAAGGTATATTCTGGGTAGGATATAATGATGAGAAAAACGGACTGCATTCAAATCCCTATCTAATTATTGAAGGAGAAGAAGCTCTTTTGATAGATGGTGGTAGTAGACCGGATTTCAGTACAGTAATGAGTAAAATACTCCAAACAGGAATCAATCCGGATCAAATTGTAAGACTCATCTATCAGCACTATGATCCTGATTTAGTCGGCAGTGTTTCAAATTTTGAGAGTATCATACACAACAGCGAACTAGAAGTCATTTCACAAAAGCAGAATAATATTTTTATCCAACACTACTCTACAGTATCTAAACTAAGATGTATTAATAAATTAGGAAAGTCTTGGGGTTTTAGAACTGGTAGAAGATTAAGATTTATCAATACGCCATATGCACATTCTCCTGGGAGTTTTATGAGTTATGATGAGGAGACTAAAACACTTTTCAGTTCTGATATATTCGGTTCTTATGGTTTGGATTGGGAATTATACTTGGAGATTTCAGAAACGTGTAAAACTTGTACAACACACAATAACTGTCCTGAAGGATATAATTCTTGTTTCTTACCTGGCATCATAAAATTTCACCAAGTTATTATGACCTCAAAAGAAGCTCTGAAATATGCACTTGATCAAGTTAGTGAACTTGATGTGGATCTAATAGCACCACAACACGGCAGCTTAATTAAAGGAAAAGAAAGTATTCGTTTTATCATAGAAAAACTTTATGAAATTAATGATGTCGGTATTGATGGTGTTCATAACAAAGGAGAAAATCACATATGGTAATTACGATTGAGAATCTAATAAAGACTCTGAATCTTGATGATTCTGACGATCGTATTGATCAATTTACAAGAATGATGCTAGAAGCTATAGCAACTAAAGAAGATAATATCATAATGAACGAACTCATGCTAGACATCATACAGAACAATTCAGATTTAAATAAACAGTTGGAAATACAACTTGATGAAATCAAGCGGTTATCTGTTACAGATCAACTAACAGGTATTTATAATCGTCGAAAGTTCATAGAAGTTTTGGACAAGGAAATAAATCGATTTACCCATTACAGCCATTCCTTTACACTTATTATGTTTGATATTGATCACTTCAAAAATGTTAATGATACTTACGGACATGATGTTGGAGATTTAGTATTAAAAGAACTTTCTTCTTTGGTTAAAAGAAGACTCCGTGCATCGGATACTTTCTCCCGTTGGGGTGGTGAGGAGTTTATGATTCTTGCTGCTGAAACCGATTCTAAAGAAGCAAAAGGAATTGCAGAAAATATTAGAATGATTATTGAGGAAAATGATTTTTCACCAGTACCTCAAGTCACTTGCAGCTTTGGTGTCATGACCTGTGATAAAAAATCATTGTGTGATATCACAATACTTTCTAAAAAAGTCGATGAGGCCCTTTATAAGGCCAAGGAAACAGGAAGAAATCGTGTAGTTGTATATGAAAATTAAATTCTTACTTACAAAAAGAACATACCAATCATATATTATGAACTGGCATGTTCTTAGTTTTAATGTTTGTTCAATTTGAATCATCTTTGCAAGTAGATGAAAAGGTCTACATTGTTATTTGATCTTGTGTTTACAAACGATTTATTACATCTTTAAATTGTGGTAAATAGTCTTTGTGAGCTAGCAACATTTCATCCAAAAGTGTTTGTGCTATTTTACCACTCGGAACCAAAGGATTGATTGTAAATGCTTGCAATGCAGCACTATAATCCCCTGTTACGGCAGCCATGATAGTAGTTAATTCCATATCTTTCATGTGTTGTAACAACCCTCTACTTGACGTGTCAAATGTTCCCCATGAAATTGGTACCGGACCATTAGAAGTAATTACAGAACTCACTTCAACCACTACATCATCTGGTAAATCAGAAATGGCACCTTCGTTTCTTGTACTAACTACCATATGACTACGCTTGTCATTGTATATTGATGAGATTAGCTCACAAGCAGCATCTGAGTAATAAGCTCCACCACGTTTTGCAAGCTGTGGTGGTTTGATTGATAAATTAGGATCTTTGTAAAGCTCAAATAATTCTGTTTCTGTACGTTTTACGACTTCAGCTCTAGTTTCACCTTTATCGTATGCTTCTAACTCTTCTTTTAACATATCATCAGTAATATAATAATATCTATGGTACATACATGGAATAATGCCTAGATTCATAACCTGCTCAGGTAAAAATCCTATATTAGGAATATTTTGTACGCCAGAATTTTGTACTGCATCTTCGTTATTACCATCACTTGGATTTGATTGACCCATTATTTTTTCCAAAGCTTTCCCTAGTCCGTCTGGTGATGAATATGCAAGTTCTATTACTTCTTTAGTTTTTTCTTTTCCCGTCTTATCCCATACACGGTGCCAATGGAAATGATTCAATCCTCCAAAACGGAAGAATAAATTTTCTTCTTTTTCTTCTAATGCACCTGCTGCAATTTTATTACACATAATAGGAACATTACACAGACCAACCACTTTGTCCCAGTTACCATAACGAATAACCGCTTCTGTCACCATTCCTGATGGATTTGTGAAGTTGACCAACCATGCATCTGGACAAAGTTCCTTCATTTCTTCAACAATATCTAATATAACAGGGATAGTACGAAAAGCTTTAAACATGCCTCCTGCACCATTTGTCTCTTGTCCAATAATGCCATGAGATAATGGAATTCTTTCGTCTTTAATACGTGCATCCAACAAACCCACTCTAAGTTGAGTTGACACAAAATCAGCATCTTTTAATGCTGCTCTACGGTCTAATGTTAAATTCACTTCCCAATCCAATCCTGCTGCTTTAACCATTCTTTTTGCCAAAGCACCGACTATTTCTAATTTCTCCAATCCAGCCTCAATATCGACTAGCCAAAGTTCTTTAATATCCAATTCATCTTTTCTTTTAATAAAACCTTCTATTAGTTCTGGTGTGTAACTTGATCCGCCACCAATAGTAACAATTTTTAATTTCTTTTTCATATTATGCCCTCCATTTGATAATCATTATAATTTAAACTATAAATCATTAATATATACCTAGAGAGTATAGTCACAAAGGGAATGGCTTAGTCACATGTTCCATCTAAAAAACACTGTGTCACAGACAACAAAAAACCCCCTTAGCTTGTAAACTCGGGAGGTTCAATTATTTTACTTTTATTGTTTCATTTTTTTAAAATTGCTAATTTAGCCAAAGACTCAATTATGTATATAGCTGGAATTTGCGATGTTATATCAACCTTTCCCCATGAATTTTCATATGCCAACTCTCTTTGAATGTAATAAGAAATATTATAATCCGACATTTTAGCTAAAGTACTATTTTTGCTATTGGTAATTGAAACTACAGTAGCTTTACTTCTTTTCATAATCTCGGAATTGTTTACTAACATTTCTATCTCACCTTCGACAGATAAAGTAATTATAATCGTTTCACTTGGTACTTCAAGATTTATCGGAAACATTGGATTACTAACACCGGTTGAAAATATCCCAACATTACAGAAATACCGGCTGGCATAATCCGCAATTATTCCAGAATTACCTACACCTAAAAAAATGACATGTCTCTTCGATGCAATTACAGTTGCAATTTTATCCAGTTGATTCTCAAATTCTTCTGTGTTTGCTCTTTGTAAAAAATCCAAGACTATTGAAGAGTCATAACCTTTCTTTTTATGCTTATCGTTCTCTGCTTCAAGTTTATATTTTACTTTGAATTCTGTAAAACCATCACAATTTAATTTTCTACAAAATCTAGTTATCGTAGTAGTTGAAACATGTGCTTCGTTAGCCATTTCTCGAATGGTCATATAGGTAATTTTATCGCTATTTTTTATTATATAATTATAAATATCATAATCTAAATCACTAAATTGACTTAACGATTCCTTAGAAAACAAACTCATTTGAATCACCGCCTTCACAACATTATAAAATATATAATCTTAAAAGACAAGATATCAGTATTCGCGACTCCTTATTTTGTCTCTATTTATATCATAATCAACCTTAATATAACATTTACGAAACAGCAAAACTGGTCATTCAAATTTTTTATTAAAACCACACATGCATTTGAATTCTATACAAAGGAATATCACTTAACATATTGTAAGATTAATTGGACAATCATCTTTAATAAAACGAATTCACTATTATTAGATGGTATTGAAGTACCTTCAACAAATCTACATTTTATTATTATGAGCTCTTGATATTCTTGTAATACCAATGCTTTTAATGCTTCAATTTAAGATATTTATTACTATCTAAAAAACACCCAATCATTACGATTGAGTGTTGGTTTAGATTTATTTATTGTTCTAATATAGCATTACTAACTAAGAAATCAAGTACAATTTCTTGTAATACAGATTTCTTTAAATATGATATGCCATAAAGTTCTTCAAATCGACTGTAATCCTCTTCACCAGTGAATTTTACAAAATAAGCTTTTAAATTCTCCTCGGTTACTACAAGATTTGCATCTTCAGCTACCCCTTGAACGATTAAAGCATATTGAGACGTACGAGCAATTTCTTCCTGAGATGCTTCTGTTAATGCTTCTATTGTCTCGTATCCAACATAACTGATTAAATACTCATCTAAAGTCATATTGTATTGAGCAGCAGACATTTTATAGTAATTTTGCATAATTGTTTGTTGGTATGTTAATACATCTTCAGGTACTGAAGTCACAACAAATTCATTTGACAAATAATTTTGAATATATACTTCTATAGCATTCGCCTTAAGTTCATCTGCAACAAATGTTCTGAATTCCTCCACTGTATTACTTTTAAATTCAGTAGCTAAATTCTCACTAACAAATGCATCAGTTAGCTCAGGAGTAACTGTTTCAATAATTGAATTCAATGTGATGGCAAATACTGCATCTTTACCGCTTAACTCTTCTGCACCATAATTTTCTGGGAATGTTACTTCAATATCAAAACTTTCACCAGGCGTGTGACCAATCAATTGAGCTAAGAAATCATCAATAAAACTTGTTACACCAATTGTTACTTCAGCACCGTTACCACCAGTACTTCCGCCTTCAAACTCAACACCATCTACACTACCGACATAGTCAATATTTACGGTATCACCATCAACTACTTCACGGTCCATAACTTCAGATGTTGTTACGAAATTAGCTATTATGCTATCAATATTTAATTGAACTATTTCTTCTGTAATCATATGCACTTCACTTGGTATAGATATATTCATATACTCAACCATTTCTACAAAATCTGATGCTTTTACATTTGAATAATGTCCATTATCAGATAAGCCCGTTGAATAATCTAAATCTAAAGCATCTAAAGGACTTTCAGTTTCAGTCGTTTCCTCATTTTGAGCAACTTCATTTGTAACATTGGTGTCATTCTTACTTGAACATCCTACTGTAAAAAGCATTGTTGTAGCAAGTAGTAAAACTAATAATTTTTTCATTTCAATTCTCCATAACTTCTATTATTGTTTGTATCATACTGCACTAGTATAACACACTTATTTTATCTTATAAAAGTGACAATTTGATGACAAACTAATATAACACCAAATAAAGGTCGTTTTTATGATTCTCGGTTCTATTTCAACAAATTTAAATAAGCACAACTGACCATAATAAGAATCAGTTATCTCATCCAACCTGTCCATTATACTCAATCTCAGATAACAGAAATTATCATCCTTCCACTAGTTTAATTAATAATACCAGTATACACAATTATAGAACATAGTTGATTTAAACGATTGAAACCTTTCGATTTATCTAATAATAGATCACTATCTGATTCTCATCTCTGCGATCTCACAATGTGACAATCTAAGCTAAAATGAAGAGGACATCAAAGTATATTATGTTAAAAAATAAACTTTTATTGACAACCTTATACTTCAAAGTTAAAGTAAATTTGGAGGTATGATATGAAGATATTAAATAACTTAAAAGAAGTTCAAAATATAATTTCAAATAATACAATGGTACTTACATACTTTACATCGTCAGATTGTAACTTATGTAAGGATTTATTTCCAAAAGTTAAGAGGATGCTAGAAGAGTTCCCAAATGTGGTAGCTATACGTTCTGAAGTCGATGAGGAACTTGGACTTGTTGGTACCTATAACGTTTTTACAATTCCTACAATCATTCTTTTTATTGAAGGTAAGGAAACCATTAGAAGAAGCAGACAAATTGGTATTAAAGAATTTTCAGATGCCATGAACCGTTACTACAGTATGATTTATGAGTAAAATGAGAAGAAATATAAAACCTGGTTTATACGTTCTAGGATTGGTCTTTTTCATGATGTGCATATTGAGAAGCTGGTATACCATTTACTTAATATTTGCTGTTGCTACTTATATGACGCTAAAATTTAAAAACAGAAAATTTTGTGGTATATACTGTCCTATGGGAACACTACAAGATATTGTGTACGATAAAGGAATGAAACCAGCAAATAAAAAACATTATATCAAATGGTTTTCATTTACATTCTGGTTACTGCTTGGATTTATAACTGCATTTTTCTGGCATGAAAAAACACTTTTATGGTACCGTCTTTTAATTTTTATGTTCTTTTCTGCATTTATTGCACTATTCATGCAAATCACCAAAGGTAAGAGATATTGGTGTACAAACCTTTGTCCAATGGGAAATGTCATGGAAATTATAATTAAAGAACGGTAAAACCTTTTATCCGTTTACTACAGATTTGATATTAAATTATCAACACCTTCTACGTTATAACCTACTGCTGTTACGAATGGGATTTTGTGTTAATTACTATATTATTCAAAAAATTATTTATAAAGCAATACTGGCAACTAATTAAAAATGAATGTTTGGAAAAAAGTTCTGATTATATTTTTAAAATCAGAACTTTTTTATTGATATTGGTAATTTAATATTCTAAACAGTTTCTACATGGCAAGGTACAAATAAGTGGTACTCCAATCATCCAATTCTATTTCAGATTTCCATACATTCTACACTTTCATAAAAATTCAAGTATTCATTTGCATCTGTCAAAGTATCGTGGATATAGTAACCTTGTATTGTTTCCCTTAGACCTTAAAATATTTAGCCTACATTGGCAAATACTTCTTTGCTCAAGTTTTTCTCGCATGTAAAGAACTAATTTTATTTTCCTAAATGTAGATCAATTTCTAACATAATTGGTGTGTGGTCTTGTCTTTCATCAGAGTCCAGCATTTCAGATTTAACAATCTTATTAGATAACCTATCACTTACTAGCCAATAATCAATCCTCCACCCAGAATTATTGATTTTACTTGTTTTTACCCTTTGTGCCCACCATGAATACATACCTGTCACATCACCATGAATATATCTAAATGTATCTGTAAAGCCTTTCTTAAGTAGATTTGTAAAGCCTCCACGCTCCTCATCTGTAAAACCTGCTGATCTACGATTATTTTGTGGATGTGCTAAATCTATCTCTTTATGAGCTACATTATAGTCACCTGTTGCTATAACCGGTTTCTCCTTATCTAGCCCCTGAAGATATTCAGCATACTTCTCATCCCAGACTTGCCTTTCATTCAACCTTTTTAGACCATCTCCTGCATTTGGCGTATATACTTGAGTAAGATAAAATTCTCCAAAATCTAAAGTAATTATTCTTCCTTCATAATCCATAGTGTCAGGAGCCCCAATCTCAGGATAAAAAACTTCTGGAGAGTATTTATCTTTATATAAAAACATAGTACCAGCATAACCTTTTCTAGCTGGTTCCTGAGAACTTCTCCATTTATATGAGTAACCTTTAAAATACTCTTCCAAACGCTCCATATGCTTCTTGCTTGGCCCATTGGCAGGTAATTTTGTTTCTTGCAAAGCAATTACATCTGCATCCATCTCCAAAATCGTGTCTATTACAGTTCTTGTAAGCACTGCCCTGTTTGAATCACTTGTTAAGGCAGCATTTAATGAATCAATATTCCATGAAATAAATCTCAAATTGTTCCTCCTTAATTTTTACTGGTATTTGACATATTTTTTTGTTAAATTTTGTCGGTTTTCTATTTATCTTTTCCTTGCATCATAACGATATAAGCTGATTCTGCAGACACTTCGTCTTCTCCACTAGAAAATAAAACAAAATTGATAATGAATAAGCATAGCAAATTCTTCCCTCATCATAGTTATTAGATTTCAAGAAAATGTTGATTGTCAAGCTCCTTACAAAATTATTATTTTATTTATATCAGATAATTTCAACTCAGTTTTATTCACTTCCAATAGAAAACACTCAGGCTCATTGATTGAGTCAACCCATAATAACATATTCTTTATTAAGATTATAGAATATAAAGAGTGGAAATTAAAAAAAACTGAGTAAAAAATTTTACTCAGAACTTGACATGTTTGATTAGATTTAATTATATTGTTCATTTATGCTTCACAACAGACTCTACATGAGTCGACTATTTATTGAGACAAACACCGACACTAAATTGTGCCGATGAATCTGTAATGTATATCAATCTTCTGAATCTTTCTCCCATCCATCGTTTCTGATTGATGAATAACAATCTTATCTACAAGTTCTTTGAGTAGTGTCGCAGTAAGTTCTGTTACTTCTGTATACTGCTTTATCAACTTTCTAAACTGGTATGAATTGAGTGTTTTAATCTCTATCTCAGCCAATTTACTGTATAAATCCTCAAGTAAAACTTTTAAATTCGATTGTTCTTTTTCAAAACTTTTCGTCATTGTCATAAACCGTTCATCAGTTATCTTCTCTAACACATTGTCTTCGTAAAGCCTTTTTATGATTAAATCTATTTCAGTAACTCTTTTACTGTATTTGATTCTTTCTTTAGTCATTGTTTTGATTCGATCATTTTGCTTCTTCTGATTAGACTTTGTTAGATATTGAAGATAATCATCTTCACCAATTTTCACATACTGCACTTGCTTTTGTATATCGTTTAAAACAACTTTATACAAGTGATCATACCTGGTGTAATGATAAGAACAAACAGCTTTACCATTTCTTTTAGCGTTTGAACAAGCATAAAATGGATGGAGGCTTCTGCCTGATTTAGGATGTGTAAAAACCATGTTTTTACCACATTTGTCACACTTAAGTAAGCCTGCGAAAATGTGCACTTGACCATTCTTATCCTTTTTCTTTTTAACCTTAACCATTTTATTTGCTATTTCAAATGTAGAAGCATCTACCATCGCTTCATGGGTGTTCTCAACAACGATTTGCTCATCTAATGGGATATTAATTCTCTTTTTAATCTTGTAGGAACGAGTAATGTTTTTATGATTAATCATATGACCTAAATAAACTGGATTCTTAACGATCTTAATGATACTAGATTCATACCATCTATAGGGGTATTCAATCTCTTCTAGAGACTTTCTCCCCGCTTTGATGTCATCATAACACCTAGGTCTTAACACCCTATTATTATAGAAATACTTTGTGATAAAGTAAGGGCTTTTCCCTGATGCTATGAAATTAAAAATCTCTTTTGCATATACCGATGTAACGTCATCTAGTATCAGTTTGTTTTTTTTTTAGGGTCTTTCTCATAACCATAAGGTGGCTTACTGCCAAGGAACTCACCATTTTGAGACTTTGTAACAAATGATGATCTTATCTTCTTAGAAATATCCTTGGCATAATATTCATTTACAATACTCTTAAAAGGCATAATTTCATTATCACCACAAAAGGTATCAATGCCATCGTTTACAGCAATGTATCTTATATCATTTTCAGGGAAGAATATTTCTGTAAAATGTGCTACTAAAGCATTATTTCTTCCAAGTCTTGATAAATCTTTTGTAATGATTATATTTATATGACCTAACTCTATATCATGTAGCAAACGTTTAAACTCTGGTCTATCAAAGGTCGTTCCACTATAGCCATCATCTACATATTCATCATAAATAGGATAGCCATGTTCGCTTGCATACCTTCTTAACATCTGCTTTTGAGTTTGAATACTGTTACTGTCATTATCAGTACCATCATCTCTCGATAACCTACAATAAACTGCCGCTGAGTAGTTTTGTTGTAAATTTCTATATTCTAATTGCATATATCTCCTTTCAACTGCAACATCAGCGACTGAAAATATTGCTAACATCATTATAACTTGAATGGCTACTTTTTTCATCAGCTTTATTATTTTCAAATGAAGTAACGTCTCGCTTTATAGCTTGAAGTAATACTTCTTCAAGTGTTTTATCATTTGAATAATATGAAGTCACAAGATATGTTTTTCCTTTAATCTCAGTTTGACTTTCATTTGTCATTGCTTGATTTTTACTAGTTTTCATCTTGTGACTCCTTTCTTTAAATTTCTAATTCATCTTCTTCTCTATATTTTTCTCTGAATACTTCATACTGTTTTGTTCGATTCCTATCTTCAACGATTGATTCTAAAGTATCTGAAATTGTCATCAAGAAGTATGGTACTCGTTTTTGATCATTATTTTTCGGTTGACTATTGTTACCTTTATAACCTCCACCTTTCATCAATTCAGAAATTGCCTCTTTCAATGCTTCACCTTCTAAAGCCGATAGTTGTTTACCATGTAAATACTTATCACCTAATTCACTTCTATCCTCTCTACCTAATAAGTCCGATGCTAATCCTACAGCTCGATACATAATCATAGGATTATTTTTAGCTTCCATAAACAACAACTGATTATATTGAAAATGGTTATTTAGATTCTCTTTGGAATAATCACCATAGGAAACTAACGTATCACCTCGACACTTCATGCCATTATCCAAGGAAAATAAAATGTCATCCTTTCTAAAATCAACTTCTATACCTTTATCATTCAAATAGTGAATGAATTCTTCCCGTGTGTTGCTTTTTTTCACCGAAGTAGCAACTACATTGGCAAGTTGTTGCTTCCAACTTCCAATGCCCTTATTGGCTTGATTTTCACCATAACTCTGCCAACCAACACCTTTTTCTATCACTGATAAGCCATACTCTTTACATAATTGATCTGACAAATCTTTTAGGTTCTGCAAATCTCTTTTAGATTGCTGCCATTTCAGCCCTGATTCGAAGTTAACCGCGTTTAAAACAATATGATTATGAATGTGTTGTCTATCAGTGTGCGTTGCAATAACGCCTTGAAACCCATTAAAACTTTCAAGGAGTTTCTGACCAATTTCATGTGCTGTTTCAAAAGTTAGATTATCTGATAGACTAAAAGACTGAATGATATGAACATATTGACGTCCATGTAACTGCTTGTAATCCTGTTTTACCAGATACATCTGCTTATATGCACATTCCTGTAAACAGTCTTTAGCAGATATTAAATGACCATTATCTGTTTTATCAGGGTTCTGGATATAATCCAGAACCGCTTTTAATCCGTAAGGTTTACCCGCCTTAACCTTTTGCATTATAATAATTGCCATAGATCACTTCCCGTCCAAGACTGAATTTGCTTGTTCTACAAACTCAACAAACTGTGATTTGATAATCTCCAAGTTAGGATTTTGGATATTTCCCATTCTTAACATAACAGTCAACTGATTTAAATTATTACCTATCGCATTTAACTTGGGGATCATTTCTCTAAGACCATCAATTACCTTGATTTCTTTTTCAAGGGATGAAGTCCTAACATAGGATGATAATGAAAGTTTTGCCCTTGCAGCTTTAGCTCTGATGAGTTCATTATCATAGGATGAGACTTTAAATCCAATATATTCATTTTTCATAACAACCACCTACATCTTAATCTCATCATCTTCTTCATTAACTTCTTCATTAACTTCTTCCTTAGAAGAATAACCGAATCTAACATTAAACGACTCCATAGCCAAAGAATAATTCTCACTATCAAGATTCGATAGTATATCCATTGGTGTGAAGTTTTCATCTTCGTAGCTGTTGTACAAGTTAAACCCTAACTTAACCAGCGCTCTTGCACTGCTACATAAATCAACACTCCTATTTGTTAAACAATCTAGCTTGATCAAATGTTCATCAAAGTCATATATTTGATTTACCTTTGAATACAAGTCCGAATTACCCGCTAAAATATAAAACATAGCAAGTCTCTCCATATCTTTTGGGTTAGATTTGTCTTTTAACAACAATCTAATTAAATTACTTTCATGCTCTCTGTTTTGAAATTTCATAAACCCTCCTCTCAATAAACATTTTGGTTTCATTTTAAAAACTAAAATACCTCCTCACTTATAAGCCGATAAATCGAGGGGGGATGCCGAAAATAATTATTAAATTAAACTTCTCCCTCTACTTATATGCCGAAAAATCCATAGGGGTGTACCAAAATAATTTATTCTATAGGTTCATTCCCCTTCACCAATAAGCCGTAAATAAGATGGAAATGGCCAAAGTTTTATCAAAAAACAAAAAAACTTTCATTCTCATATAAATGAAAATGAAAGCTTAACTCCCATAATTGGTTTTAAATTTTATGTTTTTCTTGCGAAGCAAGGGACTAGAAGCACTTTTGCAGAAGGCAAAAGTTAAACTTCTAGGTAGCTTGCCACTGACCATAGGTCAGTGATTGATACTAAATTTTTAAATAATTTGTACTTGATACAAACAATCTACTATACTAGACACTTCTTCGCATGTTACTAGTAAGATGATAGGTCAGACAGTTGAGATTTCGGATGCTGAGATTGAAATTTCTGACAAATATAACTTTCATCATTTTGACTCAATGGTGTAAAATATAACGATATTCCCATTTTTAAAGTAAAAAAGTGTAAAAATCAATAATCCTTTATAGAAATTCTAAGAAATTACTATTTCATTTAAGGCTAAGAAATCAATATACCTAAGGCAATATACCTAATATATAGTGAAAGTACTCCCAAAAATAACATAAGTAAAACAACAAATTTAAATATTTGAAAATTTCTCCAAAAATTCACTACTCGGGCACCATAAATATAAATACCAACATTTCATAATACATATCTACTACATAACCTATACTCATAGGAGACCACTTACCTTTCATACGGAAACTTATCGAACAGTTCATGATACTCATCCCAATTGTTTTGACTATATATCTTCAATTCTCCTGTATTTACCTCAAGTGAAAAATGTAGTCCAATATCAAGTTCATGCCCTAGACCACCCCACAAGTACTTATTATTATTAGAATATCCATAAAATTTAATTACTTCATCCCCAGTATAATAAGTACTGTGTTTCTCATCAAAAAAATCCTTTATGCTATACTTAAATTGTTCGTTACCGCTATGATCGAATAAGACCAAATACTGATTATCAGGTCTTATCATATCAAAGAACAACACTGCTATTATCTTATTATCATCTGTTACAATAAAATCATAAATGTTTTCTTTATCTAAAAAAAAACCACCTTTATTTGTAGCTAATACAGTTTCAGATATAAATGAATCGAGATAATAGTCCGCGAATAACCTAAAAAGCGAAGAATCGGTTAGTTCCATTTCGCGAGAATTATCTATCATTTTTTCTATCACCTTTAGTAAGTTATTTGCCGAATCCAATTCAATAGACAATTCATTTGCTTGTATTTTGTAGGTATGTAGTTCAGTATTTAATATCTTCATCAAAGCTAGTTCGTTCTTAATATTTTCATTCTCCAATTTTTGAGAATTAAGTTCATTTTCTAGGGAAGTTTCTCGAATAGTAAAAAAAACAATCAGAAGTGTCAGTATTACAAATAATAAAATTAATTTCCAATGACCTTTCATAGTACTCCTTTATTTCATCAATAATGTTTAAGTTCTCCATAAAAAAAACGGTTAAATACTCGCGAATCCAACGTTATGTATAGGCAATTTCCTCAATCTAAGTTTAGTTAAATTTTTTCTGATTTATAGTTATATTATTTACTAATATGTATAATCAGGGTGATCGTAATATACAATGCGGTGAACAGTATAATCTTCATCAAAATAATCCTGTAATTTCGTGTAGTTATTTTGATAAGCAGGATCATAAATGTATATTGTAGTTTCATACGAGCTATTAGTAGAATAACCTCTTGCTAGAACATAATGTGTTCCACCTGAATATGTCATGCCAACTATGCAAACCCCCTCTTCCATCAGTATTCCTGCAATTGCTGATTTTGCAGTAGTATCTGATAAAGTAGACCAACTAATATGATGTGCATCAAACCCATAGTTATCTCTACTATCATCCCAACTAAAGTCACAAGCATCATCGCCCATTGTAGTATTGACCTCTCCAGGGTCATCAGTTGATCCGTACATGCTTGCTAACATTGCAAAACTTGTAAGCGCGCACCCAGAAGGACCTATCTTCAAATGGGCTGTCTCCATATAATCATCGCTCCATGTCTGATTATTTTGAAAATACTTTGTTGGTGTAAAAAATCTTGAAGAGGCTCTAGTTTGTCCAACACTTTCACCTTTCTTAATGTAATATTTTAAGTCTAGCTCAACTGTACCAGGCGAAATATAATCCAGTTGTCCTTGAATTTGCTCATCTTCTTCAATATTTTGATTATCGGCAAAAACTGTGAAGTTAAACAACAATGAAACAATCATTAGTAAAACAAATTTTTTTTTCATAACATTTCTCCTCTTTAATTTCTAGGAAGCTTGAATGAAGAACTAACTTCCGTTTTATTGTAAGCCTTTCTATTGCAACACTAAACGCAGTTATTTTGACTCTATAAACTATGATAATAGTATTAAAACGTGTATAATAAGGCTAAATTAACTAATTAAATCGTTTATTTCGCATAGGAAAACGACCACTGGAAAGTCTCTGCAAAAGTAAGTTCCGCCGGTCTAATGATTGTAATATTAACTTCCGGCGATATCTATCCGATTTTTTTAGTTGTTTTTTTATATTAATCCTTCTAATAAAGTTCTTTTTAATCGATTAGGTTCTAACAATTCTTCCTTCAAATGTACGTCATCTGGATGTATTTCTTTAAATGATAAAGCATCTAATAACTTGTTATCTAAAATTGGTAGAGCCAATTTAAATGGTGTATTATTATCTAAACCTTTTCTAGAAACGCTATTTATATGGTTCATGAGAAGCGTTATTTTTTCTTGATTTAGATGATCAAATGATTGACCTTTCGGTAAAACGTATCTTATAAATTCATGATTCTTTTCTAATTGTCCTTTTTGATGTGATGCCATAGGATCACAGTAAAACACCTGAGTTCTTTGGTTACCATTTAAATCACGTTCAATTATATCCGAAT
This sequence comes from Clostridiales bacterium, assembly GCA_016342415.1. GTDB lineage: Bacteria > Bacillota > Clostridia > Peptostreptococcales > Acidaminobacteraceae > JABXKX01. The sequence continues at coordinate 30,176 of JAEIOD010000001.1, forward strand.
CCAAAAATTCAGAGCCGTTGTCGGTTAGCAAAATATCGAAACTAGATTTAAATGTTTCTAAGCCAACATCATCATAAATTTTGTTGATAGCATCTCTAACACACGCCTGAGTAACGCTATTCAAGAGGATTGCGACCATTAATGAGCTGTTTCTAAAAAACAATGTTAGCAATACTTTACCACCTTTTCTACCTATAACAGTATCCATTTCAACTACATTGGTGTCGGGATTTAGTGCCATATAAGCAAGAAAATCAGTGTATGATTTATTTATTCGATGTGTCTTTTTTTCCTTAGTCGTTTTCTTCTTTTTTCTTGGTTTGTACTTTACTTTTCTACGAAGATCAATGTTTCTCACTGCAAGCAAACTTAAATCGATGTAATTATACAACGTATGTTCAGAACAGTTCATTTCATCCTTATGGTTGGCGTAAATATGAGCTATAGGCTGCCCCTTTAGGATAAGAGGTGATACGAGTTCATCTAGTGCTTCTAATTCACTTTTAGCTATTTTTATACCTTGTCTCGATGTTTCTAGTTTTTCTCTATAGTTAGCACTAGCATGTTTAGCGCTGTATCTATACTTATTCAATTTGCATGTTATTTTGCTTTCACAACCGTTACAAACATGTGGAAATCCTTTAACTCTCTGACAAATCTTCACTTTGAAATCAAAACAATGTCTGAAGCAGTTTAAGGTTGTACATTTTTTACATAACCTATCGCAATCATCGTTACAAATATGCATCTTCTGACAAGCCTTACGATTGGTACAACCACCTTTAAACTCATGTTTATTTTCCTTAAGAATTCTATTCCTTTTAATCTCTTTTGAAATGGTAGTTGGGTCTTTCATTAAATAAGCTGATATGTCTTTTAATGAATGACCATATTTTAATCCATCTTCTATAAATGTTCTATCGTGATCAGTTAAATGTTTGCCCTTTTTATTTGTTGTTTCTAACATAATATATCTCCTATCCATTCAGGATAGATATCTATATCAGTATAAAGTATATGAGTGCAGAAGTAACTTCCGATTATAGTAAAGGAACGGAACTTACTTTTTCATTTAAGGAATTTCTAGGAATTTCTAGATTTCTAGATATCATGCTTTCTTAAATTTAGATTTAAAGGAAATTGCATCTATATATTGTAAATTATAGACAATCATAAATAATTCAAACATTTTTTTGACATTTCTCATACAGTTGTTACATATGCTATAACATTTTCAAGAAAATTGTAAATTAGTTACAAATCATATTACATCACATCTATAGGAATTGATTTTTACTTTTATGTTTTCTATCCTTTATAACGAACTAATTATCTATGTCATAAGTTTCCGTCTGCTGAAACTTCTTTATTTAAGCATAAATTATTATATATTAATCTATTCCATTATAATCACCCCATTTGTAACTGAAAAAAATACCAGTAAACTAGATAACTCACCGGCATTCAATTTATTTACTCATCATTATATTCTTATATTTTGCCAACAAAACACAGTCACTTGATGCACTTTTATTTGATATTTCCTCTTATTAGTCTCAATATGACTTCCACATGTGTGGCAACTATGTCACAGAAAATCTAATTTTATTAATCTCTTAGGGTTGCATAGCTCCAAAAAGTACAAGCCATGCTAATATGGACTTTGCAACAAGGCTTAAGATAATGTATACTCTTTCACCATAAATGTAGTCTTTCCATTTTCCAATCTTTTTGTATTGAAGAATCATATTCACCGGGAAAGTATTAAAGGCCACAAAATAAGTTCCAACAATAGCCCAAACAAACCACGGAATCCGATCAAAGTTGCCTGTACCAAACATATATAGGAATATGGCAATCCAAGGTCCAATACCCGCTATAGTTCCCCATACAAATGGTCCCCAATCTACATCTTTCTTATCTTTACCTACATTAAGTTGCTCCATAACTAGTCCGAAGAGATTCATTGAAGCATTAACTATAAAAATCAAAATCAAAGATGCAATATCATAAATACCAAACAGTGTTGCTATCAAGGTAATCATGATTGAAGAGCTAATTGCATACTCGAACCATCTAAATCGGTTAATACCTAACTTCAAATCGTCAAAATATTTCTTACTCATTATCGTTACAAGTCCATGAGCAAAAGCTGATACAAGTAGGAATGAAGCCACCATAATGCCAAAGGGCAGTTCAAACAGCACGCGACTTGTGGTTTCAAGGCTTTGAGTTGAAATATTAAAAGTTTGATAGTGCTGAATAATTTCTGGTTGGAACTCAGTTATTGATTGTATCACACTAGTTGCTAGTACCAACATTATTAGTCCCTGAACTAGATGAAAAAATCCCATTATTATATTAAATCGTTTCAACTTCTGTAATCTATTATTCATATTTCCTCCTTGAAACTGTAAATATTGTTGATGTAATAATTCCAACAAATCAATTTAAAAACCAATTGAAAAATTTAAATCAAAACAGATCCTTTTGCTATTTTTCAATAGATTTTTTAGTTTTTTTCTCTACAAATAATGCTTTTCTTCATTGTTTTAAAAACTAAAAACACGGTTTTTTACCCTGTTTTACGTTGAATAAATCTATCTCAGCTTTACTATATAATAGTGTCAAACTAAACATCAACGCTAACATTTATTGCTTTTCTTACATATGCATTCGAGTTTCTTGTTTTTCCTCCATTACGATAACATCACGAAGTACTATACTGGACACCACTATTACCACTTTGAGAAGATGTTAAGTTAAGTATTAAATACTTTCTACCCATTCTTTCAATGAGTCATAATCCTTATAATTGATATCATAACTATGAGTTTCATCCTCCTTTTCTAATAAAAGAGATGGATAACTTTTAACGCCTATTTCTCTCACTTTATTTATTTTTTTTCTAGTTTCATTCGTTTTTTCCTTACTACCAAATAACTCTTTAAACATATTAATATCTAAACCAGTTTCTTTTGCTGCTTCGATATACATTTCCTCATTATTTGTATCCCTCCCCTTTATAAAGGTTAATTCATATAACTTTTCAAGATAAATAAACGGATCGCTCTCATCCAACTCTGCAGCTGTTATAAAAGCTTTTGATCCAATAAAACTATCAAATACATGCTTTGTTTCCAACAATTTATAAAATCCTTCGCCAAACACTCTATCTGAAATAGTCTCTACTTTTTTTGCAGCTTTAGTCAAGTTTATTGCTACCTGAGGTGTAACGAGTTTTTTATGACTATCAATCCATAATCCACCTGGTAGAAGCTCAAATTCAATATCCTCTTTATAATCATTGTATAGTTTGTGAATAATTGGACTGAATCCATAACAGAATACACATAACGGATCAAAGACATAGTAAAATTTCATAATTTCCTCCTCAATTCTAATACACTTATACCCAACTTCCGGATCATTAAATATATTTGAATTGTTTAGCCTTTTCGTTCAGGATTATTTGTAGCTATTGCTGTTATTTCCCTAACATCCTTAACAGACCATCGCTATTTTTGTCAACATTTTGAAACTGCACTTAAGAAAGCACTTTGGTAAATAAACAGCCTCTTCAGCATACTTCGCAGTTTGAATAATAAGGAACACAATCGCCTTCAATATACTTTTTAACTATGTTTCTCGAAATACTAAGTTTTTTAGCAATAGCACGTGTGATAAACCTTCTTGAACATATAATCTTCTTATTTGTTCGTAGATTTCCAAATCAATTTTTATGTCCCCCACTCCTATACAATGGATTATATATAGTAAAATACGCGGCTTAAAAATGTTTGATTAAAAAAAAAAGAATCCCAAACATATTACATTCAGAATTCTAACTTAATTTTTTCTCTAATTGTATGATTATACTATGAGTCACAAAAGTGATTGCCCTAGTCTCGACTCTTCAAAATGGCAACACCCTAAAATACTGTTATTTAAAGAGTTTCAGTTTCACAACCGTCTCCACATGTGTTAACGCGTGCTAATAGATAGATTGCTCTTACCTCAATAAGATTAAGTTCTCTATGTTGAAAATACTAACTTTTAATAAGTAAATTAAGTTCAAGACCTCATTTATTATTAATAATAAATTTAAACATATACTCATCGTCTTCTTCATCGTATATTGTATCTATAATTTTCCCGTTATTATTCTCAATAATTTTTTTAGAATATAAATTATCTACACTACATGTTAGTACAACAGTTTCTATTCCAAGTTTCTTCGTTTCTAAGAGTGACAACTTTAATATTTCATTACCATATCCTTTATTTCTAAATCTAGGTGAAACATCATAACCGATATGACCTGCAGTACCAGTTTCTTCGTGTCTGACTCTCACTACACCAACCACTTCCTCATTATATATTAACCAAAATATTGATGTAGGTATATCTCCTTCAATTAAATTTATCCCATTAGCTAGATTTTCTAAATCTTTTATATAGCCTTTAAAGTCAGTTAAAGATTTTTTATATTTTCTGAAATAATGTTCATCATTAATTTCTTCATAGCTTTGAGCATATCTTTTAAATGACTCCTCGAAAATAGATGTTGGTTCTACTAAGTGTACTTTCATCATATACCTCCTCTTCGTTGTTACGTTCTAAACTGAATCAATTGATTCCTCTTTATTTAGATTATTATATTTAATATAATAATGTTCATTGCTTCTTCCTTATATGCTTTCTTAGTCAACAAGAAATATCTCTTCTATATTTTTAAATTCATACTCGCCTTATTATGTTATTAGACAATAGAAAAACAGGCTTTCGTCTGGATTTGGGTACAAAAAAACCGTAGGCGATGTTCCTACGGCATATAATTATTTTTAATTAATTCCACAGGTTACGTATAATAAATCGTATGTGTATGAATTTCTTTCTACCGCCTTTATTAGTTTAATCATTACGTAACCCCCTTTATTAAGTATATTTCTTACTGACTAATTAAGTATAAATCACAAATTATTTCTTTACAAGTTAATATAGAAGTGTAATATCTTTGTAACATATATTTAATTAGCTTCCAGTAAAACAACAAGTATAATTCCTATCGAGTAGGTTTTACTGTACCAAATTCTTGGCTTAAACTCGCACACAAAACTCTCCCGCTATCTAAGTTTAAGTGATATAAAAATATTAGAGAGGTTTGTACCTCATGGGACTATATCTTAATGGCTAACCATCTCACACCAGTTAATATGTGAAATACAGCAAATAGCCGTCGTTATTTATGGTACGGTTCAACGCATCACCGCATAGGACCTGCAAAACTTTATTATAGAGTTAGCATAAGTAAAAAACTATATATATTAGTATAACTTAGCTTGAAATCCTTGTATATTTTCAACGCTTTCTTAATATTAATTTTAAGACCTCATTTTGTTTGTTTATTTGTATAGTGCTTTATTGATTAGGAACACAGTCCTTTCACATGGAAAGCAACCGTTAGCACCACTTATGCAACGGTGGAAGGATTGGTATTATGAAAAATACAAACAGAAAAAACAAAAAAGAAATTAACTATAAAATTACAGAGAGGGTGTTTAATAATGAGAATAGCTCTATTGAAGATATTTTAAACGGGTATCTTGAACGTAAAGTTGAAAAATTAATAAACTCAGGTTATGATAACAAAGAGGTAAGAGCAATCTCCAAAGAAAACAAGGAGGTTGCCTAATGAAAAGAGCAGTAGGTTATTTTAGAGTAAGCACAAATAAAGAAGAACAAAAGCAAAGCCTTTTTAATCAAAAGGCACTATTTTTACAGTTTATAAAGGACAATGACTATTCATACAACAATTTTTATGTTGATGTTCAAACTGGAACAGCTACAGAGCGTAAGAATCTTATTAAAATGCTTGATGATGCTGAAAAAGATTTATTTGATATTATTATTTATTGTAAAAGAGCTTTCGAGGCTTGCGAGGAACTCAGAGTTAGCTCAACGCATAAAAAGATTGACAGAAAATAATCGTATTCAAATAATTTCTCTAGATGGTCAGGTAGATACTTTTAATGCTGATAAAAATGAGAATTTCGGATTGTTTGCTTGGATGTATGAAGCTGAAGCACTTAGAACTAGCCGAAGAATAAAAGCTGTATACAAGAAAAAGCAGCTAGATGGAAATTTTCTCGGTTCAATCCCTCCATACGGTTTTTTACTTGAAGAAAAAAAGCTTATTCCTCGTGATGATGAAACTATTGAAGTTATCAAGATTATTTATACTAAGTTTTTAGAAGGTTGGGGACAAGATAAGATTGCAAGGCATTTATCAGGACTTGGTTATCCAACACCTGCACAAGTTGTAAAGAAAAAAAATGCAGGTATTTACTGGCACGGTTCAAGTGTGAAGAAGATTTTAACAAATGCAGCTTATATAGGTCATCTTGTTCAAAACTGTGAAACTAGCATAAGTATCACCAATAAAAAGCGTGTGAAAATTCCAAAAGAAGAACAAGTATGGGTTTATAACACACATAAAGCCTTAATTGATGAAACTACATTTAACTTAGTTCAGCAGAAAATTGAAGGAAAAAAGAGAAACGGCACATTTAAAAGATATTTAGATACTCGCCATCTCTTCACTAATTTTTTATACTGTGCCGACTGTGGTGCTCCACTATGGTATAAACAAAGTGTTGAGGGCTATCTCTGTGGTGTTCATATAAAGCACGGAAATAACGGCTGTTCTAGCCATAATATCAGAGAAGCACATTTAATCTCAATCATAAAAAAAGATTTAAAATCTTTATTCAAAATTGATTTAGAAAAGTTTAAAATTGAATCTAAGTCAGAAAATGCAGAAAAAAATAGCAGTCGTCAAATTGAGTTATTGGAAAGAAAAATTCAAAACATGACCAAAAAAAATAAAGCCTACTTAGACAAACTCATTGATGAGATTATCACAGATGAAGCTTATAAAGAATATGTAAAAATCAATAATGAAGAGATTGAACAGCTTAAATGTAAATTAGCTGAATTAAAAACATTATCAGAAAATAAAAAACCTGACCTAAGTTCAATCAAGTCAGATTTAGCCAAAATAATAAATTTAGAAGTAATTGACCGAGAACTTTTAAATTTACTAATTGACCATATTGAAGTTAAAGACAATGGAGAGCTGAAAGTATTTTATACTTTCGCTTCTCCAATCTTAGAATATAACTATAAGAATTTAAAATCAATATGATTTTGCACTATTCTTTTAATTTTAGCAAGCAACACGTCTCCACATGTCTTGTATATTTATCGGTGATTGATGGAAGTGACAATTTCTATTTGCTCTATAAATTTCAATTCGTAATATATAAGTAGAGGTATAATAACCTTTACTTATGATTACATATTATGAAATAAGAATAACTATGCTTTAACTTCAGCATAAGCAATGCGTTCAATTGGCATGATAGCCATCTCTCTTCCAATGGGTTCAAAATAACGCCTTTGGTAATCTGTATTACCAACATCTTCTATCAAGGCAAGGCCACATTGCTCTATAAACTCTGATATCTTTTCTGACTCAAGACCAGTAATCCACTCTTCTCCAACTCTCTTCGCCATTTTAATAACCTTTCGGTATTCGGGAAAAGTTTCTGAAGAGGTGAATAGACTTTTAGGCACATATGTGAATACAACTTGGCTGCCTTTTAAACAAGATGCGATGTATTCCAAAGTACCAACGACTGCTTCAAGCGTGATATATTGCGTAACGCCTTCCCAAAGAAACAATGTTCTCTTATCTTTATCATAACCAGCCTTAACAAGTTCATCTCCAAGATTTTGAGTATTAAAATCAATCGGTACAAACTTAACATGTGCAGGAATGCCACCTTCTAATCCCGACATTATTTTTTTATAATTATCCATAACAGGCTTTTGGTCAACATGGTAGTATTCTAATCCTTTGAAATCAAATCTTAAACATTTAGTGTCATAACCCCCACCTAGATTGACTACTGCATCAAATTTATTTGCAATCGCAGCCTCCAAAACATCATCCATATACCTTGTTCGGCTGATAAAGCCACCGTAAATACCAGGACCAGCCTTCTCTATTAAATTCATCATCCAATTTCTAACACCTTCATGCTTCATGATATTTATGAAGAATCTGTTAAAGCCAGTAAGAAACTCCTTGGAATATTGGTCAGTATATAGCCTCTCTTTTTCTGCAAACAACATTTCCATCGCTCTGCTTGATGCTGCCTTTTCTGGAGTTGACATACTTTTATTTTTCATTGTATTATAATCCTTTCTATCAGCTATATTATACATATGTTTTTAATGACCTCAAACTAATTGTATCACAAACAATTAGAATAAAGGCAATTCACCTACAAATCTTAACAAAAACTTACAACTAGAAAAACTTACACAATATAAGTTTTTCAGACTAAATAATTTAAGTTCTTAAATCCATTGATTTTAGTAGATTTTCTTCAAAAAAATATAATTTTAAAAAACTTACATCATATAACTTATATGTTTTCCTCAAATTGTAAGTTTTTTTGTGTTTTTTGTAAGTTTTTCAGAAGAAATCAAATTAGATTAATTTACCAAAACTCCAAGTTATTTTACCAATAGTAACGTTCAATTTACCAAAAGTTACTTTAGTTTACCAAAAATTAAACCCAGTTTTGGTAAATTTATAATTTGAGTGGAGGTATTTTATAAATTAGCTAGTATTATTCATTTCTTATACCTTCTTTCAAAAAGTATGACGTATTTTCTCTAAGTTCCTCTGAAAGAGAGGAAAAGAATATGTCAAACACTAAGAGGCAACAAAACGATTTTTTTAGTTTATTTCTACTATATCTTGTTGAGGAACTTGATGAGATTGAAAAGAAGAGTTACAATGAAGACCAATTAGAAATAGTCACTTCCAAGAAAGGTAACAATGACTTGGAGGTGCAACAATGAAAACAGCATGTTATATAAGAGTTTCTACAGATAGAGTAGAACAAGAAGAATCTCTTGAAAATCAAAAAACTCTTTTTATTCAGTATATCAAGGAAAAAGGTCTTGAATTAGCTGGTTTCTACAGCGATGTAGAAAGTGGCACAAAAGAAAAAAGAGATGGTCTAGATAAGATGCTAGAGGATGCAAAGGATAAAAAATTTGAAGTTATTATTTCTAAAGATCTGTCAAGACTTTCTAGGAACGTAAAACTAGCTTATCAAATTAAAGAAGTAATGGAGAATAAAAATATTCACCTTATTACTCTTGATGGTCTTGTTGATACTACAGACTTTGCAAAGCAAAATATGTTTGGACTCTATGCTTGGATATTTGAACAAGAATCTGTAAGAATTTCTAGTAGAATTAAATCGGTCTATAAAAGCAAAATGAAAGAAGGTTTATTTTTAGGATCCATTGCACCTTATGGCTACTCTATTACTGAAAGTAAATCCTTAGTTGTTAGAGACGACATAACACATTTAATTGTAAGAGAAATATTTGATATGTTCTTAAAAGAACATTCTTACCAAGGTATTGCAAAACATCTTACGGCAAAAGGTATACCTACTCCAAGTAGTGTGGCTGGAAAATCTAATGCAGGTTCTTACTGGCATGGTTCAACAATCAAACTTATTTTAAGTAACCCACACTATACTGGCGATATGGTTCAGGCAAGAGAAGAAACCATTAGTGTTACCAATAAAAATAGAAGAGCTTTACCTTTAGAAGAGCAAATTAGAGTTGAAAACACACATGAGGCTATTATCGATAAAGAAACATATGCAAGAGTACAAAACATCATTTCAAAACGTAAGAAAAAAGGCAAAGGTAAACAAAAGAAAATAACTTATCTTTTTACCAACTACCTTTACTGTAGCGATTGTGGTGGTACATTAAAATTTGTTAAATCAAGAAAAAGTTATCTCTGTGGTAAACATCATCGTTATGGCAATCATATTTGCACATCACACATCATTAAAGAAGATGCAATTACAGATACTATTACAGATGATTTATCAGGACTTGTTGCTAGTCTTAGTGATGAAAAGTTAGCTTCAGCCATTAAAGCTTTAAGAAAGCAAAATAGTCAATTAGATGGCGAATTTAAACGACTTAATAAACTAATTTCTACTAATGATAATAAAAAGGAAAAGCTTCTTGATTTACTTCTTGCTGAAACCATTGATGAGGATATTTACCGTCTCAAAATGAATAAACTAAACCTAGAATCTCTTAATCTTGAAGAAAAACTTTTAGGACTTAAATCTCAATCAGAAGGTAATGCCTTTTATTCCCACGAAAGATTGGTAAAAGAAATCAATGATATTAAATCTTTTACTACTATTAATCGAAATGTACTACAGAAATTTGTAAATAGAATTATAGTAAATAATAATGGTACATTCGATATTGAGTACAACTTTAAAATAAACTAGCAGGGCCTAAGCCCTGCTATAACTAAACTTTTCTTGTCAACACCGATACACATTCAACGTGTGTCGTATGAGGGAACATATCAACAGGTACAATCTTCTCAACTTTGTATCCTTTTTTTGTTATATAAGATAAATCTCTAGCTTGCGTTTGAGGATTACATGAAATATAAATGATTTGTTTTGGCTTTAGTTTTACAACTGAAGACAAGAACGTTTCATCACTTCCAGCTCTTGGCGGATCCATAAACACTGTAGAAACAGGCATTTCTTCTTTGGCCATTTGAACCATAACTTCACCAGCATCACCTTGAATGAATTGAGTATTTTTTATATTATTCAATCTCGCATTTTTGATGGAGTTTCTAATAGCATCTTTGTTAATTTCTACACCAAATACTTGTTTCGCCTTTTGTGCTGCCAATAATGAAATGGTACCAATACCACTATAAGTATCTACCACTATATCCTCATCTGTCAGATTTGCCATCTCCATCGCGATATTATATAGCTTTTCAGTTTGAACTGGATTAATTTGATAGAAAGATTTTGGAGACAAATTAAACTTAAGACCACATAGGGTATCTTGTATTGTACCTTTTCCGTAAATAACCTGCTCAATATCTCCAAGTACAATACTTGTTTTTTTATCATTAATATTTTGTACAATTGTTGTAATCTCTGGATGTGCTTGTGTTAAAGCTTTTACAAAATTGTTCTTTCCTGGGAACATTTTATTTGCAACAACTAAAACAACCATGACTTCTTTACTTTCAAAACCCGTTCTGACTAAAACATGTCTTAAGAATCCGAACTCTTTATCTTGATCATAAACTTTGTATTTAAATTCATTACATAACCTTGTGACAGTTTCAACAATTGGATCTGCTACTTTATCTTGAACAATACACTTCGTAATTGGAACTACATCATGAGAATACTGTTTATAGAAACCCGACTGAACTTTTTTATTTTGCCATGCAAAACTAGAAATCACTTTATTTCTATAGTAATATGGTTCATCCATACCAACAATTTTGTCTACATCAGCAAAATTAGTCAACAGCTTTTTTACCATACCACTTTTAAATTTTAGTTGTTTATTATACGATAAATGTTGTAATTGACATCCACCGCAGACACTGAAATAAGAACACTTAGGCGTTATACGATCGTCCGAACTTGTTAATCTTTCAATGATTGTAGCATCATAAAACTTACCTACTTTCTGTAAAGACAACTTTGCTTCTTCACCAGGTAATAAATTCATAACTGTAATTTTATCTTTATCATTAATAACAACCCCTGCACCATCATCATTTAGGTACTCAGCCTTGCCATTTATTTCAATACCTTTATAAATCGGCTTATGTTTATGGGTTTGATTGCCTCTCTTTGCAGGTTTCTTATTTTGAGTGGGTTTTCTATCTGATTTTTTATTCTTTTGAGTAGACTTCCTTTTCTTGTTATCTTTCATAATGTCCCTTCTAATCATCCATGAGTTCACTCATGATGTCTTTTATATAAAATATTGCATCTATGTCTTTTCGAGTAGGTACAATAGCAAAATAGTATTCTTCCAATGATTGTATATCTAAATGTTCTTTATTCTTAACAAGAGATTCATAAAGATCTCTTTGTTTTATAATATCAACTGTTGCAAAATGAAATATCCCACTTAACTCTTTCTCAATGACTTCTCTTTGCAATATGGCTATTTGAGTTGTCAATATGAGAGAAAGATAAAGCACATCATATACAGTTACTTTCTCAAGATGTGCATTTCTGATTTGATCCATTCTAGGAGAGTCTTTTGCCAGTACCATTGGTAATCTTATAATATGTCCTTTGTCAAATGATTCAATTATTTCTTCACATGATACTTTAAAAATACCGTACTCGGATTTAGCATTCAATGTACTTGATTCAACTTTAATTTCACTAGAATCAGCATCAAATACATTAACCGTAGAATAATAATATAACATCATTTGATGGACTTTACCATAGTTAACTATTTCTTGATGACACATTAATTGATGTTCAAATGAACCTCTAGTACATGATATAAAATAATCGGGCTGATGGCGTTCTAAAACAGGTAGAATACTCTCTTTTTCCAAATCAAATGCAATATGTTTATAATCATATAAATCCTGTGATCTAGATAATCCTACTATCTCAAAATCATTTCCAAATTCCGTTACTAAATGACGACCTACCAATCCAGTATCTCCAAGGATCATTATTGTCTTCATTTGTCACCTATTCTTATATTGAATTTTTTAATCAAGTCTACTGGATGATAAGATAATTTTGATTTCCTGAGTCCTTCTATCCCTAAATCTTGTTCTCTATTGACATACTTATAACCTTCTAACGATTTTATATACTGGTTAAATACCATTGGATACAGACCATGATATCCCGATATGGCCTTTTCAAAATGCATCACCAATGTATTTTTATTAAGTCGTTCTCCTATCACAAATGCTACAGGTTTTAACTCAATGTATAATACACCACCACTTATATCCAACTCATCGAAATTCAACAATACATCGTATATTGCATCTAGTTCGATTAGATCATCACCTTTTTTATCCTTAAACCAATCTAAGCATACTTCTTTTACATCTTTAAAATTTTTAATAGAAAGGGATTCGTAATGCCAATTATCATACTTACTCAAAAATTGATTGATATGATTTTTCTTCTTATGATACTTATTGCCACTTAATGATTTCATTTTTTCAAAGTCATAAAGGTAATCAAAATCATTTCTAATCCCTATATAAGAATAACTGAAATTCATATCGCGAATGGTATTTAAAAACTTTTCATCGCTCTTCTTAATAATAAAAGGTTTACCATTCAAGAATTCTTCCATCGATTCAATTGATTGGGTTAAATCAATTAAGTTGTCATAATTGCCAATAGGCTGTGATAAATAGTACTTATCATTCTTTATATTTATTAACCACAAATAATCATCTAGTATTATATAATGGAAATTATATTTTTCTCTCCAAGCAAAGAGATTGGTAAAAGAAATTTCGGAAGTTGTTATTTGATACATGTCAATAAATGAACTGATAATTTTTCTATCGCCAATATCAATTTTTTTCATATACTCTCCTTAAAGTTCTATATCACTCATAGCAGTTTATAACAGTATGATTGTTGTTTCCATCTATTATTTTACCATATTTACACAATAAACGACCACGTTTATGGCTGGTTGTCCAGTATTTGTTTTATAAACTCTATAAAAGAACTGTCTTTAGTGAATTTAGTTAAGTTCGCATCAAATTTTTGACCACCCAAATCATCTAATATCACAATCACGTCATTAATAGATTTATGAGATAACTCATAATAAATGAAATTAGAAACAGATAAAATTCTTGAGGATAATGGTATTTCCATGCCTTTTAAACCTTTTGGATAACCACTGCTATCATAATTTTCATGATGGTGAAATACTGTATTTGAAACTGAATATGGCTTCCCTAATGCATTTAAAACAGAATATCCTTTTTCAGAATGATTTAGCTCCATTTCATCAAGATCTTCAATGACACTTATTCCAATATCTTGTACACGTGTTGCTTCAAGTAAATCATCTATCTCCTCAAAGGATAAGCCAATTTTTTCACCTAAATAAGCGACCACTTTTGATACAAATTGCACCTGATTTTTGTTATCTGGCATTTTATGACTTAGTTTATTGAGTAACTCTCGTTCAATTCGTTCGTTATTATTTGATCGGTTATTCACCTTGCATGTATACATTTTACTTTCTGCCATTGAAAAAGCAGCTTCATATGGCATATTTTCGGTTACAATAAATAGACCGACTGAAGCATTAAAGTGAATCCCTTTTAAACGAACAAATATTTTTTTTATTCTATCTTCTATTACATAAATCTCACTTTCATCTATTTTACCTAAAATTACCACAAACTCATCACCAGACACCCTTGAAACAATTCCTTTATTTCCAGCAAGAATCTTGAGCTCGTTAGAAATTTTGACAATCATCTCATCTCCAATAATGTGACCAAAAGTATCATTGATGAATTTTAGATTGTTCACATCGATCATAAATAAGGCTATGGGTAATTTTTTCTTCACAATCAGGTTCATATACGTTTCACTCGCTCTGGTACGATTAAAAACTTTAGTAAGTGGATCGTAGATTGAAAGATATTTCAATTTTATATTGGCTTTTAGAATAAGTACCATCACCACAATAAACATGAATAAAAAAATTAAAATCAAATAAATAATGTTGATCAACATTTCCTCATTACTTTCATTTTGTTTCATTAATTTCTTTTCTGTAGACAATTTATCCATCACATCAATAATGGTTGAAAAGAATTTCTCTTCACTTTCTAAAATAATTGAATATGAAATAACTTCTACATGACAAATATATCCATCGCTTATCTTATGGATATAATTGAAGTGATTTTTTTTCTGCCCTTTAACCAAAGACATCTCAAATTGTATCTTCTCTTTGTCTAATATGTTGATTTCATTGATGTTTTTCTGTAACAGACTATCGATTGTCCATCTATAAAACCAACTGTCAGCATTATTTTCAAATGCGACATCTCTAGTATCAGGATCCATTAAAATCATCCTTGATCCACGCTTTATTGACATATCATTGTCATCTGCATAAAGCATTCCTGTTGTTAAAGTACAAAATATAATTATCAGTAGTAATTTTTTCATACATACCTCATTATCATCTGTTGTTTATACCCGTTCAAATATTAAAATATGCATATCCTTTTTATATATTACAAAAAACGGGTATAATAAAGGTACCTAAAAATAACGATATTTTTGTAAGTTGTTAGGACAGGAGGACATATGAACAATTCAGTCGACTTAATAGTATATAATATAGTCCTAAATCATGATAAGGAAAAAATTAACAAGTTCATAAAAGACTACACCCCATTTATTATAAAAACAGTCTCAACGCTTAAGGGACAGTATCTGGATTTGGAAAACGATGAGGAATATAGCGTTGCACTTATGGCCTTTAATGAAGCCATGGAAAAATATAATTATGAAAAAGGGGCTTTTCTCAATTTTGCTAAAATTGTCATTGAAAGCAGAGTTAAGAGTTATTGGACAAGTATAAAAAAACATCAACATGTAGATATTGATGATGTTCCAATTGTTATTGAAGATAACAATGAGGATTTAGTCTATGAAATCAAAGAATTTGAAAAAACACTTCTTTTGTTTGATTTAGACTTTGAAGCACTGATAGCAGCTGCACCTAAACACATTGACACACGTAAAAGAGCTATTTCCATAGCAAAAAAGACGAGTCAAAATAAAACTTTTATGAATCACATATATGAAAAGAAAAGACTTCCAATCACTTTAATGTCCAAAGCATATGATGTCAGCATTAAAATAATAAAAAAAAGTAAGGTTTTTATACTGTCTACCGTTATAATCTTTGACAAAAAACTTAAATTAATTGAGGAGTGGTTAAAATAAGGCCCTAAAATCGGCCGTCTTCTTGTATATATATACGAAAAGCAAAGGAAGTGACATTATGTATAAAGGACTCGTATTAAAAATAAAAAAACATTATGCCGTTGTTCTCACAACAGAGAATGAATATAAAAAAATTGCCGTCAAAGATGGTCTTTATGTTTCGCAAAAAATACTTTTTTTGGAGGAAGATATAATTCCTGTTGAAATCAAAAAATCAGTTAACACCATGCGAACTAAAGTTATCGCCTTAGCGACCACTGCTGCTATGGTCATGATTATGATTCTTGGCAGTAACTTGATGCCAGTATCAACCTATGCTTTAATCTCAATAGATATCAATCCGAGTTTAGATATCAGAATTGATAATGAGCAAAATGTAATTGAAATTATTCCATTAAATGATGATGCTGATGATATTTATAATGATGATATGATAGGCAATCATATATTTAGTGTAATTGATGAAATTATTCAAAATGCAGAGACATTTAATTATCTGACTGAAGAGAACAATCATATACTCATCTCTTCAGCAAACTTAAATGATAATAAAGATAAAGAATTATCGGATCTCATTACATCATATTTGGAAAACGATTTGGTCTTGCACACCAATGTACAAATTCTCTATATAGAGAGTGATAAAAAAACTGCAAAAGACTCATTAGATAAAGGTGTTAGTTTAGGAAGATTAGAGATTGAGAAGATTACCGATAAAGACGTTAAGGATGACAAAGTTACAGAAATAGCAAGTCATAAAGCAGTTAAAGAAAAAGCAACCCACGTTAAAATTAAAGATATTGATGATATCAATGAGTTTAATGTATTAATCGAAGAGCTAAATGCAATAGAAAATCCAGGTACTGAAATCACCACCTTCTTGGATTCATTTGATGAACTAGAGGATAAAGATTTAAAACAGCTGATTAAAGACGCAGAAAAGATTTTAGATATTGACCATAAATTAGTTGATCAAGTAAAGGATCTAGTAGATGATTTGTTGGCACTAGATACTGATGATCAGGAAATATTAGACTTCTTAGATAATATAGATCAACTTATTCTAGAGAATCAAAATAATAACCGTGAACTTGCAGCTCTAAAAAACCAAGCCAATAAATTCTTACATGATTATAAGGACAAGAAAAAAGAGTTGCAAAATCTAGTGGTCGCACTAGAGGAATACAGAGATTCAGATCCTTTAGTTGATCAATTCCTAGACAGTTATGAAGATGATGATAAGAATGAAAATGATTTGAGAAATCAAGCAAACGCACATCTTTTAAGAATACAAAAAGAGGAATTGGAACATCGTAACAAAGGCAAAAATGATATAGTAAAACTTGTTAAATACTTAAACAGACTAGAAGCATACAGAGATGACCCTGTAATTGCATCATTTATTGATGTTACAAGAGAAACAATTAAAACTGACATCTCAAACATTGATGACTTCATTCATGATGCTGAAGCCTATCTATATGATTTGGAAAACAACTCTAATAAGAATGGTAAAGGTAATCAGAACAACAATTCCTATGGTAATAATTTCGATAGTGAAAAGTCAGATGATGATGATATGGATGATTACGACCTGGATGAAGAGAACTCTGATAATTATGATTCTGATGATGATGATGACGATGATGACGATGATGATGATGATGATGATGACGATGACCACGGTTTTGGTGAACATGGTTCAGATGATAAAGGTTATGATCATAAGTCTGATAACGATGTTGAATAAAAGTAATAAATAAAGAAGGAAGTTTTCACTTCCTTCTTTATTCATGTACTACCATCTATATTATCCCATAAAGTCATTTGGTGTGTATTAACAAATCATTCTTTTTTATTGTATTTATTATTTCCAACGATTCATCATAATTACCCTTTAGCATAAAATCCTCTGATGCTTCTATAAGATTATTTATATTATCTAATCTTACTGTAGCAGAGGCCCCCTTAAGTTTATGTAATATTTTCTCTATTTGATCGTAATCATTTATCGTTTTTAAAACATCGATTTCATTCAAATCTTTTTTTAGTTGAGAAATGAAAGTTTCTATTAAATCTCTGCATATTTGGATTTCAAAACCAATTTTATTTCTTAAATTTTCTGCATAAATACCAATTGTATCAGTTATTTCTTTCTCCATTATTACTTCAACTGAGTCATTAATACCTATGAGTTTTTTTAAAATTTTAAAATCTATCGGTTTTGTCATAAAATCATTCATACCCACATCAAAACATTTTTTTCTATCTTCAGGTGTCGTATAGGCTGTCATTGCAATGATTTCAATTTCATTGTCTGACTCCCTAATTTTTTTTGTTGCATCAAAACCATCCAATACTGGCATTTGACAGTCCATCAGTATTAAATCGTATGTATTTTTATTAAATAAATTTACCGCTTCTAAACCATTTTCTGCCAAATCATAAGGCACACTATATTTCTCGAAAAAGCGCGTCATTAATGTTTGATTTACAATATGATCTTCAACAAATAATATATTTTTATAACTTTTTTCGAGTAAAACAACTTTATTATTTACTTCCAAGGACATTGTGAAATGACACTTTGCCCCTTGCAAAACATCTTTTTCAAATTCTATACTACCTGACATGTGATTTAGAATTTCTTTAGTAATTGTCAAACCTAAACCGGTGCCACCATATGTTCTATGAATTGAATCATCTGCTTGGGTAAATGGTTCGAACAGCTGGTTGTCAATACCTTTCATGCCGATACCCGTGTCCGAAATTAGTGTATCAACGACATATAAATTTTGCCTTAATCTACACTTAAATTCTACAGATATACATCCCATACTGGTAAATTTTAAAGCGTTGTTCAACAAATTATAAAAGACCTGTTTTACTTTTGTTTGATCGCCAAAAACTTCCACGTCAATGCTATCATAACCTAATATGACAAATTCCAATCCTTTCGCTTCTGATAAAACTTTAAAAGAATCCAAAACTTCTTTAATCTCAGTTTTGTAATTGAATGGCGATCTTTCAAATTTCATTTTTCCAGCTTCGTATTTTGATACATCAAGAACATCATTAATCAGTGTTAGTAGAACCTTTGAAGAACTTAAAACAAGTTCGAGCGTCTTATGTTGTTCTATGTCTTTTATATCTAAAGACAACATATGGGTAAATCCAATAATACCATTTAGCGGGGTTCGCATTTCATGACTCATAACAGCCAAAAACTTACTTTTAGCCTCATTTGCCTTATGCGCTTCTTCAATACTTTTATTGAGTTCTTTATTTGTATTCTCTAATTCTATCGTTCTCAGTTTCACTTTTTTATCCAAGGAATGATTCATCTGACGAATTTCTTCTTCGACTAATTCTCTTTCGATTATTTCTTCTTTTAATTTTGAATTTGTCTTTTCTAATTGACGCGTTCTATCATTTACAAGTTTCTCAAGATTTTCATTCATAGTAACTATTTCTTCTGTACGGTCACTGATAATAGAAGCCATATTAAAAAGTTGATTATCCAATGACTTGAATTCTGAAAAGTACAGTTCCTTTTCAGTTAAGTTATAATCTCCAATCGCTACCGAATTTGTATGATTACCAATTATTTCTATATCACTTGATGATTGTGTAAAATACTTCAAGATACTGTAAACTAGAACTATAGAAAAAACACTCCAAATTAAAATGATAATTAAAAACCAGTCTATGATTGATCGGTCTATTGCCTCTTGATCGTAGTTAACAAGTATGTACCATGATAACTCATCATTATACTTAAATATAATGGCATCCTCTTCTAATGTATGTTCATCAGCACTATATACCTTTTTCAGTTCATTAAAATTTGACATTCTATAACGACTGGCTACTCTAGTTTCTATTGCAGATATGATATAAGTACCCCACTTATCCAGAACTTCAATTTTTACATTTTCACCAAAAAGATTTTGTCTTTGAATGTCTATTGGGATGTTTTTCAATTGCAATTCTGCAATCACGACATAATCATTCACTTTTTTTGAAACACCAATCACAGTTTCATTTGTGATGGATGAAATATAAGTTTGTGACCAATTCCAATGGTTATTTTCTGCCTCAAAAAAACTCGGTTCGTTTGACAGATTCCAGTGATACGCTTGATGATTTTCTGGATAAATATTGACAACAGAAGCCTCTTCATCAACAACATAAATATTTGATATGATGGGATTTGCCTTTAAAAAAACTTCGAGCAATTTATCTATAGAGTCAATCTCCAGCATTTTGATAGTTAACTCCAACTGTCTAAGTGGTATCAGTACTGAACTTTCAATTTGATTATTTGCCAATTTAAGAATTGATTCATTATGTTTTACTAAATCATCGATTAAAACATCTCTAACTAAAATAATCGTAAAAGTACATAGTAATAAGGAT
The DNA here is from genome assembly GCA_016342415.1 of Clostridiales bacterium. GTDB lineage: Bacteria > Bacillota > Clostridia > Peptostreptococcales > Acidaminobacteraceae > JABXKX01. The sequence continues at coordinate 50,536 of JAEIOD010000001.1, forward strand.
GTCACAATAATTACTATACATATCAAAAGTAATCGTTCTTTTAAGCTTCGTTTAGTCTTCAACAGTTGAAAAGCCTCCATTTATGACTTCGTCTATTTGGTATGGGCGATTAACATCCCCATACTTATCTAAAGTAAACTGAAATTGTAAACCCTTATAGTCCTTTATATCCAATAAAGCGTTTTTTACTTTTTCCCATTCACTCGAATGAGCTTTCCTAATAGCTGAATTTAAAGCCATCATGGTTTCATATGAATACATCGCTGAAAATGACATTTCTTCACCATATCTATCGTAATACTCAAGAGAAACCCTATTTAAATCAGTGTTTTTATTATCGTATGATATACCACTTACTAGATACGCATGTTCAATATCCTCACCACCTAATCTTAATATATCATTAGTATGCGCCCACAGTGGACCATACATGGAAACTTCGATTTTCTTTGAACTTAATATCTGAGCTACCATTGCAAAATCGCTTGCGCAACTGATGACAAAAACACCATCTGGATCTTGATTTTTTATAACTGCACTCATCGTATCCAACATACTTGAATCAAGTACTGTATATTCTATCAGTTCTAGTATTTGACCGTTGTTCTCTTCTAAAATTTCCTTGAAGTTTTGAAACAACATTTGATTAAATCCAAAATTGGTTTCATCTGCAATAACTATAAATTTTTTATGATTATTTTTGACTGCGACATCATTTAATATAATTGCCTGTTCCCTAGAAGGAGCGATAAACCTGATAAATTGATCATCTTTTTCATTTAAGGTGTCTGTACTAACTGTTGGAGAGAAATATAATATTTCCTTTGCATGAATGGAATCATAAGCTGCTAACATCATACTGCTTGTAAATGGTCCAATAACGATTTCAATATCCTCATCAACAAACTCTTTCACGACCTCTACCGCTCTATTGACATCATTTAAATCGTCCTTGACAATTATTTCGATTTCCTTACCGAGCAATCCACCTTGTTCATTTATTTTCGATATGGCTAGTTCGATGCCGCGTCTTCCTGAAACAGACAATTCCGACTTATTACCTGACATAGTACCAACAACACCAATTTTGATGGTTTCATTTGATTGGCATGATGTAAGCATAAAAAAAAGTAGGATAAATAGAATTACTTTTCTCATGATGAGCTCCTTGTTAGAGTTTCTAAGATATTCTTTACACTTTTATAGGACTCATTTATTTCAACACATCTATAAGTTATATCATGTATATATTCGTTAGGTAGTTTATTAATTATTTTATTCATAACCACATCTCCATGTTCCAACTTTGATTCTGGCAATAAAACCAAAAAATACTGTTCCGTATATTTACAGAAGGAGTCAATTTTTCTAGTTTCATTATTGATAAGGATTTCTATAATTTCAGATACGGATTCTTTTTTTATATTTATTTTAATCATAGAAAAAGAATTTTTATAACGTAAGTATCTTAATAATTCATATTCGCAATTATTAATGAAATATTTTTTTGAAACCATTTTTGTAAAGTGATTTTCTTCAATTTTGGGTAAGTATTTTTTTAAAAGTCTTGCACTTTTTTTATTAAGGGCTAAAATTTTCTTGTATTTTCTTATAATAAAACGAACATCAATATCACTTAACAAGATACACCATCTATTATTCTCATATAAAACTTCACGTCTGAAATAATCTTCTTCTACTTGATTTAAAAGCATATTGAACTCTTTAACTTTTACCTTATAAGTTACTACTAATTTATTGATTCCATGATTAAATGACTCTAAAACACAATCATAATCCAACAAATGATGAATTTCAGAAATTAGCTTTTGCCACACCATAAAGTCCTTATAAAACAAATGGTCTTTATTTCTTACCGATAACATGCTGTAAGCTTTTTCATAATTTTTATCTTGAATAGCTTTTAGATAATGTAAAAGAACTTCTTTCACATGATACATCGTAATATCGTATAAAGATGGTTTTAATTCCCCAAAATCAAACGAATCCTGATGTATATAATGTGCCATCCATTCTTTTAAATACGTCTTTTTCTTTTCAGAATCAATTAATGTTTCATAACTTTCTTGAATTTTTTGAAACAGGTCAACAGACCCTCCTTTATCAGGGTGATGAGTTTGACATAATTTTCTATATGCGGCTTTTATAATATCATCACTCGCCAAATAATGTACCTGTAATACTAGATAATAATCAATGAAATGACTCATATTAACCTTCTATTAGTTCAAAATTTCTTAAAACCTCTATCAATCGATTGATATCAATAGGTTTCGGAGCATAAGCATCAGCGCCTTTTTCAAATGCATCATCCACAACTTCAGTTTCATTTAAAGCGGTCACCATAATAATTTTTGCTTCTTTACAGTCCTTGTTCTGTTTTTCTAAATCCCTCAAAGTTTTTAGGACGGTTATGCCATCAGCTTTAGGCATCATAATATCTAAACATACAAGATCATAAGGTTCTTTCTCTTTTAAGGCTATAATGAATGCATCCACTGCTTCAATACCATTGATAACCAAATCACATACACCATACTCACCTAGAACTTTCCATAATAACTTTCTACTTACCACATCATCTTCAGCAATTAATATTTTTAGCATTATGTCCTCCTACTCGATTAATATTTCAGTAATAGCCTCTAGGTAGCTTGCCATTTGTTCATAGTTTTCTTTTCTAAGTCCCATCTTCATCTTAAATAATAATGTATTAATATGTTCTTCTTCAAAATTCTCACGTAGTAAATCAATTGATTGGTCTATCAGCTTACAATTTTTAACTTTTAGAGACTTACTTAATGAGCTCAGGATTTTATGAACATCAAAGGATTTTGAAGTCACTTCAAAATTCACAAACTTTTTTTTCGAAATCAGATTAGATACCAAATCACTCAAGACTTTTAAGTCTACAGGTTTAGCAATAAATCGATCAAAACCGTATGACATAATTTCCTCTTTTTCATTTTTCAAAGCCAATGCTGTTAAAGCCACTACAGGTGTTGTCTTGTCTTGTTTCCTAATAAACTCAACGGCTTCCAGTCCATTCATGACAGGCATTTGGATATCCATAATAATTAAATCAAAATGATAGTGATTATAACGTTCAATTGCCTCTTTACCATTATTTACGACAGTAACATTATAACCAGACATTTCTAACTGCCTGCTGATAACCATTTGATTGATTACATCGTCTTCTGCTAGTAAAACCTGTCCATTATAGATTTGCTCAAGCGGAGTATCCCCTATATCATCTATTACATTCAAACTTGCACGTTTAACAGGAATTGTAACAATAAAAATTGATCCCTTTCCAACTTGCGATTCAAATTTAATTCTACCTTTCAACAATTTAATCAATTGGCTACTTATAGTTAAACCAAGCCCTGTGCCACCTTTCCTTCTTGTATACGTGTCATCACCTTGAGTAAAACTTGCGAACAATTTTTCTTTAAAAGAGTCATCTATTCCAATACCAGTATCCATCACTTTTATTATCAGATTATCATCACTCATGTAGCCTTCGACTTTGACATATCCATACTCTGTAAATTTTAGTGCATTATATATTAAATTTATGAGTATTTGTTTTATTTTTCCAGGATCACTTATTATTTTAATATTTATCAAAGACGAGACATCTAATGTAAATTCAAGGTTTTTTTCTTTTGCTTTGAACTTGTATTCATTGACTACATCTCTAAAAATTTGCATAGCAAAAAATTCCTTTTGGTGAACAGGCATTTTACCAACTTCTATTTTTGATAAATCCAATATATTGTTTATAAGACTTAATAACGACTCACTTGAACTCTTTGCTATTTCAAGATTTTCTATAAGTTCAGGTTGTTGTAAACTTCTACAAGTCAAATCGATCATACCGATAATCCCATTTAAAGGTGTTCTTATTTCATGACTCATATTGGCTATAAAAGCACTTTTCATATGACTCGCTTCTACTGCATTTTTTCTTGCGAGTGATATAGTCTCTTCATATTCAATTTGACTGGTTATATCTTGAAGTATCAATAGAGTTTTTGCCATTTCATTTTCTTTTATCGATAAAAAACTAATTCTATAATCACAACTAATAATTTTATCATCGATAATATGGTGAAACTGTTTATGTAATGTTTCATATTTTCCTGTATTATAGGCGCTGTCCAATAATTGAAACCTTAAGGGACAGGTAACACATTGTTCTCCTAAACCACATAATCTATCTACAGCATTTTCACATTTTAAAATATTTCCAACCAAAGAATCGCCTGTCACTATTGAACCGACTTTAAATCTTTTATTAATATAAGTATTATAACTTCCTACAGTGCGATTTTCATTAACGATCATTATTCCCAGAGGAAGTGAATCCAATATCAATTGTAAATTCTCTTTTTGATGTACCAGCTGTTTCTCTAGTCTTATAAAGTCTGTAATATCCCTAAAATTAATTACAACGATTGGTGGTGCATCATCCGCAACAAGACGTGAAAAACTGGCTGACAAGTATTTTACAGCTCTATGGTTATTGACAATATAAGAACCCGGTTTTAATCCGGTTTGTTTACCTGTTGCAAAAACATAATCCACTAACTTGCTTATAATACTTCCATCAACTACTGTTGACACATTAAATACATCCTCAATATCGGTTAACAGAATCCTATCAATATCCATACCGAGGATTGACATTGCTTTATGATTACAATAGGTTATTCTTTTGGTATTGTCGATACATACAACACCATCTCCTAAAGCATTCAAAACCTCAAAATAATTTATTTGGTCCATACGACACCTATATGTGCATTTCTTTTTTTTTAATAATGACTTCGCCACTTTTTACATCAATTTCTACCGAACGACTAAACCGGCCTAACACTTCTGTGGCATCATAATCAAGATTATAACCTTCTAAAATGGTTTTTATCTTATGCACATTCCTTTCACCAACTTTAAAAACATCTGTTGCATGAGATGAAACAGCACCCCCCACAAGCATAATTTGAAGATGTTCAGGTCTGCAATATGGGCGATTTACAAAAAAATCTATTAATTTTGGTACTATATCACTTGCAAAATAAGCCTCCTTGGCTAGTATTCTTTTGTGATTTACATCTTGGTTAGGTAAAACAATATGTGCCATGGCGGTACATTTAGTTTTTGTGCAATGTATAATTAATGCAACACAAGATCCAAGAGCATGAGTATTCAGGCTCTCATTTTTTGAATCAGTTATTACATATTCCCCAATACCTACTGAAATCATAAGTCACCTTAAGGATTTCATAATATAGTGTCCCATCAAATCCAGTGAAACTTGTTTAGTTACACCACCTAATTCATATGCAGCTTTTGGCATTCCATATACAACACAGGACTTTTCGTCTTGTCCAAGTGTTACAGCACCTTTTCTTTTCATTTTAGCAATTCCTCTTGCCCCATCATATCCCATGCCTGTTAAAATGACAGCAAGCGTTCTATCTAAAAGTACTTCTGACATGGAGTTGAATAAAACGTCAACAGATGGACAGTGTCCATTTACCTTTTCACCTTCAAACACTTTTAGACAATATCGTGTACCGCTTTTCACAATTTTCATATGTTTATCACCGGGAGCCAAATAAACATGATTCTTTTCGATTACATCTCCTGTTTCAGCTTCTTTGACTATAAAATGTGTTTGATTATTCAATCTTTCTGCAAACATTCTAGAAAACACCGGTGGGATATGCTGAACAATAACAATACCAGGAATATTCTTAGGCAGCTGTGTAAGAAGGTTATAAATAGCTTCTGTACCACCAGTTGATGCACCTATTCCAATGACCGCGTGTTTTACATATTCTTTTTTTGATTCTAACATTTTAGGCTTCTCAGCTTTTTCAATAATTTTAGCCTTGGATGCGGCTTTGATTTTATCAATAATATTATATATAAATTTTTCCACACTTCTTGGAACTTCCAAACTGGGTTTTGTCACAAAATCTACAGCGCCTGATTCCATTGCGTCAAAAACTCGATTGCTGACTGAACTGATCACGATTACAGGTACTGGATACTGCGGTATCAGTCTTTTTACAAATTCAATACCATCCATTCTAGGCATTTCAATGTCACATGTGATAACATCTGGATGAAATTGAAGTATTTTGTCTCTTGCATCATATGCATCAACCGCTTTTCCAACAACATGTATTTGTGGATCCGACTGGATTCCTTTTGCTATGACCTCTCTAAATACCATACTATCATCAACAATAAGCACTTTTATTGCCATAAAATACCTCTATACCTTTCTATACACAGCAGGTTTAATGTACTTTAACTGTGTTTTATTTCTATCAATAGATTCCGAATGACCTATAAATAGATACCCTCCATATTCTAAAGCATTATAAAATTTATTGATTAACTCCTCTTTGGTCTTATTATCAAAGTAAATCATCACATTTCTACAAAAGATAACATGAAACTTTGCTTTGAAAGGAAAATTTTGTTCCAATAAGTTAAAACGTCTATAAATAACTTGAGATCTCATATGTTCTTTGATTTGATAACTCATAGTATCAAGTTTATTAAAATAGTTCACAACCCACATTTTTGGTATAGAGTCTACTTTTTCTTTCATATAAATACCCTTTTTAGCTGTATCCAATACATCTAAAGAAATATCTGTTGCCAATAGTTTTTTATCCCATTTCACAATTTCCTTACCAAAATAGTCTTCTAGTATCATAGCTAAAGTGTAAGGTTCTTCTCCAGTGGAACTAGCAGCACACCACACTCTTAAATCTCTATTTTTTATTGTAGACTTCATAAATGGCAACACTTCTGTTTGTAAATAACCAAAATGTTCCGATTCTCTCATAAAATAGGTATGATTGGTCGTTATTCTGTCAATTACTTTGCTAAGCACAACACCTTCATCATCTTTTTTAAGATAGTCATAAAAATCCATAAAAGACTCCATTTGGAGTTCTGTCACCAACGATGTCAATCGACCCATCAGTAAGGCTTTTTTTTCTTGTTTTAAGTGAATGCCACTACATTCTTTTATATAGTTTGCCAATAATCTAAATTCATCATTTGTTATTTTAATCATATTCCACCCTTAAAAGGGAGGCAGGCCTCCCTTTCTATCTAGTATTTTTCAAAGTCTGAATCACTTAAAGATATCTGTTTAACATCTTGCTTTATTGAACCAGCATTACCTTTCATGTTTTCTAACATCTTTAAAACATCAGGATTGATATCATTTGAATCTGAGAAACTTTTTTTCAATTTAAATGTTGATACTTGCTGTTTCAACATATCAGCTTGACCTGATAGTTCCTCACTTGCGGCTGCTGTCTCTTCTGCAGTTGCACTTGTTGTCTGAACAACATCTGATATTTGGGTCAATCCTTGATTAATCTGCTCAACACCTAAAGCTTGTTCATTAGAAGCGGTTGCAATATCACCAACAATTTCCGAAGCTTGAGAAACACCTTCAACTATTTGTGTTAATGCCTCTGCTGTTTCATTTGCAATCTTAGTTCCACCTTCAACTTTTTCAATTGAACCTTCAATCATAGTTGTGGTTTCTTTGGCTGCATTAGCTGACCTAGCAGCAAGATTTCTTACTTCCTCAGCTACTACAGCAAATCCTTTACCATGTTGTCCTGCTCTTGCAGCTTCAACAGCAGCATTAAGTGCTAATATATTTGTTTGGAATGCAATATCATCAATTACTTTAATAATTTTCGAAATATTATTAGAAGATTCATTGATGTCAGACATTGCATTTAACATATCAACCATTTGCCTATTACCCTTTTCCGCATGTTTATAAGCAGTCATGGCCATATCTCTTGCTTTTTCTGCATTGCTTGCATTTGCCTTTGTTTGACTTGAGATTTCTTCTACAGATGCTGTCAATTCCTCAATGGAACTGGCTTGTTCTGTTGCACCTTGAGAAAGAGACATACTTGAATCTGACAATTGTCTCGAACCTGAAGCAACTTGTTCTGAGGCATTATTGATATTAGTCATTACCGAGTTGATGTTTTTTGTCATCATATTAAATGCTTTACCAAGCAATCCAACTTCATCTTTGGTATCCAAATCAATTTCTACAGCTAAATTACCATCTGCTATTTGATTGGCTGCGACTAGAATTTTATTAATCGGACGACTGATAATACGAGCAATGATGATACCAAAACCAACTGCTACTATAACTGCAATTATTATTAATATCGTCATTATTTGAATAGATGATTTTGTTAACTCGTCATTTGTAATCGCTTTTTCCTTTGCATCATCAACTTTCATTGAAACCAATAAGTCAATGGCATTTTTTTCAGCATCAGCTGCAATTCTCATGTCACCTTTAATTAATAAATAAGCTTCTGCATCTTGATTATTGATACACAGATTGTAATAGTCTTCTAAATATGATCCGAAATCAGCTCTAGTCACCATAAAATCACTAAATGCATCTTTCATGTCTTGAGATAAGGCTTTCTCTTCAAAACTTTTTGATAAAACATCTAATTCATCAATAATGCTTAAAATATTTTGATACATCTGATCAATTTTTTCTTCCTCTTCTTCTAAAATCATATCTCTTGTATTCACACGAATTCTTTGAAATAACTTCGCCATATCAGCCGCTTCAGCAAGAGGTACTGTCATATTTGCATATAGGACATGTCCATTTTCATCTATTTTTGTGATATTGCTCATACCAACAGCGCCTACGACACCTGCCAGTATCGCTACAATTACGAATGCGATTATCAATTTAGTCGTTATTTTCATGTTCAAAAACCATTTCATTATCAGATCCCCCTAATCACTTAATTGAGTTAATTCACTTAATTCATCATTACTTAATAATTTCTCACAATCAATTATTAATACAACACTATTTTCATGTTTCCCTACACTTTTAATATATTTTCTGCCCGTACCACCCACCATAGGTGGAGGCACAATATTCTCGTCAGCGATTTCCAATACTTCTGAGACAGCATCAACAATGATACCTATGGAAACCTCATTAACTTGCACCACAACAATACAAGTACGGTCATTATATTCAATTGTTTCTCTTTTAAACTTAGCTCTTGCATCCATTACAGGGATAATTTGACCTCTCAAATTAATTATCCCTTTAATAAATTCAGGAAATTCCGGTACAACTGTTATCGGTTGTATCCCTACAATTTCCGTAACATATAAGATATCAATACCATAAAATTCAGCTCCTAAAGAAAAGGTCAGGAACTTTCCCTTCATAGTATCTTCAAGCATATCATCTAACATATTATCTTCCATTAATACCTCCCATTACTGTAGAAACATTAAGCGCTTTCACATCTAATATCAAACTGATATTACCATCTCCTAAAAGCGTGCAGCCAGATAAACCTTTTACATTTTTATATTGTTTTATATAATTGGGCAAGGTCTTAACTACAACTTGCTGCTGACCTAACAACTCATCTGCAAATAAACAGCTACTTCTACCATCTTCTTCAATCATAATCAGTATGCCTTCATCACACGACGTAATATCAGTAGGAATATCATAATGTTTATGTAATCTTAGTACAGGATAACACTCACCTCTTAACATAATCATCTCAAGACCACTTGGATCTTTGAAAACAGCATCACTTTTAGGTCTAAAGGATTCTTTAATCGTCATCAATGGTAACGTAAATCTTGAATCACCCACTTTTAAATTCATGCCATCAATAATTGCTAATGTTAGTGGAATCTTAAGTGTAATCGTTGTACCCTTTTGCTCCTCACTTTCAACGATAACAGAGCCACCGACATTTCCGATATTCTTACACACCACATCCATACCGACACCACGTCCTGAAAACTCGGTCACAGCTTCATTTGTCGAAAAACCAGGATTAAGAATGAACTGAAATATATCGCTTTCTTTCAACTCCTCAAACGCTTTATCCGTTAATCCATTCGAGAAGGCTTTTTTATAAATCTTATTCTTGTTTAGGCCCTTACCATCGTCTTTTATAATGATTAGAACATTGCTTCCAGAATTTCTAGCTTCCAGATGTATTAAACCGTGTTCTGATTTTTCAAGTTTTATCCTTGTTTCCGGTGGTTCAATTCCATGATCGATTGCATTTCGTATTATATGCATTAGAGGATCACTAATTTTCTCAATTATACTTTTATCAACTTCAGTTTCCTCACCTATTACATCAAGAACAACTTCTTTACCAAGCTTACGGTTCATATCTCTTACAATTCGATGCATTTTCATGAAAGTAGTCGATAAAGGTACCATTCTAATACCCATAACCATATCCTGCAGATCCGCTGAAATCTTCTGAAGTTGTCTTGAAGCTTTATCAAAACTTTCAATTTCCAAAGAAGTGACTTCAGGATTTTGTGTAACCATGGACTCTGCGATTACCAACTCACCCACCATGTTCATCAGTTTATCCAATTTCTCCACATGAACACTGATCATTGCCTGTTCTTTTGTTTTTTCTGTTACTTCCTTTTTTTCTTTATACTTCTTAGAAGTTTTTGGTACTTTAATTTCTTCTGACAGTTCTTCTGACGATGCTTCCTGCTGATACTCTAAAGACAGTTTATTAAAAAGTTCTGCTTCAATCGTTTGAAGTGTTAAATCCTTTAAGAAAATTGTACTTTCAAAAAATGATTTTACCTCATCCAATGGTTTTAAAGTACTAATAATGATTTTAAAACCGTCTTTTCTAATCACCTCCGCTGATAGTTCGTTATCAATGATATCATTAGGAAAATAATAGGCTTGAGTTGAAAATTCCAAAGCATTTTGAACAACAGAGTACGCACGAATATTTTCCATTTCACAGCCATCTTCAAAACTTAGAACAGCTTGAAACAAAGTCACCTGTTCAGGTTGAGTACTCGGTCTAATATAATATTTTTGCTTCTGTTTTTTTGCCTGAATCTCTTTTTCATCAATTAATCCATTTTTTACTTTAATGGTTTGAATTAAATTTTCAATTTCAACTTTTAAAGAAGAAGGGTCTCCATCAACATCATCTTTATTCTTTACCTTTATTAATTCGATTTTAAAAAAATCAATACTCTCCAAAACTAAGTCTACTAAACTAGAAAAATCGTATTCCAAGTTATTTTCTTTTCTAATGATATAGAACATATCCTCTAAAACATGTGCTAAACCGCTGATATTGTTGTACATCATCATAGAAGATGACCCTTTAATCGTATGCATATATCTAAATATCACATTGATAGAATCTTCAGTAAAAGTATCACCCATTTCACTTTGAATCATCTCCTGTTCTAACGTCTCCAGTATTTGAGATGTTTCATGTAAATATGCTTGTAACATAGGTTCGTCTATAAAATTGCTGGTCATTATTATCACCCCTTTCATCCTATTAGCCATTATTACCCAGTCGAAACACCTTTACTCAAAAAAAAAAATGAAAGTTAGTAGATACTAACTCTCATTACTTTTCTATGCATATTTATCAAATTCCTTCTCGCTTAACGAGATCATTTTCGACTTGTTTACAGACCTATCATTTACATTCATCTGATTTAACATTTTAAGTACATCAGGAGTTATAGAATCATCGTCTTTATATTTTCTTAATCTAAATCTTGCAACCTCTGACTTCAACATATCCGCTTGACCAGAAAGTTCTTCGCTTGCAGCAGCAGTTTCTTCTGCTGTGGCGCTAGTTGTCTGTACTACATCTGAGATTTGCATCAACCCCTGATTAATCTGTTCTACACCTAATGACTGTTCATGTGACGCCACAGCAATTTCAGAAACCAAATCTGTCGCTTCAGACACACCACGGACAATTTTATTAAGCGCTTGAGCCGTATCATTTGCAATTTGGGTACCTTTTCCAACCTTTTCTATCGAACCTTCAATTAATGCTGTAGTTTCATTTGCTGCATTTGCAGAACGAGCAGCTAAGTTTCTTACTTCTTCTGCAACAACGGCAAATCCTTTTCCGTGCTGTCCTGCTCTAGCAGCCTCTACTGCTGCATTTAAGGCTAAAATATTTGTTTGGAATGCTATATCGTCAATTACTTTTATAATTTTTGATATATTCTTTGATGATTCATTAATTTCTGTCATGGCCGTTAACATTTCATTCATTTGACTATTTCCAATTTCTGCATTTGAATAAGCTTCTTTGGATACAGATTTAGCTTTCTCAGCGTTTGTTGCATTGCCTCTTGTTTGACTTGCAATTTCTTCTATAGATGCTGTTAATTCTTCAATAGAACTCGCTTGCTCTGTCGCACCTTGAGACAATGACATACTAGAATCCGATAATTGTCTTGAACCTGAAGCTACTTGATCTGATGCTGAATTAATATTAGACATCACACTATTAATGTTATTCGTCATATTCTTGAACGCTGTTGCTAATTTACCAATCTCATCTTTTGTATCAATATCAATTGAAACCGCCAAGTTGCCATCGGCAATTTCATTGGCAGCATTTAATATTTCTGAAATAGGTTTTTTTATCATTCTGCTGATAAATACACCTAAGCTCAATGATATTACAGCGCCTAAAACAGCAAATATCACAATCATAAAACCTGCATTGTCTACACTTTTTTCAGCACTTTCAATCGTATACTCCACTAATGCAGTAATATCTTTAGCAGCTAAATCATGATCAATAACATTTACTTCCAAAACTTGCTTTGTCATATCATCATAAAGCTTTTCAGATTGTTCTGCTAATAGATCCATTTCCTGTAGCAGGTCCAAAACTTTTGTCATAGCAGGTAGTGTCTCTTCTTGATAAACTACATAAGCTCTTTCAATTTTATTTTCACCAGCACCTATAATAATTTCATTGACCGATTCACCACTACCATGAACAGTCATATGATATGAATTTATCTCATTCATTATTGAGTTAACTTCTTCACTTTCAGTACTATATGAAGCCAACCATTTACCCAAAGCACACTTAGTACCATCCATTTGTCCTTCAAATGGCTTTTCAGTTATAATACTATCTTCCAATAACCAAATCCATCTGTAATGGTCTTTCTCGCGATTTGCAATTACAGATCGAAGTTCTGAAGCTTTTTCAATCTGATAAGAATCGATTTTACTTGCGATAGCAATTAGAGCCTCGTGATCCTCAAAGTAAACTGACATGGATAATTCGGCACTTCGCCATAATTCCAATTCCTCATTTGACAGTTCTAAATCCAGATAGACTTTCTTATGAGTGTTCAATTTTTTTAATGCATTTTCTAAATCAAGATAATTATTGGATCTATCCTCTAGATTTAAATTTTGTGATAAAAACAAATTTTCAAGCGCATTCACTTCAGTAAACGATTCTTCCAACTCCAGTAATTGCGTGACTGCTGCCATTTTATTGTTGCCTACTTCATCTAAGTAAATATAGCCTACAAAACCGATTACAGCAGCGAATAATGCCACAATAATAAATGACGAAATCAGTTTAACAGATATATTTAGGTTCTTATACCATTTCATAACTCCTCCTATTCAATCGTAGTTAATAAGTCATTGCTGTCTTCGAGATTTAGTAATTTTTCACAATCAATTATCAATATAACATCATCATTATGTTTAGCGACACTTCTAATATATTTACGTCCAAAACTTCCTATTTCCGGTGGTGGTACAATATTATCATCTTCAATTGTCATTACCTCAGATACCGCGTCTACAATAATACCAATAGAGAACTCCTTAACATCCACAACTATAATGCATGTCCTATCATTGTATGCTTTCTGTTCTTTGTTAAACTTTGATCGTATATCCATCACTGGTATGATTTGACCTCGCAGATTTATAATACCTCTGATGAAACCAGGTAATTCTGGAACAACTGTGATTGGTTGAATGCCTACAATTTCAGTGACATATACTATGTCTATACCAAAAAATTCTTCACCTAAGGAAAAAGTTAAGAATCTGTCTTTCATGGTATCTTCATTCATTAAGTTATCCAATCTTTCATCCATCATCAAACACACCCCATTCGCTTTATTATCTTCTGCTATCTATCACTCCTTAATACCCCGCTAAAATTAATGTACTCAAAAATATATAAAAAGTTAGCGTTTGCTAACTTTAAATTTTCATATGAGGTAAATCTATAGTGAATGAACTGCCTTCATCTATTTTGCTTTTAACAAGAAGGTCACCACCTGCACTGTTTAAGAGTTGTTTACAAAGTGACAAAGACATATGATTATCATCTTTATACAATTCTTTGATGTTGTGATGTGAATACTCGTTGAATACATCTTCAATTTGATTTTCACTTAAACCACAACCCATATCTTTTACGGAAATATGCAGTTTACGACTATCCTGTTTCATATCATAATATTCAATTCTAATAATGAGTGGCTTATTATCACTATACTTCAAAGCATTTCGAATAAGTTTATTCAAAACCAAGCAGCACATATTAACATCAAATAAAAACATCGGACTACTGTCAATCTTATTGATGAACTTATACTCAAGTGTCTCTGGATAGTTCTCAAAGACATCTTCAACGATTTCTACTATATTGTTGAGTTCAAATACTGATTTGCAATCTTGAAACTCAACGTATTTTGAGACTTGATCCACAACACTATTTATCTGTTTTGCTTCCATACAGACATGTTCTAAGAGTTCTTCATCACAATTTTCCTTGTACAATTGCAATGCTCCTAATAAACCGTTCAGTGGTGTTCTGATTCTGTGATTCACATCCTTGAGAAACTTTGATTTGGACTGGTTAAGTCTTTTTACATACTCAGCACTTTCTTCTAACTTTTGTTGCGTTGCAATTTGCTCTGTCAAATCAGAAAATAAAACGGCTAAGCGACCTTTGAATATAGGAAAAGTACTTATTTGAAAATGTTTATTTAATTCTTTCGAATAGTCCATATAACGAACGTTTACCATGTTCATGGCAACATTTCCATAAGTTTCAATCCAATAAGTTTCTGTTTTTGGTAATATATCCAGTACTGTTTTTCCTATAATATGACTGGTAGTCAATCCAAACAGTTTTTCAAAAGCTTCATTTGCTGTTACAATTCTATAATTAAATGGTTTTCCATCATTATCAAGAATTGCATCATATACAACAAAAGCTTCAGACGCATTTGCCAGTGCAAGACTATGCAGATCAAAATTATCGTGGTCATTTGTCCATTTTAATATAAGGTATTTGCTGTACATACTAATGCCGATTATCAAAACGGTCATAACACCAATCAATAGCTGAGTTTCTAGATCCAAAGGTGACTTTAAAGTTAATACTAGAATCAAAATAGAATATAGACTGCTAAATATTACCTGCTGTTTTATTTTATTGATTCTATATGAACCCATAAAAAAACCTAACAAACCAATTAGAAAACTGTATATTGAATAATTGAAAAATAGAATTTTCAATATCACCCACATCGAAGCACTCATAAAAGCAAAGTACCAGTTGACATCGTACAGTTTCCTCGCTTTCAAAATATCAGAAAATACTGTAATGACCAACAGGAACAAAGAAATAAAAAGCAATACGAATAAATCAATCGAAA
This sequence comes from Clostridiales bacterium, assembly GCA_016342415.1. Classification (GTDB taxonomy): domain Bacteria; phylum Bacillota; class Clostridia; order Peptostreptococcales; family Acidaminobacteraceae; genus JABXKX01. The sequence goes on from JAEIOD010000001.1 coordinate 66,166, forward strand.
ACTTCTTTTCTATAATAATCTGAATGCTAACAATGAAAAATATTATGATGCTATAAAGATAGCAAAATATTTTTTCGATAATATTTTTAAAATTACCTTTAATCATATCAACCTCTATATTAAATCAAGCTCCTCTAGCAGTTTATAAAATTGCTTTAAGTCAATTGGTTTCCAGGCAAAAGCATCACAACCTGCGTCATATGATGCTTTCACAGTTTCCTTATCATTTAATGCGGTTGTCATTATGATCTTAGATGGATTATTTTCTGAACTTAATTTTGATTTTTCGATTTTTCTGATTTCTGTCAACGCTGAAATACCATTAACTTTCGGCATCATTATATCAAGACAAATCAAATCATAAGGATTGTCTTCTGTTATTGAGTTTTCATATTTTTGAATCGCTTCAATGCCGTTTGTTGCTATGTCACAATCACCAAATCTGCTTAAATATTTATTCATAAATAGTTGACTCGTCAAGTCATCTTCTGCCAGTAAAATTTTCACTTAGTCCTCCTAAATATTCTCTTTACTTCATCTTTAGGCCTCTAACAGAACTGATACCTTCTGAAGTACACTAGCTGTTAATGAATAGGTTTTATTACTTAATCGCCATTTAAACACTTCACCATACATTAAATCATTTACAACTGAAGCTAAATAGCTGGGTTGTAACTTGCAATTTTTAATTGGATATTTATTCAGCCAGTTCTTTAAAAAATCCTCTCTTTTATTTATGATTCCAATCATCAACTCTTTTGTATCATTCTCATAAAAATACAAGTCAAATGAATATACTATCGTTGTAAGTTCCGAATAGCTTTGATATAACTCCATATACCTCGTTATATAAAATTCTATGGCAATTCTACCTTTTAATCCTTGTTCCATAATTGTATTCATGATTTTCTCATCATAACTAGCATATTCATTAATAATCGCTATAAAGATATCGTGTTTATTATTAAATTGTCTATATAATGCAGGTTCAGAAATTCCCTGCTTCATCGCAAGGTTCTTTGTTGTGACATTAGAAACCCCACCCTCTTCGAGTAATTCTAAAGCTGCAATAACTATTTTATCTTTTCTTTTTATCATAGGTCACCACCGTTAGTCTTCACTAACATAATTATACCACAAAAAAAGTATGTAAAACAACAATAGGTAAAATGCCTGTAATATATCATCTAAAATCTCTTCGAGCTCAAATCGTTATGTATATTAATTCTAAAATCCTTGATGATTGACTACAATTCATGTGAAAAATTATTTATGCCGTTTTGGGTTCTCTTGTGACGTTTATATTTTTCCACCTTCTTAATTGCAAAAGGTTTAGAGTTTTTAATACCAATTGCTTCAACTGCATTCTCTATCGTTTTAATTATATATTTCGATCTTTTACTTCTTGCCTATTTTTTCATAATTTCTAACTGTTCATATAATTTCATCTTCATATACATTTAATTTGCATCTTAAGCAAGTCGTTTATTGTTAATTTGTAGTTCTAATACTCAAAAAAATGTTGTTTTAACACTTTGATTGTTGTTTAAACAATTCGAGTTTCAATTTACATCCCTTATGTTATTGTATCATTGGAGGTCGAAGTGAATAATTTTAAATCAAATATAATAAACCAATTTCAAATATCCGAAATTGAAGCAGATCAAATTATCTATTTGCTTCAAATCATCTTCAGTGATTTGAGTAAAGTCGCAATCATCTTGATTCCATTTTTATATACAGGTTATCTAATAGAATACTTTAGCATATTAGGCCTGACGCTTGTTTTAAAATCTCAAGCTGGTAGTTTCCATTTTAAAAACTATTGGAGTTGTTTGATATTTACAAGTTTATATTTTATAAGCATCTTGTTGTTGATGAAACTCAATATCAATAAAAACATTCTTATAGGATTGGGCAGTTTGGCTGTTATTATCATTGCTATTTTAAGTCCTATGTTATCTGAACAAAAGAAGAAGATAAAAAGACTTAATATAAAAGCTCTTAAAATAAGAGCTTTGGCGATATCACTGCTGTATGTTTCTTTTTTTATCATCAAAAACAATCCATTTACTCACAGTGCAATATGGGTTGTCATTATACAAAGTTCTCTACTACTGATTCAGAAAGGGGTCTCACATGTTACGAAGCGTTAAAAAAAGTATTATCTCTCTCTTACTTGCCATTGCGCCATTTGCTATTTTAAATACGGCAAGCGTTCTATTTTGGGATGAGCCTAAGTTACCAGAAAGTTTGGAAGAGCTTTAATTGTAACAAATTTCGACATTTAACAATTGAGTTTGGGTATCATAAAAAACATTTATGGTGCCTTTTTCTCTGTCCAAAAGTTGCTTTAACTTGTACAAACCAATACCTCTTCCATCTCCTTTTTCAGACTGATAGAAGTCGAACATCTTTGATATTTTAGACGTTGTAAAATTTAAAACGCTGTTTGTTACAACACACCTATTCTGTTGATTGTTAAAATCTATTTCTATAGAAACCAATTTCTGGTCGGTTAAAATTGCAGCCTCAATAGCATTGTCAATTAAAATACCAAACATTTCGACCAGCTCATAATCTGTATATACAGTATTCACAAGATAGGTATTAAACTTAAATATTAATTCAACACCTAAATCTTGTGATTGTTTGTATTTGCTATAAAAGAAGGCTATGAGTATTTTATTGTCAAGTAGTATCAGCTTATTCCAAATATCTTTAGTTGAAATTTCAGATAAATAATCATCATATGTAGCCCCCTCTACAAGACCCTTTAATGAAGCTATGGTTTGAACTTGATTGTGGTAATCATGTTGTTTTACTTTAATTTCGTCAATAATTAAATCAATCATTGGCAAGTAGGTTTCATATATCTCTAACTTTTCTTTGTTCTTCTTATCTGTCACCCCACCACGAATGATGACCATATTGACAACAATTACTAATAACAAGGTTACTGTAACAACTAATATCGAGTTGATAAAATAATCAATATTCAAATCCCACATTAAAGAAAAAGTGAAGTAAATCAGTAAGGAATTGATCATTATTGACTTAAGCCACATATTCTGATAGTTGATGTACAAGTATAATTTGTTAAAATTTATGTATGTTGTAATAATCGAAATGGTAATAATCGCTACAGATTGTGCGAGCAAACCATAAATAAAAATAAACTGGATTTCTCCTAGTGAAAAATATAAGAATAAAATTACTAAAAGTTGTAAAGAATAGATGATACCGAGTACTAGTACAAAGCCAATGACATAATCAAAGACTTTTGTGACATACATTTTGAATATGATATAAAAGAAAACACAAACAAACATAATACTGATTGCTCTTGAAATTGCAGCATGGTCAATCCGGCCAATTAAAACAGTAAAGAAAGCACCTATGAGAATATAAGCAAGGTTTTGCCACCATGGTTTCTTCTTAAATCTAAATATTGCATGTGTCATCATAAAGAACATGACGATATCACAAGCTGACAGTACAAACAATTCTAATAAATTCATATCAACTTCCCTTTAACATTTTTAATATAACTTCGACCAATCGGTACTTCAATGTCACAACCAACAAGTTTAATTAAAAATAGACTTAGACTATAGGATTCAAGAAATCTCTTATTGATTATATATGATTGGTGCACCCTAATAAACGACTCTGGCAATTTCTCATGAAATTTAGTCAATGACATGACATTGTATTCGATATTATCATCTTTGGTAACAATATGAATTCTTCTATTGTACATTTCCACATATAATATATCTCTAGTTTTAATCGTATGGTTATATGATTTATACTCCAGTACTATTGTTTCTTCAAAACCCAACTCATTAAAATAGTCTAGTAATATTTCTCTGAACACTTTCTTCACTTCTTCCAATGTAAATGGTTTGAGAATATAATCATAAGAATGCACTTGACGAAAAGCTTCTAGTTCTCGTGTTGGTACCGCAGTTATAAATACCATAGGTACAAATTGATAATCAGATAACTTCCTCAATTCTTTTGCAAGTTCCAGTCCATTGTAATCTTCTAACTGAATATCAATAAAAAAAGCATCTATGGAATGATTCTTCAAAATTATCATGACCTCTACTTTCGATCGTGCTTTATAAACCATTATATTGGGATTTTGCTCATAGGCCAGATATTCCAATTGGTTGGCAATATGTTTTTCATCTTCTATAATTAATATTTTTTTCATTCGTTCACACTCCTATGACCAGTATACAATGTTTTAGCCAAAATGAAAATTACCATCTATGTCTAGTATTTTTAAAATGTTTTTTACATATTGATTGGATTTTAAATATGATATAATTGAATTCACGCTAAATATTAAGGAGGAAAAATGATAGAAGTAAAAAACATTCATAAAAGCTTTAAAGTCTCCAAACGGCAAGCTGGTGTTTTAGCATCGTTCAAGTCACTGATTCACCCTACATACGAAGTCATACATGCACTAAATGATGTTTCATTTACTATTGATCAAGGAGAAATAGTAGGTTACATTGGTCCAAATGGTGCAGGTAAATCTACGACGATAAAGATTATGAGCGGTATTCTCACACCCGACTCGGGATCTTGTCAAATTCTTAATAAAACACCATGGAAACAACGTGTTGAGCATGTCAAAAATATTGGTGTTGTTTTCGGTCAACGTTCTCAGCTTTGGTGGGATATTCCAGTAATAGATTCTTTTTATCTACTAAAAGATATTTATAAAGTGGACGATATCACTTTCCAAGAGACATTGCAGCTCTTGTCAGATACATTAGATCTTAATAATCTACTCACTATTCCTGTGAGACAGTTGAGTTTAGGTCAAAGAATGAGATGCGAAATTGCGGCTTCATTATTACATAATCCCAAAATATTGTTTTTAGATGAACCCACAATCGGATTGGACGCTGTATCGAAAATTGCGGTACGAAATTTCATTAGGAAATTAAATCATGAAATGAATACAACAGTCATTTTAACAACTCACGATATGAGCGATATTGAAGCACTTGCAAATAGAATTATTCTTATCGGCAAAGGACAAGTCTTGTTAGACGGTAGTTTGAAAGATATAAAAGAGAAGTACATCACTCATAAGACTGTAACTGTTGATTATTATGGTAAGGGAATTTCATTAAACATAAAAGGTGTTGAAGTGGTCTCTCAAACTGAGGGGCGTCTGGTTTTATCTGTCAATATAAAAAAAAGCAAAGTTTCAGAGTTGATAACTTACTTAGCTCAACATTTAGAAATTGCAGATATTACAGTAGATGATAGATCAGTAGATGATATCATAATTGAACTTTATAAGGAGTACAGTATATGAAACAATATCTATCGTTCTTAAAAATATCAATTATGAAAGGTATACAGTATAAAATTGCGGCTATTGCCGGTATCTTTACACAGTTCTTTTTTGGTCTTTTGTTCATCATGATATTTGAGGCTTATTATACTTATTCCACCAAAACTCAGCCAATTGCGTTAAATCAACTGATCCAAATGGTTTGGCTACAACAAAGTTTTCTAGTTTTTATCATGTTATGGCATAGAGACAGTGAATTATATGAAATGATTACATCTGGGAATATCGCTTATGAACTTTGCAGACCTACAAACTTATACCATTACTGGTACTCAAGGTTATTAGGTCAACGTTTGGCTGGTGCACTTTTACGTTGTATACCAATCATTATTTTGGCTTCACTTATTCCAGAACCCTATACCCTTCATCTGCCAGCAGATGTGACGACTCTTTTACTATTTATCATCACTTTAATAGGTGCATTGTTGCTCATAGTAGCACTATCAATGCTAATTTATATTTCTATATTTTACACTTTGTCTCCATCAGGTTCTTTTCTAATGATTGCAGTTGTTGGTGAATTTTTCGCTGGACTCACAATACCTGTCCCTCTAATGCCTAAAGGTTTACAAACATTATGTTACATTTTACCTTTCAGGTATACAGCCGATTTACCTTTTAGAATTTATTCAGGAAATATTTCTACATCAGACGGTATAATTGGCTTCGGAGTGCAACTTCTTTGGTTGACTATTCTCTTAGTCAGTGGTCAACTATGGATGAAAAAGGCCATCTCACGCGTTGTCGTTCAAGGAGGATAAAATGAATTTATATCTAAAATATATGAAAGTCCACTTTATGTCTCAAATGGCATACAAAACATCTTTTGTCTTATTGTCTATCGGGCAATTCTTTGTTCCGTTTATGATTTTTATTTCTATGATTTTACTATTTCAGAGATTTGATACACTTATGGGTTGGGAATTATATGAAGTAACATTATGTTATAGCGTAATACACATGGCATTTTCAATCAGCGAGTGTTTTGCAAGAGGGTTTGATGCTTTTAGTCATCTTATCAGAACAGGACAATTTGATCGTCTGATGGTGAGACCAAGATCAACTTTGTTACAGGTTTTAGGATCAAAATTCGAATTTACAAGAGTCGGAAGGTTTTTGCAAAGCATTGTTGTTCTTGTTGTATCATTATTGAATTTAAACCTTTCATTTGATCCTCTTAAAGTCCTGACGCTGATCTTAATGATCAGTTGCGGGGTATTGGTTTTTACAGGCATTTATATACTAGGAGCAACACTTTGCTTTTTCACTATTGAAGGTATAGAAATTATAAATATATTCACAGACGGTGGTAGAGAAATGGCACAGTATCCACTTGGAATCTATAAAAAATGGGTACAGAAGTTTTTTACTTTTGTAATTCCGTTTGGAATGATCAATTACTATCCTTTGATGTATATTCTAGACAAATCTCAAAAGGTATGGTACTGTTTTTTACCTTTAACAGGGCTTTTGTTCTTAATTCCTTGTTTCATTCTTTGGCAATTTGGAGTCAAACGTTATAAATCTACAGGATCATAAAAAGGATAGCCAATGGCTATCCTTTTAAATATTCAAGTGTTGCAACTACTTTGTCTACACATAGCACAACCAAACTTTCCTTATATTTTGGTATGGTAGGTGTAAGTGGAAACATATGTGTTCTGATAATATCTTTTTCTATTATATTCAGATCAAAATCTTCAGTGGCTTTGAACAAGGCAATTTTTGAATGTTTTAGACCATGTAAACCAGGACTGTTTTTATAACGGTCGTATAAATAATAATCATGTAATATAGCACCATTCAAAACCGATTGGTGATCAAGTTTCAACCATTTTGAAACAAAATAACTATAACGTGCTACACGCTCGCAATGAACATAACACGATACGTCTCCATGGTGAGGATAATCCTTCATCATCAATATTTTGGGATCATTGAGAAAACTAAACGATTCAATTTTATATGTTGTCTGAATTGCCTTATGCTTGTCTTTAAAAAATTTTGGTAACATACTAAACTCCGTTCTGAATCTATCAATTGTCATCTATAGTATACCACCATATCGATTAAGGGACAAATTTTAATAACCTATTACCAATCCAAATGCTAAAAAAACAACTGAAACAAGAACAAGAATTAATTGCAACTTTATAATCCATTTAAACCATTTTGTATAGCTGATACCAGCAAGACCGAGGGATATTAACAAAACTGCATTTGTAGGATATAGTATATTTGAAAAACCGTCACCAAATTGAAATGCTAAAACTGCCATCTGTCGACTGATACCAATCATATCCATGAGAGGTGCAATAATCGGCATGACAATAAATGCTTTTGCACTACCACTGCCAATGAAAAAGTTTAAAAATAAAACCAGTCCATAAACAATTAGAATCGCTACAAGTGATGAACTATTTAAGATAAACTCAGAAGCATAATATAATATTGTATCCATTATATGTCCAGTCTGAATAATGTGTTTTATACCAGTTGCCAACAAAATTAAAACAACTGCCGGTAACATATTCATAGCACCTAGTGAAAATATCTTGAAAGTCTTCAATCCTCTATGAGATAGCAAACCACACCCTATGCCTGCAATTAGAAATAAAAAACCAATAATAGGCAAATTATATGATGAAACCACAGGTATAAATGGTGACAATACGATTAATATCACTAAGATAAAAATCGAAACCAAAAACCAAGTCATCGCGTGCGCTGATGCAGATGACTCAAATTCTACAGATTCATCAGATTCTTTTTCAACTTTCCTGCCATAGAGGTCTAAAAAAACATTCAATATAACATAAACAACTAAAAATATAATAAATCTATACCCTGCACCTGAAAACATGGGAATGTGACTGATCTTTTGCGCTACACCAATTGTAAATGGATTAGAGACGGCTGCAGCAAATCCTAGTCCGGTTGCAAGCATACTCATGCCCAATCCCATAAATACATCGTAGCCCAGTGCAGTACTTAATACAATAATCATCGGAACCAAAGGAATAACTTCTTCGAAAATACCAACAAAAGCACCTAAAGACATAAAGATAAAGGTTATAATTCTTATCAATAGTTTTTTATTATGTTTAAATGTATGAACAACTTTATGAATCATAGTTTCAAGAACCTTAACTTCATTTAGAACATGAATAGCACCTCCTATTATCATCAAAAATAATATAATGGATATGACAACAATACCCTCTTCAGTAAATAGTACTGAAATAGGTGCTAGTAGCCATGCGCTTACTTTCAAAGGCTCTTCATCAATAAAGTGAAAACTATCGGGAACCATTGTTTCTAGACCATCAACCATTTCATACTCATATTGACCCATTGGTAATACTCTAGTAAGTACGCCAGCCGTCATTAAGAGTACAAATAAAATTATAACTGCAGATAAAAATGTCTTCTTACCAATCTCCATGGGTCACCTACAATCTTTTGATCAGCTTAATATAAAACTGAATGCATTCGATAACTGTTTCCGTCCTTATTCTTTCGTTATTGCTGTGAATCATATTCAATTCATCTTTGGTTATTGCAATCGGTGCAAAGCGCATCACATGTTCAGATATGAGGTTAAAATGTCTGGAATCGGTTGCTGCAATCATTAAGTATGGAGATAATACTGCCTTAGGCCACATATCACCAATAACCTCTTCCATCAACTGCCACTGCTTTGTACCAGTAGGTGTTATTGGAGAAGCTTCTCTTATTTCGATTTTTTTGTAGTTGAATTTTGGATGAGCCAATGATTTTAAATGAGATAATGTCGACTCAACTGTATCGGTATTTAGTATTCGACAATTCACACCAATTGTCCCCTTTGGAGGCAGCACATTAAAGGCATTTGAACCTTCCAGTTTTGTAACTGCTGTTGTTGTTCTAATTAAAGCATTCATTTGACCACCTTGTTTACGAAACATAAATTTCAGGAGAGGTGAAAACAGCCAAATATTGCCGAAAATCATTCTATATAAGAACGTTGAATGTCTGCCCAACCTATCAAACATTTCCAGTACTGGTGGTGTCAAATGAGACTTCATTGATTTCTTTTCAATATTTATAATCAAACGAGCCATATCTCCAGTCAAAGCTTTACTCGGTGGTGCTGAAGAATGGCCACCAGAACTTGTACCTGTGATTTCTACATCCAGATAACCTTTTTCTCCGATGCCGACTAATGCCGTTTGCCTGTGAACACCTGGGAATACATCTTTTAATACAACACCCCCTTCATCAACGACCATATACGGCTTAATGCCTCTTTTTATAAAGGTTTCAACTATTTCAGGTGTTGATGGTCCACTGACCTCCTCATCGCCTGTAAAAGAAAAATAGACATCATGTTCCGGTATAAATCCATCTGTCATCATTTGTTCAGCGGATTCCAATATTCCTAAAAGAGTAACTTTTGTATCGATAGTACCTCGTCCCCAAATAACACCCTCTTCAACTGAACCTGAAAACGGATCTTTTTCCCAACTGGTAACATCAGCAGGAACAACATCATAATGAGACATTAATACTGTAACATCTTGGCTATCCTTACCTTTCCATCGATATAGTATACCTGTAGGTCCTATCAACTCTTTGTGACATGTTTTAGTGACAACTGGATACAACTCATCCAATTTATTTTGAAAAGCCTTAAAAACGGCCATATCCATCTCATCCGGATTAATTGATGACACTGTTTTAAGTTGAATCAGCTCAGAAAAATGTTCTACAACTTTTTTCTCGTTTAGTGTAGTATTTTCTGTACTAACTTTTACCATTTGTTTAGGTTTAAAAAGAATGGTCCGAACCAAAACAACACCTAAAAGAACACCAAATGCAATCAAAAAAATCATAATACACCTCTCCTATACATAATTCTTGCACTTATAATCGCAATAATCGCACCGACAGGGACAAATAAAGAAACGGCTGATGCAAGCGAAGGGAAAATAGAGAAAATAGCAATCATAAAAATCATAGGTATGGCGGCAATCTTGGCATTTTTGCTGACATACACAACTGCCAATCCACCGAACAACGCTGGTAAAATATTGTCAAATGCAGGTTTCAACACTTCAGAATTTAATATAGGAGTCAGTGGTGTCATCAAAAGAACACCCACAGCGATAATAATCACGGTTACTATTGAACTTGTTGCAATTGCAACCGTCGATATAATTTCCCCTTCTTTTGTACCTTGTTTATAACCTGAATTTTCCAGAGCCATTAATGTACATGGTACTTTTAAATTCGTTAAATTACCTGTCACAAATCCTAGATATGATCCTCCAGTCCCCAACATTGGTGTAAAAGTAACTATTTCTATTATTGCAACAGTCCAAAATATTGGTGCTACACCTAAAAGACCTTTTAAAATATTGGACATGCTCGGGAAAGCTTGATAATACAAACTGATAACAATTGGAACAAAGAGCATAAATGCAAATGTGGCTAACATCCAGATTCGTCCATAACGATGTGTTTTTTCCATATATGAATCTTTCATTTTATCCCCCTATCACTGATGTAATATAAATTGAAAACGCCATGCCACTTAACATTGAAATCGGTAAAGCATAATCCTTTAAACCTTTAATGCCTAAATGATTGATCACCATACCGTTAACAATCATTACTATGGCTGAAAACATCATTACAAAAACACTGATGAAGCCAGTAATCCCTAATGAAACATCCTTAAATACAACACCTAAAAATGCGCTTATCATGCCTAAAAAAATTGCAGTCATAAAATGTTCACTCCAAGTTGGATCATGTTCTTTTAAGACTGACATCCCGCCTTGTAATTTTTTAAGAAACAGTGGGATAAGAATCATACTTGGAATAATGCCCAGTGTCATAACCCATACGATGGTTATATATGTTTCAGCAGATCCAATTGCATCTGCAATTGAAATACCTACCGAAGAAGCAGCTGAAGCTGCGGCAGTTAATTCATATGTAATAGCACCTAATATAGACAATCTTAACCATGGTAAAGGCAATCCTAAAAACTTTGACAATGATATGACCCCCAATAGAATGGCTATAGCAGGCGCTATCGTAAAAACAATGCTCGATTTGATAGTTTTTCTTAAGATTTGTTTATCCATGTTCATTTTCTTGCCTTCATTTAAAGCCCTTACTAAGAAAAATAGTGATTGTATTAACACAAATACTATAAATACACCTGCGACCAAATACAAAAAAGTACTGTTTAAGTTAAACGTCATCTTCTCCTCCAATCCATACGTATTCAATCATTTCAAACGTTTCATCAATTACTGATATGGCTTCTTTAATTTTCCTTTTCACAACCAACTCCTCCAGTAATAAAAATTGATTTCTTATATCAGTATTTTCAAGAATACTGTCTGTAACATTCAATATTCCAATTTCAAACTCATTTAAAAGCAAAACATTGACAATGTTGTTTGTCTGTATAGCATAGTCTATTAGAAAATCAAAGTAATCTCTTCTTTGAGTAAACTCTATATGATTGTGCTTCTTATCAAAGGTCTTAAAATGACCGACCAGTGATATCAAGTTATCTCGAATAAACATCAACATATCATGATTCAGTTTTCTTGATATACCATCTTTATTTTTTGAAATAATATGTTCCAGTAAACTTAATTTTCCGCTCCTCTTGTAATCTTGTACCACAACACCCTTTCTAGGGCGAATTTTCACCAATCCCTTTTCCTCTAGTCGAATAATCGCACGATGTATAACAGGTCTACTGCATTTAAATATTTTAGCTAACTCTCGTTCTGGTTCCAATTTGTCACCAAATTTATAAACACCACTGAAAATTGCATCTACTAATTGTTTTTCTACATAATTTTCTTTGTCCATAAAACCCCCTAGTGGTAATACCACAGTTATAGTTTATGTTATAATTTTATGTAATACAACAAATTTTCTGAATATTCAAACTAAAAAATGCACTATGAGTGCACTTTTATGTAATAGCTTTTTTCTTTTATATCAACAAAACCAAATTTCTTATACAATTGGTATGCCTTCATTGTTGTTTCAGTACCAAGTGTTATGGTTTCATCACCTAGCTTATATGCACGATTCAAAACGGCTTTTAACAGTTCCCCACCATATCCCAAACCTTGATATTCTGGTAAAATACACATACAACTGATATGCCTATTCAAATGACCATCTGGACATATAAAAATGAAACCAATGGGTTTATCATCTATTTCAAAAACCAAAGAACAAGGATCCTCTACTGCTTTATCATAATTCAAATACTTCCAAAATCCTTTTCTTTCAGTCGGGTTTTGGATTTTATAGAATTTAGCATCACCTGCCGAAAACGCTTCATGATATATGGCTTTCAAAATCGGTAAATCGTACTCATGAACATGAGAAAATTCATATTTTTCTTTATAACCTACTTTTAAAAGTTTTATCATATCTTTATAGTTATAGGCAAAGGGGATATCAATTTTCTTGCTTGCTAAATATTTGGCATCACCGATCAACTCAACTCTATTATAACTAGACTGTTCAAAAAAATTTATGCCCTCATCTAATAATTTTTCTGGAAAACTACCTATCGGGTAACCATTGAAGAACCATGGATTAAAAGCAATATTCCTGTCATATGGTAAAATGATTAAAAAACCGTTAAACCCTTCATCGTGTACAACATAACTTTTTCCTACCAATGCTTTTTTGAGTCTATGTTGTAGCGCTTCATCAATCACCATAAAGCCTTCTGGTAAATTGTCGTGATAACAAACAACTATTCTTTTAAGTATCAACTCATCTATTGTACTAATCATACTTACTCCTTAAATACAGATATATGTTATGAGTATTCTCATTCTAATTCACATTAATAATTATCCAACTTTAAATAGTGCCACTTAAATTATACCCAAAGAAAAGGCTTGCAATCTGCAAGCCTTTATACAACTTTTAAGTATATCTACATAGTATTTTAAGGAAGCTGTTGTATAACCTTATCACATTTGACACTATTTCGAAAGTGTGACAGATACATTTTAACTAAATGACTTCTGTTGTAATTAAGTTGAAATAGTAATAATCAACTTCTAAATGTTGAGACAATAAATCTACCAATTGACTAAGCAGTGACTGAACCAATATTTCATCAACAACTTCGCTTTGAAGCGCCTCTCGAAGAGCGCCATTTACTGATTTTCGCTGTTCTCTAATTGCATTTACAGCAGCTTGTTTTTCTGCTTTTAAAACAATACGTTCAGCTTTAATAATTTCTCTTTCTTGTTTTTTTGACTCGATGAATGCTCTAACTTCATCTTGAGTCATCTGCCCAGCTTCTACGGCTGCTCTAATGGACTCTCTTTCAGCTTGGAATTCTGCTTTTTTAGACTCTAACCAAGCTTTTGCCATCTCATGAAAAGATTGGTGCTTCTGCATCAAATCAGTCAGTTCATTTAATTGACCAGGATTATACTGTGTAAACAGCTCTAATAATTTTGAAACTTGTTTTTCTCTAGAAGGTCTTTCTCTTACTCTTTCTTCTCTGTTTGTTCTTTCTAAATCTTGTGTCGATTCTTCTGCAAATACCATAACCGAGGTTGATAAAACCATAGTTAAAATAAGCATGAATGTTATCATTTTTTTAAACATATAAAACTCCTTTCGTTTATAATTTCATTATAGAGTTAAAATATGTGAAAAGTGTGTGAGAACTATGAGACAAATATATTATTCGTAGCAAACTCTATTTTTCCCCGACTCCTTAGCCTTGTATAACATATCATCAGCCTGTTTGAGTACAGATTCCAATGTATCACTTTGACTTGGTATCAAAGCAACTAAACCAATACTTAAAGGCATGAAAATTTGAGTTTCATCAGATATTTCAAAGTTTTCAGCTCCTAATGAAATAATTTTATTTGCAATTGATAGCGCACCAGCAAGGTCCGTATCATATAATACAATTGAGAATTCATCTCCTCCATATCTGGAAATAAAATCTGTTTTCCTTGACAGTATACTTTGAATTTTCTGACACAATTGAATCAATAAACGATCTCCCTCTAGATGTCCATATGTATCGTTTATATGCTTAAAATCATCTAAATCAACCATCAAAACGGCAATTGATGTCCTACTTCTTTGAGCCAACAATAGATTTTCTTCCAGCTCAACTTTAAAATAACGTCGATTATAAACACCGGTTAAAGGATCTTTGTTAGACAATTGTTCTAAAGTTGTATTCATTTCCTCCAACCGATTATTCAAATCAGATAGTTCAGCATTTTTTTTCTTGATTAACTTCGATTGTCTCAATTTAAATATTGTATTTATCAGTACTAAAATAATAACAAAATAGATGCCATACATAGGTAGTGTTCTATACCAAGGTGTTAGAATTATTAATTCTAATTTTTCAACCGAAGACAATAAGTTTGAAGCTGATTGTACTTGTACTTTCAATACATACTCGCCTGGAGGGAGATTGGAATACGAAATACGTTTATTATTACCTAAATGTATCCACTCATTATCATGACCTTCTAATTTGTATGAAAATGATGTTTTTCTAGGTGCATCAAATTCTATAGCCACAACATCAATTGCTATATAGGATATATTTGCTCCAATTTCAATTGATTTATCATTATAAATTTTTAAGGATGGTTTTAGTTCCTGATCAATGGAACTTATATTTGTAATATATACTCGAGGTGCTTTTGATTCTACTGGATTAAGAGTACTTGGTATTTCCGTTACACCATGAACACCACCAAAGAAAAGTTGACCCGTACTACTTTTAAGACGCCCTCTACTGAATTCCCATCCGCCAATACCATCATCTGGTGTATAGTTCAATATCTCTTCCGTAGTTGTATTGATTAAAGAAATACCATCATTGGTAGAAACCCAAAAGTGATTATTCTCATCTTCAAGAATGCTTAAAACATCATTACTACTCAAACCATCTTGTTCTGTATAATTCACATATGCGAGAGTCCGATTATTAAGATGGGTTATTCCACCACCTGAACTGCCAAACCAAAGATCTCCTACGGAATCCTCATAAATCATTTGAATCTTATGACTCGGTAAAAAATCGGAATCATCATTTTTATAGCTGCTTAAGACACCTGTATCAGCATTGATTAGGTTTAGCCCATTGTTGGTGCCAATCCATAGTTGTTCATTTTTATCCATATGAATATCATATATAATGTCATCACTCAGTTTTGAATTGCCTGAATCCTTATGGGTTAACAACTTAGTATTGCTGTTATATTGATAAATACCGTCACCATAAGTCCCTAGCCAAAGTACATCTTCATAGACTTCCAAAGCATATACAATTGTATCTTCGTCGACCAGATCCCATTTTGTAAATGTTTCAGCGTTAGAATCAAATAGAGTCAATCCTCTATTCGTTGCAATTATGATTTCCTCTTGAAAAACAATAATATCATTTACAGAGTTGTTGTGTAGACTATTTGATTCTTCTGTTGTCATGTATTTTGAGAACTCTTTCGTTTGTGTGTTGTATATATTTAAACCTTGATCATAGAGTCCAAAGTATAAGTTGCCATCAATTTCTTTAATTACATTAACTTTACCGTGACTTATCGAGTTGCCATCTTCTGGATCATGTCTAAATGCAACAAAGTTCTTTTTCCTCGGATTCCAGATTGACACACCACCACCATTCGTACCAATCCACATAATATTGGAATCATCCTCTAATAAGGAATAGACGACAGGATGACTTATATCATTGATATTTTTAGTTCCAGAAAAGTTATTGATGCTACCATCAGGTTCAATCGTAAATAGACCTCCGCCCCAAGTGCCAACCCAAAGCACCCCATCTGAACTTTCAGTTAAGCAATAAACTCGATCATCATCAAAATGAATATCCTTAGTGATGTTTTCCTCTAAATCTAATACAACAACACCACCATCCCAAAGTCCTAATGTTAAAATACCCTTCTTAAACTCCTTTACTGTCATAACATAGGGAGATGACAGTTCAACATCATATTTATGAAGCTTTTTTGCATCAAAATAATAGAGTCCATCATATGTTCCAATATATAATATCCCCTCTGAAGTTATTTCTAAATCTCTTACAGTATTTTCAGGAATATCGTACTTAATCAGTTCATTTGTCTTTGGATTGAATAAATTAAGACCATTTAGCGTACCAAACCACATATTCCCATCAGCATTTTTTTCGATTGCTGTAACAACTGTATCAGACAAGCCAATAGACTCTACCGTATAATTTGTAAATGATTCTGATTCAATTACAAAATGTGAAACACCTTGATAGGTACCTAGCCAAATTTCATGTGCACTTTCATCATAATACATGGTTTGAATTAGATTATTTTCCAAACTCTTTTTATCAAAAGGATTATTCCTAAAGGTTATGACTTCATTACCATCATAACGATTTAAACCACCTTGTGTCCCAAACCAAATAAAACCATATTTGTCTTGAAATATGGATGAAATCGACATATTTGAAATTCCTGATTCCCTATCTAACCATTCAAAAGTCCTTTCTATATCTAATTCAGTTTCTAAATAATCAAAATCAGCATATACAGGTACGGTTAACATGAGAATCATCGTTAAATAAATAATTGTATTCTTTATAAGCATATATCACCTCTTTTAACTTATACCCAAAAAAAATGAAAGCAAAGATTCTTTTATCGAATTTTTGCTCCAAAAGGTAAAAATGCCAATTTTGCAAGCTTTACATGTTGTACTGCAAACGGAATTCCGATTATAGTTATTGTACAAAAAACAGCTCCAATTAGATGTGCTATAGCAAGCTCCCATCCAATCAGCAGAATCCAAATGATATTAAAAAGGAAACCGCCGAATCCGAATTGACCAACTACTATTTCAGTACCAAATGGCCATAAGACCAACCTGGCGGTTTTAATACACTGCAAACCAAAAGGTATAAATACAACTGTACAACACAGTATAATTCCAATAGTTAACCACAGAACAGCTGTTACCAGACCACCAAATACCCACCAAATAATGTTACCAATAATATTCATAATACCTCCCCTATTCAATTCATGATAGCAAAACCAGATTAAAAATAGCTTAGAATAATATTAAAAGATCAACTAATACACTTGTGCAAACTCTTGGGTTGACCTTGGCTAGATGGTGTAATCTGTGGTTATACAAAATAGAGATATTAATAAAACTTGATAATTATTCTAAAAGATGGTAAAGTTTTCATAAGCACTTAATATATTGGAAGCAATTCCAAACCACTTCAAATTAAGTGCCCAAAAAAAACACTGCTTATGCAGTGTCATTTTTTTTACTTAGTTTTGAATCTTAAAATGAGTTTATATAGATTTTCAACAGATTCTCTAAGATGTTCCGTTTGACTCGTAATCTCTTCCATAGAAGCCAGTTGCTCTTCGGTGGATGCAGAAACTTGTTGAGAAGCTGCAGATGTTTCTTCAGTTATAGATGAAACGTTGTTCATGACATCAAGAAGCGCTTCTGAATCTATTTCAATCTGAGAATTTTCCGCTTTTATTTGTCCTATACTTCCTAATAAAGTATCTAATCTTTCAAAAATCCTGTTAAATGTTTCTTCAGTTGCTTTTACAGCTTCAAATTCTTCTGAATCAATTTTTCTACTAACTTCAACTGTACGAACAGCTTCACTTGATTGATTCAACATATTATCAATTAAGTCTTTGATATCACTACTTGCATTTGAAGACTGTTCAGCTAATTTTCTGATTTCATCAGCAACGACTGCAAATCCCCTACCCGCTTCACCCGCTCTAGCTGATTCAATTGAAGCATTTAACGCCAGTAAGTTTGTTTGCTCAGCGATAGAAGAAATAGTACTTGTGATTTCGCTAATCTTTCTTGATTGATCATCAACACTTGAAATAATAACCGATAATTGTTCTGATGATTTTTCTTTTTCCTCAGCTTTATCAATTAAGTTCTTCATAGTATCCAGACCTATTTCACTATCTTTTTTCACTTCATCTGACAACTTACCCATTTCATTCGATAGACTGTTTACATGAGCAATTTTTTCTCCAACAGAAGCTGTTTTTTCTGATCCGTCCTGTACTTCTTCAGCTTGAGTATTAGTTCCTCTTGCCACATCTTGAATGGATTGAGCAATCTCCTCAGTTGCTATTGTTGTTTCTCCGATAGCTTTGGTTAGATTATCGGCATCACTTTTAACATCTGCAGAAGTCACATTGATTTCATTAACAATTTCATTTAATGTATCAATTGTCCGATTGAGGTTCATTCCCATTTGACCAATTTCATCACTTCTATCCATTTCTACTTTCTCAGTTAAGTCACCATCAGCAACTCTAGAAAGCGTTTGATTCACACGGTTCAAATCTTTTGTAATTCTTACAGCGATGAACACTGCAACGACCACACCAGTTACAACTGATATTATAAGAACGATTACTGTGGCAATTATGAGTGGCGTGATATCTTTAGATAACTCATCCGCTTCAAACGTCACTGCAATTTTCCAACCTGTAGTTGGTTCTGTAGTAAAGAACAAACTTTTTTTAACATCGTTGTATTCATAATCTACTGTACCACTTTGAGTATTTTTCATCGGTGCCCAGAATGGCAGTTCTTCAATATTGGCTCCTAATTGTTTTGGATCTGGATGTGAAACAACATTTCCCACTGAATCAGTGATAAATAAGGTCCCAGTATTTCCAATTGTAAAGTCTTTATATGTTTCAGCTATTGTTGATAGGGCAATATCAGCACCAATTACTGCCAATACACCACCCTCATCATCTTTAATTTTCTTAGCGACTGTAATAACAGGTAATTTTGTAAATGCATCAATGTAAGTATCTGTCCAAACAACGTCATCTGAAGTCAGTGCTAAAGCATACCAATCTCTTACATGGTGGTCATAATCCTCAGCGTAAAAATGAGGATACGCATAGAATCCTTTTTCCGCACTTGCAGTCGCTTCAGGGGCAATTGGATTACCATCTTCAGTTTTTTGATTGCCATAGAATTCTTCAACTAAATCAGTCAAGTTTTTATTTTTAAAGAGGTTTGAATCTTCATAACCTATATAAATATAATCTGCAGAATCATAAGTATCTATAAAACTCTCAAAAGTTTTAAACATCCATGGAATACTATCGTTGTAATATGGCGTCGAATTCACATTCGAGTCAATACTCATAAAATCAAGGGCTTCTGAGTATATTTCCAAATAATTGGTTATTGTGTCAGTCGTTTGCAACGCAATTTCTTCGGATGTAGATGATCTCATATCACCTAATTTACTTGATGATATCAAAGTTAAACTCACACCAACTCCCAGTGCAACTATCAATATCATGATACCAAAGTACATAGCAAGTTTTACTTTAAAACTTTTTTTCATATTATCCCCCTTTTAATCTAACAGCTTTTTATTAATGGATATAAACATCACATTCGATTATATATATACCTTGTATGATATAATTTAAACAAAATATGACCAATTTAGTATTAATAATATTTGCTAATTTTCTTCTTATAAATCATAATTAATCAAGTTGTAAAAGTAAGACAATGGGAGGATCAATATGAATTTATTCTTAACAGGACCAATGCAAATTGGTAAAACAACTCTTTTGAACTTAACAATTCAAAGACTCAATGTTAAAACACATGGCTTTTATACAAAACCTTATTATAACAACAAAACTGTTCTGGGGTATAAGATGTTTGATTGCAGCTCATCAATTGAACCATTCATAATTGGCCTAAAAGACACCCCAACTACCTGTCGGCCATTGATTGAAAACTTTGAAACTTTTGGTGTATCGCTACTACATACCGCTTTAGCATCTGACGATGTAATCATTTTAGACGAGTTGGGAATACTTGAATCAAAAGCATATAAATTTCAAGAAGCAATTCTAAAGTGTTTAGACTCTGATAATTTAGTGATTGGTGTTATTAAAAATAAGCAAAGTACTTTCTTAAATAAGATTAAAAATCGAAAGGATGTTATAACAATAGAAGTTACTCGAGAAAATAGAAATGAGTTACTAGATAAGATTATGATCTTACTAAATGAGAAGTAAAAAAATAGTATCTCAAATGAGATACTATAATTATTTATACGATTTCTTTCTCACTAGCTTTTAAAGTGTCTTCATAGAACACTTTGAAGTTCGGATCAATTTTACCGATACCCATATATCTAGCTTTATAGTCTTTAAGAAGTGCAAAGAATTTACCGCTAAGTAATAGTAAGACCAGAAGATTTGCAAATATAGGTAATGCTGTAGACATATCTGCAAATAACCAAACACTCGTACCTGGTAATCCATTTGACACAGCAAAGATAACCAATAAGAGACCTGGAATCGGATAACTCCACTTGTAAATTGTGAGTATCATCTTCTCTGCTTTTTTACCCTCTCCTAATAGATATCTAACCAATACCTCAATTTGAGCATAAATACCAGATGATGTTGTAACACCAAATAACAATATGCCAATAGTCAATATAAATCTACCTAAACCACCAACACCACTTTCGAAAGCACTAAGTGTAAGTGCTGCACCAGAAAGTCCTGATGACCATTGACCTGTGATTAAAATAACCAATGAAGTAATTGTACAGATTACAATTGTATCTATAAATACTTCAAAAATACCTAGGATCCCCTGACTTACAGGATGATTTGTTTTAGCTGAGGCATGAATCATAGGAGATGATCCCCAACCAGCCTCATTGGAAAATACAGCTCTTGACATACCAATTTTAATAACTTGCGTAAACGCTGCACCAACAAAACCACCGACTGCAGCAGAACCTGTAAATGCACTTCTAAATATCATACCAAATACACCTGGTAAAAGATCAACATTTTTTCCGATGATGAATACACCACCTATTATGTAGAACAAACACATAAACGGTACTATGTAAGATGCAATTTTACCTAGTGATTTCAAACCACCTGCAATCATTAAATAAAGGAGTATCGTATAAACAACACTAACTGCTATCATATTAACGTTGAATGTTGAAGATACAGCTTCTGAAACGGTATAGTTTTGCATCGTTATAACAAAACCAACTCCAAAACCGAAAGTAAAAATGAATGCCAGGACTTTGGCTAGCGGTTTAAGTTTTTTCTCTTCTCCTAAACCTTTTTTCATATAGTAAGTCGGTCCACCATATGTTGCTCCATCTTTATCCGTACTTCTATAATGTACAGCTAAAGATATCTCGGCCATCTTTATCACCTGTCCTAAAATACCTGCAACCCATAACCAGAAAACCGCTCCAGGTCCACCAACTGCAATTGCAGTTGCGACGCCTCCAATATTACCAACGCCAACAGTTGCCCCAATTGCCACACTAAGTGCTTGAATCGGTGAAATCGTACCAGGTTCTTTTTCATCATTTTTAGCAAAAAACTTGCTAAAGGCTACTTTGAATGCATGTTTTGCAAATCTAAATTGGAAAAATCCACTGAAGAAAGTAAAATAAAGTCCGACAAATAAGCTTAAGATGATCAGTGGCATCCCCCATAAATACTCCCATACAATTTTTTCAATAAGTGCCATAAACGTCCCTCCCATAATAGTAAGTAATAATCCTGTTTATGTCAGTCTAATAATGTTTAAAATCTTAAAGATAGACAGCTGAGTCCACCATCCACTTTTTTGTACTCTGATGTATCTACATTTATAACTTTTAATCCTGCTGCTTCAATGGCTTCTTGTGTTTTCGGATAACCTGTTGGTACCAAAACATAGTCATTTACTCGAATACAATTAGCCGCATAAGATTCATCTTCAGGAATAACAATCTTTTTATAATCTGAAAATGCAGGATGTTCAATAAATTCACCTGCAACCAACAACACATTGTCTTCCAAATACGCCAAACCGGTTTTCAGATGTAACATTTCCTTCATTTCAATAACAGAACCCTGCATATCATATTTCATCAAAGCATCTATTAACTGCTGAGCCCCTTCTTGATTGGTTCTATCTGATAATCCAATATAGTAATGATCGCCTACCATCATCACATCGCCACCTTCTAATGTACCAGGCGCTTTAATGTATTCCAGGTTCTCATAATATCCCTTCAATACTTCTATCATTTCCTTTTCTTCACCTTTTCTTGTTGCTGCACCAGGACTGGTTACCATGGCAAAACTTCTTGTACATACAGCAACATCTTCAACAAAACATGAATCTGGATATTCTTCAGCTCCGTTTAAAACTTGAACTTCAACGCCACAAGTCTTCAAAGCTTCAATGTATGAATCGTGTTGTAAAAGTGCATTCTCATAAATCGGTTGTCCATATTGTGGGTTTGATGTAATTCCGTTGCTAAGTGATTTTGATGGTTTTCTTACAATAACATTTTTGAACATAATGTCCTCCTAATAATTTAAAATTGTATGATTTATTATTTGTGGTGTTCTAATGAATAGATCTTCTTTTAAAACACGTTCACTTGGTTTATGAAAGTCTTTGCCAAAAGGGCCAATATTTATACATGGCATTTCCACTTTTGCAATAGTCTCAAATGGAATACTATAAATTTCTTGCCAGCCTAAAATATTTATCATCTCATTTTCTATTTCTTCAATCGGTAATTGAGAGTAACTTAAATCTGAAATCCCTGTAAAGTACATTCTATTGTCATATATTTGGTCATACTCAGCTTGTGTAAACTCATTCACTAGGTTTATGAGTTTATCTTGATTCCTATTGGTTACCGCTGGATAATAAGGAGGTAAAATACCTATAATAACCATAGGTTCACCATCATTTGTAGCTTTTAATGCTCTTTCAACATCATCAGGATAGTTTATCAACTCACTACGAGATATACTATTTGAAGATAAGAACTCCTCTAGAGTATGGACATAGTCACCTTGACTAAAATCAATCCAGTTTCTTGATGTTTTTTTTGAAAACTTTCTCCTTTTTATATTAATATGTTCAATGTAGTCATCAACAGCTTCTTTGCAAATACTTTTTAGTCTGGATAGTATTTGTAAAGGTGTATCTGTAAAACTCAAAACATTTAGCAAACCATAACTCATACTTGGAAATGAAATATCATAACTGCTCTTGTTGTCTCGCATTAGAACCCAAGTAGGAGGAATACTCATTTCTGAATCGGTCTCATTGACAAAATCATCGCTCAAATCAACTCTTGAAACAATATACGAAAGTAAACCATTTGGATTTATGCCTTCAAGTGCTTTGCCTGCATGTGCTAGAACGCCTTTTACATGAACAAATATATTAAGCTTGCCAATGGATCCTTGACTGATGATACCATGAGTTTCATTCAGCCTCTGATGCGGTTCAGAATTGATCATCAATTTGTAATCAAGGCCATGCACTTCTTTTAATTCCTGTAACAACTCGATGGCAGTTCTCATGCCCAACGATTGATTTTCCTCATCTGGAACAGCTAACAATAGAATACTCGGTTTTATCCTTGTGGTACTATAATGCTCTAGTAATGCCAGTTGTATCGCGCCACCGCCTTTCATATCAGCAACCCCTCTTCCCCATAAATACTCACCGCTATGGAGATCTTTTCTTGCATTGATATCAATAAATGAATCATCATTCAAATAAGCTTTCTCTAATGATTTAGGATCCAAGGCAATAGATTTAAAAGTACTGTAGTTGTCTACATTAACGATATCGCTGTGATGTAAAAGAACAAAGGTTTCATTTGAACCTTTATAAAAAGCATAATTCACATGTCGATTCAAGGGATCATTCAATATGTCATATTGACCATATTGCGACTTATGTTTCTTAAAGTAAGACATATTGCCAACCGTTTTGTTAAAAAAAGTATCTACATCGGTTTCACCTATGGTGTCCGTAAAACTTTCAACTTTTAAATAAGACATCAGTATTTCTTCGATTTTATCATCTAATCTCGGTAAACTGGACATGTCAGACATGTTGGTCCTCCTGTTCCAAAATAAGACAGATGACGTCCCGGATATGTAAATACTTCGCAACCTTTTTCTGCTAACATTGATTCGATTTTAGGATTGCCTTCAATTATGATGCATTTTTTTTCATCTAGAGCCAATACATTTGAACCCAAATACTCGTACTCTTTATCATCAACTTCTAAGAGTTCAATACCACGATTGATCAATAGTTCCCTCATAAAAACAGGCATATATTTAGAATAAACGACCGCTAACTTAGGATTTATCATACTGATTATGCTCATTAGATGTAAACAAGCATCTTGACCCTCTCCATGTGGCATCGGAATCACTATTACGTTTTTTACAAAACCTTTGATTAATTCCTTAAACTGTTTGATACCTTCGTCATTTGTTCTATAACCACGACCTACTAGGACCGTATCATCATCTAACCAAAGTACATCGCCACCTTCCATAAGTCCTGGACTGTTGATTTTTCCGAGTGTAGGAATCTGGTTAGCCTGTAACAAGCGTTCCATCTCCAAAAATTCATTTTGGCGAAGCGTTTTTCCAGTATTGAAATATATGGCACCTTTTTTAGTTATTTTTATAGAATCATGTGTATAAATAGAATCCAGCCCAACTTGATTAGATTGTGGCAAATACATAATTTCTTTTACATGCTCATGTATTATTGATTCGAAAACACCAAATTCCTGTAACACTTTTTCATAATCCGGTTTCTCTACATAACCGTAATGCTTCCAATTCTTTTCTAAATGGTCATCTGAAACAAAAGCATCTTTTGGATGTTTAAGAACAATTTTTTTTATTTTTTTTGTCATAGATTGACAGCCGTATTTCATAAAACCTCCTTTGTATACAATATACTATATATTATGTATTATATTTTATAAATTCATGATATCACTTAATAATTCTTATTTCAAGGTATGTTTTCAAATATTCTGAATATTTAAATTGCCGACTCTATATGATACAATATGACTATAATTAGAAAAGGAGAATTCTATGCAACAGTTTCTATCACTAAAAGATCATGTTTATAATTATATTTCAGATAAAATAAATGAAGGTGTACTAAAACCCGACGAAAAAATTAACGAGAAAGTTATTATGGAAGATTTAAATATCAGCAGGACGCCAGTTCGTGAAGCTCTCATTCAACTTGCTACTGAAGGTTATTTAGAAAGCATACCTAGAAAAGGTTTCATCGTTAAACAAGTTGATACTGAAAAATCAAAAGAACTCTATGCCCTTTTAGGTGTGCTAGATGCTTTTGCAGCAGAATTGGCTTTTGAGTTTATTACACCTGAAGATATCAAGCGAATGGAAGCCTTAGCGACTCAAATGACTGCTGCTATTGAAACATATGATTTTAAAGCATATTACAAGTTGCAAACCGATTTTCATGTTGTTTACATTAAAAAGTGTCATAATGAGGAGTTGATTCATACGATGAAACTTCTTAAAAGAAAGTTTATCCGTCAAACATATTCAGAATCAAATAAAGAACATATGAAAACAGTACTTCTTAAAACCAATTCTGAACACACTATAATTGCAAACTTGTTTAAAACAGGTACCAATAAGGACGTCAGCGATTTCTTAAAGAATGAACACTGGAACATAGATTATGCTAAATACGATGTTTTATAAAAATCGACTAAGTCGGTTTTTTTTTGTAATTCTATTTAATATTTTTATGTATCATCAATAAAAAGCATAATAAAAGCGTATTTATATGTGCAAGTGGTATAAATACTTTAATTGCATATCAGATTGAATACAATAGTTAAAGAGCCATTGGAACACTTAATTTATGAAATCGATTTCACAAGCTTATCTTTGGAGATAACATTGATTAAGTATCCCAACTGTGGTATAGTTTTGTCTTGTGTGTCACAAACAAAAAAAGGAGAAAAATATATGTACTTATTAAAACAAAAAATGACATCTTCTCTTAAAGATAACATTTTATCAGGTTTAACAGTTGCATTAGCACTTGTACCAGAAGCAATTGCATTTTCATTTGTAGCTGGTGTTGAGCCGTTGATTGGACTTTATACAGCATTTATTATCGGACTTATTACAGCTATTATTGGCGGTAGACCAGGAATGATCTCAGGAGCAACAGGCGCTATTGCAGTTGTTATTGTTGAACTGGTAATTTCACATGGTGTTGAATATCTGTTTGCTGCCGTTGTACTCATGGGTATTTTACAAGTTCTAGCCGGTTTATTAAAACTCGGGAAGTTTATCAGATTGGTACCCCATCCTGTAATGATAGGATTTGTTAACGGATTAGCCGTTGTCATCTTCGTCTCTCAATTTGAGCAATTCAAAGTAGGACATGAATGGATGAAAGGTCCTGAACTATTTATTATGATTGGTCTTATTTTGCTGACTATGGCAATCATTAAGTTTTTCCCTAAGATTACAAAAGCCGTACCTGCTACATTGGTCTCGATAGTTGCAGTAACTGTTTTGGTCATCGGATTAAATATTGATACAAGAACTGTTGGTGATTTAGCAGAAATTTCTGGTGGTTTACCAAAATTCCATTTTCCAAGTGTTCCTTTCAACTTAGAAACACTTAGTGTCATTTTACCGTATTCTGTAGTTATGGCAATTATCGGACTAATTGAATCATTAATGACCATGAGTTTAATCGATGAAACAACAGATACTAGAGGACATGGTAACAAGGAATGTATTGGTCAGGGTGTTGCAAACATGGTTTGTGGATTATTCGGCGGTATGGGTGGTTGCGCTATGATTGGACAAAGTATGCTTAATATCCAATCTGGTGGTAAAGACAGAGCTTCAGGTATTACTGCTGCCCTTTCGTTATTAGGATTCATCTTATTTGCATCAGGATTAATTTCCATGATTCCTATAGCAGCGCTTGTAGGTATTATGTTTGTTGTAGTTATAGCTACTTTCGAGTGGACTTCAATTAATATGCTTAACAAAATTCCAAGATCAGATGCTTTAGTTATAATTGTTGTAACAGTCGTAACAGTGTTTACAAACTTAGCAGTTTCTGTTGCTTTAGGTATTGTGTTATCAGCGTTAGTATTCGCTTGGGAAAAAGGTAAGAAAATATCTAAAACTACTTCTACTGAAGAAGATGGTACAAAAGTTTATTATTTAGATGGCCCATTATTCTTTGCTTCTATTAAGAGCTTCAATGATTTATTTGAAGTTCAAAGTGATCCTGACCACGTCATCATTGATTTTAATGATGCCCATGTACACGATCATTCAGCTATTGCAGCTATAGATGCATTAACAGCAAAATATCTGGAAAATGGAAAAGAAATTCATTTAAGACATCTGAGTCCAGAATGTAGAATATTAATGAGTAATGCAGAATTTATAGAAGTTAACATCCTAGAAGATCCGAAATATCACATTGCTTCAGATAATCTAGCATAAAGTAATCCATCCCTTTCGGGATGGATTTTTTTATATTGAGATATTCTCCGAATCATAATTACAGTTACATCGGATACTTTAAAACAAACTTCTAATATCCAGTCATCTTTTAGTTACATTTACTGAAACAACAGCAATATAATCGTCAAGAAAATAGCCCTCCGAAATCAGAGGGCTTACTTCTATTTAATATCATCAGCTCCTAAAGTTCCAATCAAAGAATCTAAATAATCCTTAGACTCCAAATATTTTAGAGATGTTTCAGCCAATTCCAATTTATTTTGATAATCAAACTCCTCAACAACGATATGATTTCTTTTGTCACTCATAAATAATTTCATATTTGCGATCTTGGTCTTCATCAGATTAATATCAATAGTTTGTTTCTTTAATAATCTCTTTTTATACCACTCACTTTTGATAACCGTCTCTTTATTAAATAAAGATCTAATCTCTTCTGATTGGACATCCCCTTTATCATATGCCATAACCGATAACAATGCCTTTAAAGGTGGGATAGCCTGTTCATAGCTACCATCTTTAAAATACGCCACAGCAGCTTTTTTATGTCCGTTTGCAATATTCAACACACCTTCTACAAAAGCATTCATATCTTGTTTTTCAGGTCTTAAAATAGCATCACTGAAGATAGTTTGTGGCTCATCAAATATTTTTCCTAAATATTTGTATGAAAAATGCTGAGTTGCTCTATAACCTAAACGACTTGCTGGAACATGTAGCCCATTGTATTCAAAATCGTCAATTTTCTCAAATGCGCCTTCTTCTATTAGATTCTCTGGTAACCTTTCCTCTACAGTCAATCTGGCCCATATTTCCGGAATCAACATAGATATATCATGATCAACTCTAACATCAGGACCTATATGCCCTGCTGGTGTCGTAAATGCATGATAATCTCCAAGTATATATGAAAGCAATGCATTATTCAGATCGTATATTGGCAGCAACATATTGAATGGACCTTTTGTTAATGCCCCTTCTGATCCTGCTCCAGTTGTTGAAGGTGATTTACCTGTTAAACTTGCAATGTAATCCATAAATAATTCTGGCAACTCCTGATAATGGATTGGGTTGTATACACTTAATGGCAGAATCTTCTTTCCGTCCTCTTCTCCTGGCGGATTATTTCTTCTACCTGCTAGAACAGCATTCACAGGCAATAACACTTCTTTTTCTAGCGGTATACGTCTTGCAAATCTGGTACCAATATCTGCGATATAATTTGTTTGAGGTGTTATAAAGTCAGATCTATTCTCTAGATACCTCGGATTCTTGGTAAACCTGCCATCAACAATCCTAGGTTCAGATGAAACAATACAGTATTTATCATCACCATCTAGAAACTCATCAATGTGATTTTTCACCGCATCCGTATATGAAATATATCCCATAACATCATCTTTTAAAGCCTGTACTTCCACTTTTGTAAGGGGTGCATAATTTGTTACAAACAGATTGTTGCTTGATAGATCTTTTTCAGCTTGTTTATCGTATCCTTTATGAATAGCCTCATCCGGTCTTTGGAAAAATCTATACTCACAGTTTTTCGAGAATTTGAAACTTGTATTCTTGTATTCGGTATTCAGATGTTCCAATTGATTGGCTGGCAATAAAATCGATGATGAAATATCATCTTCCTTTTGAATTTTTTCAGATGGCATAAAGTCCATTCTCAATTTAAAAACGCGCCATGATTGATCTTCTGAGAATCCAACTCGTAAATAACTTGGTCTGATTTTCCTACTGTTGAAGTTTATCTCATGTCCTGGCTTGCCGTTAATCAAGTCAACAGTGAAATGTTTACGCCATTCTCCTTGCCAAGAGTCCTGATAAAATCTTTTTACCATAAATACCAGTGCTTTTACATAGTTTGGAATGGATTCCAAATAGTCATTAAATTCCTTTGTGTACGCTTTTGAAGGTGTCAGAAGTTTTATGACTGAACCTAATGTTCTATCACTCGACAAAATCCTCCTAGAAGGTTTTGTACGATTGGGTTCACTCAACCATCTTTTTCTATAATCATATTTCAAAATGTCTTCCACAAAATCTAAATCTTTTTCCAAATCATAAATATAGTAATTACCGTAAATTATCGAGTTGCTCAAAGATTTAGAAATTTCTGACTTTCCGCCACCTGATACAGTACAGGGCTTATGACAGAAAGTACCTTCTGACTCGGTACCCACAAGTTTCCAAGCAGGTGCAGCGGGATGTTTCTCCATATGTATTTTATCACCATTAGGCAATATGTAAGTATGAAGTGGAAGTAACTTCAATGTTCGTAAAGTGCCTTCATAGTTCCATTTAATTGTTGTTTTATGCAAATTAATTTCAATATTTTCAGGTAAGTAGATGATGTTTTTATTGACTTTGTCCACCCCATAATTATCTGGTTTCAAAATCATGATATCATGATAATTCTTTTTAATCTCTTCAAAACTATAACCTTTTAATGTCTCACTATCATCAGCAACAAAATACTCACCTAAATTTATTCTTGGGAAAGCTATTGTACCACCAGCATGTTCTTCTTCTACATTACCATATAAATTTGATGCAAAACTTAATTGAGTTTTGATTTCCTTTTTTGAATAACCAAAATAATTATCACCAATTAGTGTGATTGCAACTCCTGAAGCATCACGACAAGTGAGTTTAAATGGTATCCCTTCATTATACAACTCAGCTTCATCCTTATAACACATACCATCTCTTCGTTGTAATTCAGTCGCATCCTCATAGTGTGGTAGATTCAGATCGATTTTCTTAAGTTTAGGCAAATGAGGTGCTAAAACAACATACCCTGTATGTCCAGACCAGTTTTTCAAATCAATACCAGAATCATTTAGGTGTAAACTTGGGTCCCCAGCGTTACCAAAAACAGATTCCACAAAATCGAGATTTGATACAAGGCTTCCAGGTACTATAAACTGAACTTCCATTGTTTTTTCATCCATGACACCAGGTACTTCAGGTGAAACAATCGGCTTTACTTGTAAAGATACAAATGTCTTTGCCGGAACATCTTCATTGGCTGTAAAAGGCAATACTTTTAAAGATTCCGGTGGTTGACAAGCTGCCTTATAAAGTGCAACAAAGGTTTCTTTTGGTACACT
Organism: Clostridiales bacterium; assembly: GCA_016342415.1. Taxonomy (GTDB): domain Bacteria; phylum Bacillota; class Clostridia; order Peptostreptococcales; family Acidaminobacteraceae; genus JABXKX01. The sequence continues at coordinate 97,155 of JAEIOD010000001.1, forward strand.
TTTCTTATCACTTGGTATCTTTAAACCTCCTTCAACAATATGAAAAGAACCTTTCGTTGTTCTTCTATCATTTCTAGGATTATGAAGAATCCCTTGTTTTATTCTATAGCTGTTGATGTACTCGGTTGAAAACTCATCTCCATTAGGAGGCAATGATAATTCTCTTGCCAGACCATAATGATCTAAATTAAGAGTCTGATCAATCACGTAAAGATTTTCATCTTCAAAATAGTGATTAAGGAAAGTATTTATTCTTTTGTTTATGCCAATATCGTGTTTGTTCATCATTCTCGTTTTTTCTTGATAATCTTTGATTAAGCCATCAAACAATTCAATAAAGTACGAGTTTTCTGCAGTTGGATCATCCGAATTATAAATTGGTAATCCTTGAGATGCTAATTTAATATTCAAGTATTTTATTCTATCTTCGCTTGATGTATTGGGATTGATATCACCATAGTCTATACCCAGTTTTTTTCTTAAATCCATAGGACCTCCAATTTCATTTTTTTAAATACTATCTTCATATTTCTTTGTGCATAGTGATAATTATATCATTAGAAATCGCCTTGTAATAGCATGAATATTCTGAAAACGCTTTCCTTTTTTTACTTATTCCCAATTACAAAACGCTGAAACCTTCTATTTTCAAGGCGTATCAGTTTTTTTATTATAAACAGAATTATGAAAGAAATATTGCAACTATTATCACTAATACATGAAATATGTCGTAAAGACAAAAAAAGTTTGCAACTTAATTGCAAACTTTTTTACTATTTTTTCTTAAATAAATTTCTTAAACTGAATTTCTTCTTCTTTTTTGGTTGAGCCTTTACTTCATTTGAAACGGGTTTCACAATTGGCTTAACCGGTTCAATTGGTTTCTTTTGTACTGGATGATTTTGCTTTTTAACTTCTTTATTAACATAAGCTTTTTCAATCTGTTGTTGAACTGGTTTTTTATGCATTTTGGGATGTTCTCTACGTTCAGGTTTTCCATGAGACTTCCCTTGAGGCTTTCTAGTTGAATGTCCTTTTGGTTTATGTTGACTAGTAGATTTATGTGGCCCTTTTGGCTTATGAGCTGATTTAGGTCTCTGCTCAACTCTCGGCTTTCTTTTAGCCTTCTTTTCTGCCCAAATACTATTCAGAATTATTTTACCTTCTTCAATGTCTTCATCACTAGGAAAATCTACTTCTTCTATCATTGCACCAGCGTGTTCTTCAATCTCATACAAAGCATAAATATCATCACTCGTAACCAGAGTGATAGCCTTACCACCATTTCCAGCTCGACCAGTTCTACCAATTCTGTGAATATAACTATCTTTTTCGACTGGAACATCATAATTTATAACCAATGACATATCATCAATGTGAATGCCTCTAGCCGCCACATCAGTAGCAACTAAAATTTGAATATCTCCATTCTTAAACTCCTCAATTGTACGCATTCTTCTACTTTGAGTATTAGCCCCGTGGATTGCCTCAGAAACAAATCCTTTTCTATTCAGATAATTTTCCACTTTATCAACTTCAACTCTAGTATTACAAAAGATCATACAACTATTTGGTTGTTCAGAACATATAATATTTGATAATTGAGTTCTTTTCTCATTACGTTCAACTCTAATGTACTCTTGCTTAATCGAATCTACAGTTTTAGTATCAGAATCAATTTCAATCGTAACAGGTTCTTTCATGTAGCTTTTACAGATTTTCTGAATTTCATCTGGCATTGTAGCAGAAAACAAAAGCGTTACTCTATCTTTTGGCAATGCTTTAATAATAGTATACATCTGATCAATAAAACCCATATCAAGCATACGATCCGCTTCGTCTAATACTAAATATTTAATATTCTTTGTCTCAAGTTTCCTGTTTTTCAGATGATGGATCACACGACCTGGTGTACCTGTAACTATTTGTGCGCCCTCTTTTAAGTGTTTTTCTTCAACGCTCATGTTATGACCACCATAAACTGTAGTCGTCTTAACCGGTGTATATTTTATAAAACTACTAATATCCTTATTAACCTGTACAGCTAGTTCTCTTGTTGGCGTGATAATCAGAGCTTGTGCAGATTTTAAAGAATGATCTATACCTTCAATAATCGGTAATGAAAATGCACCTGTCTTTCCACTACCTGTTTTTGCCATTACAATTAAGTCTTTCTTTGCCATAATTTCAGGTATCGAAAAACTTTGTACCGTTGTTGCCTCTTTAAATCCGAGTTCGTCTATCGCTTTTAAAATTGACTCGGATATGTTTAAATTCTTAAATTCCATAATTCTCCTTAAGTTTTGTGTCTCAATATATTATAAGCTATTTTCGCTTTTTTTTAAACATGTAAAAAGACAACCCTTAGTTGTCTTTATTTTCTTATTGTATATCATACTTTTCTTTCAACCTTACTATCGTTTCTTCATACTTAAAACTTGGATCAATGATTCTACTCAATGTGATATAAGTCTCTAAAAATTTTCCGTAGTTTTCCTTATCTCCCAACTCGTAAAGTGCCCTTCCATGTATATTAGACAAATCGGATAAGTAAGACAAGGTCCCACTATTCAAACAATAATCCAAACCTTTTTTTGAGTAGTGTAAAGCCATTTGATATTTTTTCATAGTTAAATATAGTCTGGAAAGATTATATATAAACCGTAAATAAGACATCTCTCTAATATTGTTATGCGTTTTCTCAATATTTTCAATGGCTTTGATCATCAGAAGTTCGCCATAATCAAAATTACCCTCTTTGAGATACAATACAATTAATGAATTTAAAATTCTATAGTCTACCGCTCTTAAAGGCACAGTAAATATTTCATCTAGAGTATCAAAGGCATAAACATCCAAAAGCAATTTAATGTAATAGCCTTCATCAATTTTAAAGGAAATATCTACATAATTGCTAATAGCACCATACAACCATGCGATTTCTTGTTTTGCATACTTACTTGAAGCTAGGTTGATATCAGGTGAATTTTCCAACATCTCTAAAACTAAATCATACTTGTCCTGATGATAAAATTTCATAATTCTATCAATCTCATTTTTGACATGGTATGCATTAGGATCATCTGTATAAGGCAAATAATCTAACAGATCATTACCCAATCTTGATGAGATTTCTGAAATCAGATAGGATGTCGGGCTAGAAATATTCATTTCAATCCTGGACAACTGTCTTACTGAACACATTTTATGAGCCAATTCCTTCTGAGTGACACCTTTGCTTTGACGTATGTTTTTTATAATGGTGCCGACATAATTTTCCATAAAACCCCCTATAGACATATATGTCTATTGATACATGAATTATATCATTGTAATATTATAAATGAAATAACAACTGTAAACAAAAAATTCGAGGAGGCATCATATGTTTAAATTATCTAAAAAAATAATCGCAATATTCTTTACAGCTCTTTTATTAGGCAGTTCTTTATTCTGCTTTGCAAGTGATGAAGGTTTAGACAACGGATGGAAAGCTGATCGAGTGGTTGTTGAAAGCAGACAATTATAATATATGGATACGTTAAAGATTTCAAATCACTTAAATTGGTATCAGTACTCGAATAAACTTGTCATTAGGAATTTAAATACTTCTGAAATATACTCATTAACCGATTCAATGAAAGAAGTTTGGTTACTGATCAGTAAAGGATATAATAGAGATACTATATATCAATCATATTCAAATACTCAAAATATCCCGGTAAACAAATGCAAAACAGACATCGACGATATTATTTATATCTTAAAAGATATGAAATTAATAGATAATTTTTCTCACAATTCAAACAACTGAAAACCCAGGTTAGCTTGGGTTTTTTACTGTAGTCGCCTGTGTCCTAAGCACTCTGTTATGATTTTTCCTGCTGTAAAAACAGATGTTAATGCAGGATCTAATTTAGATACTACTCCTGCCATTTCAAAATGTGCATCGATGTGTATAATGCCAAACGCTTCCTCAACTGCATCATTCATACCTTGAAGTACTGGAATGGTTTTCTAATGATCAGTACCATAACAGTAAATCTTTTGCCTTCTTTTACAAGATTCGAAACAACCTTACGGGTATTTTCAAATAAATCATCTCTTTGAGCTCCTTCTATGTCGTACAGTTCCTTTACTTTAAGAGATTTTAGACATTTGAAATGTTCTGTTGTAGGTAAAATCGTATAAGTTATCTTTCTTATGGCATAAGGTGCATTTTTTGCCCCGTTTCTAAAGCTTACACCGCCATCAAACGGTACGGCAAGTATAACAACATCAGATTCTTCTATAATTAAAATCAAGGCGATTTAAACCAGCCCAAAATTTCTTATCATTAATTGTAATCATAATTTTCTTCAATAAACCCAATAAGAAGTTTTACTGTATATCGTTTACTCTTTTTAAGCATCTTTAATAACTTCATACGCCTCATCACTAAAACAGTAGTAGTCTTTTCTAATTAAATCCAATGTTTTTTCATAGCTTTCATTATCCGCAATCAATTTTGAATACTGATTAATCATAACATCATGAGCAATAAAATCATCCTTAATATCAATATCACTCGGATCACTCGACCAAGTAATCCTTGCATCTTCTTCACGAGAGACAATTCCAGTCACCACATGTTTCTTATCAATTATAAGAATGATATAACGTTCATGTTTTTCAGCAATGTAACGCTCCATTCTTCTATGTGTCACCAACTCATCGAAGGGTTTTTTATGTCCAAAGTGTATACCTCTTAAAAGAATACCTTTTTCCTTTGACTCATTTAAAACGTCTTTTAATTCCGAAAGTTCTTCATCCCATATGGATAAGGCTATTCGAGATTGTGCATCATTAATCAACAACTTACATAAATCAATAATTTCATGATAGCCTTTTACTGTCTTTTGTTCATATATTTCTTTATCATTTGAATACAGTGCAGTCGTTACTGCTTCTACTTCATCGATAATAGAATCAAAATTTTCCTTTAACTTGGAAATCAGTAATTTGGGTTCAAGTGGTGAATAAGTCACAGCAGAATCTTCTTTATGTGTAAATACCAGTTTTTTTCTTTCCAGACCTTCTAAAATTTCATAAATTCTAGATCTGGGAACACCTGAGTACTTACTTAATCCGTAACCATTGCTAGGATAATGTTTTAGCAAGGACAAATAAGTTTTCACTTCATATTCTGTCATTCCCAATTGTTTCATTTTAGATATCATGTTCTCCAATGAATACACTCCACTCTATATTAGCATCAGTATAAATACAATTATTATTGAACCAACTACTGGTATAATCATACCACCTTTTTTCCAAGAATAAAAACAGGCAAAAGACAGTCCGGCAATTGATATCAACGGTTCATTCGGTATTGCTTTTAGCACGCCTGGCATCAATAATGCACCGAGTGCTGTATAAGGTACAAATTCTAGAAACAATCTTAACGGTCTAGGTAGTTCCTTATCTGAAATAGTCAAAAAAGGGATTACCCTTGGAATATAAGTTACAATCGCCATCCCGAAAATAAGTAACATTATTTTACTCATATACAACCTCCTCTTCTTTGGTATAAATAACAACACCAAATAGAGAAACTAAAACGATGGTTAAAACAAGACTCCACCCCTGTGGTAACTTAATCAAAAGATTCATGACACTATTTACACCTCCAGCTAAAGCTGACAACACCAAAGCCCTTGAGGATTTTTTAAATTCAGGAACCAATATTGAAGCAAATAAGGCAAATAGACCAATGCCCATTGCAATCTGAAGTGTTTTAGGTAAAAAGCTACCCATACTAAATCCAACCGCTGTTCCAGTGATCCAACTTAAGTATGAAAAGAGTTCCAAACTAAACAAGTAGCGTTCTGATAACTGTCCCCCAGCAAAGGAAGCAACAGAAAAGACTTCATCGGTTATACCAAAACCTAATATTATGCCTTTATATTTAGACATATCATGAAGTTTTGATATAAGAGATGCACTCATAAAAAAATGTCTGAAATTCAATAAAAATGTTGCAAGTACTATTTCTCCAAATCCTGCTCCAGCAGCAATCATACTTAGTCCGATAAATTGACTGGCTCCTGCATAAAGTATCAATGAAAAAGATACTGTCTCCAAGTAAGTTAATCCGTTATTTCTTGCCAATATACCAAATGTCATTGCAACAGGGACATAACCTATCATAATTGGTATAGCAGCTTTAAATCCACTCAGTCCGTTTAACTTTTTCATATGGCCTCCAATCTATTAGTAGCTATTATAGTAGCAACTACTCACAAAGTCAAGAAAACCTCACAATCTTGTGAGGTAAATTCTTAATATAATGTATGTTATTTCAACCACAGGTACTCATACGGATAGAGATGTATGTCTTTCTCTAAAGAGATGTTTTTTCCAGTAATCATATCAGTTAGCGTTTTTGATTTTACTGTTTGCAATGTTTTATTAGAAAAGTATTGGTTATTTTCACTAAAATTGAATAAACATATTACTTGCTGGTCATCTTTTTCTTTTATAAAGGCATAGATTTGCTGATTATGAACATCTATAACTTTAGCGTCTACAGTTCCAGAAAAAAGAGGATCTGATTTTCTAAGTTTAATTAAATGTTTTAAAAATTGAAAAATGACACCTTCATCTGTTGTTCCGTCATTTCTCTTCTTGGCCTTCTCCCAATCAAATATAGGTCTGTGTAGCCATCTACTTTCATCCTTTTTATGTACGTCATTCAAATAAGTATGATCATTTAAAGTAGCAAGCTCGTCACCACAATAAATAAGTGGAATACCTCTATGAGCAAATATTAGCGCATGAGCCAGTTTTATTCTATACAAAGCAGTTTCTCTTGCTCTTTGATCCTGATAACGTTCAGCAGATTCTAAACCAAGCAATGAAGCCAATGTACCGTTAGTTCTCGTATCTTGATTTTTCTCATTGTACTGATAGTTCTCTCCAGTAGCAAATGAACCCTCAAACGATCCATTATAGAAATTGATTAAAAACTGCTTATGATGATAACTATCAAATCCAATCCTGTTGATAAAAGGTTCATTAAAACCCCATCCAATATCGTCATGACATCTAATATAATTCATAAAACATCCTGTTTTTGGTACTTTGAACACGGTGTTATCATATTGCATCAGTCTGACATCTCTTGTAGCAAAACTATTGAATATATCAACCATAAAATTTGCATTATAAAGTAGACCGCATTCAGTTTCCTCTTCACCAAAATACTTTATGATTTCATGAGGTTCAACAATTGCCTCTCCTAAAAGTGTTACAGATGGACATGCAATTTCTTTGATTAAGTGAAACAGATGTAAAATCATATGGGCATGTTCAAGATTTCTACAGCTTGTATTGGTTTCTTTCCACATAAAGGCAATTGCATCTAATCTTAAAATGCCAATCCCCATATTTGCCATCTTCAACATCGTCTCAACCATTTTTTCAAAAACAAATGGATTTTTAAAATTGAGATCCCATTGAAAATGACTAAATGATGTAAAAACATGTTTGTCTATTGATTCAACATAAGTAAAATTACCAGGACATTTCTTTGGTAAAACTTCAGAAACTGTCTGATCATATAGATCTGGTATTTCTCTGTTGTCATACATCAAATACATATTCTGATAAAATTCATCACCTTCAAGTGCTTTCTTGGCCCACTCATGAGTATCTGATGTATGATTCAATACATAATCGATACAAACCTCAATATCATTTCTATTGAATGATTCTATAAGATTATAAAAGTCATCTAAACTCCCATACTCTGGATTAACATTCAAATAGTCCTCAACAGCATAACCACCGTCATTTTCTCCATCTCTTGATTTCAGTAGTGGCATCAAATGGACATAAGTAATTCCTAATTCTTTTAAATATGGAATATGCTTAATGACACCATTAAAGTCCTTACCAAATAAATCAACATAAAGCATCATGCCAATCATATCCTCTTTCATAAACCAGTCATGTTCTTTTGTACTGCGTAACTTCGAATGATTTATATTGTTTTCTATAACTTGTTTAAGTGAGTTAAACTGAATATCTCCAGCTCCAAAATGGCCATATAACTCAAAATATTTTAATTTCAAATGATCATATTTATTCATAGTGTCCCCTCTAGTATTCTATAGAACTCTCACCCAAAATGTAATAGACTCTATTGTTAATAGTGACTTTGATTTCTTTTTCAGATGTTATCGTCATTCTATCCGATACTCTCACAGTAACAATATTTTTTTTATAATTCAATCTAAATGTATAAGATTGCCAAGCTACTGGTTTAACTGGTTTAAAATGCAAACCATCAGATTTGATTCTCAAACCTGCAAATCCATAAGGAATAGACATAAAAGCCCCTCCAGCATTTGCTACATGCAAGCCATCTTTTGTATTGCCGTGTGAGTTATCTAAATCAAGTCTTACTGTTTTTTTGAAATAATTATAAGCTTCTTCCACTCTGCCAAGTTTTGATGCGATCATACCGTAAACACAATATGATAAACTCGAATCATGAGTTGTCAGTGGTTCATAAAAGTCATAACTATTTTCAACTACATCTAACGGTCTATCATCTAATAATAAATGAGCAAGGACAGTGTCTGCTTGTTTAAGAACTTGATGTCTATAAATCACTAAGGGATGGTAATGCAACAGTAAAGGATGTTTATCTTTAGACTCTTCAAAATCCCAAGGTTTTTTCATTAGAAAATGTTCATCTTGAAGATCGATGTTTAGTGATTTGTCATATGGTAGATACATCTTATCACTGGCTTCTTTTAATGCTTTTATAACATCCTCATGATTATCTGCTATAAGTGTTTCATAAATTTTAATCGTCCACTGCATATGATATTTTGCCATCGCATTGGTATAGTAATTATTATTAACAAGTGCTGAATATTCGTCAGGACCTGTAACTGCATCCAATCTAAATTGATTGTTATAATAGTGTCCGGTCTCTAACCACAATTTTGAAGTTTCCAAAAGAAGTTCAAATCCAAACTTTTTCATGGCTTCATGATCCTCTGTAAACAGATAATATTGAATCATTGCATAAGCAATATCTGCATTGATGTGATACTGGGCTGTTCCAGCAGGATAATAAGGTGAACTTTCAACACCAGATATGGTCCTCCAAGGAAATTTTGCTGCATTATGATTAAGACTTTTACCTCTTAACTTTGCCTGGTCGAGGGTTTTATATCGATAATACAATAAGTTCTTAGCTATTTCCGGTGAGGTCAATGTAAATAAAGGTAACATATAGATCTCTGTATCCCAAAAGTAATGACCTTCATACCCCTCACCACTCAATCCTTTTGCTGCTATATTACTAAGTGAATCCTTACCTGCCGAAGCCAGTAATTGATAGGTATTATAGTTTAGTGCTTCTTCAATGGCTTCTTCACCTTCAATATCAATCTTCCCAAATTTCCAAAATTCAGTGAGATAGTTTTCTTGCTTTTCATAAAGTTCTTCTATTCCAAATGACATTAATTTATCTAAAGAGATATCAAGTTCACTTCTCCTGTTATCATAGAACCTGCAATATTTTATTACTTTAACTGTTTCGCCCTTTTTTACAACAAATTTTCTTTTTCCAGTAACCGTTTCATTTTTCTGAGTATATTTAAACGCACACGAATGTGACATATCAACTCCTATTTTAATATTGCTTCTAGAGACAGTAGCTTCCATTGTAACAATATGGTCATTAATAACGATTTTAGATATCTCCAGAAACTGTTGATGATGCGTCCCCACCCTTGGATCATTCGGATCCACATAGTTATTGACATTCCCTTTTACTGTAGAAGTGATTAATATCTCTCCATCATAGTTTACTGACGTCACACTGTAGTCAATTGTAAAACACTGCAAATAGACAAACGAAGTCATTCTCTTAATATCGATCACCAAATGATGACCTTTAGGAGATAACCATTCAATGACTCTATGAGACACTCCTTTCTCTATATCTAAACGACGCTCCATCTTCAAAACTGTTCCATCGAATACAGAAAACATATCATCATCAATGGTAAGTGTTATGCCTTGAGTATCAAATACATTGATAATGGTTTCACCATTTTGTGGGAACCCATAACAATTTTCTCCGTATATAATATCCACGAGACTGTAAACTCCATTAATATAAGTTCCGCGAATAGTTTTAATTCCTATAGGATAACCTTCTTCAAAATTACCTCTCACACCAATATAGCCATTTGCTGTGGATAACAAAGTTTCATCTAACAATAATTGATTCTTATCTACCATCATATATCTCCTAAAAAAGGGCTTTCGCCCTTTTATTATAATTTATTTGATCGAACCTGATACCATGCCTTTAATTATATGCTTTTGACCAATTAAGAAACCGATAATAATTGGTATTGCAGCCATAAGAACAGCCGTCATAATCAAATCCCACTTCTTGACAAACGAACCTGCAAAGTTTGCTATGGCAAGTGGTATGGTTTGAATTTCTTGTCCTACTCCAAGTATTAATGAAGGTAATAAGAAATCATTCCAAATCCAAATAGCATTTAAAATTATCACGGTTACAAAAATGGGCTTAAGGATTGGCATTATAATCCTAAAAAATATTTGAAACTTATTACAGCCGTCTATGGTAGCAGCCTCTTCCAATTCTTTTGGTATAGACTTAATGAAACCATGAAACAAAAATACCGCCATTGGAGCACCGAAACCAATATAGGTTAAGATCATACCGTGATATGTTTTGAGCATGTGGATACCAGTAAACTCTCTAATTCTTCTAAACAATTCAACGAGTGGAAACATAACCACTTGAAACGGTATAATCAATCCACTTAAGAATAATAAAAATATAAATGTTGATAACTTAGACTTAGTTCTCACAAGCATCCATGCTGCCATAGCTGAAAATACGGAAATGAAGAACAAAGATCCTGTCGTTATAACTGTTGATGAAAATACACTTGAAGCATATCTAATTGTCGGTTTGTCCCATATAATTTTAATGTTCTCAAATAATTGTGACCATTTTTCAGGCATCGATATTGGATCAGTAATAATCTCCAAAGATGCTTTTGCTGAATTTATAACAACAATAAAAAACGGAAACATCATAATAAGAAATAGAATACAAGTAAAAACAGTTATCAGTATACCTATCCACTTTCTAGAAATACCCATTACATTTCCACCTCTCTTTTCTTATTCACATAAACTTGCGTCATAGCAACTACTGAAAGAATCAAGAAGAATATAATTGCCCTTGCTTGTCCTTCTGCCATATTGTTATATTTAAACGCGACATTGTAAATATGTACTGCCAACATCTCTGTTGAATTTACAACCTCTCCATTAAACTGAGTGGTTGGTCCGCCATTTGTTAAAGCACGTATAATATCGTATTGCTTAAATGAATTAACTAGAGTTAAGAACGATGTAATAGTAAACGCTTGAGCAATCATTGGGACAATAATGTTCCAAAACTTATGCCATGGTCCAGCACCGTCTAATTCGCTTGCTTCTATTAATTCCTGTGGTACATTTAAAAGAGCTGCTACATAAATCATCATAATATAGCCGGCATATTGCCAAGTAAATGCAAAAATCAAACCAATTAACGCCAAGTTTGGATCTGCTAGAATAAGTATTTTTTCCAATGATTCTATTCCTAGAGTGCCACCTATGGCAGGTACAACATTTTTAAATATAAATTGCCAAATATAACCTAAAACCAAACCACCTATTAAATTGGGAATAAAGAATCCTGCTCTAAAAAAATTCTTGAATTTGGTTTCTCTTGTGACTAGAAAGGCAAAAGTTAATGCCACAAAGTTTATTGAAAGAACACTTAATAGTGTGAATAAAAAGGTTCTCATAAAAGAGTATTGAAATGCCAGATCAGTAAACATTTCTTTATAATTCTCAAATCCGACCCAACTAGGTTTTAATCCTGCAACTGCAGTCCAATCTGTCATTGAATAAAAAATTCCCATAAAGAATGGAATAATAACAACAACAATAAAAGACAACAATGCTGGTGCTAAAAAAATCCAAAAGTAAAGCCTGTCCTTTTTATAACGATTCATATTTCCCCCTTAATTTAAAATAAAGGGTGTGAAATCACACCCTTTCCCTCTAGGGTTACTTTAATTCTTTGATTTTATCAGCCAATTGTTGAATGAACTCAGCTTTCGTTAAATCGCCCTTTGCAAAACTTTCATACAACGGTGCAATCGTTCCCATACCAAATCCATCAGGCATATCATTTTGTAACCAAGTGTACTTAGCATCTTTTGCCAACCATTCAGTAACATTTGCTGATAATGGAGCATCTGGCTTAATTGTCACGTTTGTAAATGCAGGAATCATCTTAGCTTCATTAACCATATAATTATGACCAGCTTCATTTGTAGCCATATAGTTTAAGAATTCCTTAGCAGCTTCTTGATTTTCACCTTCGTTATTGATTACATAGTATGAAGGTGCACCAATGAATATTGAATTGTGTTCTCCATAAACTGAAGCATGAGGTGCATAACCCATTTCAAAGTCAACACCATTCTCATCCAACCATGGATCAATCCAGTTACCTTGATGAACAAATACAGATTGACCTGTTCCAAATTGTCCAACTTGTGCATCATAGTTACCTGTTAATAATACCGCTTCATCAGAATACATGAATAACAATTCTACCCAATCAGCATATTCTGTTAATCTGTCCATATCAGGTTCACCATTATTTAGTTTATCAAGTACAGTTGTATCTCCATATTCCAGACCTGCTGTTAAGTAACCATTAAAGTTATGAAGTCCAGTTACCCATCTCATATCAGGACCAGCTGCCATAGCCACTACTGATTTAATACCTAACTCGTCTTTCATACCATCAATCTTCTCAAAAGCAGCTTTATAAGCCTCTTGAGATGTTAATGTTGCAGGATCAATACCCGCTTGAGCAAGTAATTCAGCATTGTATGCCATACCCCAAGCTTCAACAGCTACTGGGAAACCATAGATTTTACCATCTACAGTAAATTCTAATGCAGTTAAATCGATCCACTCATCACCTGAGAATGTTGCCAACTTAGATTTCCAAGTATTGTAACCGCCCATTCCTTCAATAACAAAAATATCAGGTTGACGATCTGATTGGAATTCAGCTTTTAAGTTTTCAGCATAAGGCGAATCTCCACCAGAAGTTTTTACTGTAACTTTTACACCAGTTTCCTCTTCATATTTGGCAGCAAAAGCCATCAGTTGATCATTGATTTCCACTTTGTTCTGGTATATAACTACTGATTCATCTTCATCCGATGATCCACATCCAGTAAAGAGTGTTAGAGCTAATACCATTACCAATAAAAGTACTAAAAGTTTTTTCATTTTCTCCCCCTTGTATAAGTTGTTTAAATCACAAACCCTTGTAATTTCAACAATGCAATCGATTGCGCAACGTCGAAAAAAATATCGTGATTCCTCACTACATTTGAATTATACCACAATCTACAATAAAACTAACATATTTTTGTAATTTATTCTAAATTTTTAGAATATTCAGTGTTTTTGTATTGATTCATTGCACATTTACTGCTATCAAATTGTAAAATATCAACATAAAAGAACTGATGCAATATTGCATTAGTTCTTTTTCATTAACTCTTTATAGTCATACATTTTTTTATCCGCAGCTTTGATCAATCCTTTAATATCGGTTGCAGAATCCGGATATGTCGACACACCATAACTGAATCCAGCGATAATATCAAAATCCAGTTGAGCTTCATTTTCCATAAATGATTCTCTCATTTTTTCCAAATAAGTTTCAAGTACCTTACTATCTACTTGATGATAAACACCAACAAATTCATCTCCTCCGATTCTACCAAAATATTGATTGTAATCTGAGGAGTTTTTTAACAACTCCGCAAATCTTTGAATGAGTTTATCACCTGCTAAATGACCATAACAATCATTCATACGTTTTAGATTATCCAAATCAAACACAACTACTTTCAGAGCAGTTTTTTCTATTAAGGCTTGATCGATGCTTTTCTGTAAATTTTCATCGAAGTACATCCGGTTCATCAAACCTGTTAATCCATCAAAGCGAGACATAAAAACAATTTTTTTGTACAACTCAAATACTTTATAGATTACATTGATCTGTTCACGTATATACAACGCCACTGCCGACTCATTATTTGAGATGATCTTATCACCTTTCGAGGCGTAACAGAATATCCATCTTGCTTTATTCTCAACAGTTATAGGTATAGTAACAGCCGAATTCAGATTGTTCGTACTAAAGATCATTCTTATTGGAGAATTTGATGCGAAAGTCTCAATATTCTCTTTATTAAACACAAAAATTTTATCCATAACTCTACTTTTAACAGCCCAATCATATACTATTTCAAACGAATAATAATCAAGGTTTTCAGGTACAATTAGACCTTTATGATATGGTATATCAATTGAATCTTCAATGTTTATCAGAATGCAGTATTCTGCTAATTTAAATATTTCTTTAAACTTAAGCAAAGCATGAGTTAAGAATTCCCGATCATCTGTATAATTCAAAATGCAATTATTCAATTCCAAGAATACTTCTTTGGCGTGGTCTAACATTAGAAGTTTCTCTTCTAGCTGTCTTTGTTCAGTCACATCCTCCATAATGCCAATCAAACCCAACACCTCACCATCCTCTTTTTTATGTACTCCTTTTCTGAATATAACATCATGTAGTGAATCATCGGCATACTTTACTTTTGTCTCATATACTTGATCTTTTTTACTCGTTATAATTTCACTATCTGCTTTATGATATATTTCAGCTAGATGTTTTGGGGCTATGTCAAATACCGTTTTATCTAATAGATGTTCCTTATCAATTCCTAAATAATTTTCAAATGCACTATTAAAGTACTTATATTGACCATGATAGTCCTTATAAAAAATTGGATTAGGTATTAACTCTAATAAAGTCTGTACAAAATCTAAGTCTTTTTTTAGTGATTTTTTTATGATATAGTCTTCACTTACATCCATTAAGACACCTGATACTTTTAAAGGATCGCCATCTTGATCAAAATGTAATTGACTTCTAAATTTTACCCAGCATTCTGATAATGACGGATGGATTAATCGATATACACTATCACGAATAATTTTCTTTTCTAAGGCTAACACCAGAGCTTTTTTAAACTCCTCGCGTGACTCTAAATGAATATGATGCTCATTAAGTGTTTTCATTTTACCATCAAAGGTCGTTCTATCAATGCCAGTTATGGCAAATGCTTCATCACTAAGTATCACTTGATCAGTAGATAAATGCCATTGAAAAATCCCCAAATTAGCTATCGCAATAGCATCATAATATAGATCCTTAATAGGACAATCGCTATCATAAGGACACAAAATACTATTTGATTCAGTCATTTTATTTGTTTTTTTAGACATCATATCCCTCCATTGTGTAAATAATACCCTTGAATAATTAAAACAACCAAGCAATAATTTCCAATAACTAAAATACTTATATGAACTTATACATACTTATTCTTTTTTTGCCAAGTAAATTAAAGCATACGATCTTACACAATGTGAAAAATTTGACAATTAAAATAAATTATGAAAAATAAAGATTTTTTTGTTTTTTCATTTTACAAGTCAAACTATTTAGTATACAATAAAGGTGATATTACATTATTTACTAACGGAAGGAGTATTATGAAATCAACTGGAATTGTGAGAAAAGTAGATGAATTAGGTCGTGTTGTTATTCCTATCGAGTTAAGAAGAACACTGAACATTGATGTTAAAGATGCTTTAGAAATATTTACAAGTGAAGACACTATCATTTTAAGACGTTATAATCCACTATGTTATATTTGTGGAGATTCGGAAGGCTTAATTACTTTTAAAAACAAAAGAGTATGTAGTCATTGTATAAAAGAATTAAAAGAAATGAAGTAATTTAAAAGTGCCCTAGAGCACTTTTATTTTTTTTCTATAGAGTTATTCTTTAATCCTGAAAAATGCAAACGATGCCAGTAATAGGATTCCGATACTTAACATCACATAACTGACTCCAAATGTATCGGCAACAAATCCAATTATTGGTGCCAAAATTACTGTAAACAATGCACGAAGTTGCGACTCTACACTCAAAACAGTCGCTCTTTGATGTTTTTCCATATAATCATCACAAACATCAACAAAGATTGGTTTTCTCATATCCCTAAGAAGATACAATACCAAATACAAAATAATAATTATAATATAGAATTCCAGTCTTATTATAAAGAATAAACTAATCATGCAAAGTGCCAAAAGTACATAAAATACATTCAGCAGTTCTGTTGAGCTCATTAGTTTTTTTAATAGATAAGCTCTTCTTGCTGCTGTGGCACTTAGAATATAGATAATACCATAACTCATCCCCAATATAACTTTAAGGTTCTCATCTGGCGTCATAGTTGAAATCAATACCAATCCAGACGATACAATTATCATTTCAAGTATTGGCTGAATATAATCTTTGATACTCTTGAACACTGATTCGAATGAAGCTGAGCTTAAAAGAATTTTTCTGAGCATAGGTTGTTTTAATATACCTATCAGATGATCCTTCATCACCTTCAGCACATGACCTTCTACCTGAATTCGGTCACCATTGAGGCTATCTGGATAGGACATAATCAAGAGCAGATCCAAAATATATGGTAAAATGGATGCTAAGAATATATATCTGGAACTGGGAACATTTAAGATCAGTATAATTGCCAGCATAGAACTAATAGCCGATCCAATTAGAGAAAATGATCTAGTTCTTCCATAGACAAACGCCTTGTGTCCTTGCCAACCTTTTTCTTCTAAATAGGTATAAATCATAGCTTTATGTGTACCTGATCTAAAAGCTTCTCCTAAGCCAAAGAAACTCATTGCAATCACTGCTATCCAAAACGGACCAATCATAAAGAAGAAGATAAAACTGATGATATAGAAACTAAAACATAAATACAGTTCTTTTTTTCTACCAAAGTAATCAGCAATAAATCCTGACGGCACTTCAAATATATAGGTGATTCCTTCTCTTATGGCATATAAAATACCAATTTGAAAAAAATTTAAACCATTCCCTAATAAAAAAAGTACAAGATATGGTTCAAAGAATTTTAAATTTTTTAGAAAACCGTATGCGGAGAATTTTTTAATCTGATGGTCTCTTTTTATTGCGTTCATAATTTCAATTGACATTTACTATTTCCTTTATATTCTTCTAAACCTACTCATATAGTATACCTTACTTCTCACTATTTTTCTAAAAAATCATCTACTTATGTTAGACTTTTTACAACTTTCTGTACCCTCTTTTGAGCAGCTTTTGATAGTTCAGATTTCCTGCTTTCAAGTAAGGAAACAAAAGACTCTCTATCTTCTAATCGAATAACAGCCTTCATTGATTCCGCACGTTTGGCAAAATCAACTGGTCTACATTTTTTTTGAAGCTCAAACAGGGTTTCTTTCAGTTCTGGATAATAAACATCATAAGCAGCCATATGAATAATGGCGTAGACACCGTGGACATTTGTTATCACTGTACCCTTTTCAATTTTATTTAAAATAAGATTTCTAATCTCATACACTTTTTCTGGGCCAACTGTGGCTATACTAGAAATGGCAATCATTGCTCCCCATACCATACGGTTGTTTTTACTATTTAACAAGGTTTTAAACGTATCAAAATAATCCACTATCAAAGCTGGATTGATATAACTTGCCTCATATAGCACTTTAAGACAATCACTTGCAATCGACTTATTTTTATCCATTAGATAATTTGATATTTCATCTAGACCTTCTTTATTATTGTCATTCGCCAGTTTTTTTGCTAGGTCCCGATTTGGTACTTCGCTTCTATCGTCTTTATAATATGCTATTTCTTTAATGTATGTCATACAACACCTCCATCATTAATCATCTCACAAACAACAAAAAAAAGCTATGAAATAGCTTTTTAAGTGATTGTTTGATAATTAATAATTATAATAAGTGCCTGTGTATCTTACCTCTGAACTGAATCCCATATAAAGCATCATGATTGGTGCAAATATAACATAAAGTAAAAAACCTCCGAAACCAAATCCAAAACTTTCTACAAATTTATAAGCCAAGTATATCCCAAATAAAACATTAATACCTGGAATAAGGCATAGTAGAATCATGACAGGGTTTAAACCTGCAATTTTTATCATTTCCCAAAAGTTTAGAATGGGAATAATAGCTTTCCACCCCTCTACATCAGCTTTTTCAAATAGCTTCCAGTGTGCAATAATGCCAATGACTGCCCACCCAATAATAATTAGTAAATAAGTGCTTAAGAAGAATCCTAAAAATCCCCATCCCGTTGCTGTATCTAAATTCATATAACCTCCGTTTCAATCACTTCTTACATCATATCAATAAAATCACATGTAAATGTTAAGAAAAAATTAAACTACTCATAACAAACAATTAATCTCATATGAATTTTTGTTTCTTAATAAGGAAAATAGAGACATCTAATATTCTTTATCCGTTTACCATTCTATATTTTCAGGATATTCTTCTACAAATCTAAGGTCAGACGGATCACAATTGAATTCTATAGATGCATCTTCTAGTTGCATAGACAAACTTTCATATTCATCATTTTTCTCATACAATCGTTTAACGATAATTGATATGTTTTTCTGTCTTTTTTCTGCAGTCATTTTTATGTGTTTTATATTTAATAAATCAATATACTGATGATGGTACATGTAGAAAGTATGATACTTATAAGTCACTTGTTTGATTATTCTCGAGTACAGGTTATCAGAAACAAGTTCCTTAATACATAACATGACTCTACCCTGAAATAGTCTTATCGTTGCAATATTAGCATCCATCAAACATTCTTTGCTTTCATAAACAGAAAACTTTTCCTTTGATATTTTCATTGCATATTTATCTAATAAATCATTTAAAGCCATCACTAAAAATATTAGTTCAGGAAAAAGGATCTTAATTTTTAAATGAACATTAACTTTAGGTAAAATGATTTGATGCGTATTAAATGTATGATCATATACGCCATTGTCCTCATTTATGTATTCACGGTCTCCCATCATAGCATGTCTTAATTCATAACAAAAATTATAAACTCTAATAATAGAAGCTTTGTAAAAAGGGTATTCCCCTTCTGTGCCTGTCATTTTATGCAGTGTTTCATATAAGTTATCAAAATCATTGTATTCACCGGATATTTCTACCCCAGCAAAGTTTTCTGTTGCTTTTATTTTAATCATATCAGTCCTTAATCAATTAAGTTTTCCCGTCTCAAAGATGATAATCTTTTTTTTATTAAATTGCAAGTTGGTAATAAAAAAAAAGAAGCTCGTTAAAAGCCTCTTTCATTTATTAATCTTCGCCATAGTAAGTCGGTATATATAATTCTCCTGTCGAAATCTGTTCAATTAAAGCATCTTTTAGTGTTATAACATCAGCCGACAGATTTCCAAGTGGGATGTACAGAGCATCAGATGCTCCATAAGCATAGTATGCACTGATATAGCCTGTGTTGTAATCATCCATGATATTTCCTATGATATATGCATAATCTCTCATAGTCGCTGTCAAATAAGTAGGCAAATCATTACCGTATGAAGTGTTGTTTCCAATTACCTTATAGTTGTAATTTACCGACGCATCTATGATTGCATGCCCCACTTGATCAGCAGCATGATACACAACATCAATACCCTGCTCACTGATCGAATCAGCAATCTCTTTACCTAAGTCATAATTTGCAATTGATTCGGCATATTGAGAATAGACAACTAACTCAGAATCTACAGATGCCACACCGTCTTTGAAAGCAATTTCATAATTCTTTGTCTCAATATCTTCAACACCGCCTACAAAAGCAATTTTATTTGATTCAGTAGTATGTGCTGCTATTGCACCTGCGACATATGCGGTCTCTTCATTATAGTAATCAATAAGAATGACATTTTCTCCATAATAGTCTGGATAACTGTCTAAACAAACAAATTGAACCATTGTATAAATTTCCGCTAACTCAGATACAACAGAATCAAACTCCGATCCTTGTACAAAGATAATATCTGTTCCTGACATAATTACTTGTTCAAAATCAGTATATGCAGTAGCATCTGAAGACAAGATATATTCAGACTCAACTGTAAAACTTTGTGCATAAGTTTCAATAGACTCCCATACCGCTGCATTTACTTCTGATATTTCAATTGGCTTATAAGCGATAAAAGCAACCGAATCTAAAGGTGCTAACTCTGTTGTATCATCATAATCATAATCATAATCATAATCATAATCATCATATTGATTGTATAAGTTTTCCTCTATCATTGTTACTATGGCATCGGTCTCAAGATTCTCTATATAAGCTTTTCCCATCCCCAGAGACATTTTGATTGTAGATATTTCTAATCCCAATTCTTCTTCAAATGGCTTTAAGTCTTCGTATAAAGTTGTATAGGCTTCACCCTCAGACAACTCATCAATAGCACTTAGTAAGAATTCCTTGATAATTGTCGCAAACTCTTCTACATTGTTAATTTCAGATGTGTTTTCGAAGTTAATAAACTTTAAAACATCAACGTATTGAGCAGCTTTTGATTCAATAACAACTTCATCGCCAATTGCATTTACTATATATTCAGCATTGAATCCAACACCGTTATAATCCAACGACATATTACATTTTCTAATCAATCCATCTTTGTTTATTGAGATGCTGATTTCCAGGTTATCATAAATATCCATAACCATCTCACCGTCTTCTCCAAGGTAATCCATTTCATTTTGAATTTCGGTAAAGGCTTCTTCATAAACAGAAATTAGTTCATCATAGTAAACATCAAATTCATTCTCTAACATTTCCTTTGTCATAAGAACTTCTTCTTCTGTCATTTCAAATAATACATAATCTTTTGTTTCAATAAACTTATCCAACAATTCATTCAAAAGTTCTTTTGCATATGCTTTTAACTCGTCATCAGTTTTTGCTTCTTTCACAATATCGGCAAGTAAGTTAAAATAAGATTCAAAATCAAAATCATAGACATATGTTAAAGCTTTTTCGGAAAATTCCTCTTCACCAATTTTATATGTAATTTCCTCACTAATACCTTCGTTTAATCTAGATTCTAAATGAGAAGTAACAATATCTGTATATCGAGTACTTTCGTATACCGTTTTGTAAGCCTCCGATTCAGTATTCATAAGAATTGCCATATAAGGTTCAAAATCAACTTTAGCTAGATTTTCCAATCCCTCTTCTTTAGTGATTTGGGTCATGATCGCTTCAAAATCTACAACAAAGTACTTATCATAGAAATTAGTTAATCCGAAACCAAACTCATCATTGTTTAAAATCATTTCCATAGATAATAACGGCATCGACTTGTAATTGATATCATAATCAATAAAATAGTCAAATGATCTGGCTTTTTTATCGGTTTTCAACTTGTAGTCAACGCTTAATGAAGCATTATTAATCAGTTCAAATAATTCTTTACTGATCTCCTCAGCACCAAATTCTTTTGATAATTCATCATAATTCAAGTTAAAATTCATATCAGCAGATAGATCAAAACTCCCTTTATTGAACGTATTTGTAATAGATTCTGTAACATGTTCTGCTGGGGATAACTCTGTTTTAACTTCTTTACTGCACCCAACAGTCATTGATAGTATAAATATTACTGCAAGTAACAGTATTATTTTTTTGCTCATTCGTTTGTTCATAAAATTCTCCTTCTTGACATGTAGCACCATAAGCTAGCAATAACAAATGCTGAGTATTTACTCAGCATTTCAACCACATTGATTGTATCATATGAGCATATTCTTTTCTAGCATCTACAGGGACTCTATCTTATAATCAATAAAAACTTAATAACTATTACATTTACAGAACAACTGAGTATTTCATAGTTTTATTTGAAACTACAAGCACTTTACTCATAAAGTTTTTCATCGATGCTCTTCCAATAAATTGTGCCATCATCCTCAATAGAAAATTCATAAATACCAGCACCATCTATATGACCATCTTCAAATTCAGCATAAACCCATTGATCATTTAACAGATGAATTGACCAAAAGAACATTGTCCCACCTAAAACACCATCAAATCCTATCATCTCCGGTTTATTGGCTAAATCCATTTCAATCGTTTTATAATCCAATATCCCTTGAGTTTCCAACTTATGAATAGTTGTGTAATCAACAATTGTCAGTTTCTCAATCGTCTCATGTGCGATATCAAGCTCATTTACCAATCTTTTAACTACAGCTTCATGTAACCTATTGTCTTCATCAGATATTTCCAGTAATTCATCCAATAATTGCTTTTCACTTTGAAGCGCATCGATATCTTCTTTGAGTTCTACAATAGTATTATTCATATTGTTTTCCAATTGCTGAGACAATTCACTTTGGTCATTTAATTCAAGTTCTTCAGATACAATCACTAACAATAATATGACTATAGTTATGATTAATACACTGTAAATCCTTATATGACTATTCTTCATTTTAGTCTCCTATAAAGTTATTCCCTAAGTCATCTTTTATTGATAACCGTCGGTCTTAATCCCTCTTTCTCATTCACTACATCCCAGCTGATAATGGTACAACTATCTCTTCCTTGAGCGTTCTTAACAACTCCTAATACATCTTTGGTTGCCGTTTCATGATCACCTTGATATAAGTCAAATAATTTTTTGGAGTCTTCAAACGGTCTATCACCAACTTCTAAAACACCATCTGTTAACATTAAAATCGTATGTTTCCCTTTTCTAAACTCAATAGTCCCTTGAACAAAACATGGTATTTCAAGATCAATCGAATTTTTTTGACCGATCCATTGATAAAATATCCTTTCGTTTAATCTATATTGCCCTAATTCAGCAAATTCAGGATGAAATAAGTAAAGTGAGTTATCACCTACAGATAACCACCACAAATAATTTTCTTTCTGAAAAACAACTAAAAATGCAGTTTCACCTGTTATAGACTTCGATCTTTCAATAAACTCACTATCATGAATTAAAGCCATAAAGAATTCAGGGATTTTCCGCATGGAATCTTTTAAAGACAAATTGGCTCTATTTGAAATTTCTTTTTCGTTTTTTGATAAACTGTCTAAAACTAAACCAACACTTTCATCTGTTGCATGAGCATCTAGTAATACTGCACATACAAATTCTTTATCCTTTGCTATAACAAAATAACCATCTTCATTCGTATACTGTCCAGAAGCAGTTGCACCGCCGTAACATCCAAAAGTGACATCATCACCTTTTTTGACCTCTATAACATCCAAATACTTATTGTCAATACCGCACCATTTATATAAATTCATAAATCACCTCATAATATTTTTAACATTCTATTAACTTCATGTTCTTTTCAGACAACCTACTATATCGATAATCCTAAACAATATAAAATGATAGCTTGTTGAACAGATAATAGGTTCTTTTTAAAGTTATGACCTACAAAGTAATCAGAATCAATCACATCAGCACTAACTTCTTCACCTCTATAAAATGGTGGACAAGGATTTAATAATGCATTTGGCTTGGTTAGTTTCATTCTTTCCAAAGTGATTTGGTACTTATTAATATACTCGTCCGTTTTGAGTTCTTTTGATAACGGATCCGTTAGAATGACATCACTTGACTGTAACACCTTTTCCAAATCCGTTGTAAATCTATAATATTCATCATCTAATTTAATCTCATTCCCTTTAACACAAACATGATTTAAACGAAATTTCAGGACTTCAGAAGCGATTCTCCACGAGTTGGATATATTGCCTAGTTCCCCTACAAAAGTATACGTTAAGCCTCTATAATCAGGTATTTCACGACTGATTGAATAGAGATCAGAGAGAATTTCACAGGGATGATTTATAGAACTCATAGCATTGATAACTGGAATACTAGAATGAATAGAGAGTTCTTCAATTTTTCTATAATCAGAATGTCTAACAATAACTGCATCAGCCCAGTTTTCTATATATTTTATGACATCTTCTAATGATTCCCTCTTATCCAGAGTAGTAGGTGGAAACAGTATACATGTTCCCCCTAAATCAGTGATTCCTTTTTCAAATGTGATTCTTGTTCTAATACTTGATTCAGGGAAAAATAAAACCAAAGTTTTTCCTTTAAGGATTTGCTTATTTTGCTTCTGAAGCATATCTGTTAAATTAAATATGTCGCTAATCTGTTTTTCATCAAAATCATTTATTTTTAGTAAGTTCATAGTACCTCCTTCAATAAACACTTCCTCAAAATAATGGCATCATTCATATTGCCATATATAATTAGAGTTCTATATTAAAATAATTCAAAATATGGGGAAAGAAATCCTCTAATTGCATACTTAATATTTCATCAATGGATTTTACTTTATGAATACTTTTAATAATGTCATATCCATAATAATAAGCCAATCTACCTTTCCAAAGTTTTTCTGGATCCGTAATACTAAATAACAAATAGCCATACTCTGATTCTAACTCATCATTTTCAATTAACTTTTTGATTTTTTTACTCAAGCTTTCTTTTTTATCTGTTGCATAGTTAATCCAGTTTTTTATACCTATTTCATCTAAGTATCCCAACCAAAATATATCTGCATCACTTTCATCTGTAAAGTGTTTGGTTAAATATGTGGCCATCCCCTCAATGAGCATTCTTTTTAGCACAACCTCTTTGTAATTCTTGTAATGCCTAAAGTACATATCTGGATTATATTTATAATGAATGGGATGTACAACCTCATGTACCACAAACGATATGGGATTATACTTGTCTTTTGCACTTAGATAAGCGGCAAGGTCCACAACCATATAAGATTTATCTTCTATCATTATCCCTTGAGAATCAACAGTCATATCACCGATCAAAAATAAAACACCATCAAAATCATAAGTTGAAAACAACGGATGACCTGATTTTTCAAATTCATTAATCGTATTTTTAATAAGTTTCACACAGTCTTCTATATGACTTTCTTCTTCAACCAAGTTTGAAATTACATCTTCTATAGCATTTCTAATGGATAAATTGGTACGTTCAAAATTATTCAAAAAACAGTTTAATCCACAGTATTCATTATAAATATCTGTTTCGTAATATTTTTCTATTTCCTGTTTATCTTGGCCCAATTGAATTTTATATAGGTCTATGTAATTCATTCAATCTCCTTCTTGATAAAGTTATAAATTTACACTCTTTCATACATATAAATCATGTAAACCATATCATATAATTGTAAATAAATTCAACTGATAAATAAAATTACCTTAAGGATTTAAAATAATTTTATTCTTATAATGTTATAGATCTTATTGATAAACAGAAAAAAGTGAGCACTGTATAAAAACTTCTTAAACAATACTCGCTTCATCAACTTCGTTTTTATTCATTACCATTATAATAAAAGATTCTTTAATTCCAAGACACTGTCCACAATATACTCAGCACCAGCATCACTTAGCTCATTACCAATAGAGTAACCGTATGTCACTCCAATAGAAGGCATTAACATTGCCTTTGCTCCATGAATATCATGTTCTCTGTCTCCAATCATAATTGCCTCTTTGCTATCAATCTTCAATACTTCTAGAACCGTTTCAATAACATCTTTCTTCTTGGTCCTGCTACCATCAAGATTGCTGCCAACAACACATTCAAAATACTCTTGCAACTCAAAATACTCAATTACTTTTTCTGCAAACACTGTCGGTTTTGATGTCGCTACGGCTAAAACTTTCCCAGAGTCCTTCAGACTCTTTAAAAGATCTTTTATGCCTGGATAAAGTTCATTTTCATAGATGCCATTTTCCTTAAAATATTCTCTAAACAACTCGATGGCTTGGTTGGATTCTGTTAAAGTAAAACCATAAAACTCCGTAAAGGATTCATTTAAAGGCGGACCTATAAATTTAGTCAAATCGTTTATATCAAGGGTCCAATCTTTCATCTTCTTTAAAGCGTATGCTACAGATTTTGTTATACCTATCTTGGGATCTGTTAATGTACCATCTAAGTCAAATAAAACATATTGATAATTCATAATTTCTCCTTTATTGGTTTCTAATAAGATCTCGACATTCTTTTAAACTCAAGTTAATTTAACATTTTCACATTAACCATATCATATTAATACAAAAAATATCAACCAATTCCACTCTAATATTTGTATGATGTAACAAATAGGCATTAATCTAAATCTTAACAGTTTCACAAGGGTTTTGATTATCCAAAAAAAGCGATAAGATTTTAGCCGACTTCAATGATTTTATATGAAAATTATGGGTATTAATCTAAATGCAAAGTTTAAAGTATGATTATTGATTACACAACTATAAAAAAGGATCTAATATGAAACGAGTAGAGAGTTATAGACATTTATCAGATATTCCAAGTATGAACGGTTTATACAATAAAATGAATGAGATAATAAGAGATGCTTCTGAACACCGCTCTAAGTTTGCAGTTTTATGTGTGGACCTAGATGATTTCACTCTCATTAACAATTCTTTAGGTAATGAGACCGGTGATAAGGTTTTGATAGAAATCGCCAATCGTCTAAAAACTATTATGAGACATTATGATTTTCTTGTAAGGCAAGCTGATGATGAATTTATCATGCTTCTGACACACTTAGAATCATATGATTATTTAGACCAAATTGTAACACGCATACAAGACAGTTTTAGATCACCTATCTCAATAGATGGGAAATCCATTGCGATCACCATTAGTATTGGCATTTCTCTATATCCTGAACATAGTAGTAAACCTGAGGAGCTTACACAGTTTGCAAATATTGCCATGTATTTTTCCAAGAGTACTGGTAAAAGGGCATGTACAACTTTTAATCACAATATGAACGATGATATTGATATCAAACAGAGACTTGTTAAAGAATTGAAAACAGCAATAGAGGAAAAACAATTCCGTATCTATTACCAACCTCATGTAGATTCAAGAAATAACAAGATTATCGGCGCCGAAGCATTGTTACGGTGGCAACATCCCAATCATGTCGTTGTATTACCAAGGGACTATTTGATTATTGCTGAGGAAACAGGCCTCATTGTAGAAATTGAAAAATGGATTATTTCTGAGGTCTTCCAACAAATGCATCTTTGGGAAACTCAAATTAATTTCCGAATACCTATTTCAGTTAATTTATCTATTCAGCACCTTCAAAGAATCGATTTTATAAATCAAATAGAAAGTATGATGGATTTATATAGTATATTCCCAAGTTTAGTCACTTTCGAAATATCCGAGAACACTTTGGTTTCCCTTGACAAGCAAGTAAAACTTTCACTTGATCACTTAATAGAACTGGGATTCGGATTATGTATTGATAATTTTAACGTCGAGTACGCTTCTCTAGAATACATCAGAGCACACCCTGTCAATCAATTGAAAATTGATAAAGATTTTATTGATGGTATTTATAACAACAAGAAAGACGAAGCTGTTATTAAATCCTTGGTGAGCCTCTCACAAGAATTGGATATGGATATCATTGCTAAAGGTGTTGAACATGATAATCAAGTTAGCTTTTTATCTGCTATCAACTGTCATATGATTCAAGGATATTATTATTCCAAACCTTTAGATGTAGCTGATTTTGAATCCTATATAAAATATCACACAAAATAACGACATTTCAATTGTCGTTATTTTATTTCCAAAACATTTTTGGACATCATATGTTCATTTCAAATGCAATGATTGAACCAATACAATTCATCATAAATAACACAAGAAAAGAAAGGATAATTTTCAATGAAGGCTTATCTATTTTTTTTTCACCTTGTTTTGTTCTGTATATTTGCTCTGCTTTTGCACCAACAAAAGACGAACTCCGACTAGATCTTCTTACAGATCCTAAACCAAAAATGCCATCAAGAAAAATAATTAGTATTGGAAATGCCCAGATGGCAAAGAATGTTGTATAATCAGGCTATTTTACCATAACAAGTGAAACTCCTTCTAATATTATGAATATAAAAGCCACATAAATTTCTTTTAAAAAACCATCGGTCGTCCCCATTTCAATTAACTTCTACTGGTTCATTAATTATCATATAATATTTTGAGTACATCTTAGTTTCTGTCGTCATTAAACATCCTTCAGACTCAAATATCAATCCTGAACCAATTGTCTCATTAAACACCCAGCCTTGTGAAACTTTAAGTTTTATATACTCATCTAAAGACTGACTGATAAGGTTGAATTCCGAGTCAAAAGTGTCCTTTTTTATTATATAACTGATTTTATCATCATAATCTAAACGTACCATTTTGTCATCTGATAACTCCAATTGCACAATACCAATAATTAAAGGCAATGGATTTCCTTCTTGATAAAAGGATCTATTGGTTAACACCAATAGTAAAACCACTACGAGTAGACTATAAAAGAACCACTTTACCCTTTTCATATCATCCTCCAGAATAATATGGCATCATCTAATATTGACTCATTTTATCAATTAGTCGAATGGTATTATTGCCGTTATCGAGAATGAGTTGATATCCATAACTTCTACTTAATCGGTTTGCCAGTAAAAATCCTGCCATTTCTTTTCTAACGATTTGTTCGATAACTGTCTTTCTTTCAATACTTTATCACCATCTAAATAAGTTACAACAAAAGAAGTAGCCTCATTATCATACATCTTGATGTCCTCTAACACGTATTCTGATTCAAATTCTTGTTCAAAGGATTTTAAAACACTTTCAAATTCAGAAGAATTATAATCATCTATATAAACATGTACATAGAGTGTAAATGGTTTTATTGCCTTAATTAATCTAATTGATTTTATGCCACTTTTTGATTTTATTTTGTCACTTACTGCCTTGGACAGTTTAAATGTGTCTTTAATTGGCATCGTCATCAAATTATTTTCAAAGAAATCATTTTCAAGTAGGATGTAATTCTCATTAAACTCATGATACGTCTTAAGAAGTAAAATGTCATCATAGTAAATTCTTAAGTGTGATTTGTTTTCATCAACTGGTTGAATTAATTCATGTATTTGATAGGCAAACTCATCTTCTTCTAAATGATCTGATAAGACAATACTTGAATAAAAGTCCATGGCTTTTTGAATATCATCCAATTCTGCTTGATCATCAAAATAAAAACTCAAATTTAAAATATCATCAGACCAGAAAACTTCTAGATTATCCAAATGATTTAAATCACGCCTTTCAGAAAAAGATGCCTGTGCATTTTTAAAATTGATTGCTTCAACCGAGGTTTTAACAATATCAGTTTCCAATGTTTGATTAGTGGAGTAGTCAATATTCTTATATTCAAGTAAAGTAGTTTCCGATCCACATGATACTAGAAATAAATGTGACAACAACAGTAATGCTATAATACTTACTTGTTTCATTTTAACCCCTTTCATAAGGATGTGACTCATTTTAAATAAATGTTATAACTTTCATTACTCCAAATCGTTAAAAACTATACCATTTCTAAGGTATACAGCATTGAATAATTGTTCCACATGATCAAAAAGAGCGTTTGATTCACCATTATAAGTAAACCTCACCCCATCAATCCACGTTCCAACATCCCTATCCTTTTGTAAGAATGATCTAATCAATGTTTCACTGGTTATCAATCCACCTGTTGAACCTCCAAAGTATAAAGAATTCCATGCATTTGGATTCTCTACTGGTTCATGAATATTAATAACTGCAATTTTACCAAAATCGGTTTCTTCAATTTTACTAACTTCCATAGGCAAGTTGCTAAAGTTATAGGTTGATAACTGATCAACTAAAAGATCCAATTTTTCACTTACAGTTTCATCTGTAATCGGTATGAACCATAAGAGTATTTCTTTGTCATAATCTACATCGTCTATCGATAAAACTGAAATATAAGATTCATTGATACAATTGGATAACAACATCACTTGACTGCTTAGCAATTCTCTCAAGCTTTGATAATCATTACTCACACGATTATAATACTGGTCTTTAAATTGATTTGTCTCCTGAGTATTTTCGATCTGTTTATTTTTTTCTACAAACATCTCAAATAGAGCTTGATACTCTTGTACCTTCTTCTCATATTTACTTGATAAAAGTACATAATCATCCTCCATCACTCTAATCACGGCATTTTGCAAATTTATTTTTTCCCTTATTGCCTTGTTATCTTCTTGAACATTTAGTAATACAACTGTTACTCCAAGGATGATTCCAACTAAAATCATTATAAGAATATTCTTTTTCATAAGCTTTGGATTAAACCAATACCTCCATCGAATCACTACTGACATTCATAATATAATATATTCTATATTATCGTATCATAAAAATGTTAAAATATGCTATTTAAAATAAAAATACCTCTTTGCAATATGAACGCAAAGAGGTGATCCAATATAATATTATAGAGCTTAGTCTACTGGCATCGACCAATGTAACGTATGGAATTTCCAAGTATTATCTTTTACCAAAGTACCTGTAATAACCATCGGAAATTCATGTCCAACACCTAAATTTCTTTCTCTTATGCGTCTTATACCAAAATGTGTTGCCTCGAACATTCGATCATGAGCACTCAAATCTTTATTCTCAAACAATTCTTTCATTTGATTTTCGTAGAAAGTCCAGGCTTCTTCATTTGATTCTAATTGCTCTAATGTAGCACATAGAGAAAACCATGCAACTCCATTTTTTTCTGTAAGTCTGATGTTTTCTAAATCAAAGTGTACTGCACCCCAGTAGGTCCAATCGGATTCAATAATCTCTTTAATCTCTGATTTACCTGTAAACCATTCATAAGCGCCTGGAATAGTCGCACCGATACCAATCATTTGTGTATCAGCTTCATCACTAAAAAGCTTCATGAAATCATCAAGGTGGTTTAATCTTCTTGTTTTGTATCCCTCTTCAAACGCCAGTAAAGTCTTCATTATCTCAGTTTTCATATTGTCCTCCTACCTACATAATTTGTAAAAACAATTATCATATATATTCATCATAACAAGCACAATACAAAATGAATAGGAATGAAATGAGTAAAAGACCTTCTATACTATAAGCATCATGACTTTCTATGACTATTGATATAGAATAATTAAAATTGATGAAATATTTTTTCACCTGCAATTTCCTTAGAAATGATAGCTGGTCTAGAAAAATAATAACCTTGGAATAAATCGAACCCTAGTTCAGTTGCATGATTAAAAGTTTCAAGTGTCTCGATCTTTTCAGCTAACATGATTTTATTTTTTCCTCTGAAGGTCATCATAATCTGTTCGATTTCCTTCTTTGTACAATCTATGTAATCGACTTTAATTAAATCAACCAAGTCAATTAATTGATTATCAATATGTCTAAATAGAAAATCATCCAAGGCAAGCTTATAACCCAATTTTTTTACGTGTAAAATTCCTTTTAACATCTCTTTGGAAATCAAATCAAACTCTACAATTTCAAGAATTGAATTTTGAGGTAAGTTGTAATTTTCTATGTCTAGTAAAATTTCTTCAGTGATATTGAAAAAACCTATTTGTCCATTCAAAACTTTTTCTGTACCTATTTCATGAACACTATTTATTAAAGATTGACTATCCTTGTAATCACTTGTTATGTCATTACAACAACAGTTCTCCAATAAGTTTCTTCTATATAGAAGTTCATATGCCACTATTTCAGATGCTTTATTGACAATAGCTTGTCTGCCTACAATAATATCTTTCAAAGTAATCTCCCTTATTTTTGAATCATCAATTGATCTATAAGTATTGACTCGCCAGCATCCAAAGCATATGCTTCAATTTCTATAACTTCCTCTTTTATATCAATCACTGTATATACAGGATTATCTATATCATATATAACTTCTTTCCAATATCTATCACTGTATTGCTGATAAAACTTAGAACCCGAGCCACTTCCTCCGACGATATACGTCACACCTTCACCAGGTAACACTTTTAAATTATTTTTCATAGTTGTTCGATTATAAATATGATCATGACCACTTAAGACCAAATTGATTCCTGCTTCATCAAAAGTCTTTGATAGGTTTCTTATAAAGATTTCATCATACATCATTGGATAGGCACTACGGTGCATCAGAACCAATTTAAACTTATCTGTTTTTGACATAATATCTTTTAGCCATTTACTCTCTTCATCATATTTTGAATAAGATTCGGTATCCCAAACTGCGACACGAGCATATGGTAAATCAAAATAAAAATTTCTTTCTTCTAAGTCTTCTATACCATTTTTAGGGTAATTGAATGTTTTTTCATAAATTTCACTTGAGCCATACTTATCATGATTTCCAATCGCTGTCACCATAATATTTTTAGAAAACTCCCCAAGCATAGCTTGTTCCAAATAACTCCATTCAGCCCACTTCTCACCCGTATCGACTAAATCACCTGCTATATAATTAATATCCACTTCTCTATTCTTTCTAGATGCCATAAAAACATTGTAAAAATCTTGATAATGACTCAGTTTATATCCTTGTATATCACCGTAGAAAAGAAGAGTTGTATCATTGTCAATGGTCTTAAAACCATAAAGTTTGCTTTTCCTCGTGTCCGTTTCGATTCTATAATAGTAATGAGTAGAATCATCTAGATGTTTCAGCTGAGCTTTATAAACATATAGCATTTGGTTATCAATATTTAATGATTCTACACTAGCATCGGATTGAGATATCAGTTCCAACGATTCATTATAAACACTTAATTGAGCTGGTTCATTTGTCCTCATATCAAATGTTAATCCCACTTGACTGGTATCTTCACCAACTGTTAAAACAACGCGATTTGCAAGTAAAGAGGCTGTTTCTCTGACTCTTCCAATTGATAGACCTGTTGTATTTGTAAAACGATAGTCTAAATTAAATTCATCATGAGCAAATCTCCATGTCATCGGAAAGTAGGTAACATCTTTATACATTAATAATGGATAGGGTTCATTTATATTATCAATTAATTTGCCGTTAATATGTATTGGAAATGTTACTAAAGATGCTTTGAACATTTTATCTTGAGGTTCATGACTCAGAAATTCTTGTTTAAAAACACTCACTGTACCTTTTCTAATATCAATACCTGTTTTACCATCAAAATGTAATCTTATTCCTAAACCTTTCACGAAATCAGAAGTCATTGGGAAATAAGTCAAATCCCTATACACAAATATAGGATAAATACTATGATCCGAATCGATTACCTCACCATTTAAAGAAACCTCAAATTCCGGTACTTCAACTGAAACCTCTGTAAGTTCTCCAAAGCTATAACTACTTGTTAATAGAATAAACACAATTATAATTAAAATTTTTTTCATGATAAACTCCTAACTACAGTATAAACAATTGGCTTCTTATTAAAATCATAACACAAACAAAAAAATCACTGCTACACTTTCACTTATTTGTACTTAAAATTTAATCAAATAAAAATCGCCTTATAATGAATTGTTTACAGATCATTACAAGAAGATTTCATATATTCATAATCCTAACTCCTAAATAGAGCGTATTCAACCCGGTCCTTCCATATGCTGTCATGAAGAACATGTTGCCTTAAATGACCTTCTTTCACCATATCTAGTTTTAACATGATTTTCTCTGAATTCACATTTTCAGCAATACATCCAGTAGTAATCTTATGCATATTCAGAGTGTTAAATGCAAAATCAATAACAGCTTCTGCTGCTTCTGTCGTATACCCCTTGCACCAAAACTCTTTTAGTAGAAAATAACCCAGTTCACAGTTGCCTCCTGTATCATTTTTTTCGAAAATTGTAAAACCAATGGAACCCATATGGCGTTGAGTTTCTTTTTCTACAATAGCAAAGAAATAACATTTTCTATTTTCGTTTTTTGATTCTTTTATACTATACATAAGATTCTGTTTTGATTCCTCAAAAGAATGTGTTTGTATATCTTGTATATACGTCATAATCTCAGGATCACTCATTAATTGATGATGAGTTTCCAAGTCATCCATGATATGATCTCTTATTATAAGTCTGTCGGTTGTAAGTTTAATCATTATTTCTCCCTTTCAAGCTTCTTCACATGTTCCTTGTGTTCATACATCTTAAGATCAGTAATATTCATTATAGTTTGATAATTGTAGTCTTTTGACGGATCGTTTAAATGATATCCATAACTGAACGTAATCAAGAAGGGTAACTCTTTACTCTGTTGTATTACAAAAAGATTATCTCTAAGTTTATCAAACTCATCTAAGATCTCTTTTTCAGTATACTTCTCAAGAATCAAAACAAACTCATCTCCAGCGTATCGACTAACGAGTTTGGCCTGATGAAAAACTTCTTTCAATGCCTTGGAAAACACCTGAAGAGCTATATCTCCCTTAACATGTCCATAAGTATCATTGATCATTTTAAAGTCATTCAAATCAATCATAACTAGAGTGAATACATTCTTTTGCTCCAACATATATTCCAAATAGTCATCCATTCTGTGCCTACTGACCAAACCTGTCAAATAGTCTTTTGAAGTGGAAACGGTTTCTAAGAAAATATAAGTTAACACGACAGTTATGGCCATTGTTGGCCATAAAATAAAAGCACCATAAACCAGTACTTGTATACCTGCTGCTAGGACTGGCATAAAAGTATACATCAGTAAAACTATTAAGATTTCCTTGTTGATACTTTCTTTTTTCTTGTAGGCCAAGTAACAAATATAGAAAAATGTTAGTGTATTAACAACAACTATCAACCACATAAAAGGTTCTCTTTGATAAACATTCTCTGAACTGACTGAAAAAATAAATGGTTGAAAAAAATTTATTATAATAAATACTGAATTGATAACAAGTGGCTGTATGTAGAACCATCTTTTTTTCAATCTTTCGTACGACCCATATAAATGATAATCTAAATAACTTGCCCATGCACATGTTATTATGGGTGTTGACCAAGCGAACAACATATTTGTCGTATAATTTGCATACCAATTAAAAGCACCCGATTTCATATCAAACTGCCATGAAAGTACTTCTAACAACAACATATAAATATTAATCCATATCAAACGTTGCATCAATCTACTCGATGTACTGATTGTATCTTTTCTGAGTTTCATGGTCATCATTATAATAAACAATAAAATGACCGAAAAAATACTGATGTCAAACCTTAAAAATCTCTCCATATCTATTTCCTTTATAATAACATCTTATATACCCTCATATAAGTATCTCATTCTTTAATTATCGCAATTTTAAATACACAACAAACTAACAACACTTTGTTAATTAATAAACAATCACTGCCTCAGTTTAACAAAAAAAACTGCCCAATGACAGTTTTTTTGAACTATTATTCCTATTCGAATAAATATAATTTTTTACCATATAGACG
The DNA here is from genome assembly GCA_016342415.1 of Clostridiales bacterium. Classification (GTDB taxonomy): domain Bacteria; phylum Bacillota; class Clostridia; order Peptostreptococcales; family Acidaminobacteraceae; genus JABXKX01. The sequence continues at coordinate 132,695 of JAEIOD010000001.1, forward strand.
AGTTAATTAAGTAAATTCCCCCAAATCACTTCATGTCAGATCACAGATAAAGGATTACAAAAATAATTCTATTATCTTTTCTCTCTTTTCAATTCATCCATTTATATTTATACTCTATTATGTGATTTCTAAAGCCCCAAAAATAAAAAAGGCTAATAAGCCTTTAATAAATGTTTCTAATTCTATATCGACTGATTAACCTTTTGAATACAAAGCCTAAAATCAATAAAGTGATCAACAACATAACCATTGCAAAAGAAGTGACAATTGGAGAAGCACCATTTAATAAGGATTCAATCCCTTTCATATCAGCAAATTGATTTCTAAATAACAACATAATCAACTCATAACCACCAACACTCAGTATAGGAACTCCAATGAAAATACCCAATGTCTTCACAAGACTATTTTGAGATGCTACTTTCCCATATAACCAAAACATTAAAGGAATAACAATAAGGCTAATAATCACATATAAAAACATACTCGAGTGACCCACTTCTGCTTTTAAGTAAGATGAGACAGAATCAACCTTGTCAAAGTTATCTGCAAGTTTAAATAGCAATGTAAAAGCAATCAGGTATTGAACTCCAGTAGTCATCTGAACTAAGAAACTCATCTTACCACCAACAGCTTCTAGTATTTGCATAGAAAACTGCTTGTTATCGGTGCCTATCGTTTGCTCGAGAGTGTCCCCTCTTTCTTGAGCTTCAAATAGTAATTCTAGAATGTCCAACTTTATACGCTGGCGTTCTGATTGGGACACATTTCCTGTCGAGATTATTTCGATAATCTCTTCAAACGCTTCTTTGAATGATCCTTTAAGATTTGATATCAGTTTTATTTGTCTTCTTCTAAAGAAAACTGCCAATAAAAACGATCCGACAGCAAGAATACCAGTTGCTATAAATATTATCGTTTCAATGGTATTATCCATAGCTTTTGCATCATTTTTTAAAAAGTATACCACCATCAAAACAATAAGAATAAATGAGATCAAACCGATGGCAATCAACTTGTTTCTACTGTTATTTTTCATAAGATACCTCCTTATTAATAAAATAATCTACATTGACCTTCAACTCTTTCCATCCCATTAAAAAGTTGTCTAATTCATCATGACCTAATGTAGTCAAAGAATAATACTTTCTTTTCGGACCTAGTGGTGATGGTTTCTTAACGGAATCAATAATTCCTTTTTTTTCTAACCTCAGCACAATTGGATAAACACTTCCTTCAGTCACATCTTTAAATCCACCTTTTTTTAAAGACTCTACAATTTCATAACCATATGTTTCTTTATCTTTAATAATTTTAAGAATACATCCTTCTAGGAGTCCCTTAAGCATTTGAGAGTTATTTTTCATCGTGTACTCCTTTCACTACATTGCATTGCCAAGTACACATTAAGTGTACACCCACTACTTTGTATTGTCAAGTAGTGAAAATAAAATAATGGAGCAACCACTTTCGGTTACTCCATCTAATCTTATGAGAATAATTGATCTTCATGTTTTATCTTATAAATAGAAATTAAAAAGAATAATACAGTAAAACTAAGCACTACAATCAAATTAGGTATGATCTCCAAGATTTGATTGTTCTTTTGAATCAGTTCAATTGCATCAAGTGTCCACCTCTGTGGTGTGATGTAGGCAATTTTCTGCATGATTTCAGGCATTGAGTCCAAAGGCCACAAACACCCTGCAATCATACATGAAGGTGATAAAATAAGACCTAACGCAGCACTAGCAGTTTGAGCATTGTTTGACAAAGTTGCTAATAAAACACCTACACTTATTGCACATAATGCAAACAAAACCAATATAAAATATATAATAAAAGGATTTGTATAAAAATTAACTTGGAAGCCAATTTTAAGAACCAGCATGACAATTCCAATTTGAAAACTTGAAATCATTAAATTCGCAATTATATTGGCCAGAATATAACTTTTAGCGTGTACGGGTGACATACCGATTCTTGAAAACGTCCCCTGTTCCTTTTCTTTTAATATCTGGAACGATATAGTAAATGTTGTGATTAGAAGAACTATCATATAAGTTCCAAAAGTATTTACAGTGGCCGTTTTCTCTTTAGACACATCCATAAGTTCAATAGATTCAAAAGCGTAAGAACTGTCTTCCAATTGATCCAGTTTTAATAAGACTTCAGATTTTTCCTGTGATATTTGTGACAGTAACATCATATTCTCTATATGAAAATGAGTGAGTTCCTTTACCCATAATGCACCTGAATTATGATCAAAAGATACAATATCAATCTTAGGGGCTACCTTATTTAATATATCAGTCTCAAAACTATTCTGTATAACCACACCATAGGATACCGATCGTTCTATTATACGGTTTTCTAATTCCTCTTCATCCAAAAGTGCGATTTCCAATCCCTCAGTGACATCTATATTTCTGATAAGAACTCTTGATAATTGTGACTGGTCTTCGTTGACAACACCTATGGTTATTGGTGTGGTACTAAAAATATTATACATTAGAAAAATACCTACACTTACAATAATCGGAGCTAAAAAATGCAGTAAATAACTAGAAGGCTTCCTGTATATCCGTTTCAAGATAGTTCTTATTATAATCCATATATTAGACATACTTGCCTCCTTTTCTATTGATCATTAAAGATGTTAACAAAACCAAGAGTGAAGATATGCTTAAGTTGATTGCTATTGCCTGATACAACATCTCGGTTGCATTTCCATAAATCATTGTCATAATACCATTGATACTCCACCATAACGGGGATATGTATTTGCCAATTTCACCCAAAATCCCTGTTCCTACCAATGGCATATATGCACCACCAAAGAATGCAATGATTACTATTCCGGTATGTATCACTGCATTACCAAGCTCTTCACTATTTATAAGAAAGCCTAGACTAATCCCAAACGATACGACCAATACGACTAGAGATATCACCAAAATCACAGCTAAAACCAAATGACTTCCCCAATTAACATTATAAATAAAAAGTGTTGCTGACATGACTATCAGTGCTTGAATGCCATTGACTGCCGTGTTACCCAGTATCTTGCCAATCAACATTTCCTTGTTGGTCGCTGATGATACTAAAATTCTATCCATCGTCCCACATTTTTTTTCTTTTATTGTGTTTGTAAATGGTACTGTAATGCCGTAAAAGAGAAACAACATACACATTACTACACCATAGTAATCCATCGAACTTGGCATCTCATTCTTATTAATGGTTCTCATATCGACATAATCCCGTGGTGTATTATTCAATAGCTTTGGTTCATATAACGTGACTTCATAAACAACATTAGTCCTTAGAGTATAATTTTTAAGCAGATTTTCAATGATAGAAGCTTGTGTATAAAATTCATTATTTTTATATAATTTTACAATCTGTTCAGACTCATCTACAAAAATTACTGTGGTGATATCCTTATTTTCTAAAGACTTTAAAGACTGTTCTAAATCAGTTACTTCAACAAACCTCGACTCCTCTCCAAGTAGCTCTGAAATCATACTTTCCATACCAAAGCTGAAATCACTTTTTTCTCCCTGAATATAATACTCAAGATTCAAGTTGTCCATAGCGAATTCATCACTGTTAAATACACCATTAAGAGCCATTCCAATAAGCATAATTACTGCAAGAGGCAAGACTGTCATGATCAACATAACAGTAACGTTTCTAAGATTTTGAAGGAGTTCTTTCTTTGCTATCTTCAAAATATTCATCAATCCCTCAACCTCCTTCCAGTCAAGCTTAAAAATGCTGATTCCAAGCTGACACTCTCCATTTGAATGTCGATTACTTTTATATGCTTTTTTAAAAGAATCGCCATCACTTCAGATATACAATCACTTTCTTTCTGACACTCAACAGTCAAAATGTTTGCATTTTCAGCAATACACATTACACCTTTAACATCTTTGAGTAATCGTGTATCTAAAACTTGATCATATCCGATTTTAATCTTAATTGTTTTTCGGTCCGTTACAATACTTTGAAGTTCTTCTTTAGTGCCCTCTGCTATGACTTTTCCATGATCTAAAATTCCAATCCTTGTACATATCTGCTCCACTTCTTCCATATAGTGTGACGTATAAATTATTGTACTTCCCAATTGATTTAATTTTTTCACTGAATTAAGAATATGATTTCTTGATTGTGGATCTATACCAACTGTAGGCTCATCCATAATAACTAACCTTGGGTGATGTGCTATGGCACATGCAATATTTAATCGTCTTTTCATACCACCTGAGAAGGTTTTTGGATATGTTTTACTGTGATCTGACAATCCGACAAATTCCAAAGCTTCTTTAACTCTTTCATTTAATAAATCACCTTTTATACCGTATAAGGATGCAAAAAATGCAACATTTTCACTCGCAGTAAGATCCTCATAGATTGCAATAGTCTGTGGTACAACACCAATATCTTTCTTTAGGTGTTGAATGGATTTATCAATCTTCTCATCAAACAAATAAAGTTCACCACTATTTCTTTTGACCATATCACAGATTATATTTATAAATGTGGTTTTTCCAGCACCATTTGGTCCTAACAGTCCATATATTTCACCTTCATTAATTTCCAAATCAACTTTATCTACTGCAACAACATCACCATATTTTTTAACCAATTCATGAACTTTAACTATCATCTCTCTCTCCTTGTCATATTGTTTTATCTATCTAAAGTATATAAAATAAAAACACCCTTCGGTAGTGAAGAGTGTCATGTTTTTATACATGACGAAAGTCATGCTTATTATTCTAAATAATAAATTGCTATTTGCGTTCTGTGTTTTAAAGTAAGTTTACTGAGAATCTGACTCACTAAATTTTTGACTGTACCTTCTGTAATAAATAGAGTCTCTGCAATTTCTTGATTTGTAAGACCTTTCGATATTAATTCAACAACATCCTTTTCCCTTGTTGTTAAATCCTTCAACTTCTCTTCTAGATTCTTATGCGGATTTCTCAATTGATCCATCACAACATCCTGAATCACATTATTACCACCATGTACTGTGACTACGGCATTTTTAATTTCGTCTGGTGGGCTGTTCTTTAAAAGATAACCTGAAGCACCATTTAAAAATACATTTTTTATATCATCGTCATCATCAAAAGTGGTCAGAATTAAAACTCGCGTTTGAGTATTCGAAACTATTTTTCCTGTTGCATCCACTCCATTTAAGGTCGGCATTCTAATATCCAAAACAGCTACATCTACTTCTTTTGAAAGACAAAGTTCTAAAGCTTCTTGACCATTTTTTGCAATTCCTATCACTTCGAACCGTTCGTCCATCTCAAAAAAAATTACTAAACTGTCACGAATTAATGCATCATCATCTGCTATGACTATTCTAATTGCCATCTTGTTTCCTTTCTATTGGTATCAGCATAATAACACTAAACCCTTCACTACCATCTACAATCAATTGACCCTTAAGATCTAAAAGACGTTCCTTCATCCCTTGTAAACCCATGTTCTGTTTGATTACCCTTGCCCCGACTCCATTGTCTATTACAGTTATTTTATAGAATTTATTCAGACGTTCAAACTTTATCTGACATTTCGTTGCATGAGCATATTTCATCATATTGGTTAAAGCTTCTTTTATATTTTCTATAATGACTTGCCACGTCTTATAAGTTAAATCCGTTATTTCAGAATCATAAATCAGATTGATTTTAACGCCTGATCTTAATTCAGTTTCATCAATCATTACTTTTATTGTCTGTATCGTTAAACTTGCTGTTTCAGGTTTAATGCGTTTCAAAATGTTTCGTATGGCTTCTGAACCATCTCTTAAACTGTTGATTACTGTTTCAATCATACTTTTCGATTTGGAAGTATCTTTAGAAAGCACCAAAAGGGCTGCTTCTAGTTGCATTACACTACCTGACAGAGTATGTCCCAATTCATCATGAAGTTTCTGAGCTATATCATTTCTTTCCTCGAGTCTAGAAGTGTGTAATAAATTAAGATCATATTGCTTTTTATTTAAGGACGCCAACTTTAAGTTTTCTACATCGTCTTGCCTGTTTTGAAGTTTTTCTTTCAAATCGAAAATTTTATTATCAGAACTCTTAACAAACAGTGTCATCAGAACTCCAAATACAGTTATCAAAATAAAACTCTCTATGTATTCTAGTGATACAGTCACACATAATATCAAACAACTCATAGCAAAAGGTGCGAGTTCTTTTTTATATGAGCTAGTAAATTGAACCAATGTAAATCCAAGAAAATATAGAAGTGGCGAATACATAAGAATACCAAATGTAATTAAGAAAACAAGTGTTGATATTTCAATAATAATACTGTAATTTTTTTCTCTTAAAATATAATAAAGGACTTTTAGACATAAATAACTCAAAAGAATAATAATCATCACGAATAAACTATTACTTTTATTTAAAAAGACATCTTTCAAATACCAGATAGTAATCATTAATTCCAAAAATACAATATAAAAACCCATATAGCCTCCCAAATATAGTAAGAGTATACCATATACTTATTTTTGTTTATAGAAAATATTAAACAGTACATAGGAAAGTGGAATCATAGCATATGGAATCATCCAGTATGCCCATCCATTCCAAACATATCCTATAATCAGATATATAATAAGTGATAGTAATGCCATTGCAGCAACAACCTGATTTCTTTTTTCTTTAAAGTTATTAGTTTTTTGGGCGGTTTCACTGATGACACGACCTAATAATTCATCTATGGATACCTCAAAAACATCTGCTAACAACTCAATGTTCTGAATATCTGGCGAGGATTCATTTCTTTCCCATTTAGATACCGCTTGTCGAGAAACACCTATTTTCTCTGCTAATGTTTCTTGTGAAAAGTGTTTTTCCTTTCTCAATTTTATAATCATCTCTGATAAACTTTCCATAACACACCTCCTATCAATAGTATAATATAATTTATATTAGCACGCTACCAACCTCTAATTGCAATAGCGCAACTATAGGTTGCATATCAAAAATCAATTTAAACAAAGTATCTAGTTATAATCATTACCCAATAATATATAATATAATTGAGTCATAGAATTCATTTTGAACATTTGTTCTTACTTGTTAAGATAACTATTAAACCAAAGGAGGAATATGATTAAGAAAATCATACAAAAAAACTTATGGTGTTTTCAATTTGATGCACCAGCAGAGAATCATTTAGGTACCAATATATTTGTGCTGATCAATAATTCGGAAGCACTTTTATTGGATGCAGGTTACAAGGAATATTTAACAGAAGTATTGGCTGAGTTAAAAGACTACACCATAAAAGGTGTTTTACCATCACATTATCATCCCGACCACATAGATGGCATTAGATTAATGGGACATCCAGTTATTTATGGTAATGTATACGCAGAAGAAACAATAAAACTATATATGCCTGACGATCTCAAACTTTTGAAACCGACACACATAATTCACGACAAGGAAACACTTCAATTTGGCGAGTTTACACTCACATTCTATCATGCCCCTGGTCATTCTGACTGTACTATGTTAATTGATATCAACAAAACCTATTTACATGTAGGTGATCTTTATATGACTAAAAACTCAGGAACAGATGTACTGCCTTATGTCATATGGAAAAATGTATCCAAACATATTGAATCATTGAAAACGATTTTGGAACTTGGTTATAAAAACCTGTTATTATCACATGGTTACATCACTATCAAAAAAGATAATTATTCTATAGGTATTAATGATCGTATCACTTATCTCGAAAACATATTAAATTCGGATAATACATGTACAACAGAAGAAGCTTTAAAACACACGAATAGACCATTTGCCTTTCATCAGTGGAGAGATGATATACAAAAAGATCTGTAAAAACAGATCTTTTTCTCATGTTAAATTTAATCATAAGCAATAAATCTAACTCATATATCTAAAAGTCTTGATTTAATCTCCTCTATCGCTATGTTATCACCCGTTATAATCAAACTTCTTAAACTGCTCTCATAATATTTTCTACAATCCGATTTACGATCAAGTGATTTACAGACATCACCTAACACTCGATACACACATCCCAAAGTCATTTTATCATGTGATTTTTCATCGTGAAACAATACTTCATATTCATGAGGCTTAGTTAACCTAAAAAATTCTGTATAAACCAATTCTGCTTCTTTATATTGCCTGAAGTGACAATAACAAAATCCTAAATAAAATAGTGATTTTGTGTAGTTCTTATCCTTTTTATTTTTAGTTCCAACAAATGCATTCATTGCCATCAGATAATTTCCATCTATAAAATACTCAATTGCCTTTTCCACACGATATCCTTTCTCGACATGTCAATTATACCAAAAAATGACTGTATATGCTAAGAAAACAGATCTACAATTGCAGGTCATATTTAGGTAATCTCTTCTTTTGAAATATGATTAAACTCATACTCATTTTTGATTTTTAGCTTGATCTTATATTTCAGACAAAAAAGTAATATCACCTTTTTAAAAGAAGCGGACTCAGTAAACTCCCTTGTATCAATCTTATGTATTTCATCTCCATTATTTTCTGTCATTTTTTCAGTTAATTGTATCTGTACAATATGCCCCTCACTATTTTGTGTCAATTCAACACTCTCTAAATCAAAAGAATAAAATATGAATTTTTCATTTCCTCTTTTCCCATCTTTTGATTCAAAATAGGATATTTTAGATTCATCGTGTGATGTAACTTTTGAGATATTAATGCCTTCTACATAAGATTTCTTTTTAATAAACATAAATATTATACTTATACCAATAACGACTAATGCAAATGGTAAGTCATCCATAACACTGTCATGATTTTTTATTTGACCTATAAAAAAGAAAAATAAAAATGATATAGCCATCATAACCAATTTTTTCCACGAGAACATTTTTCCAAACTCGTAGGAAACAGGTGCTTCCCATTGATTTAAATCCATTCTTGCTGATTCGGCCATGTAAAGTAGTTTATTATAATCGACAACCTCACTATTTTCCAGATAAATATCATCTATAAATCTCTCAAATTTAAAACGTTCAATTACTTGAGTCTCTGTTTTCTTACTTACAATTTTTGAGTTAAAACATATTTTGCAATTACTTGCATTTCCTGAATGAAGCGAACCACAGAACTTGCACTTATAAGATTTTAAACTTAATTTTCCTTCAACCTCACCAAATGCGTGTGCTTTACTTCTTTCATCTTCAGCGGTTTTAGAATCTCTGGTGATATCTTCTATCTCGTTCAATTTACCACATCTAGGGCATTCTGGATCATATCCATCATATTTTTTAAAACATCTCTTGCATCTTATCATCTGATTTCACCTCTTATCATCTTCATTATTTTAAACAAGACCACAAAAGATTGATAGAATCTACAATTAAAATTAATATAGATTTAAGAAATAGTTTTCATTTATCAAGAAATATTTATCATAAAACCCAGCAGAAAATCTTAGTCTTCCAAATAGTAATTGACAGTTTTTATCACTCTTACATAAGATTGTCAATTCATTTTTACAATCTTAAAAATTTTTAAAAAAATCCCTTAAAAAAATCTAAAAATTTGTTTTAACTAAAAAAGCATGGGTATATAATGATTAGGAAGAACCTTTTCCTGATAGAATCGGTAACTCAGAAGAATTTTAAAGGTTTAAAGTAAGATTACGAGAACACGTATTAAGTTTCGAAGAATTAAATGAAGTGTATTAGTTTCGAAAGATTTACGAGAACACGTTTTTAAAGTTTAAAGGTTTGAAAGAAACATTTCAGAGTAGTACCGAGTTTTTTAGTTTTAAGAATTAAGTATAGATCGTACAGAAGTATTTTAGTTTCAAAGAAGTTTTTGTAAGAAATTAGTTTCAAAGAGTTTTTTGTAGAAGTATTAGATACAAGTTACTGATTCTATCCCAATAATAAGGCACACCGAAAGGTGTGCCTTTGTATGTATAATATTTAATATCCTTGTTTGTCTCGTAATTTTTCAACCTCTAATTCAACAGTATCTTGGTCATTGGTTTCCATAGAAACTGTGATCGTACAGGGCGGTTTTAGATAATGATAAACTGAAATAACACTCTCAGGTCCCATATCAGGATGACCAATATTATAATCATCAAACCATGAGCATAACTCGGTTTCTTCCAAGGTCTATTACCAATGTCAAACTTCAAATCATATGTTTCTTGCATGATGTCAAAAGAATTTTGACCAATTAGATTTCCAGTCGATAATCCATGTAATAATAAACAAGCACTTCTAAGAGATCCTATAATCATACCATGATACAACCATCTAGGTTCATACCCTTCTTTGACATGTTTACACTCCTTTAAGGCGCCCTTTTCTAAGACTACTTTAACATCTGTAACGTTTAAAGGCGTAAATATTAAATCATATGACGCATCTTCTAATGTCATTTGAGTGGTTTCTTCTATTAGTTTTAAAATGAGTGATATCCAAGATTTGAATAGTGCCACCCTTCTCCAGGTTCAAACAATATCGTCTCGAATTGTGTTATTTGAATCATTCAATCAAATGACCATGGAGGTTCATTATTTAATACCACTTCATGATACAGTTTACTACTTGCATAATCAGGTATGCCAGCTTCATGTCTTAAGAGCTTTTGAGTGTTCCTTTCAAGTTGTAGTATGATTTTTAAATTAAGTTATTTTTGATCAACTAGTATGAAAACTGCCATGGCCAAGACTCCACCAAGACACTATCTTTAACTCATCTTCAGATGAGTTGTTCTCCCCAATTCTACAGTACATCTTTACCTGCTTTCTCTTCGCTAATAGTATACAAAAAAATAAAGCATCTCCACAGATACTTCAATTAAGTGATCCTCGCAATACCACTAATAAAAGCAGTCTTAAAAAATCGTTTATTTAACTCATAATGAAAACCTGATTCAATCAACGAATTCTGAAAATTTCTATTTAAATGGCAATTGCTAGCCAAGGCCTTCCATACAGGTGTTATCCTATTAAATATCTCTCTTAATGGTTGTTCCTCAGGTAGAACATGTTCAATAAATATAAACCTACCATCATCTTTAAGCACTCTTTTGATTTCATCCAATCCATTAAGTACGTTACAAACGCTACAAAAAACCAGAGTCACTACCACTGTATCAAAACTATTATCTTCAAACGGTAGTGATTCTACACTTGCTTCTTCAACACTAATAGAACCACGGTTGATAGTTTTAACATGATTTGATAAAACAGGATTTAATTGAAAATCTGTTAATGTCAAAGAATCGATGCGACTAAAATCATAGTATTTTAAGTTGACACCTGTACCGCTTCCAACTTCTAATACTCTACCTGTTGCAGAAGGTATTAAAGCTTGTCGTTGATTCCCTAATTCTCTTTTTTCGAAAAAGGACATAAATACATCGTATGTGGATTTCATAAGTACCTCTTATCAAGTATTGAAATACCGCCTCTAACATTAAGTATACTTGAAAATTCCGCTTTTGAAAGCATTCGAGCTGCTGAGATGCTTCTACTACCAGATTCACAGATTAGAACCACAGGTTTCCCCTTATCAAGATCTTCCATATCTCTATCCAATACTTGCAATGGAATATTTATAAATTCTTTCAGTTTTCCTGCATCATACTCCTTCGGTGTACGTACATCAACATACTGATAACTTGCTTCACCCGATTCCAATAAATCAATCAACTCATGCCAATTTATATGTTTTACTTTTGGTCTCATGACGCCTCCTACCCCCTACAGGCGGGGTTTGGTTAAAATTTTAGCACAATAGGTTATAAGAAGCAAGAGAAAAAGAAAAACTATAGACATTTCTGCCTATAGTGACTAATGGAATAAATTATCTTCGATTTGTAGATCCAAACCAACTACATGACATCTGTGAATCCCCAATAACTTTTCATCCACAAATGTAAGCTCATCATCAATTGTTTTCACCTGTTTTTGAACATATACTGTGATATCATCAACTTCAAACTTTTCAAAGCGTTCCTCATGTTTTGGTTTTTTATAACGAATACTTGGATGCATTGAAAGATAATGATAATCACTAAAAGCATCATGAACAAGTTTTAGAGTAATAACATTATGATTATGTGTGTGCATGTAGTCAACTAACTCCTTCTCTAGCTTAACGTTCATTATATCACCCTCTTCGGTTACTGTATACCCAAAACGTTCGAATTTAAACAGTTATAAGGGTTCTTATTGCAGATTCATATGTCTAATTTTTTCTAATAACAAGTCTACTTGTTCTACAAAATGTTCTTTTAAAAGGATAATCTCTTCACTTTTATTTTCTATCAAAGCTTTTTGTAAATCACTTGCGATATTCATTACTTTTTCAGAACCAATGCTTCCAGCACTGCTTTTAATCTTATGAACAATGGCTATTGCCTTTTCATAATCCTTATCCTCTACAGATTGATTTATATTTTGAATAGTCTCTACATTTTCATCCAAAAAAACTGCCAAAACCTGTTTGTAAAGCTTCTCATCTCCTCCCATTTGTTGAAGTCCTATTTCAGACTTCAATATAGAATCTGTATCATCATTAACTTCTCCAGTTCTAAGCATTGTTTTCACTTCAAATATAAACTGCTCTGGATCAAATGGTTTACTGATAAAATGATTCATACCGAAGGCATGACATTTTTCTTTGACACCATCTACTGCATCAGCTGTCATAGCGATTATGGGTATGGTGGTATTCTTTGCCCTAATCCTTTTGGCTGCTTCATAACCATTCATAACCGGCATGTGTAAGTCCATTAGTATGATATCAAAATGTTCACTGTCAAACTTTTCATTTGCGTCTTTTCCATGATCAGCCAAAACAACTTCGACACCAATCGTTTCTAGTAAGGATTTAGCAATTAACTGATTGGTTTTATTGTCTTCAACAATGAGTACTTTTCCAGTCAAATTTTGATCATTTTTTGAATATTTAATACTTCTGTCCATTTGGGAAGCCATCACTTTAAAATGAAACAAGTCCACAATTGTATTATATAATATAGAAGGAAAAACTGGTTTTTCCAATATACTATATTGATTACTTAACACTTTTTCATCATGTATAAAAGGGGTGATTAAGATGACATGAGGTTTGATTAAATCCTCTCTATTAAAAACAGATTCCAAATACGCAAATTCCTCTTCTGTCATTGACTCCATATCGATCACAACCAAATTATAGGGATGGACAAACTTTTCTTCAGTGGTCGTTAACATCTGAATAAATTGGTTAATTGAAGACGTAAATTCTGGTGTTATGCCAAAACTCTTTAAGTAATCGTTTGTCAGGTTTAAAGAATTTAGTTTTTTATTAAGAACTAATGTTTTAATGTCTTTTATATATTTAAAATTACTTTTTACCTCTAACTCCTTTTCTTGATTCACTTTCAAAGTTAGAACCAAAATGAACTCAGTGCCCTCATCCAACTGACTGACAACATCAATTGAACCACCCAACATTTCAGTCAAGCTTTTTACAATCGATAAACCCAATCCAGTTCCACCAAATCGCCTTGAAATTGAAGCATCCTCTTGTGTAAATGGTTCAAATAAATGTTCAAGATGCACATCGGACATACCGATGCCTGTGTCTTTTATTCTAAACTCAACTTGATACTCATCTCTTTTGAAACCAATGACATCTACATTTAAAGTTATCGCTCCTCTTTCTGTAAACTTAACAGCATTATTTATAATATTTAATAGAATTTGCTCTAATCGTTTGCTGTCTCCATAAAAATTATTAGGCATATTAGGTTCTTTAATTAATGTAAAATCAAGTTCTTTTTCTTCAATCTTAAAAGAAATTATATTGAGGACATTTTTAATCATACCATCCAAATCAAATGGTTCATTTTCAATATCAATCATCCCAGCCTCTATTTTGGAAAAATCCAAAATATCATTGATAATACTCAACATAACAGATGCAGCATGTCTAATCTTTTCTATATGGGCTTTCTGAGATCTTTCGAGATCAGTATTATACAATATATAGCTTAAGCCAGTTATTGCATTGAGAGGTGTTCTAATTTCATGTGACATCCTTGCTAAAAAGTTGGATTTGATTTCATTTGCCAACTCTGCTTCACGTTTAGCAATCTCTAAATGCTTTTCGATCTGAATTCTCTTTTTTATCTCTTTTCGTAATCTAAAAATCCAATAAATAGAAACCATTGTGGCGATGATAATAACACTAAAAGTAATGACTACAATTCTAATAATTCCACTGTAATCCACTGTTTTGATCATACCGATCCATTTATTTTGAATTTCAATTCTTTCAGCTTCTGTAATTAGTGATAAGCCCTTATTGATTATACTATGTAGTTCAGGCCAATCATTTCTAACAGCGAAATGTAAATAGTTTGAAGTTTCCGATTCAAAAATAACGTATTTAAGTTCTGTTAAACCATGTGTACTAATCAAATGACTAGAAGTTGCAAGATTACCAACAAAAGCCTCTTCTTTTCCATCAGCAACTGCTATTAAAGCCTCATCAACTGTATCATAATAATGAATATCTATTTCTGGAAATTGCTCAAGATACCCTTGATGCGAACTGTTTTTCTGTATGGCAACTGTATGACCGAAGAGATCCTTATAATTTTTCACATCACTGTTTTCTTTAAGTATAATAGCACGCTGAAAAGTATAATACGGTTCAGAAAAAAGAAAATATTTCTCTCTATCACCCGTTTTAGAGATACAAGGTAAAACATCTATGTTTTTTTCAACAGCATCAATATAAGCTTCAGACCAAGTCTTATTTCTAGCAATTTGCATATTCAAACCAGTTTTTTCATTGATCAGTTTTATATACTCATTTGCCAAACCGTTATAGTCTCCATCAATATCAATAAATTCAAAAGGATAAAATGACGGATCTATACCAAGAGTAATTATTGGGTGTTCTTCAATAAATTGAAGTTCATCTTCGGTTAAATCAATCGAATCATCCGCAAAATTAATTGGTATCACAAAAATAAATACAATCATTAGGATAAGGCATACTTTATATCTCATTATAATTACCTACTTTTTTTGACTGAAATTTATTGGAAATCTCATGATAACTACCTACTTTTTTTGATTGATATTTAATAGAAATCCCGTGAATTATATCTTCTATCTCAAAAAAAGCCTCAATTAAAGATGGATCAAAGTGTTTACCACTCTCATTTTCCATAATAGTCAAAGAATATTCATGTGAGAAAGCCTGTTTATAAACTCTTTCACTCGTTAATGCATCATAGACATCAATAATAGCCATTAGCCTGCCTTCTAATGGAATATCCTTTCCTATTAAACCATTTGGATAACCGGTTCCATCATATTTCTCGTGATGAGTGCCAATAAGTCTTAATGCTGTTAACATAAAAACATCCATCTCTTCATCTCCGAACTCTGATTTAATGGCATCTACACCAAATCTAACGTGGTCTTTCATCTGAGTGTATTCTTCCTCAGTCAATTTGCCTGGCTTTAACAGGATTTTATCCGGAATGCCTACTTTACCAATGTCATGAAGTGGTGCCGTTTTGTACAGCAATTCAATTTTTTCTTCCGTTAATATATGTTTGTAAGTTTGTTTTTTACTTAAATGTTCACATATTGATTTCATCATTTGAAGGGTTCTTCTTGTATGATTTGAAGACTCAACATCTCTAACTTCTAAAAGACCAACTAAGGCATTAATTGTGATATCACGAGTCAGTAACAGCTGTTTAGTTCGCTCATGGACCAACTGTTCGAGATGATCATTATGTAATTTTATTTCCTTCTTGGCAATTAGTAGATTAAGATGTACTTCTATACGCTTTAATAAGGATTCTGAGTTCAAAGGTTTTCTGATGTAATCCACCGCTCCCAATTCCAACCCTTTGATTTCATTTGATACTTCTTCATAATTGGTTAAAATTAAAACGGATAAATCTAAGTGACTAAAGTCACTACGAATATGTTTAAGGACTTCAAATCCGTTCATATTGGGCATGTTTAAATCAAGAATGATAATATCAATATCAGATTCTTTCCTTAATACTTCCAAAGCTTGAAAACCGTCATATGCAGTAAGGATTTGATAACCTTCCAAGATATTTTGAATAATGAGTTGGTCAACTTTAGAATCATCTACAATTAAGATTTTAGTATTTAACATCACTCTTCTCCTTTTAGTATCTTATCACCTTCGGTTTTTATTATATTGAAGAACTCATCTATTGTTATTTCTCTTTTCATGAGTCTATTTAGATTAGGTGCATAAAGCGTCTCTTTAATTATCATCCATTTAGGTGTGGGTACATCAATACTTGTTATGCCATATGAAGTTATGAAAACATTGAATACTTGATAAGGTTCAAACGCTTCTGACTCTAAAATATCCTGTCTAACAGGTAATCTAAATGGATAGTATTCATTTCTTTCAGGACTGAACTCACCCTTCATAATCGCGACTTGTGCTTCTTCTGAAATCATATACTCTATAAATGAATTTATAACCTCTCGTTTTTCATCTGAAATCGTTTTTCCATAAGATAACATCATAGGTCCGACTTCAGAATTTGCACCTATTTTATCAAGTGATAAAACGCCAACCTCAAAGGGATTATCATTTCGCCATATATCAGTTATGCCCCACAAACCTTGTACTTCAAATGCAATGTCCTCATTTCTAAAGTATGCCATGACTTCAGCACCAGTATCTTCTAACCAAGTTTCTTGTGCATACTTAGATAATGTATCTCTATAATATTGAAGTGCATAGCGGCTTTGCTCAGTGTTAATGGCAACTTGATTATTTTCTATTAACCTACCTCCATTACCATAGATAAACTGATTCACCATCCATGAAACATCATTGTGATTCGCACCAACCAACCCAATACCGTTAGCGTCAGTCATTTCCTCAATCACCTGTAATGCCGACTCAAAAGATCGCCTATCTACGATACTATTTGCATCTACACCTGCTTCAGCCAGTAAATCCTTATTATAAATCAGCGCCATGGAATGACTGACCCAAGGGATGCCATAATATATTTCGTTGACTTCACTAAGATCAAACAAACCGTCTGAAATCATTTCAGCATCAGAAATATCTTCTTTGGAAAATGAAGACAAATACCCTTCATCTCCTAATAGTTGAACATATCTATAAGGTAATACAAAAACGTCCACTCGATCTGTTGACATCAACTCTTTAATCTCTTCCAAGTTTTCATCTCCACTTATGGTTTCAATCATATAGTCCTTTTGTGATAGATTGAAAGTTTCAACTATTTTTTGTATGGCTTCTCCTCTACCAGAATATGCTTTCCATGTAATTCTAAAAGTAATTTTCTCTTTAACAGCAACTACTTCTTCTGATTCTTTGCAGCTTATAATAATACAAGCCATCATACATATCAATAAAACAAGTATCTTTTTCATAATAAATTCCTTTTCTAGTTTATAAGTTAATTTATTATACCCATTTTATAGTAGATTATTGACTTTATCATTATTAATTTTAGAAAGGCTTTCATAAGAATAATAGTTGTTTAAATCAACGGTCTGTTATATATATTAATTTTGATTGCATACCAGCAATAAATGCAGATGATATCAAGATCTTAATAAATCAACCTAATGTTTTTCTATTGTATTAACCCTTTTAACTAGTATAATATAATAATGGAGGCTCATATGAACATACAAATATTTGGCAAGAAAAAGTGCTTTGAGACAAAGAAAGCGGAACGTTATTTTAAAGAAAGAAAAATTAAATATCAGAGAATAGATTTAATCTCTAAAGGGATTAGTGCGGGAGAGTTGAAATCTGTTGTACAGTGTGTTGGTTTAGAAAATTTAATCAACGAATCTTCTCCGCTTTATGAGGAAAGTCTATTACCATATACCAGCGATATTGAAAGAAAACAAGATATCTTACTAGAGTATACCGAAGTACTAAAAACACCTATTGTTAGAAATGGAAAGCAAGCGACACTTGGATATCAACCGGATATCTGGAAGACGTGGACATAAAAAAAACTCGTTTCGAGTTTTTTTTAGTTTATCGTTTGATATGTAATATCCAAAGTTTTAATATCATAAGTGATTTTTCCTTTCATCACCAAGGGATCTTTAACAGTTATTAATTCTGCCTCTTCTAACGTAAAAGTTTTCAAGATCATAATATTTTGATTCTCTACAGCACCTTTTAGCAACACCTTTTCACCGAGTGTTTTTATATACTCCGATTGAATCAATAACTCATCTGCAGTCATTACTTCTATTTCTTTATCACGTCTTATAAAATACTGCTCTTTTTTATCTGCCTGTTCAATAAATCCCTCTAGATCTTCTACTTGAACATGATACATAATCTCATACATTCTACAATATAGCATTAAAAATCGTTTCATCTGATTCTGATCTTCATAGTCAGATGTTTCTATTTCATAATCCAATTGTTTCTTATTTGCATCCGGTTTAGATATGAATCTAAGTTTACTTATCTTATTACCAGACATCGTTATAATAATACATGTAAGATCCGATGTATCGATCTGATAAGTCTCATATTTATCTCTAGCGGCTTCAGGACGTTCACTAAAAGTAATTTCCGAGTCAGTAAAAGAATTTTGACCAAATAAATTCAATGATTCCGAATGCATGATTCTTTGAAGGGGTTTGATCAATAAATATGTCGGAGCAACAATTAAGGTCAATAGAACAATCTGTGCAAGAGGTCCGCTTACATTAGCAACAATGTAAAAGAATAAGACAAGGCAAAATATGAAATAAGCGATATAAAAATTCAACAAATCATACCGTTTACCAAATTTAAATTTATCAGGTGAATGCCACTCACCTATAGTTTCTATAGTCTCTTTCAGATGCTGTTCTGCATCAGTTTGACTCATATGCTTCAAGAAAACAGCATCTACCAGCTCATCTATTTTATCTTTTAATCCATTTATATTTTCATTTATCCTTATAATTTTATTACTGCCACAAAAGTTACAACTGCCTGTTTCAGCATGCATTTTAGTACCACAAAATGAACAGTGATACTTTTTATTTCTTTCTATTAGTTTTGAAAATCCCATTTTATAATCACTTACAGTTTTACTGAAAACTACTTTTGTCTTTTTGGTGTAATCTCTGTCATTTATCTTTTTACATCTTGGACATTCACATTCCAAATCATCATATACTTTAAAACATCTTCTACATCTGATTTTCATCTATCCCTCCGAAATTGTTATATTATACATAGAATACCATATAAAAGTATAAGAGTCTGCAAAGACTCTTACTTTTGTAAATAACCAATTTTCACTTGAATTTGGTCCATCATATTCATAATGGCCATGGTCTCACTTAAAGGTATTATCGGACTTTCAAGTTTACCTTTAATAAACAAATCACAGAAATGGCTAATTTCATAAGTATAACCAAATCCTACTTTCGGGTAATTATAGGCTTCTTGATAACCATTATGTCTTGTATATATCAACTGTTCCGGACAGAAGAAATTAGGCATATGGAGAGTCCCTTTTGTACCAGATACAAACAACTCAGTTTGCGTTTTAACATGAATGGCACTGTAAAGACAAGCAAGTGCACCATCTTTAAAAGTGTAATTATAAGAAGACATTAAATCAACACCACGTTCACTCATGACTTGAGTACACTGAATTTTTATAGGATCACACCCCATGATATCTCTTACGGTTGAGATTGGATAGATTCCAACATCAAATAATGCACCTCCACCCAATTCCGGATTGAGGAGTCTATTAGTTTCTAATAACTCATCTGATTTAAATCCAAAATCCGCTTTTATAAATTGTACTTCTCCTACTTCGTTTAACATTAACTTCATCTTAAGATAAGCGGGAAAAAATCGAGACCACATGCCTTCCATAAGAAGCAATCCCTTTTCTCTAGCAGTATCCAACATTTCTTTTGCATCGTTTGTGTTCATGGCAAACGGTTTTTCACATAAAACAGCTTTATTTGATTTTAGTGCTGCGATGGTATGTTCCTTATGAAAAACATGTGGAGATGCTATATAAATTGCATCGATGTTATCGTCTTCCAACATTTGATTGTAATCGTCGTAATAATCACCGATATCATGTTTTAAGGCAAATTCTCGTGCTTTATCCATGGACCGGGTTGCAACTGCAACAACTTCACATTTCCCTGTCAGTACCGCGTCACTTGCAAAGGTATCTGCAATAAAACCAGCACCAATAATTCCAAATTTTACATTCATATCATACCTCCTCAACCCTATACAATACCCCACATAACCGTTAACAAGCACTGATGCAAAAAAAATAGATGATTGCTCATCTAATAAAGTTTTCCTGCCTTTTCAGCTTCTTTTTCCTTTTGAGTGCCAATTGCAACACCTATGGCAATACCAATACCAGAAAACGCCCCAATCATTGAAGGCATAACCGAGGTAAACGCGGCTCCAATCCCAGAACCTAAACAAATACCAATGGCCACATACTGTGATTGAATGGTGCCACGTTCATGAAAATCAAACTTTTTAATAACGAGCTCTTTAACGAGTTTTACTTTTTTTCTATAAGGCTTCATATCAAAGTGTTCATCTCGTGATGATTCGTGAACCATGCTCATTACCTCTAATAGTATTGATTCTATCTCGTGATCTGTCATTTCTTCTAGTTTTTCAGATAAACTTAATAAAGATTGTATTTTCATTTTCTTGTATTCTTTATCGGTTAAATGACGTGCAATTGATTCAAGTTCTTGCTTATAATTTTCTAACATAAACTCACATCCTTTTCTTATAAACAGTATACACCCGTCTCCTCAAGACATTGCGATATTGACATGAAATGGTATAATATAAGGCTAAAAATGTCTGTTACGCTTTGATATCACCACGTTCTTTTAAATCTGAGATGATTCTATTATAAAGTTTTGCATCAATTATATATTTATATCTATAAATAAGATAGCTTATAAGAATTATAAAAGGTGGTATCAGCAACATCGCAGTTTTCATTATCAAAAGACCTTTAGAAGTAACGTCATCTGGCGTCTCTGCTGATGATATGCCCGAGACAATGACTGTGATACTGACAATACCACTACCGATTGCGCCACCTATTTTATTGATAAAAGGCTGAAGTGAAAAAGTGATGCTCTCATTTCTTTTACCAAGTTTCCATTGACCATATTCTATGGTGTCTGCTAAAAACATCAACATCAATAGCTGAATAAACGCTTGACCTAAGAACAACAGAATCCCTGCAACTCCAATATAAGCCATATTCATTGGTGAGAAGAAGAATAGAATATAACCTACCATCACAAAGGCTGTCGCACCAGTATAAAGTGTTTTACGATCATATTTCTTACTAAACAACGGAAATAGTAGTAACGCAGTCAATTGTGAAACACCTAAAACCAAAGCAAATATGGAATACATCCCTTCATCTTTAAAGGCATACTTAAAATAATACAATCCAAAACTGGTTGTGGTAACATAACCTATCATAAAGAGAGCCATAGATATCACGACATATAAAAGCTGGTCATTCTTGACGATAATATGATAGAGTTCACTCAGTTTTGTAGAGGGTTGTTCTAGAAATAGGTTTTTAGGTTCTTTTACACCAAATACGGTAATACTCTGTCCAACCCATAAAATTACGACAACAACAATGGCAAAGACCATATAGGCTGAAGTCATACTACCAGTTTTTGATTCAAGTGCATTTGTAATCGGTACAATACCTGCAACAACAGTAAACAAACCAATATTAGCACAAATTCTGGCAAATGCACCTATTTTTTCTCTGCCTTTTTGTTCTAAAGTCAATGAAGGTAACATTGACCAATAAGCTATATCATTAGCAGTAAAGCTGATTCCCCAAGAAATGTAGATGAAGAAAAACATAACAACAAAACCACTACCTGTTAGTTTAAAATCTGTAAATAACAAAATGGTAAAAACCCCAGAAAAGAAAGCACCAATTGTAATCCATGGTTTGAATTTACCGTATTTACCTTTTGTATTATCAACAATTACACCCATAACTGGATCATTTAGTGCATCAAAAACGCGTGCAAACAACATGATTGCAGCAACCCACCACAAACTGGAATTCGGCAGATTAATCACATCAGTTAAATAGTAAATAAGGTACATACTCACAAGTGAATAAAGCATATCTCTACCAATTGTACCCAGTCCAAAGGTATAGTAGTTACGTTTACTGATCATGCTTGCCTCCTTCTAATATTATGGCTTCATAAGGCTCTAATAGACCATCAAATTGTTTTCTATATCTCGTACTTATTTTTACTTTGCCATTATACTCTGTTTTTAAAGACTTATTTGAGATGTTGAGAACCACAGTAAACGTGGTATCCTCATAAGTTCTTTTAAATACAAACAACTTATGAGTTATTTCTAGGGCTTCAAATTCACCATACTTTAGAACATCATGTTTTGCTCTTAGTGCAATCATCTTCTTATAAAAAGATCTGATCGATTGCGGATCATCCAGCTGTGATTTCACATTGATATGTATATGGTTTTTATTCACAGCCAACCAAGGCACCCCTGTTGTAAAATCCCCGTGTTCATTTGAACTCCACTGCATGGGTGTTCTGCAATTGTCCCTAGAGGTTTCTTTTATCATTTTCCACCGTAAAAATTTTGGTACATGATGCTTCTTAAGAAATGCATCTACATTTATAGATTCAATATCTCTTACCTCATCTATAGAAGTATAATCAAAATTGGTCATTCCGATTTCTTGTCCTTGATAGATATATGGTGTTCCTTTAAGTGATAACAATAGTACAGCAAATAATTTTCCTGATGCCTCTCGGTAGTATTCATCAGAAAATCTCGAAACGATACGCCTTTGGTCATGATTTTCCAAATAATTGGCATGCCAATCCAAAGCAACTTGCCACTTAGCTATAGACTGGGAGAATTTTTTTACATTGAATTTTCTATGAAAATATTTAACCAGCCACTGATCTGCTTCCATATGTTCAAATGAAAAAATCATATCCAATTCTCTTCTATCCTGATCACACAGTTTTTTACCGATTTCAGGTGTCACAAATACAGTCTCACCGACTGTGAAACAATCATAATGATCTAAAACTTCCTGTCGCAGTTCTTGTAAGATTTTGTGATTTCCTTCTTGAGATAAGTAATGTTCGCTCCCTGTTAAAATCAATTTTTTCTTACCATCTTCAAGTGATGTTTTATAAATGATATTAATCACATCACATCTAAATCCGGCAACACCTTTGTCTAACCAAAACCTCATGATGGCTTTCACTTCTTCTAAAACTTTTGGATTGTGATAATTCAGATCCGGTTGTTTTTTTGCAAATAGATGAAGATAGTATTCTTTTCTAACTTCATCATAAGTCCAACACGGTTCAGCGAAGAAACTGGTCCAGTTATTAGGGCGTTTGCCTTTTTTATCTGGTTTCCAAATATAGTAATCCTTATAAGGTTCTATTTTTTGTCTGCTTTTTTCAAACCACTCATGTTCATCCGATGTATGATTGATCACAAGATCCATAACAATTTTAATATCACATTTAGCCGCTTCAGCTAATAAACGGTCCATATCTTTCATGGTGCCGTATTCAGGGTGGATATTCATATAGTCGCTGATGTCATACCCGTTGTCTGCATTTGGAGATGGATATACAGGACTTAACCAGATGATGCCAACACCCAAATCTTTTAGACATCCCAAGCGACTGATGATACCATTAATATCACCAATACCATCACCATTGCTGTCCTGAAAACTTCTTGGGTAGATTTGATATACAACACGTTCTTGCCACCATTTACTCATTGGGCCCCCTTAATCTGTAGATATTATAAGATTTATAGTTCTTAACATGATCATAATTCAGTTTTTTCTTACTTGCGATGAATAATCCTTCTACAGGATTACCACTACTGAAATTTGTAATGCTGTTTTCCATATCAAAGTTTTGCAGATTACCAAGAGGTAGTATATGTCCTTCGCACCCCAATAACTCAAGAGGCTGTTGTAACTCAAACAAATGGCCTACTCTAGTTTCAAATGGTTTTATATTCAAAATATGATTGGGTTCATATAAAGCTCCCTCCAGATAAAGATCACTTTTTATACGAATCTTTTTTTCCTTTTTAGAAAGGTTGATATAAAGTATATACACTCTATTATTTGAACTGAACTCAATTTCATATAATTCATCTACTACGTCAATTGAAATGATCTCAGTTTCATAAAGAGGATACATCGATCGAAGCATGTAATCCATTTCTTTTGTATACAAGCCTACATCATCTGAGACAAACAACAGACTCCCAAGTAGCACATTGACTTTAAATAGTGTATTCTTCTGAGTAGCTGTCATTTTCACATCACCGTTTCTTAGATAAAAAACATCTGGATCACTTGTAAACCAACTACCATTTAACAAACTACGTCCAATAGTACTCTTTAAAGCATTATATGTTGATACACGTTCTCTATATTTAAGATGTTTAAGAAGCATATATTCCCATTTTTCATAAACATCTGCACCAATTCTACAAAATTTGAAACGATCTTTCACATTGATTAACGGTACACCACATCCCAATATTTCAGCACCTTTTGTTAAGGACTGAATCAGTTTAACACCATCTGTCATGACTGCAGATCTACTTTTGCCTTTGTAAGGAGTCGCCATAGCATACAAGAAGTCTAACTTTAGAAACTTAAAACCCCATGTATTGATAATGATATCAAATACTTCTTCTAAATAAGCTATAACTTCATCTTTATATATGTCTAAAGTATAATAGTGACCTTTCCATACCGGACTCCAGCCAGCTTTTACGTAAACTCCATCTATTTCCATCAGCCAATCCGGGTGTTTTTTAAATATTTCAGAGCTGTCTAAAACAATAAAAGGTGCTAGCCATATCCCTGGTGTATATCCTTTCAATTTAATCTCTTCACTTAAAAATGCCATACCTCTCGGAAAAGTTTCTTTCACACTCAACCAATCTCCTACTTTTGTTTGATAACCATCATCTATTTGAAATATCTCAAAGGGTAATTTCTTTTCATTTATATGATTTAGATTATTCAGTAGAATCTCTTCATTGATATCTGTATAATAATTATACCAACTCGTCCATCCGGAAACCTTTTGCGATCTATTCTTAAAGTATTTTTCTTTTAAAGCGATGAAGTCACCAGATTCAATTCGCATTGAAAGAAGCTCCGTTTCATTTGTAAGATACATGCCCTCAACATCTAGACGAATCATAAGTCTTCCCGTGTTAAAATCCATTTCATAAATGCTGTAACAGACATCATCAGATTCAGATATAAACAGAAGATTTGATTGGTCGTTTTGTAACATCAGATATGTATACGAATGACAGATACCTCGTTTATTTTTGTAAAGATAAAAAATGTAATCACTTATAGGTTTTGTGATTATATCTAAAAGTTTATTTTGTCTTTTTATATGACCAGATGATGTAAAGATCCCAGAATCAGTCCAAGTTTGAAATCCGTTTATATAAGCTAAATCATAAATAAGCTCATGAGGATATTCCAGTGATACTTCTAATAGTTCAATGGGTTGTTTCGGCTGTATATTGAATTTTAGGTGACTATGATCAAAATATAAATCAATTTTTATATCCTGATTCGTATGGAGAGTAGATTTTCTGATGATATTATCAACTTTATAAACTATCTTTCCTATCATAACCTCCTCCTTTTTTAAATTCTGTCTATATAATTACCTTATCATATAACCATTCAAAAAAAACAAAGCGAGATAAAAAATCTCGCTTTAATCATACCGATCAATATTTAGAAAGACTCATGTAACATTTCTGATACACTTATTCTCCGATAAAACAGGGTTTTTTACTGCATAAGAGAATACAATACTGATATTGAGTCTCCTAAGTATTCCATAATAACATAAACATACCCACCATTGATTGTACCTGTTACTTGAGCACCTTCTCCATCAATTACTACAGAAGTAAAATTTGCAGTTCCTTTAAGCAACTCAATGTAATATTCCGAGACTTCCTCAATTGAATCATATGTTAGAAATTCACATCCAGTACCGAATTCGTCTTCTTCTATACCAACTATTTCATAAGCATTATACTGAAGTAATTCATTTATTTCTCCAGATACTTCTCGAAGTCCACTGTTTGTTAAACCACTAACATCTATATTAGAAACTTCTGTCAAAGCATTAGCTATATTGGCATTATTCTCTTGTTGTTCTTCAGATAGTTCAACATCATTGTAGACTTGATAATTATAAAGTTCAACAATCGTCATACCAAGAGTGTCTGCAAGTAATTTTTGAACTTCAAATGCGGTTTGACCATTTGATTCGATTGATTCGAGATACTCACCGATTCCGATACTATTTTTATGTGCTTCAATTAAAGATAACTCATGAATCATTTCTTCCAATTCATTTGTTGTAAGGTTCATTTCATCAGCATAATCGGATACCATTTTCACGACGTTTTCTTGCCCGCCTGTCACTTCTACTAGACTTTCACCATCTCTCGAAGAAACCTCAATCGCTTCTACACCTGTACCAGCGGCCTCTTTGTCTGATTGTATTGAGGTTTTTTCATTTGAACAACTTATCAATGCCAAACATAAAAGCATTGGAATTATCCACTTAATCCGTATTTTTTTCATTTTTTCTCCTATTTGATCAAATTGAACTTCCCGATGATCGGTAATTCTTTCATCTTTTCATTGATTGCATTGATAATGCCCATGATACCAAGTACCAAACATAAGATACTGCCAAATGGTAATATAATAAACCACCCCAGTAAAGGAATAATTGAACCTAATACCGAAACCGCTATTGCCAATAACAACAAATTGAGCCCTTGGTTGGCATGAAACTTTCCAAATTCGGATTTACCATCTGCTACTAATGGAATAAAAAATATAAAATAAGCCAGTACACCCATCCACTTGTTCTTTTCAACATCTGTTTTACTTTCCATATGATCCTCCTGACCAGTCATATATAACTAATTATAAGTTTGTTGTTATCATCCTCTATATCAGTTCCCAGTGGTAAACACACTTTCTCAAAGCAGCTGATACAGAAGATGAATTTATATTATCCAAAGGTATCTCTTTAAACCCTTCAGAAAAATAACGTCTCATTCTAATCTCTACCAAATAAATCTGTTAAACCTGATAATTCACCTAAAGGATTGTTCATACCTTTGTTCTCTCCTTTATGTCCCTGTGAAGCTGAAATCATTCTGTCTGCCATGCGACTAAATGGTAGAGATTGCAGCCAAACTTCTCCAGGTCCTTTTAATGTGCCTAAAAACAATCCTTCACCACCAAACAAGCCACTTTTTATATCGCCTGCAAATTGAACATCAAATTCTACAGTGTTTGACATAGCTACAAGACAACCTGTATCTATTCGAAGTACTTCACCATTACTCAATGTTTTTTTTGTTATAGTGCCACCTGCATGAAGAAATGCCAAACCATCACCTTCAAGCTTTTGCATGATAAAACCTTCACCACCAAAAAAGCCTGCACCTATTTTTTTCTGTAAATGAAGTCCTACGGAAACACCTTTTGCTGCACATAGGAAAGCATCTTTTTGACAGATCATACAGTTGTCTAATTCTGATAAATCAGCTGTGATGATTTTGCCTGGATATGGCGCTGCAAATGCTACATGCGCTTTCCCATTTTCAACATTTGTAAAAACAGTCATGAATAATCCTTCACCAGTCACCAGTCTTTTTCCAGCTCCCAACAATTTTCCCATAAATCCTTTACCATTACTTTTACCACTGCCATCACCAAAAATGGTTTCCATTTTTATTTTCTGATCCATGTACATCATGGCACCCGCTTCTGCAACAACACTTTCTCCTGCGTCTAGTTCAATTTCAACGAATTGCATGTCATCACCATTTAACAAATAATCAATTTCGTGTGCTTTATTCATCAACTCACTCCTTTTCCTCTCGACCTTTAACTATATAATAAAAACAATGAGTCTATCAAACAATACACCGTAAGTAACTCATTTGATGCCAAAGTCACTTGTTTTATAAAAAAAATAACTCAAGTCATTTTAATGACTCGAGTTCTCTTTTTAGTGGAATAATTATTTTACTGATAAAACCTTCACCTTCAGAAGTATTAAACCTTACTTTACCCTCTAAAGATCTTAATCGTTCTTCTATACCTGTTAGCCCATTGCCTTTAACCACCTTTGCATGTCCAATACCATTGTCAATTACAAGAAGTTCTATTTTCGTATGTCTTATCTGAATTGAGATAAAAAGCTCTGTGGCTTTAGAATGCTTTAAGGCATTTGTCATCAGCTCTGTACATATTTTTTTAATCATCAAATAAATTTGCTCGTCTAGTTTTGAATACACCCCTTTAAAACTCAAGTTGGTTTTGATACCTGCCCTTTCCACATGCTCTAACATTTTATTTAAATCTTTTTTTAGGGTATCACCAGAATAACTGATGTTGTCAGGCTCTTTAATAGTTTTCATTTCCCCAATACCTAATTCTATTGTTGAGATAGCATCTCTTAAAGCATCCAAACTCAGTTGCTTGTCACAATTGTAATATAAGTTTGACACCTCTAGCAGTTTGATAGTTACTACTAGAGAATGACCTACAATATCATGGAGCTCTCTAGCAACGTAACTTCTCGCCCCAACTTTTGATAACTCTTTTAAGGTCTCAATCATCTCACGCAGTTCATCATTGGCTTTTATCAATTTATTTTGTTCATTGTTGATTTCATGTTCAACTTTTCTATAATTTGTAATATCTCTGATGATTAAAATATGTTCTGTTTCTTTAAAAGAGGCAATTGTTTTTAAGAACATCATAAAATATCTGCCATTATACGTAACCTCTTGCTCTCTTACATAATTTCCTTTTCTATAAACTTTTAAAAAACCTTCAAAAATGTCTACGGTTATATCTTCTAACATCAACTCGAATTTTTCATTTTTATAAACCATATCATATGCCGAATCCAAAACTACGATAGGTGTATCGAGTTTATGTATAATTTCATGTTTCATAATCGGTGATATATTAAAGAAATTATGTTTAAAGGTTGCATACACAAATAAAAGCCCAGACCAAGTAAATACAATAGGTGTCACATCAAATATGATATAGTCGTCAAACGTTCTTAGAAACTTATGGAAAACTTTTGAAACGTATAATAAATTCATGATCATAGGAAATACTATAGCAGACGATATCATATATCGATAGATCAACTTTTTATTCATAAACTCTTTTCTAAAAGTCAGCACACAATAATATGAGCCTGCAATGATAAAGGCATATTCTATAATAAAATGGACATAAAACAATATACCAAAGGTATCTCCAAAAAAATCAAAGGTTTTATAAAACATGTGATGTAAGGGATTCATGGCAATCATAGTGATTTGTATCATAGGAAACATATATAAAATATATCTTATTATAATAGGTATTCTTTTACCCTTGTAATGACCATAGGCAAACTCTAAAAATGCCACTTCCAAGATGCAGACACATGCATAATACAATACAATAAATCCCCATCTTAAAGATACTGTAGGTGCGATTGTCTTAAATATCTTAAACACCATCCAAAGAATGATGCTTGTTTGCATCACTAAAAAAGCTTTTACAGAATCATCTCTATCCGTTTTAATATAGAGCATCATAGATCCAATAATGGAAATAATAATCGCTATAATATGCACTGTACAAATGGTTTGTATTTCAAGCTTCAAAATATAAGACATAACAGCCCTTTCTATATACCGTTTTCAACTGCAAATACCGCTAATTGCAAACGATCACTAATATTAAGTTTTTCATAAATCCGACTCACCTTATTTTTTATGGTTCCTTCAGAATAACTGAGATTTAGAGCAATATCTTTGTTGCTTTTCCCAGCCACTATCTGTTTCACGATTTCTATTTCCTCAATGGATATTAAATTCACATAGGATTCTTTATGATTTTCCATCTTTTTAAATTTCTCTATCATAATCTTTTTTACACTGTTATGAATAACTGTCAATCCGAATGAAACACATTTTATAGTAGCGATCAACTCTTTACAATCAATGTCTTTTACTATATAACCATCTGCATTTCCAATAAATGAATCAACGATGTTTTTATTGTTTTCAAAAGTTGTTAAAATAATCACTTTTATATCTGGATACTTTTCCTTAATAATTTTTAGAGCTGCAATACCATCAACATGCGGCATTTCAATATCCATTAAAACGATGTCCGGATGATGACGACCACAAGATTCAACCGCTTCTTTACCTGAACCAACCATATCTACTACATTTATTTCAGGATCACTACTAATCAGCTGTCCGATTGATTGCCTTAGTAATACTTGATCATCTGCTATGATTATTTTCATTGTGTGTTCCTCCATAATACTGCATATACGCGGATACCGCTGTTCTAACATCATTCAAATTACTTTTTGCCTCATCCATTATGTCTTGATAATCTATCATCATATGATTATGATTATTCATCATTCCTTGTATATCACTTTTAAGTTGTCTCATTGAACATTCTTGATTTCTGGCAATCTCATCAAGAAGCATATTTATTTCCTTTTCTTTTTCCAAATTATATACATTCTCAGAGTAGACTTTTAGTTCATCATTGGTCATTTGTGTATGCAGTTGTTGTTTCTTGAGATCATCCAACAACTGAATTAATTGCGTGATTTCAACGAATGTAATAATATTACCTACTTCTTGTTCGTGATTCATTATTTTTTTTACAGTAAATGAAAAATAGTAAACTTCGTTTTCCTCTTTTAACTTAATGAACTGTTTACCATATGACTCTCTAAGTTCAATCGGTACTTTAAACATCTCGCTCATATCATGTACATTGATTGTTCTAATTTTTTTAAAAATACCAATATTCTCTACTGCTTTATTCTTATAGACGACACGACCTTCATGATCGATTATAAATACATAATCCAAAATCAAATCTTTTACGTTGTTAAAAATCGATAAAGTTACTTTGTAAGGTACCAAATAATTAACCGATACATTTAGACTAAATAGCAGCGATAAATATAAAAATGATTCCATTACATTTATATTTTTGATATCAAATATCAATCCCAAACTATATATGAGTAGTGGCAATGCCCATAGAAGCAATATAATTATAAAGTACCTTTTATTCGGATATTTACTTATCTGTTTGTCTATTACAAATAAATATATTGTAGAAAAAACAATTGATAGAAGTGATATTATTATAAGTATTTTATAACTTAAATTATAGATAACGGTTTGATACGTATAGGATTGAATGAAGCCACCTGATTGACGCCATAATAACAAGGTTATGAAAACAAAGGCGACAGAAAATATTATTTCCATATGTCGAGACAATACCTTCTTGTGACTCAAAATATTTTGTGGAAAGGATTTATAGAGGAAATTTAACATCAATAACTGTAAAATTATAAATAGAAGACTCTGAAGTCGACGCATTAATAATGCACCATTTAATGACACAACGATAGCTTCTTCAAATCTGAAAAATAAAATACTTGAGACACTGATAAATATATAAAGCAAACTCATGTGTTTTTTCTTATCATTACTTTTGTATATAAAAAACATCATACTGATGATAACCAATATAATTTGCATACTTATAAAAACTATGTATAAAAACTGTGATTCAGTATAATACCGTCCATCACCCATATGGTCTCCTTATCTTATCTCCCTTATTATATCTTAGCCGCGGGTCACTTTAAAGTGACATGAGTCATTATCTAAATATCTTTTGGCAATTGAATAAACAAAATACTTGTAATATAATAAGTAAAAATACTTTGGAGGTCCAATGAAATATCTAATAATAGGTTCAGGCGGTACAGGTGGCAGTATTGGTGCCATGTTAACACTCAATAAAGAAGATGTAACATTTATTTCTAGAGGTAAAAACTTGGAAGCATTAAAAAGGGATGGTCTTTCCTATCATTCTGGCATCAAAGGCAATCATACTATAACCGTCAAAGTCTGCTCTGAAGATGAATACGACGACAATCCAGATGTCATTTTTGTTTGTGTCAAAGGGTATTCCATCTCAAGTGTTTTACCCATTATAAAAAAAGCCGCTCTAGAGCATACACTTATAATCCCCATAATGAATGGTTATAATATGAGCGAAAAGATTTCGAGTCAAATCACAGTTGGTCATGTACTTGAAGGGTGTATCTATATCTCCGCTTTTGTAGAACAGCCTGGGACAATTGTACAACTAGGTCCACTTTTCAAAGTTGTTTTTGGTAAGAAACCATCACAACTCATCGATGATTCTAAACTCATCGAACTAAGAGATGTTCTCAGTGATTGTGGTATTGATACGTACTTATCAGAGTATATACAAAGAGACACTTATAAGAAATATACTTTTATTTCAGCTTATGCAGCATGTGGTGCTTATTATGATATAGAAGCCATAGTGATGCAAGAAGACACTGCAGCTAGAAAAACTTTTATAAAACTCTGTGAGGAAATGAATATACTCGGTCATACACTCAATATAAATTTGGATGATGATAGTGTAACAGCCAACCTGAACGTATTGGCTTCTTTAACGCCAGATACGACAGCTTCTATGCAAAAAGATATGAAAGCGGGACGAAAAACGGAAATTGATGGTCTTGTTTTCGAAGTTGTTAAACTCGCTAAACAACATGATATTTCACTACCTACTTATGAAAAAATTGCTGATTATTTTAGATATGACAACTGATTTTCTTTGTTGCTTCAATCACCAACTTTTGCTGTTTCCCAGTGACAACAAAAAAATGTCCACTCAAGGAGTGGGCATTTTCTATTTTGCATCTCTTACTGCCAATACAAAATTATATACATATCTGATATCACCTTGAGGTCCGAAATACTGAGGATAGCTTGATTCATCACCTGACTTCGGATCACTTCTAACCGCGCCTGCACCATGAACATCCACTACGTCATTTTTCATCTCGCCTTGAGCTTCACCAAAGGCAACGTAGACTGCACTTGAAGCGGTATTCATACCATCTTGATGAGTTGTGCTCGTCCAATAGAAACCATAATTCATATCACCATTAGGGTCTGTTATCGGTGTTAAAACAAATAAGTCATCAATTGCCGGACTTGGAGTGGTTTGCATGCTTTTTGAATAATCCACAATACTTTGAAGTTCTTTTGCATTTGGTAAACGCCAATCTGAATAACCTGCTAACGCAAGGTTTTCTGCATAATCAAGGGCTTCTTCCCAGTCTCTAGTTTCACCGTCATCAGCCATTTGCCACATCAATCCTGTGGCTGCATCTGTTAGTGTGCCGTCGTAATTATCGACAAATAGATTTTCTCCATATGCCTGATTGCCTCTAACCAATCTGAAATACATTTCATTATCTGTTCTTGTTTTAGGATTTACAGCACCATACCCTTTGATTCTGCCATCTATAAAATTAACACCAAATATTGCTTCATCACCCTTCATGGTTTCTCCAACATAATGAGTACTTGACCAGACTTGGGCATCAATTTCTCTTTCTCCAATACTGGTATTCCCTAACGGTTGATTAAAATAATCTGTATCGATAAATAGAACTTTAGCTGTTTCTCCCCCTGATTCTCCAGTATATTGTATCAATGAAAACAATTCTTTAATACTAGGAATACGCCAGTCATCATAACCACCTAATCTGCACTCATTCGCATAGGTCATCGCTTCATCATAAGTCATCTTCTCATCCATAGTTTGTTGCCACATCAAATCAGTTACTAAATCAGTTACTGTGCCATCATCGTTATCCTGATAAGCTGGTTCATTACCTGTATAATGTGCATCCTGACCATAATAATCATCTCCTGATGAAAGAGAAGACACAACTTTCAAATCAGTGAAGAGTTTAGTCACACCAGTATCTACAATTGGATACATTATTTCGTTTTGTGCTATCTCATCAATATGACTGCTGATGGATACCGTCCTTGTGTTTTCATCCCAATCGACCGTTGCACCAGTACTTTCGTAAGCAAATCTAAGCGGGACCATTGTTCTACCATCTTTGATAGCAGCTGGCACGTCTAGGGTCAGTTCATTATCGTTTACAAAAGCTTGAGTTGAATCTATTTTCAATCGTATTTCCAAGCCTTCTTTACTTGCAGTAACTTGTTTAGTCAAACCATCCCAACTCACTGTCATATCGAGAGCCCTAAAGACATTGGCCACTGGTACCAACGTTCTGCCTTCAACAATAATCGGATTCGTATCAAAATTGATTTGCTCTTGATCTAGAGTCACAGTAATATCATCCTCAGCAAACACAAATAAAAAACTGCTTAAACTGATTATAGCTACAAGTAACAAACTGAATTTTTTCATAACACTCACCTTTCATTTCATCATCAACTTATTAAACCCATTATCTCAGTTAAATGCAGTGAAATTATATGAATATTATGTGACATTATGTAATTCGGGATATTATCCATTAACGATGTTGATCTATCATAATGGGATTACCGTCTGGATCCAATATAATAAAGTTGGCTGGCCCACTTGTATTTTCTTCTACTTCACTGATAAATTCTATCCCTTTTTCTTTGAAGTCTTCCTGTAGTTGTCTAATATCTACAAATGGGTCACTTTCATTACCATCATTATCCCATCCAGGATTAAATGTCAGAATATTTTTTTCGAACATATCTTCAAATATCCCTATCGTGCAATCACCATTTTTAAGGATCAGCCACTTTTGTGATATTTCTCCGTAATAAACCTTAAATCCTATGTTCTCATAAAATACTTTAGAAACATGAATGTCTTTTACTGTTAGACTCACTGAAAATCCACCTAAGTTCATAATAACTCCTTTCATATTAAATAATCTTCTATAACTGGTATACCCATTTCTACTGCTGATTAGCACGAATTGCAATCAGCTTAAAAAAAACAGTCTATTCACCAGTTGTATATTTATGCAAAACATTCAATAAAGATATTGACTTAAAAAATTCTTAGTTGTATAATCGTATACAATTATACATTAGGAGGATTTACCATGAATTTAGCTTATAAAATATTAGACACACATTTACTAGAAGGCCAACTAAAGGCAGGCGAAGAAGTTCTAATTAAGATTGACCAAACTTTAACTCAGGATACAACAGGTACAATGGTTTATCTTCAGTTAGAAGCACTCGATATTACATCACTCAAAACTGATTTATCTGTTGCTTACATCGATCATAATACCCTTCAACTGGGTTTTGAGAATGCTGATGATCATGAGTTCATAAGAAGTATCGCTGAAAAATATGGTATTATCTATTCTAAGCCAGGCAACGGCATTTGTCATCAAGTTCATCTTGAGCAATATAGCAAACCTGGTTGTACGCTCCTAGGATCAGACTCTCATACCCCTACTAGTGGTGGGATGGCAGCAATTGCCATTGGATCTGGTGGTCTAGACGTCGCTGTTGCCATGGCAAAGGGATACTATTTTATGAAAGTACCAAAAGTCTATAATGTTCATTTAACAGGTTCACTACAAAATAATGCCAGTGCAAAAGATGTTATTTTGACCGTTCTAAAAAAATTGACGGTTTCAGGCGGTGTGGGCCATATCATAGAATATACTGGTGACGGTGTCTCTAGTTTGTCCACAACAGATCGTGCAACTATTTGCAATATGGGTGCTGAGTTAGGCGCAACAACTTCAGTGTTCCCCTCTGATGAGCGCACTCAGGAGTTTTTAAGACAACAAGGTAGAGAATGTGATTACATACCTCTTTCTGCTGATCAGGATGCACTATATGACAATCGGTTGGCTATAGATTTAAACACTCTGAAACCTATGGTTGCCAAACCTCATAGTCCGGATAATGTTGTTGAGATTACAGACGTTGAAGGGCTAAAAGTCAATCAAATTGCCATTGGAAGTTGTACCAACTCTTCTTATAGTGATTTAATGAAGGTTGCCAAGATTTTGGATGGCAAACATATAGCACCAGAAGTCAGTTTGCTGATATCTCCTGGTTCTAATAATATTGTTTCCATGCTCAATGAAAACGGAGCTATAAACAGTTTGATTCAAGCAGGCGCCAGGATATTGGAACCCGCTTGCGGGCCATGTATCGGAATGGGTCAAGCACCAATTTCAAATGGTATTTCACTTAGAACCTTTAACAGAAACTTCAAAGGCAGGTGCGGAACAACCTCTGCCGATGTATATTTGGTCAGTCCTGAAACCGCTGCGGTCAGCGCTATTACAGGTATATTGACAGATCCTACTCTCTTTAAAATTGATACTATAAAAGAACCGAAAAGATATCACAAATTAGAACATTTCACAATTGAATACAGCGAGTTTAATCATATGATAGTGCCTTTTAAAGGTCCCAACATTAAAGATTTTCCGCTGAAGAATGAACTAAACTTAAACTATAAAGGTCAAACCCTGTTGAAGGTTGGAGATAATATTTCAACAGATGCAATTGTGCCGTCTACATCTAAGTTATTACCGCTCAGATCCAATATTCCAGAACTAGCCAAACATTGTTTTATCAATACTAAAGAAACCTTCTATGATATAGCGATTGCTTCTAAAGGCGGATTTATCATTGGTGGTGAGAATTATGGACAAGGATCTTCTAGAGAACATGCAGCGCTTGTACCTCTTTATCTTGGTATTGAGTTTGTTATCGCTAAGTCATTTGCCAGAATTCACAAAAGAAATCTAATCAACTCAGGTATAGTACCATTTACATTTAAAAATCCAGAGGATTACAATGATATCAATGAGAATGATGTTTTAGATTTAAAAATCACTACAGTTGATAAAAATTCGACCGTTACAAATAACAGGACACTAAAAACTTATGATGTTGAATTTACAGGTTCATCAAGAGATATTGAGATTCTTAAAGCAGGAGGATATATCAATTATGAAAAATCAAACTAATATTACCGTCATACCAGGTGATGGCATCGGTCCTGAGATCGTGTCATCAGTGACTCAAATCATAGATTCGTTAGATCTTAAGCTGACATGGGACTATGTTACTGCTGGTAAAACCTCTTTAGAGGACTCAGGTGAACTAATACCACAGATTGTATATCACAGCATCAATCAAAACAAAATAGCCCTAAAAGGACCTATTGAAACCCCTATTGGTAAAGGGTTTAGAAGTGTAAATGTCTCACTTCGTCAACAATATGATCTGTATACCAACTTAAGACCCATTCGTTCATTAAAAAATGACAGATACTCAAATATTGATTTGATTATCTTTAGAGAGAATACGGAAGGTTTATATATCGGTCTCGAAAAAAATATAGATAAGGACACTGTCCATGCGACTAAATTGGTTACACGTTCAGGTTGTAAAAGAATCATTAAGGAAGCCTTTGATTTCGCTGTTAAACACAACAGGAAAAAAGTAACTTTAGTACATAAAGCCAACATCTTAAAATTGGCAGACGGCATGTTTTTGGAAATCGGAAGAGCACTATCAAAAGAATACCCTGATATCGAGTTTGAAGATGTTATTGTAGACAATATGTGTATGCAGCTGGTACTCGATCCCAATCAATTTGATGTGATTGTAGCTCAAAATTTATATGGTGATATTTTATCTGATTTATGCGCAGGATTGGTCGGCGGTCTTGGTACTGTGCCTGGTGCCAATATTGGTACTGATATTGCAATTTTTGAAGCGGTACATGGTACAGCACCTGACATAGCAGGGAAAAATCTTGCAAATCCTACAGCCCTGCTCCTGTCAGCTTGTATGATGTTAGAACATCTAGAGTACTTTGAAGCATCCAACGACATCAGAAAGGCTTTAGATAAAATGTTTCAAGAAAAGCTACTGACAAAGGATTTGGGTGGCAATTTATCAACGTCCGACTTTACCAGTCAAATGATTGGTTTTATTAAGAATACTTAGGAGGTAATTATGGGTCTCTATCGTCAATTAGATGACATGCTCGAAACGATTGAAACAAACAATAAAATTAATAACCAATTGTTTTCAAAACATCAAGTTAAAAGAGGTCTCAGAAATAGTGATGGTACGGGTGTTCTTGTCGGTCTAACTAAAATAGGTTCTGTTAAAGGCTATGACCTTATTGATGGTAAGAAAGAAGCTTCTCACGGAAAGTTATTGTATAGGGGTATTGATCTAAATCATTTGGTCCAAGGTTTTCAGACTGAAAAAAGATGCGGTTTTGAAGAAATTACGTATTTACTTGTCTTTGGACATCTACCAAATGAGGAGGAACTAGTCTATTTTAACAAATTACTGGATTCTCATAGAACATTGCCAGATGGCTTTACAGAAAATATGATTCTCAAAATTCCAAGTAAGGATATTATGAATAAGATTCAACGAAGTATTTTGGTTTTATATTCTCATGACGAAACACCTGACGACACATCACTTAAAAACTTAGTTCGTCAAAGCATCAAATTAATAGCTTTGCTACCAACGATTATATCGTATGGATTTCAAGCAAAATCTCATTATTTCAATAAAAAAAGTCTATACATTCACAAGCCACAAACCGGTATTGGAACGGCTGCCAACATCTTGCACATGATACGTCCAGATAACAGTTATACAGAAAAGGAAAAAGAAGTTTTAGATCTTCTTTTGGTGATTCATGCTGAACACGGTGGTGGTAATAATTCTACTTTTACAACAAGTGTGATTTCTTCTACTGGTACAGATACTTATTCGGCTATTTCAGCTGCAGTAGGGTCTTTAAAAGGTCCAAAACATGGTGGTGCCAATGTCAAAGTTGCTGATATGATAACCGATATCAAAAAGCATTGTGATTATAATGATTTAAAGGCTTTAGAAGCATATTTAGAAAAGATTTTAAACAAAGAGGTGTTTGACCAATCTGGGCTCGTATATGGTATGGGTCATGCGGTTTATACCAAATCTGATCCTAGAGCTGAACTTTTAAAGCAAAAGGCTTATGAACTGGCTCTTGAAAAAGGACAACTCAATGACTTTGAGTTATATACTCATATTGAAAGTATCTCTAAAAAACTTTTTTATCAAAAGCGAGGTCCTAAATTCCATATAGCAGCCAATACAGATTTATATGCAGGTCTTGTATATCAACTACTAGACATACCTCAGGACCTATATACACCTCTTTTTGCAGCAGCAAGAATATCTGGCTGGTGTGCGCATCGAATTGAGCAAATCTTATCTGACCCCAAAATACTCAGACCTGCATATGCTTTTGTAGAAGATGATGTCACTTATGAAAAATTGAATGATAGAAAAATAAAATAAAGCTCAAGGCTATCCTTGAGTTTTATCTTTGTAATCCTATACTTTAATTTAACCCCTATACCATTAAGTACTATTTTTTTAAGTTCTTTGTATCAAATCATTGTTATCTCTACTGATATAAAAATAAGATTGAACACCTTAAAATGTGTTGAAGTCCCTATCTTTGATTCTTATAACTATTTAGTGTTATCTCATAGTCTGTTTTTAATAAGTCATATAGATTTTTTATCATCTCATCTATTATTTGCAAACATGCATTTGGTGATGTATATAAGGTATGAAACACTTCTTCAATATGCCTTTCATACCCTATTGGTAATTCAGTTAAAGCCAGGGTTTTCTCTTTTAACCTTTTTTCACCTGGATGAAGTATTTCATTCATAGCAAATAAGATATCAAAGTAACCTCCTAACAATTCTGTTAGTCTATGATTCATACTAATCAGATCATTTCTTTTAACTGCTTTTTCTAACTGATAGTAAAAAGATGGCATTTGATCACTCAGTAATTTAAAATTTTTAACAATGATATTTTCCTTTAAAGCTTTTGGATAAGGTATATCATACTTAGTCACCAAATCTTTTAACTTGCCACTTTTATCATATAATATTTTTGAATGTAAAAGATTATCCCAGAAACATGTTGTATACCCATTCCAGGCCTGATGTTTTAAGACAATCCCATCCAATAGCTGGTCTGTTTCCTCAATCGTTCTATATATAAACTCTATATCAACACCATCTTTTAATATGCCATCATCTTCTAATTCCCAAAATTTATTGGAATATTCCATATAACACACATATGGATCAATGATGCTTTTTCTGACAGATTCATCTATCGATTTATTCAAATAGACATAAACATCGTAATCTGAATCTTTGTCATGAGTGTCAGTAGCTCTAGATCCACCTAACATAATGCCTTCTACGGCTTCTGAAGTTTTCATTTGTTCAATCAAGTCATTAAAATACATTGTCACTTCCAATCTAATAGTCTTTTTTCTCCGTCAAGGGCTCTTAAGCCACTGATTTCTTGGGAAATCTCCAAGGTTCCTTTGTAATTACCCCTGCCATCTTTTATTGGTAAATAGTAGATATAAATCATCATACCTTTCATTTTTATCCAAAACTCAGCATGTTCTCTTTCACCTTCTTTAAATGCTTTCAAGATATCTTCGACTACATGAACACTTTCAGGAGGATGGCAATTACGAACATTTCTTCCGATAATACTACTTGATCTAGGAAATATTCTATCTTTTGAATCATTAAAATAAGCCACTTCATCCTTTTCATCTACAAAAGTGAAATCAATTGGTAACACATTTAAAATAGAAATTAATGTTTCTATTTCTAAATGTCCCGTTTCTGTTTGAATGACTTTGTTGAGTTGATCCATTTTCGGGATTCGCGTTCTTCCAAGTTTTTCAGGTGTTTCAATATAAGAAAAACCATAATCAAAACTTTCATGATACATCGATTCAAATTGTTCCTTTGTCAATCGATTCATCGAAACTGGAAATAAAACCAAATTCTGTTTTTGTACTGCACCATATAGCAAGAAATACAGTCTACCAATCTCCACCATCATTTCTTTAGGCAAAATGGTTTCCAGTGATTTTGATAAAACTTTCATCAACAAACGAATCTCATCATGTAAAGACCACATGATTTGCAAACCGTTAAAATGTTCATCCTCTTTTTCTAAATAAGAGAACAAGATGTTCTCCACCTTTTCCATATGATTGTTATAACCCTTTAATGCTGTTACAAAAGCAAGTGTTCTTTTTGAAGTCATCTGATTCATATCTTTCATGTCTTCTTTAAAATCATCCAAGATACTTTCTAACGCCTTATTCTCATCAATCATATTTCGTAAAAAATCAGGTAAGTTCGTCGTAGTTTGATAAGACGATAAAGACTCATAAAACACATTTATGAGCTTATCAACAAAAGTCAGCATCTCCTTTGATGACATCCCAGCTTTCAATTGTTCATGTTCAACTATGATCAATTCTTCTGGTGTGATGGTCTTGATATCTTTTAGATACTTCTTATATAATAAAACACCATCTT
The DNA here is from genome assembly GCA_016342415.1 of Clostridiales bacterium. Taxonomy (GTDB): domain Bacteria; phylum Bacillota; class Clostridia; order Peptostreptococcales; family Acidaminobacteraceae; genus JABXKX01. The sequence continues at coordinate 174,305 of JAEIOD010000001.1, forward strand.
CCTTATGATATATGCCTTGACAGTACTTAATGAGTCTTTGAATTTTTTCAGTCATACAGCCCCCTTTTTATATAGAGTTACTTTTTTGAGCAATAATATCATCTTCTATTTTTATCATACAGTTTAATTGACTACCATTCAATTCATGTCAAAAAATAGGCATTGGTATATACAAATAATCTCTTGTTTTGTCCCTACTATGTTGGTAATATAATAAAGGACATTAAAGGAGGCATTATGAAAAATATTTCCAAATCTATTCTATTAACTTCAATACTTTTATTTGCATTAACATCATTTGGATGTACAAGCCAAATAAATAACATTAATGAAGCTAACATTCCCTCATATGACGATAACACCAGATTAGACGACAAGGATCTGTCTTTTTTAGATGCCTTTGAAAAGACAACTGTAACAAGAGTCGTTGATGGCGATACGATAGTCATCAGCTCTGGAGAAAAAGTAAGGTTTATATTGGTTAACACCCCTGAAAGTGTGCATCCTGATGATTCAAAGAATACTGAATTTGGCACTTTAGCATCTGATTATACTAAAGAGAAATTACTCGATCAAACCATTTACATGGAAAAGGATATTTCAGAAACCGATAGATACGGTCGGTTACTTAGATATATCTATTTAGGAGATGGTACATTTTTTAATGAACTGCTTGTTAAGGAAGGTTACGCCCAATTATCTACTTTTCCTCCTGATCTGAAGTATTTGGAAATGATTCAAGCAGCTGAAACTTATGCACGTGAAAATGATTTAGGTCTTTGGGCTTATGAAGAAGACAAAACACCACCTGTTTCAAAAGAAAATGGACGTTATATAGGCAGTGTAAAAAGTGACAAGTTTCACGAGTTGGACTGTCGACACATAGAATCAATATTAGAAACCAACCGACTCTACTTTGATACCATTTCTGATGCAACAGATAAAGGCTACATACCCTGTAAGGCATGTAATCCAAATAATTAACATCAAATTTGACATCGTCAGAATAGAAAGATATTATATACCTGGCGATATACCATATATTAGTACCCTACCCTTGATTAATCATCTGCATCCATCAGTTAACATCATCACATCTTTACTTATTATTAGAAATAATATATACTTGTAAAAGCTCTGAATATGAGCCCATAAATTTATAGGTAATGCAACTTTATATGAGATTAGGAGTTATTGTATGTATAGACTTTGGGGTAAAATAATGAAAAAGAACGAGATCAAGAATGATCATGTCTTTGAAATTGACAATCCTACACTCAGCAGAGAAGAAAAATTAAAACAAGGACTAGAAGCACTGGCTTATGAATTTGATATTCAGATTCCAATGTGGCTTTCAGACAACGATAAGGACTTTAACACCTTAGCCAAATCTCGTTTTTACGACAATCATTTCATCGAAACCATTGATTTTGATTATTTTGAGATAGAAGTCATTGAAGAAGACAAACCATCTTGATAAAAACCGTTGCTGTAATGGCAGCGATTTTTTATTGTTTGAAACTTCTTTTAATGCATTGACTTGATCATTGATAATAGCGACTATATCAGCTTGTACTTCAGTTCCATCTGATATTTCTTCTATAACCATTGATATAGGTTCTAGAGATAACAACGTTATATCCTTTTTTTTGAAATTTCATCGATATTTTTCATAAACACTACAATCAAGTTTTATATTCCACGCAAAAAAAAAGAACTTTTCAGCTCTAAAAAGTATTACACCTTAGGTATTTCCAATATAAAGGATGTGCCAATATCTAATTCAGATTGACAACTGACTGTCCCGTTCAATGTTTTTTCTACTATATCTTTAACGATCGACAATCCTAAACCTGATCCACCGTCATTATCATCAAATCTAACAAAAGGTTTGAATATTTCATCTATTTGTTCGCTTGTCATACCAATACCATTGTCTATTATCCTCAACTCAATACTATCGCTTTCCTCATGACAAACAATTTTAACGACTCTTTCTGCTTGAGTTTTAAAGGCATGCAACGTAGCATTGGTTAATAGATTGATCAAGACTTGTGAAAAGGCACCAGAGTTCAAAATGATATACATATTTTTAGGTATATCTATAATCACTGAAACATTATATTTTCTGAAATTATATTTCAAACTGAGTACAACACTTTTAACATATACTTCTAAATCTATTTTTTCTGTTTGAAGGAGACTTTGATCAGTCGTTATCCTTTTAAATGATTTTAGAAGCGTCGCAGCATGTTCCAAGTTTCTTTGTACCAATTCTGCCCCTTCTTGAAGTTTACCCATAGTAACATCATCATTTGTATTTGCCTTTTTTGTCAAATAATCTATATAAGATGCAGTTGTAAGTGCAACACCTATTGGTGTACTTATTTCATGAGTAATACTTGAAACCAATTGATTGGTTAAATGGTTTTTTTCATGTTCCAATAATACTTTATGAGTTCTTTCCAGATCGTCTAAAGTTCTATTCAGAGTCACATTACTGTCCAATAAAGTTAAATCTTTCTCGATTGTACCTTTTAAAGCATCAAACAACTCCAATTGATGTTGACTGTATTCTTTTTCTTGATGATCCAATATGCACATGGTACCAAATACTTCTCCCGTAGGCCATTTAATTGGCAAACCCATGTAATTTACCATCTCAGCCTTTACATCAGGGCTTTTTGCCCAAAACGGATCTATTCGTGCATTATGGACAACTAACCGTTCATCATTACCGATCACGGTTTCACAGTAGTGTCCAACACCAATATCAGCACGTTTATTTCTTGTGAAAACATTTTCCTTATTGCTACTTTTAGCAAATACTTCTAGATCATCTTCATGCAATCTCATTATCAGTGCATTGGGCACATCAAACAATTTAATTGACAAGTCCAATATTTCTTGCCACTTCTTAATAACCGACTCCTGAATAAGATCGGCATGCGGCTTGTTGATAGATACTTCTATAGGTCTCTCTTTTCCCTTGACTTTTAATTTTGGTTTCAAGAACGCCTCCTAGTTATCTAAATGATCGACTTTACGATTTCATGTAGTTTATCCATAGTGCAATCTGTTTTATGAATATAACCATCAATACCATCTATTAAGGACATATACTCATCAGGTACATTACCAGGCTGTCCTGACCTGATAAATATACTGGGTTGATTATGTAAGCATTTTTTATTAATGTAATCTATGACTGTGTATCCCGCATGAATCGTTTCCATAATGATATCTAAAAAGATCAGATCATACCGATTGATATCAATCATCTCAATTGCCGAATCTGCAGAGTCACTATAACTTACAATGACATCAATACCTTCATATTCAAGTAGATCCATTGCCATTTTAGTTGCCGTATAAATATCTTTTTCATCATCAACAACAAGAACTTCTATTTTTTTCATACGCATCTCCATAAATATCGATTCATTTAAGTCTATTGATTCTCTTACAATAATTTTACCACATACCACTCATTTATTTCCATTTATTTTCCAATTCATTAATAATTATGCAAATCACGTCAAATACTTAACTTTTGATAACAAAAGTTAAGTATTTTTTATATTATTTCATAACATGCAAACTGATCTGTCTTATATCAGTTTGAAAAATCACTTCTACAAAAAAAAGCCGAAAATCGGCTTTATAATCTTATTTGTCCATTACCTCTAACAATATATTTATGAGTCGTCAACGCTTTAATCCCCATTGGCCCCCTTGCATGAAGCTTCTGAGTACTTATTCCCACTTCTCCGCCAAATCCGAATACTTCACCATCGGTAAACCTTGTTGAAGCGTTTACATATACAGCCGATGCATCCACTTCATTAAGAAACTTTTCTGCATGTTGATAGTGTTCAGTCACAACAGCTTCCGAGTGACCACTACCATATTTATTAATGTGTGTAATAGCTTCTTCTATGGATTCAACAGATCTAATTGAGAGTATTGAACTCAAGTATTCTATTTCCCAATCCTCATCAACAGCCAATATAGCATCTTTCATATGTGGTAAACATGTTTCACATGCTCTTATTTCAAATGCTTTTTCGGTCAATAACTCATTTAGTTTTGGAAGAAACATTTCTACAACTTTTTTATGGACCAACAATGTTTCCATCGCATTACATACACCTGTGCGTTGCGTCTTTGCATTCATAACGATATTAAACGCTTTCTCTAAATCCGCAGACTCATCAACGTAAGTATGACATAATCCTTCTCCAGTCTCTATGACAGGCACTGATGCACCAGCAACAATTGCTTTTTTTAATCCTCTGCCACCTCTTGGAATCAAAACATCCAAATAATCATTCATAGTAATCAAGTCTTTTACCAACGCTCTATCCGTATGTTCAACAAGTTGAACAACATCTGGATTCATTCCTTCAGAGGAAATTGCCTGTCTTATCACTTGTGACAACGCTTTATTGGTGTATATGGCTTCTGAACCGCCTCTTAGAATAACACAGTTTCCTGATTTAATAGCTAAACCCGCAACATCCACTGTTACGTTTGGTCTTGACTCGTAAATCATACCAATCACACCAAGTGGTACAGAAAGTTGTGTGATCTGCATGCCATTTTCATGTCTCCAGGATTTGAGACATTCATGAATAGGATCTTCAAAGTTGATGATTGTATTCAAACCACTTATCATACCTTCTATTCTATTGGCATTTATCTCAAGTCTATCTAGCAATGCTGCTGATAAACCATTTGACCTACCAAGTTCTAAATCCTTTTTGTTTTCGTTGATAATCATTTCCGTTGAAGATTCGAGTCCCTTAATAATATGTTTTATCATATTGTTTCTAGTAGTAGCACTAGACTGGGCCAAATCAAATGATGCTTCTTTGGCTTTTTTTCCTATCGCTAATATATAATCTTTCATTTCATCCTCATCGTCTTTTAAATAATGTGCCTACTGCTTTACCTTCTATTATATCTTTTAGAATCCAATCTTTTGAACTGTTGGCTATCACCATATGAATACCTGCTTCCGTGGCAATTTCTGCAGCTGTCAATTTGGTTATCATACCACCTGTACCAACGGCCGAACCTGAATCTCCTGCTAGTTTTTTTATATCATCATTTATCAAAATAACTTCTTCTATTAATTTTGCATTTTCATTTTCACTTGGATTGTCATCATATAATCCATCAATATCGGATAAAATAATCAATAATTCCGCATTGACTATATCAGCTACCATTGCTGATAACGTATCATTATCACCAAAGGTAATTTCATCCACAGCCACTGCATCATTCTCATTTACTATTTGAATTACATTTCTGCTAAGTAGAGCTTGACTCGCATTTTTAGCATGGAACAATCTATTCTCATCTTCTAAACCATCTCTAGTTAATAAGAGCTGAGCGACAACTTTCCCGTATTCGGAAAACATCTTCTGATACATATGTATAAGAGCCACCTGTCCTACTGCAGCTGCAGCCTGAAGAAGAGGGATTTCCACGGGTCGCTTCGCAAGATTCAGTTTGCCCATACCAGCTGCAATAGCACCTGATGAAACAATTGTGATTTCATAACCTTTGTTATGTAAATCGGCTATTTGTTTTACCAATGATTCCAGTCTATGTATATTAATCATACCGGTATCATTCGTTAAAGATGACGAACCAACTTTAACTACGATTCTCTTTATATCTGTCATAATTTCATTTCGCATTGTGCGTCCCTCCCGTACATACATACTACACAAAGTGAGTATTAGACTGTATTATACTTGAATTAATCAAAGCTGTCTATACCTTTAGACATAAAAAGACGCATACTGTGTACGCATCTTTCCTCGTTCATAAATTCTTACTAAAACCATTTGAGATAAGCTTCTACTGCCTCATCTATCCATATCTCAGGAGTTTTTATTGACTCGTCTTGATAAGAATCCTTATGTAGTGAAATCGAATGCTTATTGACAATTTGCTCTAGATACATCGTAACTGCTTCTGGCATACTTATACCGAGTTCTTTTAAGACCACATCTACTTCATTTACAAGTGCTGTTTCTACCTCAAAATTAATACTCTGCTTTGACACACTATCACATCCTTTCATTTAATTATACTGCAAAAAATCGGGATTGAATATAATCGATCAAAGACAGGAGTTTATATTCGGTAGAGGTTTTACTCTATATCAATCTGCAAGTTCTTCATACCTGCCAAAGAGTTTACGACAGCAAAGATGAGTACAGCTGCCAAGTTTGATGTGACTTTATCGTGGTCAAACCTCGGAGAAACCTCGGCTATATCAAAACTGATGACCTTGTTGCTTTCTATAATGTATTTTATAAGTTCCAAAACTTGCTCGGGTTCCAAACCAATGGCCTGTGATGCACTGACACCTGGTGCATAAGCTGCTGAAAAGACATCTGCACAAATGGTCATATAGATTTGATCATGTTTTGTGATGAAACGGTTCAGTTTTTTGATACGCATCATGGAATCTGTCACAAACATATCCTTTGCTAGTATATATTCTGCCGTCATCTCTTTTGCTGATTTAAAAAGCGCCACTGTATTGCTTCTTTTTTGAACACCTATGCAAAAATAACCATAATCAATTGCCTCTTCTTGACACATATCATAAATTTGTCTAAACATTGTGCCAGAACTCCCGCCGTTTGGATAAGGTCTAATATCCAGATGTGCATCAAAGTTAATAATACCCAGCTTTTTATCAGGATCTAAATAACGTCTTAAACCCTTGTAATGCCCGAATGCGATTTCATGACCACCACCTAATACCACCGGAAACATATTCAACGACAGCATTTTATCCACAACTACTGAAAGAGAATCTTGGGCTTCTTCTAAAGATCTTCCACTGACTAAAATATTACCTGCATCAAATAACTTTACTTGTGAATCAAATTGACATGGTAAATTCGACATTTCTTTACGAATACTGTTTGGGCCTTTTGAAGCACCAGTACGGCCCTTATTTCTTTCAACACCTTGGTCACAACAAAAACCTACAAAACATATATTAAGTGGACCATCGACAATTTCATCGTTGTTCAAATCTATTGTTCTTATCCATTGATGCCATCTAAACGCGTCAAAGTTTGTTGTATCATCTATTCTTCCTTGCCATATTTTTGAATCTACTGGATGTAAAAATTTCATATTGACCTTCTTTCTCTACCAACATACATAGTAACATAAAACCGTCATTAGAAAGACTAAATTTTGTCTATTCTACCGAAAAATAAAAAGACATTCCTTGTCTTTTTATAAGCCTAATTTATTTATTTTTTTATACAAAGCGGTTCTATGAAGTCCTAGAAGTTTTGAAGCATCTGTCTTATTTCCATGAGTTCTTCTCAAAGCTTCTTGTATCAGTTTAGTTTCAAATTCATCAACACAGTGTTTAATATCCAATGAGTCTCCTATAGTCATCTCCAGATCATTATGATTGATTTGTACACAAGATTCATCGTACTCGTTTAAAAGTGCTTTACGTATGTATTCAGGTAAATCTCTAACATTGATGACATGCCCTTTAGCCATATTAACAGCACTTTCTACTACATTTCTAAGTTCTCTTACATTACCGGGCCAACAATAACTTTCCAATCGAGTGAGTACCTCAACAGAAAACTTATCCGGACAGGAGTCATATGACGCTTGAAAGCTTTTTAAAAGGTGTTGACTCAACAACTTGATATCACCATGTCTCGATCTTAGTGGTGGTATATTTAAACTCACAACATCCAATCTATAATAAAGATCCTCTCTGAACTTACCTTGTAATACCAGCTCTTTTAAATCTTCATTGGTAGCAGAAATAACACGTACATCTACTTCTACTTTCTCATTGCCACCAATTCTTTCAAATTCTCTTTCTTCCAAAACTCTTAACAGTTTGGCCTGCATTTCAAGAGGCATAGTACCTATTTCATCTAAAAATATCGTACCGCCATTGGCCAATTCGAATTTACCAATTTTCCCACTGCTTGAAGCACCCGTAAATGCACCTGATTCATAACCAAATAATTCTGATTCCATTAAATTGCTCGGAATCGCACCACAGTTGATCTGAACGAAAGTTCCAAATTTTCTTTGACTGGTGTTGTGTATGGCATGGGCAAAGTACTCTTTACCAGTACCACTTTCTCCAACCAGACAAATTGTAGATTGACTCGTAGACGCACGTTTTGCGGTATCAATTATATACATCATATGATAATCCTGAGTAATAATATCTCCAAATGTATATTTTGCCTGATTCATTCTTTTAATTTCTCTTTTATATTTATTCATCTGAGATTTAATTGTTTTGATGTAATCCGACATATAATTGACTTCCATCACATCTTTAAACATGATTGTACCAATGGCACCAATTATCACACCATTTCTCTCAATTGGAATTCTTGCAGTGACCATATCATGTCCGTTAATTTTTTGTATATCACCAATTTCAGATTTGCCACTCTTAAGTACTTGAGGCAATCTGGTTGTTTCAATGACTTCTGTCACATGTTTACCTAATGCATCTGATTCCTTAATTCCCAACACTTTTTCATATTTAAATTTAGTAATGATGCCATTACCATCAACAATGACCATGCCTTCATAAGCTTCTTCTATGAACTCATCAATCATTTCCATTTCTATTTTCATTTCTTCATAAGTTTTTTTCATCTGATTACTCCGTTTGTTTTAATAGACTGTTAAAACATTATATTTTGATAATTTTTTAACAATACATTAAAAACAATCCCTGGAATACAAGTATTTTGTCACCATATATTTGAGGATATAAAGGCCATCCAGGGATTGGATTTTTAGTTTTCACAAGTTCCAAGCTAAACACATATGCTGTTCGGATAGTGTTTAAAACTTACACACACCTTCTAAAATCCTATTATACTGTTCCAATGGAACAATAATATTAAAATTATATACTTCGATTTAGTAAATGGTCTGCTCAATTATTATCATACGCTTTTTGAATAAAAAATCAATGTTTATTCGATATTTTTTTCACAAAGATTAAAATGATTTAACCTGATCCTCTTAATGAAGATCAGGTTAATGGTTAAATAGCTTTTGTTGTTATTTCCAAATTCATTAACTTCGTCAATTCAGGTAATACTTTCTTAAGGTCGCCAACAATGCCAATATCAGCAACATCAAAAATCGGAGCATTAGGATCTTTGTTGATTGCTATGATCAAATCCGACTCCTCCATACCTGCTAAATGCTGAATGGCACCTGAAATACCACAGGCAATATACAAATCAGGTCTGACGGTTTTTCCTGTTTGTCCGACTTGGAAATTTCTATCCATCCATCCTTGATCCACAATCGCTCTAGAAGCGGAAACCACACCACCAAGGGAATCTGCTAAATCCTCTAATAACTTTAAGTTTTCTTGTGAACCAATACCTCTTCCAGCAGAGATTAAAATATTGGCATCTTCAATATTTTTCTTTTCCTTAATGGTTTTAACAATTTCCAAAATCTTAAAACCCTCAGATAAACCTGATAAGTCTGATTCAAATTCTATCAGTTGACCTTGACGTGTATTGTCTTTTTCCATCAATTGCATAACGCCTGGTCTAACTGTAGACATTTGCGGATAATGATCAGGACAGATAATCGTCGCCATGATATTACCACCAAAAGCAGGACGAGTCATTAAGAGATTTTGGGTGTCTTCATCTATTTCAAGAGATGTACAGTCTGCAGTTAGACCTGTTTGTATCCTAGCTGCAATTCTTGGAGCCAAATCGCGTCCAATTGCTGTTGCGCCAAACATACATATTTCTGGTTTATGACTACGAATCACCTCTGACACAACTTTTGTATAAGGTTCAGTCATATATACTTTTAAGGCTGGATCATCAGTTAAAATAACTTGATCTGCACCATAATGATAGAGTTCATCAACCATCTCTTTTACTTGGTCTCCTAATAATACCGCTATCACTTCTTGGTTTCTGTAATCTGCCAGTTTTCTTGCTTTTCCTAACAACTCAAGAGAAACACGTTGTAAAATACCTTCTCTTTGTTCTACAAATACTAAAACATGACGATGTTCATTTGACATTAGTGCCTCCTTATATTATAAATTTCTCTTTTAATTTATCTATGATTATTGTTGCACCTTCGTTTGCAGTTGTGATTTCAAATAATTTTCCTGCTGTTTTCACACCTTTAGTAAATGATTTTTTTACTTTTGTAGGTGATCCTTTTAAACCAATGAATGCCCTGTTAACATCTAGATCTTCTAGTGTCCAATGTTTTATTTCTTTCTGGAAGGCTTCGTAAATGCCTGCGACACTCATATATCTTGGGGTATTCATTTCACTGAGTGTTGTAATCAAACAAGGCATTTTGACTTGTATTTTATGATATCCATCTTCAAACATTCTCTTAAGGATGAGTGTATCGTCTTCTTTTTTAAGTGCTTCTACATAACTCACCTGTTGCAAATTCAAATGTTCTGCTATTTGCGGTCCTACTTGGGCTGTATCACCATCGATTGCTTGACGCCCAGTAATGATCAAATCATACTCTAAATTTCTTATAGCAGAAGCCAGTGTCGAAGAAGTAGCCCATGTATCTGCACCTGCAAAGGCTCTGTCGGTTAGTAAAATAGCATCATCAGCCCCCATTGCAAGTGCTTCTCTTAAGGCTTTTTCTGCTTGAAGAGGTCCCATTGTGATAACAGTCACATGTGCATCAAATTGCTCTTTTAACGCAATTGCAGCTTCCAATCCACATTTATCATCTGGATTGATAATACTTGGTACACCTTCTCTTATTAGTGTTCCAGTTTTTGGATCTAAACGTACCTCAGTTGTATCCGGTACTTGTTTTATACATACAATTATTTTCATGAGTCCTCCTACTTCAAAAGCGTGCTGGCAATAACCATTCTTTGTACTTCTGATGTGCCTTCATATATTTCAGTTATTTTTGCGTCTCTCATCATTCTCTCTACAGGATATTCTCTGGTATAACCATAGCCACCATGAAGTTGAACAGCTTTTGTAGTTACTTCCATCGCTGTTTCAGATGCAAATAATTTTGCCATAGCAGCTTGTGTTGAATAGTTCAATTTGTCATCCTTTGCTTTTGCTGCACTATAAACCAATAATCTGGAAGCTTCTACTTTTGTCGACATGTCAGCCAATTGGAACTGAGTATTTTGGAACTTGGAAATGGCACGTCCAAATTGCTTTCTCTCTTTGACATATTTAATAGTTTCATCCAATGCACCTTGAGCCAAACCTAAAGCTTGTGCTGCTATTCCAATACGACCACCATCTAATGTTTTCATTGCTATTTTAAAACCCTGTCCTTCTTTACCAATCAAGTTTTCTACAGGTACTTTTACATTTTCAAATATCAGTTCTGAAGTAGCAGAACCTCTGATACCCATTTTTTCTTCTTTTTTACCAATTGTAAATCCTTCAGCGTCGCCTTCTACAATAAAAGCCGAAATGCCCTTCAAACCTTTTTCTGCATCGGTCATTGCCATGATGATATAAACATCAGCATAACCGGCATTTGTAATGAAAATCTTTGTTCCATTTAAAATGTAATGGTCGCCATTTAAAACCGCTTTGGTTTGTTGCCCGGCTGCATCAGTACCTGCATTGGGTTCAGTTAATCCAAAAGCACCAATTTTTTCCCCTTTGGCAAGAGGGATTAAATACTTCTGTTTTTGTGCTTCATTACCGAATTCAAAAATGGGTGCTGCACATAATGATGTATGAGCTGAAATGATAACACCAGTTGTACCACATGCTTTTGACAATTCCTCCACAGCCATGGCATAGGCCAGATTATCACCACCTTGACCACCATACTCTTTGGGAAACGGTATACCAAAGAAACCCAAAGACTTCATTTTCTCAACAGTCTCAATGGGAAATCTTTCATCCTCATCCACTTCTTTTGCCAAGGGCTCTACTTCATTAATCGTAAATGCTTCATACAGTTCTCTGAGCATTTTATGTTCATTTGATATATTGAAATTCATGATCTTCCTCCATTATCTTTTAGGTGGCATGACAGTCGCTGTACCGGTTAATACAACTGTGCCTTCTTGATTTGTGCAAACTGTGTCACAGATAATTCTATTCTTCTCATCTATTTTCTCAGAAACTGTTACAGTCGCTTTTATTGTGTCACCAAAACGCACGGGTGCTTTAAATTTTAAATCCTGTCCCAAGTAAATAGTTCCAGGACCTGGCAGTTGATTACCCAGTACGGCAGAAACCAGACCTGCTGTTAACATACCGTGTACAATACGTCCCTTGAAAATTGTCTTTTTCATAAACTCTTCATTTATATGTGCTGGATTGATATCACCTGATAAACCGGCATACATATATACATCTGTTTCTGAAATCGTCTTTTGAAAACTAGCTTGATCGCCAATTTTGATATCTTCTATTGATCTACCGTTCATAAATCCCTCCTATAATCTCATACCACCATTAACAGATAAGTTATGTCCTGAAACATACGACGATTCATCCGATGCCAAAAACAAAGCAGCATTTGCTATCTCTTTCGGTTCGCCTAAACGTCCCAACATCGTCATTTTTGCAAACTTATCCAATAAGTCCTGTGGAACAGTTTTCAAAATATCTGTCATGATATAACCAGGAGAAATTGTGTTGACTCTAACATTTGCACCTTTTCTAGAAAACTCTTTTGCCCACGTTTTTGATAAACCATAAAGAGCTGATTTAGTTGCAGCGTAGTTTGCCTGTCCTACATTGCCAAACTCACCAACTACAGATGAAATATTAATAATTGAGCCATACCCATTTGACATCATCATAGGACCAATATGTTTCGTTAAGTTATAAACGCCGTTTAAGTTAACATCAATAACTCTATCCCACATCTCATCTGTTAACTTATGTGTGAGTGCATCTCGTGTAATGCCTGCATTATTAACCAAGATATCCACTTGTCCGTATTTTTCTTTGACTTCCTCTACAAAAACTTGAACATCATCTCGATTGGTTACATTTAATCGATAACCTACAACAGAGTCATGAGTATAACTTAAATCGGTCATATCCACAGCAATAACCTGAGCACCTTCAGAAGCAAAACGAAGTGCAATCTCTCCACCTAAACCTTTGGCACCACCTGTAACAACAGCAACTTTTCCATCTAATCTCATAATACATCTCCTTAAAATAGAATTCATAATGATCCCCAGCAATAAGTCTACGGTCATTCAAACACTCTTTGCAATGTTTTAGCACGATAGTTAAACATTGTTATATTTTTAACACTCAAGAATGATTATGTATTTTTTTCTGTTAATCTGAACATTTCATTTAAATATTGAAGCATATCTAATAGTTTTTGCCCATAATTTATAGAAAACAACAACATATTCTTTCGCTTTTCCTTATTGCAATAAGTATGCCAAATTTTTAACAAACCTTCTTTACCTTACAATCAGATGATTTTCAAATTATAACATTACATATTTCCTACAATTTTTTAGTGGCTGTGTGCTCATTTGGCAACAAGCTCAAAAAAAACAACAGATATGTCTCCATCAAGAGACATATCTGTTGTCCTAAATCTATTAAAATATTTTTAATGTATAGAGTTGGCGACACTTAAGGTGATTTTTTGATTATTTACCTATCGCTTCAACTAATTCATCAAACTCATCATCTGTAAGTGTAATACCTTTTCGCATCTTACCTTCTTCGTGATTCCAATCCCTAAGATCATATTTTGCAGGTCGACCGTTCCAACTTACTTTGTTAAGTTCTTTTGTCCAGTCACCACTTTCTGATAAAACCGCAATTTTTTCTGTTATCTCATATTTAATATCTGCCATATCGTCTCCTTATATGTTGAAGTTATTGAATTAACGGTCAGCTATTCAAGCTAAAACCTTTCATACTCATTGTACTCATTTCGAAAGTATATTTCAACTAAGGAGATGCTAAACATTAAATCATTCAAAAAAAACTACAATAAGTTCTTTTTAATACAATACACCATATATAGTAGATTTATTTGTATAAAGCTCTGTATATGGTGGAATCACTTTACATTTTATAACCTAAATGATATTATTAAATTACTCTCAATCAACTTAATGGAGGTTATCGTGTCATATACTAGTACTTACAGAAAAAATTATATCAATAAAGGAGAATTTTGTAATATGTCAATTGTTGTAGACGGAATAATAGGAGCTGGAAAGACGACTGTCGCAAAGATGGTTTCTGAACATTTAAATATTCCTATGTTTGAAGAATTAAAGAATGATGATCTAGAAAATACCATTGAACACAGAATGTTGGATAGATTTTACGCTGATCAAAGCAGGTGGAGTGCTATTATTCAAGTCATGTTTTTAAATGAACGTTTTAGAGATTTAAAAACCATTGAAAAAAGCAACCAATTTGCTATACTGGATCGCTCAATATACGGTGATGAGATATTCGCCAAGACAATCAATAAACGTGGCAACATGACAGATGATGAATTAACTATTTATCAAGAATTATTACATAATATGTTAGAACATATCAATCCTCCAAAATTACTGATTTACTTAGACGTCAGCATTGATACAGCAATGGAAAGAATTAGAAAACGCCACAGAGGTACTGAAGCAGATATGATCCCTGAAGATTATATGGTTGATTTACGAGAAACTTACGAAGAATGGTATAACGAGTTCAATTTATGTCCTAAGATAAGAATTGACTTAAATGAAAGTGCTGTAGATGAACAGGGTGAATTAATTCCTAGAGTTCAGGAAAAGATTTTAAAAGCAGTTGTACAAGCTTATGAAAAATCAAATCAAATGGTCTCATAAATAAATGAAGAAGCAATCGCTTCTTCATTCTATATTTTTTGGCAATACGATTATAAACTTCATACCTTTGTTGGGTTCACCTGTATATTGAATGGTACCTCCAAGTTTTTGAGATATCAAGTTAAAGACTATATACATACCTAAACCACTAGCCCCTTTACCTCTCTCCGTTGTATAAAATGGGATATACATTTTTTCAATGTTTTCAGACGTCATACCACATCCATTGTCCTGATAACAGATTTCTATATCATCTTCTAAATTTTTCACAGTCATTTGTATCCATCCTTCTTCAAGAGTTTTGAAACCATGTTTTAAAGAATTCATTACAAGATGGGTGATTACCTGACTTAATGCACTGGAATACGAATTGATCACAATATTTTCATCACAGTTTATATCAATCTTATGTTTGCTTTGTACGTACTCGGATTTCAAACTAAAACTCACAGCACTTAGAACGTTATATATAGAAAATTTCCGTTTGGTCTCATTGCTGTGATTGAGTGAAATCATTTTAAAATTTTCAATGATTTTAGTTGCATTTTCTAAACTTTCAATCAGTAAACTTAGTGATTGCTCTTCGGTTTTTTGAAACTCAATAAAGTCATCTTTACTCATTAATCCTTGTTCATATTTAGTTTTAAGTTTCATTGCCTTATTTTCTAAAAAAGTAGAGACCGATAACGCATTTCCAATTGGTGTATTTATTTCATGTGCAATCCCTGTAACCACTAAACCTAACGAAGCATATTTTTCTTGTTCAACAATCAATTCAAATTGAGATTCCAACTCCTGATTCTTTCTTATAATCTCATCTTCCAATGTTTTGTTTATATTTCTAAAGGTATTGATAATGCTTTGAAACGAATTAGATAATGCACCCATTTCATCAAACCTTTTCAAATACTTATCAGGAATATTTTTTGATAAATGACCTTCTGCCACATCTCTTCCATAATCGACTAGCAAAGTATAAGGTTTGGTTGTAAGTTTTACTAAAACATAAACCAAATACATCACTGCTACTATAGTTCCAATTAATATTAAGACTATTAACAAACCACTATCTCTTACTTCTTCCTCAACACGCTTTGCATCTATCAGAGTAACAATGATCCATCCCCTTTCATCTACTGAATGAGACACCAAATAGTACGGTTGTCCATCCATTTCAATTGGAATCAATTGACCACTTGCACTTTTTATTTCCTTCTCATAAAGGTGAAAAGCATCCTCTTTATCAAACATATTTTTTTCTACTATTTTATCCAACTCAGGTGTATAAACATAGGTGCCATCACCTGTAATCAAATAACTTATATCATTATCCCCTTGCTTCATAAGTTGAAGCATCCCCGGTACATCTTCTAATACAATATCTACAACTACAAATCCATAAACCTTTCCATTCTCTCTTAAAGCTTCTATCGACGAAATGACAACACGTCTGGTAATCCACTCGATATATGGCGGTGTTAAAGCGACGCCTTCAGCAGCCATTGCATATGAATACCATGGTCTTTTAAGAACATCATAATCATCTTCTGGAATATTGCCTAAATGATCTATATAAAAATTAGCCTTTTCATTTGCTATCCACGTTAAAAAATAACGGTCATTGCTTTCAGCAATATCTATTAAAATGTTCGTCACCTCATCATATAGATGATGTTTTGCGATTTCCTCTCTTGTCTCGACTTCTTTCAGATAGGTTTTTATATGACTTTGCATCCCCATATAATCAGTCGCCAACTTCGCATTTTCAAATATGTTTGTAATATCTTTAGATATTGATTCCGCTTTCAGACTTGTTACTTCCACTAGGTTCATCAACGTCATATCAGATATGTAATTAAATATAAAAATTGCCGATGACCCTAAGGTAATCAGTAATGTTATAGAGATTACAATGGTAATTTTAACTGATAAATTCGCTTTTGCTCTCATTATTTTCTCCCGACTTATCCAAATATAATTTCTTATACTCTATTTATACCTCCCACATCTATTCATAATCAGTTAGTTATTTTGGATTATCTCCTAAACTTCTCTAGTTAATTACATCCTGATCATAAATTTGATTGACAGCCTTTCATCCCTATGTTATTATCGATATTAAATTAATACGGCTCGGATGAAGGTAGTGGAATTGTTTACAAAACCGTTATTGGACGAACCTCTGGAGAGACTCATTATGAGCGCCGAAGGGGAAAGCTGCACAGCAGTGAAACTCTCAGGTACAAGGGACAGAGGAAGATTCTTACCATTTTTTGGTACGTTCTGACTTTCTAGAGGCTTTTAAAACAGCCTCTTTTTTTGTTCTCACAGCCCGTTTCAACACACTAAGGAGAAGAAAATGAATGCATTTGTATCAGTATTAGGAATGGATAAAAAAGGAATTATTAAAGAAGTATCAAGTATATTGTCTGACACATCAATCAATATACTTGATATCAATCAATCGATAGTACAAGGATATTTTACGATGGTTATGTTTGTAGACTTAAATGACATGACAATAGAACTCAATATGTTAAAAAGAGCACTCGATGAAATTGCGGATAAACTTCAACTTAAAATCAAAGTACAGCATGAAGATATTTTTAATGCTATGCATAAAATATAGGGGGTCCCATGAGTCAATTTAATAATATTCTGGAAACTATAAAAATGATCGATAAAGAAAAACTAGATATTAGAACCATTACAATGGGCATCTCTCTTTTAGATTGTTGTGACAAGGATGGTGAAGTTGCACGCCAAAAGATCTATAATAAAATTACGACCTATGCGAAAGACTTGGTTCAAGTTGGCGAAATCATAGAAGAAAAATATGGTATTCCTATCATTAACAAACGTATTTCAGTTACTCCAATTTCAATCGTTGCTCAATCAAGTAACGACTCGGACTATGTCGCTTATGCTCAGACCTTAGATGAAGCAGCAAAGGCTGTAGGTGTTAATTTTATCGGAGGCTTTTCTGCCCTAGTACAGAGAGGTTATACCAAAGGTGATAAAATTCTGATAGACTCTATACCTAAAGCTCTAGCGACGACCGAAAGAGTTTGTGCTTCAGTCAATGTTGGTTCGACTAAAGCAGGCATCAATATGGATGCCATAAAAGATTTAGGCCAGATCATCAAAGAAACAGCCTTAGAAACAAAAGATCAAAACAGTATTGGTTGTGCCAAACTTGTAGTCTTTTCAAATGCAGTTGAGGACAATCCTTTTATGGCTGGAGCTTTCCATGGTGTTACCGGACCAGAATGTGTCATTCATGTGGGTATAAGTGGTCCTGGAGTTGTGAAAGTTGCTTTGGAAAAAGTTAAAGGTGCACCTATTGATATTGTTTCTGACACCATAAAAAAGACTGCTTTTAAAATCACTAGAGTCGGTCAACTAGTAGCAACAGAAGCTTCAGAACTTCTTGGTGTTCCATTTGGAATCATCGACCTATCTCTTGCGCCCACCCCTGCTGTTGGTGACAGTGTGGCGAGAATTTTAGAGGAAATCGGTTTAGAACACTGTGGTTGCCATGGAACAACAGCAACACTGGCTTTATTAAATGATGCAGTAAAAAAAGGCGGTATCATGGCATCATCACATGTTGGAGGCCTGAGTGGTGCCTTTGTACCAGTAAGTGAAGACGAAGGTATGATTG
This sequence comes from Clostridiales bacterium, assembly GCA_016342415.1. GTDB lineage: Bacteria > Bacillota > Clostridia > Peptostreptococcales > Acidaminobacteraceae > JABXKX01. The sequence continues at coordinate 192,847 of JAEIOD010000001.1, forward strand.
CTGCTGTAGAAGCTGGCGCTCTTAGTATTGATAAGCTAGAGGCTATGACCTGTGTCTGTTCAGTAGGTTTAGATATGATCGCAGTTCCTGGCGATACTCCAGCAAGTACAATTTCGGCAATTATAGCAGATGAAGCTGCTATTGGTGTTATTAACAATAAAACTACAGGTGTAAGAATCATTCCAGTTGTCGGTAAACAACTAGGCGATTCTGTAGAGTTCGGTGGTTTATTGGGACGGGCACCTATTATGAAAGTTAACTCATATTCAAGTGAATGTTTCATAAATAGAGGTGGTCGTATGCCTGCTCCAGTTCATAGTTTTAAGAATTAAAAAAGACGAAAGCTTAATAGCTTTCGTCTAATGATTAATTCATACAACATTTTTTATATTTTTTACCACTACCGCAAGGACAAGGATCATTTCTTTTGATCTTTTCTCCTTTTACAATAGGCATTTGTTTTTTATATCCACTTAGATCAAGCGGTGCATTACCTTTTAATTCCCAGTGTGGTATCTCATTATTGACGCTGATAACAATATCAGCAAATTCTTTAACTGCTACCATTGTGGCTTCATCATGTTTTTTCGAAAACAGTTGGATAAAATCAGAAACACCATGATTATAAGCAAGCATGACGCGAAGTTCATCGATAATATCTAAAGTCATTTCTTTAGAACCGTTATAGTATTTTTCTAGGACCTTTTGAAGTGTTTCACAAGAATCGTTCCAAATAAGATTATCGTTTTCAACAAAACTTTGTAATACAGAATGATCTATTATTTTATAAGATAATTCATCTTTTGTTTTGATATCATTATAAACCGTCTCATATTCTGCAAGTCTGTAATAATATAAGAAGTCATTTTCAATTAAAGCATTTTTTGTTTTGTCAGCCGTATAATAGACACATTTTTCTATCATGCTCTTATCTACTGCTTGCTCATTAAATTCAAAGAAACTTTCAACAAAATATTCTACTTCTACCACACCATAAAGACTCACAAATAGCTCCATGTAGTCTTTTAAAATGGTATTGAAAGTAAGAATGTCATTGTATCTATTGTAAAATTCCATAAACATATCTGCTATGTCATTTGCCATAACAACTTGTTTACTACCTGACATGCTTCCTTCGAGTACAATGCCTAAATCAGTTAACTCTTTTGCTGCTACTGGGAAATCTGCAAATACATTTTTCCCTTTATAAAGCTCCGCAACAATCGTCAAGTGATCCAAGTTAAAAAGTGTAAATTGCTCTTCTAGGTTAGTAAATATATACTCTGTAATGATATCAGACAGTTCATCCTTTTTTAACTTAGAGTAACCTTTAATGGACCAAGATTTTGCTATTTCTTTTAGATCTGCCATAGAGTAGCTAGATAGCATCTCTTTATACGACATTTCAGAGATTAATTTTCTCTTCATTATTTTTTTATCTGTCATGATAAATCCTTTCATATATACATTATTAACAACTTTATCATCATAGAAAAAGGAATCTTCACAGAGATTCCTTATGGTTCTGTTGATTTTATTAAGCAGATAGTCTACTCATTTTTGTTAAAACGTCTTCCGGGCTAAATGGCTTAACAATAAAGTCTCTTGCACCGCTTTTTACCGATTCTAAAATGATACTCTCTTGTCCCATTGCAGAAACCATACAAACTTTTGCCTTGGAGTCAATTTTTAAAATTTCTTTCAAAGCTACAATACCATCCATCTCTGGCATAGTAATATCCATAGTTACTATATCCGGTTTAAATTCATTAAACTTCTCAATAGCTTCAACGCCGTTTGATGCTTCAGCAATCACTTCATAACCTTCTTTTACCAATATGTTTTTTAGTACGACACGCATAAATGCAGCATCATCTACAATTAAAATTCTTTTCATTAATTCCTCCATATGACACAAAAAAGTGATACGAAAAAATTAATTCGTTTCAGTAGCCAGACGATCATAGAATACTCCTTAGATTCATAGCTTTGCGTCTTTATCTTTCGATAAATTTGCCTTTTTCGTGATTTAATCAGTTATTATTACTTCATACATGATACTACCGTATCCTTAAATTGTCAATAATCATAATGAAAAGATTATTGGTTTAATGACAACAAAATGTAGACCCAAAAGGGTCTAGATTATTTCACATAACTATTGATTACTTTTACCATTAAGTCATTGAGTTGTTCAACTTGATAATATCCTATAGTTGGTGTTAAATGACTGTTGCCAATCCCCGAATGATCGGTTAAGAAGATATAAGTACCATTGGTTGAAATATCTAAGAATCTTAAAAGAAATTCTGTATCTTTATCAACACCAGATGATGCGATTGGAATGATTCTGATGCCTAATGCATTGGCTTCTTTAATCAATTCATGAATCTGTGAAATGTTTTGATCTGTATGATGAGGTGGTGCATCCAATACTAGAAATAGTAATTTTGCCTCAGCAGCTTCATTCCAATTGTGATTGTATATTGCATCGTTTAAAGCAACTACTACCGCTTCTTCATAATCCCCACCACCATTTGCATATTGCTCATTCATCTCATTTATCACTTGTTTGATATCATTAGTAAACGGGAAGGATCTCACTAAATATTCATCACCATGATCTCTATAGTAGTTGGCACTGACTCTAATATTTAAGTTGTTGGCATTTTCCTTGTTCACTTGACTAATCACATCTGAAAGCTCTGTTTTAATATACTCTAATTCATCCGCCATTGATCCTGTAGTGTCCACCATCAGCATGATGTCCACATTATCTACCTTATTGGCTTTTTCATCTAAGGTTATTTTGAAATAATTGTCATCTAGAGTCACTATTTCATACGTGTTTTGGTTGTATGAAATTCTAGCATCCAATTGAGGTTTCTGTATAAAGGTTTTATCCAGGAAAGGATAAATAACAGCATATCCATTATTATCAGTATAACCCGTATAATAAGTATTTTGTGCATCATGTAGCTCAATCTGTGCACCAATTAGAGGTTGATTGTCTTCATTCATAACCTTGAACTCATAACGTGTCCAGTTTTCAAAATTCCAATGCGACTTCATATTATACCAGGAATTATCATTTAATATCTCCATAAAATATTCAAAGTTCTTATTGTCATTCCATTCTCCCGCTGTCAGACTACCTGGATTATATTGTGTATTATTTCTATCTTCAATAAAATCACTCATCACTTCTGAAGATGATTTACTTTCACTTACGCTACTTGCTTCATCAGTTGATTCGACTTCAGTAGAGCCATAATCTTTTAGACTTACATCCTCACTTGAACTACCGGATTCTACTGTAATACCATCATCACTGCTAGTTGACTCACTTGTTTCAATATCAACTACCTCGTTTTGACTGTTACTATCGTTTGCCCCACATCCATTTAATGTTAAGAACATAACTGCTATCATCAATATCACTAATGTCTTTTTCATAATTACTACCTCCCTATAGACATTAGACGATAAGTTATCACAAATGTTCCATAATTTTTAGTCCAAATACCTAGTTTAATATGACAAAAGGCGTATCTACGTCTATTTGCAACACTTTTGAAGTGTTAGAATTTTCTGTTATTGTTAGATCTGTTTTTTTTGAAATTAAGTATTTGATACTAAAATATTATTTTTCACAAAAAAAGATCACTTGATAAGTGACCGGTTTTTTATTATTTTTTTGTCATTGCTGATAAACTTCTATTCTCAGCTACTTTATATCCTAAAGCATAAACTGATATCATTATAGCCAGCGATATAAATGAAACTGGCATAAGAAAATGTGTTTTTACGAAAAATAACAGTTTTTCTTCAATAAATCCACCAATTCTGAGTGTTGGCATAAAATACATTTGTGTATAAAAACCAATTGAATTTGAAAAGAAGCGACCAAGGATTATAGTTTGAAGAAACATCATCAGCAAACTTATAAATCCACCTATATGACCGTATATGACAGATTCTCTTATAGAACCCGATAGTCTAAATGAGGTTATTCCAATAACAAACCACAAAGTTAAAAATGCCATCCCGTAAAGCGTTACACCACTACCATATATATCTGTAGTTATCATTAAGTCCGATAAAAACTTACCGAGTACAAACGGCGATAATGATAAAAAAACAAGCAAAACTTTTTTCATAGAAACTCCTTTTTAAGTCGCTGCGCCAGTCGCAGCTGTTGAGGCCGTAATAGCCGCAATCATCGCAGCTTGCTGAGCAGCAATAATAGCTTGAATAGATACGGTAACAGCCGTTGAAACAACATCACCATCATTATCTTTTATGTACTCACTGGTTATTATCGAAGAAGCCATCATAATATGCATACCTTTACCCAACCATTTGTACTTTTTCTGTTGACTCAAATATTTAGAGACATCAATTAAGTCTTGAATTATTTCATCTTGATTCTGATCTATTAAACTGATCAATCCAACTGCAGGATAATAATCATATGAGACTCTTAATTTATTTTTTCTAAGTTCATCGAGTACTCGTTTACATCTTGCAACTGAGATATTAACATCACTCTTATTAAAAGACATAATATGTGATAACATCTGTAAACCATTGCTTTTGTAAAAACCTTCTTCATTTAAAGCTTTATAATATATTTCTAATAAGTCAGGATTTTGATCGGTACTGGCCAATAATATTGCAAGAGCATAATCATCACCACTTGTTAAAAATGGATGATTCTTTTTCATCTCTTTATAAATCTCATAGGCTTTCTCAACAAATCCCTCAACATCACTGCCGTCATAAACTGTAGACAAAGCATATAAAGCTGTTGGTAAATATGTAGAACTCTTAAATCCCACAGATTTCAATATTTTTTGATTGTCTATCATTTTTTGCAAATGAGCTGTTGGGTTATCTGATGCTGCTGAAATCAAACCGCACAAGGCAAACATCATAGTCCCTCTAAATGGTGAAAATGTGCTGGTTTCTTTTTTAAGATATGCTTTAACGTCTTTAATTTGATCTGTATCCAATGTTTTATCTTTTATTACATGAGTTAAAGCCACTAGATGTTTGACACTATCACCATCCCATTTGAACTCACTTTTAAGTTGTTCATAATAATTGATCATAGAGTTTATTTTTTCTTCATATATAGATTTCATACTCTCCTCCAATCATAACATCATACTCTAGTTACCTTTAGTATATCGTATTGGTAGTATAGAATGTATTTATTTCACTGTAAATTAATGATCTGAATACATTTTTAATATTTGATCATCTATTGATTATCATAGAATCCTTCCACTTTTTAAATTCCAAAGTACTCACACCATAAAGACTTAACAAGTAGTGTGTGTCAGATTCCTCGTAGATTTTTCCCCACAAACCATATTCAAACATTTCATATCCTTCAAGTATTTAGTCATCCTTTATTTTAACTTCTAATCCAACGGAAGACACAAAAGCTGTATAATCACCTAAGCGGTCTTTCTTTACCCATCCTTTATAAATTGTGTTACTATCGAGTGGACTTACCATTTCTACTTAATACCAGTCGTTGTAACTTGAGATCAGGTAAACAACATCTCCTCTTACAATTGTATCATTAACCACCATTGCTTCTTCTGGTGTCAAATATAAAAGGGCATCATTTACCATATACTTGAAGCTTCAAAGCTCAGTGGAACGTCTACGACCTGTCTGTTCATTCAAATACCAAGTTGGAATAATGCACTTTATCCTTATTTCTGTGAAATTATCATTAAGATTCTTTCCAGTTTCAAGACTTTCTGTCAATTTAATTGCAGAAGTGTTCAAATTACAGACTGGACCAAATGCAGGTTGTGATAGGACATCAGAATTAAAGGCTAATCGTTCAGAAATAGGAATTTCATGAATCAGTTCAAATATATAAGGTTTTTAACAACACCCTCTTATCATTAAACTGATTATCTTTTACAATTACAAGGTATGCGTTTAATTCTTCAGCTTCACTTTCCGATGTCAAATCATCAAGTAAAGCATACATCTTGTAAGGTACATCAGTATCATTTATTATTGAAGCGTCTCCCTTTGAAGAAGAGTACCCTTCTAAGATATCATAATACATGTACTCAATTAATTTGCCTAGTGAATGGTTGTCGACATATGTCGTCTCACGTTGATTTAGTCTTCATATCTAATATGAGCATACGCATCTAATATACTCTTCCAATAACCGTCTTCATGATAAGTCATATCCTATCAATAAACAGAATAAAATACTGATTGTTCCAATATGTCGTGTTTGTTTTACTCTTGACATTACAACCTCGAATCTGCTTCAATTCTATAGACTCTACCATTGATTAGTAGTATTTGACATAGATTTTTTGAACCAACCATTCTTTTTTTAAATTCATCTTTTTCAGTTGGTACCAAAAACCAGTTTTGACCATCAAAGTGAAAGAAATCTGTAAAACTTTCTATTTTATAGGATGTTGTTAACTCTTCTTTATTATAGGTATAATACCCTCTCTGAAAGAAATCTTCATCAATATCCAAATCCAGTTGAGTAATCATCTCAACATCTTCAGGAAAAATTCTTTGAACTTTGTCAATAACAATCCGATCATTCTCCATTTCTATCACATAACCATAAATGGTTTTGCTATTAAGTTCATGTATTAGAATCCTATCCATTAAAGTATCCTTATAGGTTCTATCATTTTCCAGTTCGGTTAATTCCCATGCGCCAACACGATATGTTATTTGTCGTGTCTGCTCCTCTAAGTCAATTTCCAATAGATTAATCCTCTCACGTGATTCGTTTAAAGAGTTTTCTAAGTCAGAGTTTCTTTCCAATAGTTCTATTGTTGTATCTTCTAACTGTTTTATTCGTTGTGTCAATAATGCCAAGTTGTCCTTTGTTGGCCCTATTTCGTCTTGGTTTGTACAACCGATTAAACTCAAGATCAAAAGCAAACTAATAATTTTTTTTTCATCTTCACCTCTACGATTTATACGATACCCTCTTCATCTGTTCTTTTAATATACTTTAAAACATCTCGAATATAGTTATCTACGTTAAATTCAAAATCATTTTCTTCGAACTCGAATAACTCATCTGAAAGTGCCTTTATTCGTTTTTGTCTATAAGCAGCTATCATGCTTTCCATACGCTCATTATCTATATAATCCAAATCTCTTAAGCTGATAATAAAATCTTCTAATTTGTCGGTTTTACCCTCTTCTTTACTCATTACATTGACAATAGCCATTTTACAGACAAAATAGATAACGAAGAAAAGAATAACCAACTGTGCCAAATTAAACAATAGTACTTCCATAACGCCTCCATTTTTCTGTTAGTTGTACAACTCAATTGATATAACTTCTGATGGTTCATTATGTGGAAAAACAGACTTTATCAGACCAAAACCTTTTGCATAATAATCTTTTCTCATCAACTCATCCTGATAGAAAGTTGATACTTCTATACAGTTGAAAACTTGATTTAAAGAGTTCACCTTAAGATCTATGTTGGTTAAAATATGGTATGCATCTCCAAAATCAGTACTCCATTCATAATTTTCAATAATTAAACTTGGCAAAATGATATAATCCAGTAATACAGTCTCATCACTATCGTCTTCATGAAACATGTATGAGTATCCTACTGCATGGTTTGAAATAAACAATTTGCTTTCAACATCTGTTACTGGAAATTCTTCTTTATAAGTCGTTTTTATTTTCAGATAGGTATCAGTAACTTCGTAGTAATCATAGATAACTTCAGATTCTTCTGTATTGAAGGTCACCACCATTGGTTCTGTTACAAAATAGTCATTGCCCTTTTCATAGGATGTTTGATCTACTCTTGTAATGGTTATTGAATCCGAGTAGATACCAAAAGCATCTCTAAACCGTTCAGTAGTAACAAACTGAATACGCTCTCCAACTTCAATGTTACTGTACGTCAACATCAATTCTGTATCTGTTTCAGTCTGAATGTCTGCTGTGGGATAATAAAGAGTTTGAAATATCGGTCTCATACCATTATCACTTAATATTCGATTGATCTGTTCATCCATCACTTCAGGAGGTGGCGTTATAGTTGCCTTAAAAGTGAATGTATCTGACGTGATGAAAAGTTTGCCTTCTTTTGGTATATTGACTTTCTTGTCATCTACTTCGAAATATGACTCCATATCGTATAATTTATTAAGATTACTTATAGATCCATTATAAGAACTATCTAATATAGTAAAGAAAATATCACGATAAACATGAGTATCTGATGTATAAGCATCTATTAAGACTTCTTTCGTTTTCACTTCACTTGTTAGTTCAATATTGGTTTCTTCCAGTTTGTATTTTTCTACTCTTAATTCTTGTTCCTTTTCTCTAAAGGATGATTTTAAGTGATTCATTTTCGTCTGTTGTATCACCAACAAACCAATTAAACCGATCAAAATCAATAAAGTAATTTTTTTGTTCATGTATACCACCTTCATTATCTTGTATCATTTCCATTATATCTCAAGAGTTTCGGTATTAACGGTAAAAATTGAAATTTCATCCAAATGTAATACAAAAGAAAAGATGTTGTAAAAGATCAAAATAAAAAGCCAAAACTCCTCATAGAATTTTGACTTTTATCATCACTATTTATTTTTCTACTTTGTCCAAGAACTCCTCATCCATCATAATATTGATTTCTAGGTGAAATGCTCTATCCAATTTACTACCAGGACGTGCGCCCATTACTAAAAGTGTCGTAGCAGATGTTATGTTCTTGGTAATTCTAGCACCATTTTTCATCGCTATCTTTTCCATTACTACACGCGTATAAGGACTTTTACCTGTAAAACATATAATTTCATTTTTAAATGGCTTTTTATTTAAATATCTCATTTGTTCATTATAATAAAAATAACAAGATGATGCAATTAAATGTTGTTAGATATGTTTCATACTTGCCGCTTTACAACATATAAGGCATATAAATTATAAGAGCAATAACAAATGAAATCACAGACATAATCAATACCGCACCAGCTGCAAAATCCTTAGCATTCTTTATGAGTATATGGTGTTCCTTTGAATAGACATCCAAAGTCGATTCCAATGCTGAATTAAGAAGTTCGGATGACAACACAACACCACTACAAAGAAGTGTAATAACCCATTCCATCCTAGTTACTCTAAAAAAGACATTCAACAGAAGAACCAATAAAAAACTGATTGCCATCACTTTAAAGTTTGATTCATTTTTTATCCCATCTACGATGCCTTCAAACGCATGTTTAAAAGATTTAAATTTCATATCTACCTTCAATCTACTATTGAACAAAGTTTATCTTAAAATCACTATATAGAATACAGCCAATAGCGCCAAGTCAGTTCCATATCCACTAAGAAGTGAGATTCTTATTACCACTGAGCATTTTTATAAAGGCATCTACTATCGTAGGATCGAACTGAGTGCCAGAACACCTTTTAAGCTCTTCGATTGCATCTTGATCCGACATAGCTGAGCGGTAAGGTCGGTCGTTTGTCATGGCGTCATACGCATCAACTAAAGTGAGTATTCGACAAGCCATTGGAATGTTTTCACCTTTTAAACCGAAGGGATAACCCTTACCATTCCACCATTCATGATGTTTATAGATCCACTCGGAAATATGCATGAGGTCTGGTGAGGATTCTGCAATCCTAAATCCTATCTCAGAATGCCTTTTCATTTCAGTAAATTCTTTTTCAGTCAGCTTATCAGGCTTAAACAAAATAGTGTCACTGATACCGATTTTCCCGATATCATGGAATTGAGCAAATAACGCCAATGCATTCATATCAGACTCTGTAGTATTTAAAACCCTTGCAAGATCGATGATAAGATGTGACATACGGTTTACGTGCCCCTGTGTAATAAAATCACGTTCTTCCAACATGGTGCTGAGGGTATCGATGTTTTTGCTCTTGGTACTTTGACGATGGAATAGTTTTTCCCTGTACATAAAGTCATCTGCCACCCTGATTAAATCCTCTACAGTAGAAGTTGTTGAATCATAGGTACTAAAGCCAATAGATATACTGAAAGGAATCATTCTCCCGTCTTCATTAAGAGCATTAATTTTTGCCTGGAGACCTAGTTTGGAGTTAAGCACATCTGATTCTGTTAAACCTTTTAAAACAACAATAAATTCATCTCCACCGATGCGTGCAATAAATTCAGCTGAGCTAAATTGCTCTTTAAGCATACTGGAAACTGTTTTGAGATAATGATCTCCCATAGCATGCCCCTGAGTGTCATTGACTAACTTTAATCCATCAATATCAACCAGCAAAAAGCTAACTCCTTCAAGTGAAGTCTCTCTCAGAATTTCAAGTTGGCTCTCAAAATAATTTCGGTTATAAACATTTGTTGCCGTGTCCATAATACTAAGTTTAAGTATAGCCTGTTGAGACATCGTTTTTTCTGTGATGTCACGGACGATGCTAATGACTTCCTCATCGTTTAGTTTAGAAAAACGTGCTTCATAGTAACGGGTTGTATCTGTGACCAGAGAATATTCAACTGGAAGTATATCACCATTATCCATCACTTCATTTAAAGCTGTTATAAAACGATCCGTCAGCTCTTTATCAAAAATCTCCTCTAGTGAACGTCCTATGAAATCTTCAGGTTGACCAAGTAGGAAATCAAAAGACTTAGGTGTCAGAAAATCAATGATCTGACCATCTCGATGAAGGATTAACACCCAGTCCGGCATCGATTCAATGATGGCATGAAGTTTAGACTTGTTGTAACTAAGATCATTTACAGCTTCTAACAGGTCGGCTGTTTTTTTATGTACCTTTTTTCTTAGTGTTGTGTTCCAAGCTAACAAAGCAAGCGCGATAACAACTATAAAAATAAGTAGGTATTGAATAAACTTGTATAATGTATCGTTTATAATAGATGATTTGCCGTACCACTTATCAAGTATGGCCTGCTTTTCATCACTTGTAATTTTTGAAAATCCAGATTCCAATACTTGAATCAGAGCATTGTCTTCTTTTTTTACTGCTCTGTGAAACTGACCAGTGTATAGTGGACTCGTATGATTGAAGGTATCTTGTAGTTCATACTTGAATAGAAAATGAAGTGCGGGTGGATTGTCGATTACAAAGATGACAACTTCATTTCTAGATGCAGCTTTGATAATATCCTCATAACTGTCATAGAGCGTAATGTTTTCGATACCTGCATCTAAAAGAACATTGACTGCTTGATCTCCCCGTTTGGCTGCGACTGAAAATCCCTTTATAGACTCTACAGTGTTGATACCTGAAATGTTTCTATGGAAAAATATTGAAACATCAATATCTGCATATGGCTCAGTAAAATCGTATATGGCTTCGCGTTCAGGGTTCTTAAAAATGGTATCGATGACATCAAAATGACCATTTTCCATTCCCTCTAATGCATCTGACCAGTCCATCGCAGAAATAGTAACTTCAATACCTGTTTTTTCTTCAAAAAGTGCCCATTCGTCAACGAGAATTCCCTTTAGCTGTCCTTGTGAATCATAAAAAACAAAGGGTGGATAGTTGTTGTCCATAACCACACTGATTTCCTCAGGCTGGGAAGACTCAGACCACACTGGAAGCATGAGAGCTAAGAGAAAACATATTAAAAGTAGTGTACGTATATTATTACGAGTCATAACAGAGTCCTTTCTTATGCTGCTCCTTGTGTATTTTTAAATTTAATGTTAGTTTGATTTACAATTCAATTTTGAATAATCGAAGGTTCTTCTTCTTATAATCTTACCATAAATGAATATGCTTTCGTATAAAATTATTTGAATTTCTAATGATTATACCTGATTTGAAATACACATTCATTAGCCTAAAGTGATTTTTAAAAAATCTTCTGAAATAATTTTAATTCATCTATCATAAAAGTCATGAAAAAAACGCTTCCAATCGGAAGCGTCTTATTTATAATGCGTTTTCCAGTATTCTTCTACTGTCTTCTAGTGTTAAGTCACCTGTTTCAGACAAGGCTGTTTGGCCATGTTTTTCAAGGTTTGATAGTATCTCCTCAATGTGAGTTTTCGTCAAATTATAATCCGATAACCTTGTTTTAATACCTAAACTTTCAAAGAATTCTCTTGTTTTATAAATAGCCAGATCGATGGTTGCCTCTTCATCCATATCTTTTATATGCCATACACGGTCTGCGTATTGAAGCAGTTTATCCCATTTCTGTTTTTTTCGTATGGTCCATATTGAAGGTTGAAGTATGGCAAGAGTCTTGCCATGATCGATCCCGTAGAGTGCCGTCATTTCATGACCAATTGCATGTGTGGTCCAGTCTTGTGGTACACCTGAACCTATCAGACCATTTAAAGCCATCGTAGCCGACCAAACAAAGTTCGCACGCGATTCATAGTCGGTTGGATTCTCCAAGGTTTTGGGACCTATCTCAATTAAAGTTTGCAAAATACCTTCAGCTGCTCTATCTTGGAACATTGCTTCCGAAGGATATGTCACATATTGTTCAACGGTATGAATAAATGTATCCACTATACCGTTGCCTACTTGAGTTCTAGGCAATGAGTAAGTAAGTGTTGGATCCAGTATTGAAAACTGTGGAAAAAATAAATTACTGAATACAGGGTACTTCCCATCTTTGAAACTGATAACAGCCCCTCTATTCATCTCAGATCCGGTTGCTGGTAAGGTCAGTACCGTACCAATTGGTAAAGCTTTTGTAACGGAATCCACAGGATCGATATAAATCAATAAATCCTCACTATTGCCTTCAAAATGGGCTGCCAGATTGATAAATTTAGTACCATCAATAACAGAACCACCACCAACAGCTAATAAGAAATCTATTTTTTCATGTCTAACAATTTCTACTGCCTTCATAAGCGTTTCATACTTTGGATTAGGTTCTATACCACCAAATTCTAAATATGTTCTACCGCCTAATGCTTCTATGACTTTGTTAAGTGTGCCATACTTCTTAACACTTCCACCACCATAAAGAATTAGGACTTTAGCTTCTTTAGGGATTAAATGATCCAGTTCACTTACTTTATCTTTACCAAATATGATTTTTGTAGGATTATAAAATTCAAAATCTTGCATAATTACCTCCATAGTTTGTACACTATATTTGTGTACATTCTAAATCATTAACAGGATTTTGTCCACAATCTTATAAAATCTTAAGAATTAACACCTTCATTTATATCTCATTCAAGAGATTTATCATATATATCAAAGAAAAGTCAAAAAATAATAGTCCATTCAATATGAACTATTAAAAACTATTTTAAAGACATACTCATAGAAAACCACTGTGAGCCACCATGAGTCGACTCTGCTATACCATCATTTTCAAATCCAAAACTTGCATAATAATCGACTTTATGAGCTTTACATGTTAAAACAATTTTAGCTTTATTGAGTGCTTTACTCTGGTTGATCAACTGATTTAATAATTGTCTGCCGTATCCCTTCTGCTGATAATCTGGATGAACTGCCAAACTGAAAATGAGTACATTCTCACCATCATCTCTTTTCATTTCCTCGAAGAACTCGTCTGAGATGGTTTCAAATGATGAAATAGCGCCATTAATAAATCCTACTATTTTATTATTTTCCTCACTCACAAAACATATTTCCGGAAAAAGTTCCAATCGTTCTCTTATAGCTTCAAGCGTTGCTGCTTCTGCTTCTGAGAAACAAGCTGTTTCCACATCAAACATCCCTTTCGCATCCATTGGTGTTGTATTTCTTATCATCATAATATACCTCCATTATTTTATTGATTGTCTTATAGCATCATCCAAAACTTCAAAAAAATGATCTATTTCATTTTTTGTATTAAAAAAGTTCGGACTGATTCGACATTTGCCGTCTCTGACAGCAATGATGATATTGTTCTCTTTTAATTTTTCTTCAAAAGCTATATTTACCGACTCATCTCCTAAAGAACAAAATAGTATTGCAGATCTCTCATTCCTATTTTTTATTGAAGACATGATTTTAATTTCTCTATCCTTTAATCCTTCAATTAACAGATCGGTTAACTCCAGAACCCTTCTATAAATATTTTCTATACCGATTGTATGTAATAAATCCAGCCCTTCCTGCCATGCATAAAACAGAGAGTATGCAATAGAACCCGTCTCATATTTTCTGCTGTCTTTAAAGAACTTAAGTTCCCTAACTGAGTTTTCAGCTGCAAACATACCCGGAATTACAGGATGAATGAGTGCTCTAGCCTTTTCATTAACATATAAGAAACCTGTACCTGGTATTCCCAACAGCCATTTAAAACCTGCCGAACTCATGATGTCAATACCCATTTTCTCCACATGGATAGGTACCACACCAGCAGCTTGAATAGCATCAACAAACAACAATGCACCTTTAGCATGAGCAATTGAACTGATTTTCTTTAAATCTGCTCTAAAACCAGAATTAAATCTGACAGCAGCAATTGAGACTATTCGTGTATTCTCATCAACTAAAGCATTTATGTCTTCATAATTGATATGACCATTCTCAGCAACAGGAACAAACCTTATTTCTACACCTTTATCTTTTAAAGCGAGCCAAGGAAACAGATTATTTCTATGTTCATTTTCTGGTATGACTACATTGTCCCCTGCTTTAAAATCAAAGCCAGCTGCAACGATACCGCTACCAACACCTGTACTTGTTATAAGTGCATAATCTTCTGGTAATCCACCTAGAAGCTCTGATAATTTTTCTCTAACAATCCATCTGATATCTGGTTTATTTTGTGGTGCATCACATGCAATATCATAAAATTGATCGAGTGCTTCCCTATAAACCAAATTCATAGGTGATTCTGCGGCATTGTTAAGAAAAGTATACGATTGAGTCACTGGAAAATAGGATCTTAGTTTTTCTATATTCATGACAAATCCTCTCTATAGATTTATTCTTCATACCAATATAAATAATCATTACTTAATTGATTTCCAATAATATCTTCTATGGTTGATACATAGTCTCCTTCAATGGTGAAAATATCAGTATAAACAGTCCCTTCCTCTTCTACACCAATAAACAGTTGATCCTTGTATACATTTAAAGTCATCGAATTGTAATCATAGTTTTCTAAAATGGCTACTATATCAGTGCCCTCAAATGTCATTTTATATATATGTGTATCATCTTCTTTTATAAAGTAAATCATATCATTTTCTACTGTCACAAAAATGATTTGATCCGAGTATAGTATATTTTCTGGAGTCATAATCTGATCTTGTGTATTTAAGCTGTCTTTTTCAACTTTATAAAGAGTGCCTTCACTTAAAAACATCAAGTGATCCTCTGTTTGATTCATAAAACTAACTTGACCCAATGGCAAGACAAGACTATCATTTTCAAAAACATAATCCTCTATTCTAAGGGACTGGTAACCGTCACCTTCATCTATAAAATATAAATATTTATCATCTACCAGTAGATTCCAAGGACCACTTGCCTCATATGAAATACTGTAATCTTCTTTTAAATGATGATAATTCACAGAAATTTCATCATCATAACGAATATAAAAAATCTGATTTTCTAATACATTGATATAAAGTGCAGAAAGTGTTGGTACCATCAATTCACTTGTATTCTCATACTCACTGATTTTTAGGATGCCTTCACCCTCGAAACCATATGTATGTCCATCATATTCCGTTATGTAACCACCATAATTAATATTGCTGTTTGAATTTCCAAATGTTGATGGTTCGTTTTCAATTTCTTCAACAACTTCTTCTATAACTTCTTCTATAACTTCTTCAACAATCTCTTCAGATTCTTCATGTGTTACTTGATTACCAACTGGAACATACATAATTAAACCAAATATGCCCGCACCTAATAATAATGCAAATAATACAATGACCACTGAAGCATAATTAGGAGAACCTTTGGGCTTTTTACTATAATCATAGCTCAATTTTATGCTATACTCATCATCATGGAAACTATCAGCTTTTTCTAACATACGGTCGCTTAAACCCTCAAAACCAGTATACATATATAAATTGCCTAATTTATGATAAACAAACCCCTTCTGTACATCGGCAAATTTTAATGCCATTTTGAACAACTTTATCGATTCATTGTAGAGTTCATTAGACTCATAAATCTCACCCAGTCTACTATAGGCAAAGGCAGTCCCTGAATATCTAATTGATTTCTTATACGCAGTAGCAGCCAAATCAAACTCTTTCAACTCATAGTAAAGTTCACCTAAAAGAATAAATGATGAGACATCATGTAAATGACTACTTTTTAAAAGCGTCAAAGCTTCTCTTGTATTACCCTCTTGCCAAAGCTTATATGCTTCATTAAATCCATTTGACTTATTAACAATCCTTTCTTGTGATTGAGGTTTATCCGACATTTCTTTTTTCGCCTTCATTTTGCTTTTGAAAAGACCTTTGGATGCCGATATCACAATTATAGTAATTATTATGGATATGACTTTTGAAATTGACATATAATCCTCCTATTAAATACATTCTATATCTTCTATATTATATCATTTAATTTCATACAATGAATTAACTTCATTTGATTTTAAAAAAAGAAAAATTCATTCAAATTAGGGCATAAACATTTATAAGAATTTTATATATGTTTTATATCTTCTACCACTGGTATACTTTAGTTAATCAATTGATTGCAGTTTTGGATACCAATCCTTTACTCACTTATATTCTGCAGGATATAAGAATACTTTTGAAAGGAGATGATTGAATGAAAAACACAGAGGTGTTTACAGTATAATGTGAAGGCAGTGATAATTTTATCACTGCTTTTTCTTGCCTATAAACATATAATATGGATGAAATGAGATGAAAAAAAAAAAAATATATACTTATATTCCATGTGTAAAGGATCGATAAGTTTGAAATGAAACCTTACAATACGTTTGACAATATCTACTTTCTGCGCATTGTAAGCATGAAATTTCAGATATTATTATAGTTTGTTACACTACCCATGATTAATAAGGATTTTACTAATATTCTAATCAAAAAAAAATAGTAAAAAACATCATCTGCCCAGATGATGTTTTTCTATTATAGATTATATTCCTTCATTTTTCTGTATAATGTTGCTACTGATATCCCTAATGCTTTGGCAGCCATTTCTTTGGCAATCGTTGTATCACCATATTTTTTTAATGCCTTTTCTAACAATTGTTTTGTATGAAACTCAATATTTAGATCTTCAGATTGACTTTCATATGGATTTAATAAGTCTTTCGGTAGTGCATTCAAGGTAATTAGATTAGCATTAGACATATTAATTGCAAATTCTATTACATTTCTAAGTTCTCTTACATTTCCATTCCACGAGTGTGACAACAACACTTCCAGTGCATCATCACTAATACCATTAACTTCTTTTTCAATTTTATCAGAATAATAATTGATAAAGTAATCTAATAATAATTTAATATCACCTTTACGTTCTCTAAGTGGCGGACTTGTAATCGGTATTACCTTTAATCTATAATATAGATCCTCTCTGAATCTGCCTTGTTTTACTAGATTCTCAAGTTTCTTATTTGTTGCTGCCAGGATTCGAACATCCACTTCCACAGATTCCAAACCACCTATTTTTGTTACTTGTCTTTCTTGTAACACTCTCAATAATTTCGATTGTAAATGAAGAGCCATTTCACCAATTTCATCTAAAAAGATAGTACCACCTTCTGCTAATTGAAACTTTCCAATTTTTCCACCCTTTTTTGCACCGGAAAATGCACCTTCTTCATAACCAAATAGTTCTGACTCCATAAGATCTTCAGGAATCGCTGAACAGTTTATAGCTACAAATGGTTCTTTACTTCTTTTAGAGGTATTATGGATAAGTCTAGCGATAACTTCTTTACCAGTTCCAGTTTCACCATCTATTAATACAGTTGAAGAACTTGTAGAAATCTGTTTTATACGTTCCTTTACTTCTTGTATTTGGGGGCTAACACCTACCAAATCTTCAAACTCTACACCCATACTGTGAGTATAAAGTTCATTCATTTCTACTGCAATATCCTTCAAAGTTCTAAATATTAAAATTGCTCCTTTGTCTTTATTATCTAATATTACTGGTTTAGAAGAAAGAATCAAATCATGCTTCTTATCGATTTTCACCTCTTTGTATTTGATTTCGCTTTTGCTGGTTAACAACATCTCTGTTATATCTTCTTCTAATATATCCTTAATATTTCTAGGCATTTTTCTCTTGAATATTTTTTTGAAATTTAAATTGGTCTGTAAAATCTCACCCTCTTTTGAAACTAGAATCAGGAAGTGGTCTATTGAATCCAAGACCACTTCCATTCTTTTTTTGAGCAATGAAATCTCCTCAAATGCTTGTTCTTCTTTTATCTTGTTAATAATCAATTCAATCATACGATCAATAAATTTTAAATAGTGATCCTGATTTTTAATCATCTTTTCTTTACCCATTAAGGTATTTGCAATGATGCCAACACTTCCAACGACTTTGTCATTGTAAAAAATTGGTATACCAATGATCATCTCAACAACACAATGTTCTCTTTGTACACAATCCAAACATCCAATATTATCATTCTTGGAATTCAATATCCGATATTTTTTTTCAAGCATGACTTTTGCTAAAATTGAATCTTTACGGATACATTCGTTTTGAGAGACCGATGCCAGATCGCTGTCACCAACTATCAACAGTGATTGGTCTACTATTAATACATCCAGTTCCAAAACGCCGCCTATGATATGGGCTGTCTGTGCTACGTACTCTGATATTTTTGTTAGAGACACCATTTAATCACCTTTCATTTCTATTGATTGACATACTCAAGTATTGCTGATTTCGACATCTTACTTAAGCCCATCTTCTCAAGTGTTCGACCTTCTTTAAAATAATCTACATCATTATATACTGAAGCAATTCTTATACACGATTCAATAATCGGAACTTCCAATTCGAGTAACTTGGAAAACTCATAAACAGGTACCAGTATATTAGGGACATCCTCAGTTATATATCTACTTTTTGAAGAGTCTGGTGCCGAATGAATCTTACCATGTGTCACAGATGTTTTATTGAATTCATAAACTGTTTTAGCATCTGTATTATACAAGGCATTCATCATATCCAGTTCTGCTTTTAACTCAAATCCCAAACCAGATCCTACAATTAACCTCTCACTTTCCATTTTTACAGAAGCTTTGTCTGTTGAAGGAGATACACAATCACAGTAATAATTAAATTGACCCGAAAAATTCTCTAATAAACCAATATTGAGTGTCGTGATTAGTGGATGTCCTCCAAAGTTGATGTTTTCAAGACCTGCTTCTATCACATTATCAAGAGGCTTGACTTCAATTGGAAAGAACTCATTTATCATTTCTAAACTTTCTACTTCTTTACTCTTAGGAAAAACACCTGCGTAAATAAACTCTTTAATACCCATTATGCCAACAGAACCTGGCTCTGACAACCGACAAGCCCATGGGATTGTCATGGCATCTACATATGTTAAATTTAGATGATGATAACCCATACTTCTCTTCTTATTCTCTAAAACCAAACTTGCATAATTGCCGGGTAATGAAAATATTGTATGATCATTTCTTAAATGAGGTAGCATCAAATCAAATAATATTTCCTGAGCAAAAGAAGGCACAATCACGACTAATATTTCTGAATAATTTAAAGCTTCAGACATAGATGTTGTCACCTTATCAATGGTCTGATAACCAGATAAAATAAGTTCTACGTCATTGATTGTGTCAACCGCCTTTATACCACCATTTTTTTTTATCGCCTTTATTTGAGTGTCGAATGCTTCTTGATCATATAGACAGATATCATGTCCTAACTTAGAAAAATGATAAGCTGCTGTCACACCACCGTTTCCTGCACCAATAACTGTTATCTTCATCTAAACATCTCCTTTTTAATACACACTAAAGATGTTAGTAAATAGCACGATTAAAGGCAATGCTATTATTGTTTTCTGAAGAAATAAAACTGCTAGGTGTTTAATATTTACAGGAATTTTCGATCCAACTAAAACGGCTCCCATTTCAGATAGGTAAATGATTTGAACCAAAGATAAAATACCAATAATAAAACGTGTTTTAGCCGATACGATAGAACTTGCTACTATAGCAGGTAAAAACATATCTGCAAATCCAATAATAGTTGCCGGAGCTGCTTCAAAGGCTTCAGCTACACCTAATAACTGTAGGTAATAACCCATAGGATATGATATCCATCTAAAGATCGGAGTATATTCTGATAATACCAATGAAACAACTGCAATTGTCAATATAGTCGGAGCTAAAGATAAAAACAGATCGATGTATGATTTAGTACCACCAATAAGAACATCTTTGACACTACCGCCGCTTCTTGCTTGTATAACTGATTTTCTAAATGCCCAAGCGTATTTGTTAATGCCTTTTGGTGCTATTTCATCTGTTTGATAAGGTTGACCATTATATGTTGAATCATCAAATGTTGAAAGCGGCGGTATTCTTACCATTATGACAGTCGATATGATTCCAACCAATACTAAGATGCCATAGAAAATCATAAACTTCTCACCCACACCCAATGTGTTGGCAATAACCAAACAGAATGGCAGTGATACAGCAGAGAACATCGTTGATATGACAACCGCTTCTCTAGCATTATAATGAGCAGAAACATATTGACGTATCGTAATTAAGATACCGGTACTGTTACCACCAATCCACGACGTCACCAAGTCAACTGTACTTCTACCTGGTAATCTAAATAAAGGATATGTAAATCCTCTAAAAATTGTACCTGTCAAATCCATAATTCCGTAATCAGAAATTAAAGGAATGGCATAACATGTAATAAAGAATGTTACAAATATTGTGAACATTAAATCCATAGCTAAAAAACCTGTATTACCGTTTGCAACCATTTCAAATAATGTACCTTCAGGTTGCAGAACCAATACGATTGTAAATCCAATCGCCAATGTTCTTATAATGAGTCCAATAATACCAACTTCAAATATGCCTGACCAAAACTTGCTTTCTTTTATAACTTTAAATTTAAACAACTTGTGCCCAAGTGTTACAAATGACGACAATAACACCACACCGTATATAACATTCATACCAAAAGGTTTGAATAAATTTTTAAAGAAATCGATTAAATATCCTAATGGAATATTTACCGCACCATCTTTAATAATAGGAAAAAGAAAAAGAAATACTCCAATGACCGATGGAATTAAAAACTTTAAATAATCTTTAGATTTTAATTTTTCTTCTCCTATTTTTTCTTCTTGCATTATTACCTTCTCCATTAATAATCCTCCTCATATTAGTTAAACAGTTACCGCGGTCTTTCACATATGTATCTTCATATATTGCAATAAGCATGCCAACTCACTATGGGGCGTTTCCTCAAATTTTTAAATGTTTCTTTGATAATTTTTCTCATATTAAGAATTTTCTCGCAATTTGAGAATTAATCTAATTATATCAGTTAATTTAAATCATGAACAGATGTAATATATTATTTTACATTATGTTGTCAAACCTATTTTTCTGCAAAAGAAAACCAGCTTCGAATAAAAAACTGGTTTCTAGATATCATAATATTGTCTTTTACAACAAGTTCTCCAATAACTTCAATTGGGCATTTAAAGCATCTTGATCATTTTCAGTACGTTTGCTCACCAGTTGATCCAAGACCATTTTATAATTGTTCAATACCATTACAATACGTTCTTCGGTTTGTGCATCGGTTTCATCTGCCATAGTTGTATATATTTTGAGCATTTCAACTGTTTCATTTGATTTGACAATGAATCGGTAAATATCATTTGAATCCTTGTCTTCAAACAGCTCAATTTCAAAACCTTTAATAATTAACGAAAGAGATTCTTTTATTTTCAAGCTAACCATCTTATCACGAATACTCACTAAAGCATCTCGAATCTTGAAGAACTCAGATTTCATCACATCATCTATATTCATTTCTGACAGATTCTGTTTTGAATCAATTTGATAAGAAAGCGCTGACAACAATGACCCGTCTGGATATAAGACCTCCTCTGATACTGATTCTGTCTCAAACCATTTTACTTTCCTAATACCTTCTAGAGGTTTGTTATTATAGATATTTATAGCAGAGTTTCTTTCATAAGCTGCAATGTTTAAATAATCCATTATTTCTTTTTTTTCATGTCTTGGTTTACCTGTCAACATGACATTATGACTAACCGTTAAACAGCCTCCAGCTTTGATACTCACTTCATTATGATAAGATTTACCTAAACTATAATAACCTTTATCAAAGTGATTACCATGGATTACAATTTCATCTGAACCTCGAATACTGATTCTACTGTCTGAAAGCTCATTATGAGACAAACTACACATTTGAGCACTTCTAAGTTCAATTTTTTGATTGGAATTATCTAAATAGTTTCCTGCCACTTTTATACTACTTGTTGACTTGCCACCGAGTATTACTACAGCATCTTTATTTTCTGCAAAATAGTTTTCTGTTACATAACATGCCTTTAAGTTTCTATCATCTATATAAATACCTTTATCATTACGAAGAAAGACATTCTTGGAAATATTAACCTCTGTCTTTAAATACTTTTTTTGCATCGTAGATGCAATGTTAATCGCCCTTTTTCTACAAGACAGAAACTCGTTCTTTAATATTGAGATTTCAAGATTATCCCCTGCATTAAGCAAAGTGATACCATGATCTGCGCTTGTAATTTTATTTTGTTCAAATACCAGTTTGTCAATTGTACTGAGTTTAATAGCCTCACTATCATTACTACCATTTACTATATGATTTTTCTTAAAATCAACATGATGTATCGCATCAATCATAACATGCATTAAAAACCGATTGTCCGTAGCCATTATTTGTTTCAACTCAGTTACCGCCATTGAAAGCAAAACATTTTCCCTAAGTACCAATTCAGAACATTTACTCATAAACAGATGACCAGTTTGAAGTTGATTGCCTTCTAACACCAGTAAGCCTTGTAAATGATCTAATGTTATTTTCGATTTGATATCTTTGCTACAACGAATTTCATTGTTTGTAATCAATATTTTTCTATTAATCGACAAGCTGTTCGATACAGTGATGTATAGTTCACGTTCAGCCAAAATAGTATTGTTTGAGAGACTAAAATAGTCACCGTGTTCCAGTCCGTCAACCAAAATAAATGTCGGTTTACTCAATCCCTGTTCCTGAGTTGCATTGATTGTATTGTTATCAAAGGAAAACTGAGTTGTTTTGGTTGAACGAATAAGATTCATACACGATAAAATTCTGTTATCAACAACAGTAACATGTTTCATACCATGCGTCTCAAGTGACATTTTACCATTTTTAAACTCTAATTCATTGTGTTTCAATTCTAATATTTCACCATTTATGATTTTAATGAAGTCCGTTTGGGTATTAACTTTAGAGTCTTCAAGTATGAAACTGCCAGCTTCAACCCAAATGCAAGAAAACAGATCACGTTTTTGTATAGCTGACTTAAATGTACACGCTTTACATATGAGCTTACTACCATAGACTTGTATTGCAGCATCATAATGATGAGATAATATATCAAAAGTCACCTGTTCAAAGCGTACTTCTACAGTACCTTTGATTTTTATCTGATTGGTATGTAGTCTAATAATTGAATCTGATTGTCCTACAAATGTTAAAGGTTTACTGATAACCAATCCTTCAGTATAAATTTCAGAATCCAAAATGATGGTGGCATAATCTTTAGCTTTATCTATGGCTTCTTGGATACTTGAAAAATCACTCGAAGACATAGTCAATTTATTTTCATTCATAATTAGCTCCTCTGTATTAATTCCATCATATCAAGTTTTATATACAAACTCAAATTTATGTGCCCAATGCTAATTAGCTTGAAAGTTCAACTGAAAAACCGACGTAACCGTTGCGTTTACATCCACTTAAAGGATCCACTTTCTATTATTTTTTCGTTTGTTGGAATTATTTAATCTAATTCTAAGAAAGCCTTAATATATTTATTCTATAATATTACTATAAACTTCTATGATCAAAAAGGAGACGGATATGAATAATCAACCACCAATTATAACTATGAAGGAAAACGACCATTTAAATCGACAATTAGAGAGACTAGATTCTGAATCGATGGATAGAGTGAATCAAATCATTTCTGAGATAAACGAAAATGATCCACAGAATGTAATCCAGTTCGGTATCCAAGCTCAGACTAAAATATCTGAATTTGCTGATACGGTTATTTCCGAATATAAGAATAAGGATACCGGATATGTTGGAGAAATCGTCAAACAGTTGATGGTTCAAGTTCGAAACGTCAATATGGACGAACTCTCAGAACCAAAGAAAAAAGGTTTGTTTACCAAAGGTAAAAATAAAGTACAGAGTTTTGTAGCCAACTTTGAAGGTGTATCTTCTCAAATTGATAAAATCATAAGAGATATGGAAGATGCCAGATTAAAATTATTAAAAGACATTGCCATGTTAGATGTATTATATGACAAGAACAAATCTTATATAAAAGAACTGGATATGTATATTATTGCTGGAAATCTTAAACTTCAGGATTTGGATCAAAAGGTCATCCCTACTTTAAAACAAGAAGTTATGTTGACAGATGACTTGTTTGAGGCTCAATCTCTTCAAGAAACCATTGAATTTAGAAATCAATTCGACAAGAAGATTCATGATCTGAAACTGACAAGACAAATCAGTATCCAAGCATTACCTCAAGTACGTTTGATCTCAATAACCAATCAGGAGCTTGTGAACAGTATTCAATCCTCTGTAATCAACACCATTCCCCTTTGGAAAAACGCTGTTGTAAATGCTGTCACGTTGACCAGACAGAAAAAAGCATTAGAAATGCAAAAAAGCGTTAACGATATGACCAACGAATTATTACTTCAAAACTCAAGAATCTTGAAAGAAAATACCATCAGTGCTGCTCAAGAAGTGCAAAGAGGTATTGTTGATATAGAAACTATTAAACAAGTCAATGCAGATTTAATCTCAACCATTGAAAGTGTACAAAAAATTTGTTTTGAAGGTCAAGAAAAAAGACGTGTTGCTGAAGTTGAATTAATTGAGATGGAAAAACAACTCAAACAAACGATATTGTCTAACTAGAACTCAAGTGTGAATGCATATTCACACTTTTTATTTATTTACTTTTGAACTGGAAATATCTAAAGTACCAATATATTAGTACACCCTTCTTTGTTTAACTGACTATTGTTTGTCACCTCTTTTTTTGTGGTATATATAAATACGTTAGGTAGGTGTAATTATGAGTAAAACAACTGAAGTATATTTAACTGAAGATGATAGAACACAAATTGTCAAAATAACGTCTGACAATAAACCTGAAGTCACGCAAGTCGTATTAGACAAATGGCAAAATCTCATCAATATGTTAGCAGAAATGATGTCAGTAAAAGCAGGCCTGATCAATAAGTTATCGGAAGAACGTATTGAAATCTATTTAAAAAGTGATAATGTTGACAATCCTTATAGTATAGGATTGTCTGATTCAGTAGGCCAAGGTGCATATTGTGAGATGGTTATTGGGAAAAAACAAGCGTTTGAAATCCATAACGCCAAAACGAATCCTCTTTGGAAGAACAGTCCATATACTTTAATCAATATGATCTCATATTATGGACTACCAATTCTTTGGCCCGATGGTGAAGTTTTTGGAACCCTATGTGTTTTAGATAATAAGGAAAACCATTTTTCCAACATGTTCAAAAGTATTTTTTCGGAGTTCAAATTATCAATTGAAAAGGATTTGGAACTGCTTCAAAAACATTGTGAAATTAAAATAATAGCCGAACAGGATGCTTTAACAAAAATATATAACAGAAAAAAAATACAAGCATCTCTCAAAAATGAATTTGATAGAAGCAAACGTTATAACAATGTCTTTTCTATCGTCTTATTGGATATAGATAATTTTAAGAAAATCAACGAAACTTACGGCCATCATGTTGGAGATCAAATTTTAATATTGTTTTCATCACTCATCAAACAACATATTAGAAAAACAGATATCCTAGGTCGCTGGGGAAGTGATGAATTTCTTATTATTTGTCCAGGTACCAGTTATGAAGGGACTCGAAGTCTAATAACTAAAATGCGTGAAAATGTCATGTATGGTTTGATTCAAGTTGTGAGAGAAGCAAATTATTCATACGGAACGGTAACTTACAAAGGTAGCGATAAACAATTAGAGGATATAGTGAAAAGGGTTTATCTTGAACTTCATACCAACAAAGTAAAAAACCGAGTTGAAGAATAACTCGGTTTATTTTTCGGTCTTATTATATTCTTGTTTTATTGCCTGTAACAACTCTTGATCGTTAATTATATCTATACCGGTTTGAGTCAGTGCTCCAATAACAGCCTTCATTTTTTGTAAGGCATACGGTGTTAAAGTTGCTTCAGCGAAAGCTCTAGTATGAGCAGGAATATCAGTTTCTGTGATAGAAAACATCGGATGAATCGTTGGACACACTTGACTCACATTACCGGCATCCAAAGATCCCAAATTTGATTTTCTTTCTTCGACAGGTCCCATGCCAAATAAGTCAAAATTCTTTTCTATTATATTATTGAAGTTATTGTTTTTTACAAAGTTATCATAACTTTTTTCATAATTTCTGATAGTCAGTGTAGCACCAGTTGCCATAGCCGCTCCCCTTGCGCAGTTCTTGACTTTCTCAATCACTTCCTTTAAGTAAGTTTTAGTAGTTGCTCTAATATAAAATTGAGCCACTGCTCTTTCAGGTACAATATTTGCTGCGACACCACCTTCTTTGATGATGCCGTGAATGCGTGTTGATGAAGTTATATGCTCACGCAAAGCATTGATATTGTTAAAAGTACCAATGACAGCATCTAATGCATTAATGCCTTTTTCAGGCATTGCCGCAGCATGCGCTGCTTTACCGATAAACTCAAACTCTATGGCTTCCATCGCCAAGGATTCTATAGAAATCGAAGTTTTACTTGATGGATGAGCCATCATGGCAACATCAACATCAGCAAAAACACCTTGTTCAGCCATATCAACTTTTGCACCATCTGTCTCTTCTGCTGGTGTTCCTAAAACAATCACCTTCCCACCTAAAGTTTCCATATATGATTTCAAAACAATACCAACACCCGTACTTACTGAACCAATCATATTATGACCACATCCATGACCTATATCCGGTAAAGCGTCATATTCTGCCATAACTGCAATCGTAGGTCCTGCCTTTTTCGAATCATAAGTCGCTTTAAATGCAGTTTGAATACCAATAAACTGTTCTTCTACATCAAAACCATATTTTCTTAGAATATCCACATGTGCTTTGCATGCTTTTTCTTCTTTTAGTCCCAGTTCAGGATGTAAATATATATACTCATTAAGTTCAACTAATTCTGAAAAAATCTCTTCTATTCGTTGTTTAATTTCCATCATTTCACTCTCTCCTTAGTTCTTTCTCATTCAAGAATATCATATAGAACATATTAATGCATACAATTGATTGCATGATAAGTCATTTTAACAACATTAATTTTTTTACGATAAAAAAGGTCCCCAAATAAACCTTATAAATTGTATTGTATTAAAGCACAATATTTTAAATGAAAGGAGTCCTTATGTATAACAAAGTAACTAGTGAAAACAAGTCGAATCTTTCTATTAATCATTCCAAATCAATGCAGATGAAAATAAAGATTGTTGAAAACTTTACATTGTGGCAATCCGTTAAAGATGACGAAGAAATTCATATTGTTATCGAAGGACATCCTATTATTGATATGAGTGATAAAATTTTGGAACTTCATGAAGGCGATATATTGCAATTTCACAAGGATGAATACTATAGATATTTTTCAAGTGGTAATTCTATCATCTATTGTTTTAATTCCAATAATTCATAAAGTAAACTTCCTTTTTCCGATTTAAAATATAAATTGAGCAACAATGAAGTAAGCTTATTCAGCTCAGCGTTCTTATCTTAAGGAAAAGAGCATCTGTTATTTTTTGCAGATGCTCTTTTCCAAGTCTAATGACTAAAACTAATGAATCATAATGAACTTTCCCTCCCCTTGATGTCGCATTCCTGTACTGTAGTATTTCCTATCGAGACTTACTTCTTTAATCTCACTCTTCTTAAATGTATTGAGGATTCTCAGTTTTTTTGGAAATATCAAAGAAGTAACATAAGTTACCGATTAAAAGTCACTATTCAAGTATACTTACGTCAGAAAGATAATTACTTAATATAACGGAGGAAGAAAATATGAGTTTAAAAGCACTAATTAATAAAACATTTGGTAAGAAAGAAACATTTGAAATGGCAGCATCACCTGCTGGTATGTATTGTTTCCAATGTCAAGAAGCTGCTGGTGGTGTCGCATGTTCAAAAGCTGCTGGTGTTTGTGGAAAAACTGCAGAAGTTGCTAATTTACAAGATTTATTGTTATTTGTAACCAAAGGCATTGCCTTTTACAATCAAAAGGCTAGAGAATACAGCATCAACAATGAAAATACAGACAAGTTAATCTTCGATGCATTATTTGCAACAATTACAAATGCTAACTTTGATGAGGATGTATTTATGAACAAGATCGAAACTGCATTAGAAATCAGAGACATCATCAAGAAAGAATTAATTACAAAAGGTGTTAAATTTAATAACCTTCACGACTCAGCAAAATGGACTGGTGATAGATCTACATTTGCTAAGAAAGCAACTGAAGTTGGTATCCTTTCAACAGAAAATGAAGATATCAGATCATTAAGAGAATTAATCACTTACGGATTAAAAGGTATGGCAGCATACGGTATGCACGCACTTCACTTAGATAAGATTTCAGTAGATGTTAACATCTTCATTGAAGAAGCACTGGTTGCTTTGACTGATGATACATTAAGTGTAGATGATTTAGTGGCATTAACATTAAAAACTGGAGACTTTGGTGTTCAAGTCATGGCTCTATTAGATGAGGCCAATACATCAAGATTTGGTAGTCCAGAACTTACAGAAGTTAATATCGGTACTAGAAACAACCCTGCTATTCTTATTTCTGGTCATGATTTAAATGACTTGGAAATGTTATTGGAACAAACTAAAGAATCTGGTGTTGATGTTTATACGCACTCTGAGATGTTACCAGCTCATTACTACCCTCAGTTTAAAAAATATGACAACTTAGTCGGTAACTATGGTAATGCATGGTGGAAACAAAAAGAAGAATTCGCATCATTTAATGGTCCAGTATTATTTACAACAAACTGTATTGTACCACCTAAAGGAAAAGTTCAAGAAAGAATCTTTACTACTGGTTCTTCAGGATTCCCTGGTTGTGTACACATTGATGCAGTAGATGGTAAAAAAGACTTCACACAAATTATCGAATTAGCTAAAACTTTACCAGCTCCAACTTCAATTGAAGAAGGTAAAATCGTAGGTGGATTTGCACATGCTCAAGTATTCGCATTGGCTGATAAAGTTGTAGATGCTGTTAAAACTGGCGCTATCAAGCAGTTCTTTGTAATGGCAGGTTGTGATGGCAGACAAAAAGGTCGTGACTACTATACTGACTTTGCAAATGCCATTCCAGAGGATACTGTTATCTTAACTGCAGGTTGTGCAAAGTACAGATACAACAAATTAAACTTAGGTGATATCGGTGGTATTCCAAGAGTATTAGATGCAGGTCAATGTAACGATTCATACTCGTTAGCAGTTATCGCTCTTAAACTAAAAGAAATCTTTGAACTTGAGGATATCAATGAATTACCAATC
This sequence comes from Clostridiales bacterium, assembly GCA_016342415.1. Lineage (GTDB taxonomy): Bacteria > Bacillota > Clostridia > Peptostreptococcales > Acidaminobacteraceae > JABXKX01. Next base: position 222,738 of record JAEIOD010000001.1, read on the forward strand.
TCATATAACATTGCATGGTATGAGCAAAAAGCTGTAATTGTATTGTTGGCACTTTTAGCTTTAGGTGTTAAAAACATCCACTTAGGACCTACACTTCCAGCATTTTTATCTCCAAATGTAGCTAATGTACTTATTAACAACTTCGGTATTGCCGGTATTGGTGAAGTAGAAGACGATATCAAATTATTCTTGGGCAACTAATTAAATAGCGATGTATCAACAAGTAAAAGTGACTATCTCAAACGATAGTCACTTTTCTATTTTTTTTATCCACATCAGAGTTGATATAAAAAAACTCTTTAATCTACTGTTAACTCGAGAATCATTTTAGTTTCATTTTGAGTTCCATCTATATAATACACACCGCCTGGTTCAATTTCAATTGTATAATCACCTTTAGCAAGATCATTCTTTAACGTAAACAAGAATGTGTTTTTACTCTGAAGACCTCGCATAAAACGCTCATATTGCACTTGCTCGCCATCACTATTTCTAAAAGTTACAAACTTTGATTTGATTAGTATAACATCCTCAGCATCAGTATCCATTGTTACATAATCAAATTTACTACTATAACTCCAATGGTATACACCTCTATTTTCATGTATTTCTTTTTCTGAGAATTGAATTAAGGTCCCCATTATTTTATTTTGATTATTTTTCATCATAATATAATATGTTCCTGTTTTATCCAATTCATTTGGTAAGACTATTTTGTTGTCTTCTATTGTTACTGCTATCTTTTGAAACATATCATCTTCAATCCATAACTCTGTAAAGTTCTTTGAAAATGCATTCAGTTCAAAAAGATTTATAGCATAACTCTTTTTATTTGGTTCTAAAACAACAACTCCCTTACTAAAGGCTAAGTTTTCATTTGCTGTTTTACGCATCATTTCCATCTGAGGATCCCGTCCAGATATAAGATCATCAGAAGTTGTATAAGCTGGTATATCAGGATATATCGCATCTATTAATGGATCTTTATTTAGCGGTCTTACACTTTCATGGCTGGTCATCATAAATTCCCAGCCCGCTTCAGGTAAATTACCGTCAGAACCACTACCGTGTTTGTTAAACGCTGGATTTTCTCCTGTTGGTTCACCAATCGTTTTTACAATACCATTATCTTTTAATATTGTTGTTGCATAAACAGAACAGCTATAACTATCGTTACTCGTCATCACATAGATATCACCATCATACTCAACTTGACCATCATATTGATACTCTTTATAATAATCATAGATTTTATTACCTGCAGCATAAATTACTTGTTCCGGCAAATAAGACAGAATTACATTTAGCGTCTGGGCTGTACCACCATTATTATCTCTGATATCAAAAGCAATATTTTGAATACCCGCTTCAACTACTGCATTAAAAAACTTCTTAAGTTCTGATTTTAAGACTTCAAGTTTTTCTCCGGACTCCCAACTATCAAATCTAAAATAACCCAAATCGTTATCTTTTTCCAAGTGCCATTCATACCATTCTTTTGATGGTTCAATTTTAAAATCTACATACTTGCATTTTGGCAATCTAACAAACTTAGTTTCATCAGCACGCATAAACTCGACAGTAACTGTTTCGTCACCATTAACCAAATCAAACTCTTTTAAAAATGTCCAATATGTTAAATAAAGTTCTCCTTTAACCCTTACCCAATAATCATTTTCACTTGATATTTGTGTGTATAACATTTTGTTTAATGTCTCAACCTTATACCCACCAATACTAATAACTTTATCACCAATATCAAAAACATCAGTGGTATTGTTGATTACAAGACCTTCATCCAACCATTCCATCGGTAAATTAACATGGGTTTTATCATCAAAGTAATAATATAAGTTAGTATGACCATCACCCATCATAGTAAATAGTCTATTGATTACGAAATAAAATTCATCATCAGTGAGCGGTTTATCAATAGCAGCGTATGTTTCTTCTATTATTTTTATTTGTTCAGAAGTATAACCATTTTTTTTAGCAATCGGCTGATGTGTTTTAATCCACTCAACTGTAAAATCCACATCATTTTTCATGGATTCTACAGAATTGTAATCTGTTGAAATTTGAACATTATCATTAGTAAAAATCTTTAGACAAACATCGCTGTCTTCTATATATACTGTTGAATTCTTCCACATCCCACTTAGGTTAATAAAACTATCACTTTGGTTAATCGCCTGACTTGAATTTAATCCTGATGGTGCTTCTATTGCAACACTTGGCTTTTCAGAATCCGATAACAACTTAACCGTTACAGCTACTTTGTTTGAATTTAACATCATATCATATGGTAAATCTATGGTGTGATAACCTTTCTCAGCTATATTACCGGATTGTATCTTTTTCATAGACTTAAAGTCATCAATTGAATTGTACCCATCCTTTATCCAGATTTCATAATCAAGATCAGAGTTTAAAGTGTAAAAGCCAATTGCAGCTAACTTTTCATTTTTTAGTGTTTCATTTTCAAATATTGTCGAAAACCAGATCTCTTTTTTAGTACTTTCTAAAGATGCAGTATAACCCAATGAATCATATTGATGGATGTGATCATAATTGTCAATGTCATCAACTCGTGTAATAACTGAACCACCAACTATAGAATCTCTAGGTTCCAAAAGCATGCCATCGTAATATGAGATATAGAAGTATCCTCCCATAGCATTTTCACGTTCCAGATTGCCCCATTCAGAGCCTTTTGTGTTTCTTGCAATATATGCACCATCTCCAGGAGGTGTAATTTTAAAATTTTCCTTTTCATAATTGTCATCCCATCCAACAATATTGACGGCATGCCCATTCCCTGTTTCATTGATTGTACGATCTGGATAATACCAAGCAAAATTATCTGTATCATAGTAAGGTCCAAATGTTTGCTCGGAACCTTTCCACATCGACACATCTATAGCACCATATGTCATAATATATTTTTTAAGTTTTTCATTTTCAAGTGCCGACTTCGGTCTATCTATAAATATAATTTCTTGTACATGTTTTACGACTTCACCAGTACCATAATTATAATCCGCAGAGTCACCAGACTCTGGATATGGATGACTACTTTCTAATACAGGACCTTTCCAACTTGTATAATACGCAGCCGCAATTGCATGATCACCACCATTATAGAAGCTTCTATCAAACCCTTCTAAATACACATCACTTGTTTCACCTATCAAATTCGCTTCGGAAAAATCATAAGCTGCCTTGTCATGTTTCATAAGAAATGATTCCAAAGATGCAATAGAAGAAACCGCCCAGCAACTTCCAATCCCCCCTTGATTTTTTACAGTTGTTAGACTTTCTTCATCTCTTAAATCATAAAACTCTGGTAATTCCTCAGCAAAACAATCATTTAAAGGACTGACAATTATAATTGATAAAATAATAAATACTATTGTTCGTTTCATATATCCTCCACTATTCAAATATTGTCCATGGGCCATCAGTTAATTTAATTGCGACTTTTTTAGTTGTATCTGATTCAAACACTATACTTAAATCGTATCTAAGAAAAAGTCGTATGCCCAATAATGGTTGATTACAACTTTTGAGTCATTTGCAGTTTCATATAAAACGCTTACAAGATTGGAATCTAATTTATAGTGACATCCTATATAATCTTTCACCCCTGCAATGAAACTCACTCTTTCATATAAAAAAGTCTCTTTCTTTTGTTAAAACAATCCCACTATCAATAAATTCCAATGAAGTAAACAACTCCTTGGCCTATAATATTAGTAACTCTTTCTCTTTCAATATAGCCGGTATGATCACCATCAATGACTTTTAACCATACAGAATAGTTTCAACCTTTAAACTCAAATCGACGTGTTAACATTATCTTATTTAAATTTTCCTATCACATTTTTTTCTACGATGACATAATAATATCACATATTTCCAAATAACGGAATATTAACTTTAAAATGTAATATGCTACCTCACTTATTATATTCAAAAATGCAGGCAATCTTAAGATCACTTGCTTAATTAATCAAAACATCATATTGGAAATACTTGTTGAGATGTTTCATTAAATTCTCTTGTTCCAACAGGATAATATCATCATAATAAGAATAATGCTTCATCATCTGCTCAACTAAACTCTTTATTAGACTCAGGCATCACACAAAATCCTGAAATTGATTTTTAAAATCCTGCACCACCACTGGCTTGTTCATATTTCTCTAGATTATAATCTCTCTTTCAATCCCTTAAATATGTAACAGCAACCGGGATTATACTACCACTTTCTTTGGAAAGAATTTATCATATAAGATGTACCGACAACTATAAGTCGTGACAAGTATTTTTAGATGATTAATTTCTTCTTAGACTCCAAGTATTTGAAATGAACTGTTATTTTCTGTTTTCTGATTACTATTTACAAGCAGTCTGTTTTTTATTAAGGGTTTTATAAGAAATAAACCCAATGCTATAATACTTGCTGATAATGATAGTGAAATGAAAATATTCAGATTATCATTCATCTTTGTCACCTTCTCTTAGAATTTCATGTAACTCTTCAATATCCTTTTTCCAACTTATTGTTTCCCAGCAAAGAGGCGACTAAATTCTTAGCACTCCCCTAAAAAACTCGATCAATCAAACTCTGAGTTGAATAGTCATGATACTCTTCTTCACTGATCAGTGATTTATAATAATAGACTTCTCGTTTTGTTGTTAAGACAACTTCCTTTTTACATAACCTTCTTAACAATATTTTTATGGTAAAAACATCCCAATCGGTTTGTTCTACCAATACCTTTCAAATATCTGAAAAGTCCCTTCATTTTTCACTTGACCGTAATACCTTAAGTATCTCTACTTCCAAATCTGTTATTCCCGTCAAATATCAAGATCTTTTATAAATTAGGAAACAATATCTTGATATTTCCTCCATATTAAATTAGACTGATATTGTATGAATTCAAGCAAGAAAGAGAAGGTTAATTATGGCTAAAAATTGGTATCCAATTATTAATGAAGAAAACTGTATCGAATGCGGTGCATGTACCGACAGATGTAAAAAAGGTGTTTATGATACATCAATGCCACCTCAAGTGATCGCACCGGACAATTGTTCATTTAGATGTGAGTGTTGTGGAGATTTATGTCCAGTAGATGCAATCAGTTATTATTCTGAACCGACACTATTCAATATCACAAAAGGTTCTTGTGGTGGTCATTAGACCTAAATATCAGAAATGATTTTTTAAGAAGATTTATACAGTTTTCTGTCAAAGCCCAGTATTCAATCATGAATACTGGGCTTTCTATTTAAACTATATAAATTCAAACTACACTATAAACTTACTTACATTGTAAACTCCTAATTTCCTTTTTGATTGAAGAACACACGATCGAGGTATACCATAGTTAACAATCGCTAACAGAAATATGGAAAGTTGAGGTCCTGTAATGAAACATAAACTTAAACTGATTTTTTTTGCAATCCTGACACTGATTGTTACATTAGGTATCGTCTTTTACATGTTCTTTTTCGTTACTCTTAATCCTTCTGATATTGAGTTTGAAATCATTGATCTACCTAAAAGCCCTATCCAACACACCAACGGGACATGGTGGGGATACAATAAAGGTAAAGTAGTCAGACACGATGACACTGTCTACACCTACTACATTGATAATGAAAGTTTAAATGACGGGGAACCGAATGCTGATAATCCTTCACGTGTTGTATTAATTAAAATCAATCCTGACCTTTCAGTCGTAGAGTTCGACTCGTTGTGGACTTCACGAACACCTGCACTTTGTATAGACAGTAGTGGAAGACTTTTAGTGTCAAATTTCGAGCCCACATCTTCTGAAGACAACGGTTCCGAAGGCAAACTCATGCTCTACACATATACATTTAACATGAATGGTGAATTCAAAAGAGTTGAAGAGACTGTTATCCCACAAACCGAGGAAGGACCTGCAGTGAATTTTCGTTACGGTATGGCCATTGATGACGAAAACAATCTTATGATTGCCTTCGGGACAACTTTATTCGAGAATAACAGTCAAAATCATGTTGTCCTTGCTTATGTGAGGGCTGCATCTGACCAGACATGGCGTGTACACCTTCTGGCCGAGAATCTTGAAGAGGACAACTACTATACCTACCCTCTCATCAACGGACTTGAGGATCTAAGGGCACTCAATGTTCAGGACGCCTGTTTTCCAGAGATGACTCAGTTTGATTATCCTTGCTTTTATCAGCATGTCAGGTATTATGAGAATGGCCTGTCGCCTAAAATCATCGATTACTCACACCTGGACATAGCCAAGGACAGACCCCAACTCATCGAACATACCGGTTTCCATTTAGCTTCTGATGGCAACATTCATATTATGACCAGAGCATGGATTGATGGTCCACCAAATCCATACAAGGGCACATTTGACTATATTACTGGAGATATTGAGCACCTAGAAAAAATAAACACCGATTATCTAAGCAGCGGCTTCAACTGGTTGAGGTTTTTTGAACTCAATGGTGACGTCTTCATGGTCGGTACAACCTTTAACAAAGTGGGCATAATCGATCCTTATAATCAAGTGACTTATTGGTTGGATATTCCTAAAAATGATATAAAGGGATCATACTTATTCACAAACGCAAAACGCACAGGATCAGATACTAACAAATACCTAGACTTGTATCTCGTTCCTGGAACCCAGGAATTTTACAATCACAGCGCTAAGTATATACGCATTGACCTGACCGAGTTGAATAGATTCCTGATGAGGCAAACTGTTAAAGAAGAATAGACTTATTCCAATCCCACTGTCAGTACCATATTTTTGGTATTACATGTATCTCTTTTTTAAAAAAAGATCAATAAAAAAGGTAATGATAATACACTCTTGTAGAATGTATATCATTACCTTTAATTTTAAATATTAAAATCATATTTTTTGCTTCTGTCGATAGTTTTTTGTCTCAAGTATTTTTACATCTGAAGCAATTCTACATATGTTATAACATCCTTATAATTGTGTAGACTTGATATTTTTCATAAAACACTACTTAAAGCGATCCATTACTTCTTTGATCACCTTTGGTGCTTTTCTACACTTTTCTTCCGAAACAGCACAAACTGCAAATCTTATGCCTTTTCCAAGTGGTACCATAAAGATATTTTTTTCGATTAATGCGTCACTTATTTCATATGGTTTGTCACAAGGTAAACTGACAAAGAATCCATCTCTATATGGTAGTAACTCTAAACCAACTTCTTCAGATGCTTCTACGAAGGCTTCCGCTCTTCTTCTAAGTATACCTTTCCATTCATTTTTTTCTACTGTATACTTTTCCGATAACTCTTTATCATTAAAGATTTCAGCAACTACAAGCATAGCGCCTCTATTACCATTAGACCAATTTGCTCTACCAGAATGAAGACTAGATACTCTAAACTCATCTGCAATCTCTTCATTCGATGACATACCAATAAGTGCACCTAACCTCAGACCATACATGGTATAACCTTTTGATGTACTGAAAGCTGCCATTACAAAAATATTATCTGGAAGATTTGAGAATTTTGTGAAGAATGCTCTTTTTTCATTTTCAGCTCCTGCAAAATCAATGTAAGCTGTATCAACTAATAAAATGATTTTCTTATCAGGATTTTTTGCTTCTTCCTTTACAAATGCTAAGATTTCATCCCACTCATCGTCCGATACACTGTAACCCGTCGGGTTTTGAGCAGGCGTATTGATGATTGCCATCAATCGATCTTGCTTATTCAAAATTTCCTTAAATCTTTTTTTGAAATCTGTAATATTGAAGTTTCCTTCATCTGAGAATAATTGGAAAGTAGAAATCTTTCTACCTGCTTCTTCCGAGATTGTATTATATGGAGACCAGTACCAATCAGAAGTAAGAATTTCATCACCTTCCTCTGTATAGTTCCACATAGCTACTTTTAAAGCACCCGTGCCGCCCGGTGTTGCTACGACTCTAATATGAGCATCTGGCTTATAACCTGCAAAGAAAGTCTCCTCAACAGCCTCTAGATACTTTGGCATTCCAGCAATAGGAGCATAAGCCGAGATTTCCTCATTTGGCATATCCTTTAAAACCCCAAAGACAGAATCAAAGGCGATTAGTTTACCGTCATCATCCATTAAAGCACCTAATGTAGAGTTAGTAACATTTTCTTTTCCATACTTCGTTATTGCCTCTTGGGCTTTTCCAGCAATTGCAAAAATTGCATCTGCTTTTGCAGGCCATTTTGCATGTTTAGCAACCATACTAATTGTCATAATATCCCCCTATATTTAAAGTAATAATCAGCTTTTGATTATTTAGTAAAAGTTATTCTATAGCTATTGTAAACATATTTAAGGGATTTGGAAACGGTTTTTTTAAAATTAATGTATTTTTCTTTTTATCTGTTCAAAATCGGCTTAATTTTTATGAAGCATTGCATTTGTAGAAGAAAAACTGTTTTGATATGTCACAATTAATTTATCAAAAGACGTATTTTAAAAGACACTTACATCTTAAATGTAAGCGTCACTCTATATTGTATGTCTATTTTACTTATACTTTTAAATTTTAATAACCACATTTCCTATCTTATGCCCTTTTTCTACATAATCATGAGCAACTCTTATTTCATCAAAAGTATAAACATGATCGATTACAGGTTTTAATATACCCATAGCCATTTTATCTCTAATGTCATCAAGTACTTCTTGCGATTCACTAGCAACACCACAAATGACTTTTCTACGTTTGGTTATTGATGTGATTAACATCATAGCTAACATGCGAAAACCAAACACAGGTAATAATAATTTACCACTCTTCTTCAATATAGCATTGCTTTTTCTATAAGACATCTTCCCAACAGTATCAAATATTATATCGTACTGTTTGTTTTCATAAATGTTTTCTTTTTTATAGTCAATGACTTCATCAGCACCTAATGCTTTCACAATCGAATGATTTTTACCACTACAAACAGCTGTTACATGTGCACCGTATTGTTTAGCCAGTTGAATAGCCTGAGTACCAACAGCCCCAGATGCTCCATTTATTAAAACTCTGTCACCTTGTTTGATATCAGCTTTATCAAAAAAGTAATGAGCGGTATGTGCCCCAAATGGAATCGATGTCGCTTCAACATAAGTCATGTTATCAGGTTTAAGTGTAAACAATCCATCTTCATGTATACTTCTGTACTCCATATTGGTACCTTTTCCAGTAATACCAAATACATCATCTCCTACTTTAAATTTTGAAACTCCAGGTCCCACCTCTTCTATTCTGCCAGAAAAATCAAAACCCAAGTTGGGATTTCTAGGTTTGGTCATCCCGATTGCCAACTTAGATAAAGGCCATAAGGGTAATGAATGTCTAGAACCTATTCTTTGTCGTATGTCACCAGACGCCACGGTTGTCGCGTATATTCTTACCAACACTTCTTTATCATCTACTGATGGTTTTTCCTCTTCTATGAAAGTTAATACTTCTGATGATCCATATTTATTGTAAACAACTTTTTTCATAACGCCTCCTCTTAGTATCAAAAAGCTACTATCTTCTTAGTATCATTGTAGTACTATTAGATTTTAAAGTCAAGTATTTTGCTGTGAACAGTTGATAATCCTTTGAACATCATGATATGATACTTCACTCAGACAGTTTAACTCATATTTTTTTCCCAATACAATCTTTTTTAGACAATAAAAGAACAACGGATTAAGATTATATGCAGAAAAGATCAGCTCTACTTTAAGCTGATTTATTTATAAGACTTTTTTTGATAAATTAACCTTTTTGTCTGTGACTTAAAGCTTTTAAAGTATATGGAATCTGTTTGATGATGTCTCCTGCTAACAATCCATACTCACCAATCATCTCTGCCGCTTTATCGCCAGAATACCCATGTACAAAAACACCAAGTACAGAAGCATCTTCCCCTGACAAACCTTGAGCCATGAGTCCTGTAATGATACCTGTCAAAACATCCCCAGTACCCGCCGTTGCCATACCTGAGTTGCCATTTATATTGATGTATATGTTCCCATCTTTTGTAGCAACAATCGTTCTTGCACTCTTTAATACAACAGTAACCTCCCACTGAACAGCATACTTTCTTGCTATCTTTATAGGGTCATCTAATATTTCAGCTATCGATAACTTGGTAAGTCGAGACATCTCAGCAACATGTGGCGTTAAAACAATGTCCTTAGAACAACCAATAAGCCAACTCATATTTAATGAAAGCATATTTAGTCCATCGGCATCAATGACCAAGGGGAGTTCTGATTCAGTCAACAACCGCCTCACGGTTTTACCAATTTCTTTATGTTGTCCACACCCTGGACCTATAGCTACTACTGAATCATTTTTAATATGGTCTAATATAATATCAATTGAACTTAAGTCATAAGAACCTACTACACTTTCTTCAAGTAAAACTGTTATCATTTCTGGCACTGACGTTTTAACAATATGATTCATGCTCTTTGGTACAAATAACTTCAATAGTCCTAATCCTGTTCTCATAGCAGCCGAACAAGATAAAATGGCTGCACCTTCCATACCAGAAGAGCCTGCAATTATGGATGCCTTCCCAAAGGTGCCTTTATGACTGTTTTTCTTTCTAATAGGCAATCTACTTAGAATGACTTTTTCTGTTAGGATTCGTTTTGGAAAATAAATCTGTTCATAACAGGTTTTAGGAATCCCTATGTTTGCAACCTTCAATTCACCATTGTATTCTGCTCCTGGATAAAGTACATTGCCACACTTAAATGCATCAAATGCTATGGTAAGATCTGCTTTAACAGCACTTTTCATTACTTTTGCGGTGCTGCCATTTATACCAGATGGCATATCAATTGAAATTACTTTTGCTTTTGAATTGTTTATCAAATCTATAACAGAAGCTTCTAACGTTCTGACAGATGAATTAAGTCCTGTACCGAAAATGGCATCTACTATAACATCTGTACTACTAAATAATGTTAAAGCGTTACCGGTATCTTCATATCTCTCTAAGGAGAAGATAGCTTTATTTATTTTTTTTAGAATTTTATAATTAGTCAGTGCATCTCCTTTAATGGAGGAAACATTTCCAATGACAATTACTTTTACGGAGTATCCTTCCAACAAAAGTTTTCTACTGACAACAAATCCATCTCCGCCATTATTGCCACGTCCACAGACGACCAGTATAGGTGTTGTTTTTTTATAATTCTTCATAATGGTCTCAGCCACAGCATAGCCAGCATGCTCCATTAATATAATACCGGGGATATGATATGAATCGATTGCACACCGTTTTAGAGCTTTCATTTCATCAACTGTTAACAAAAACATAGTTACCTCCAAGTTCAAATTTCTTCTTCTATATCTCATACCCAATTTAATTTAAAATAGACCTATTGGTAACCAATTAACCTCAGAAGTAATGTAAAAGGGAAACTTCCTTAAAAATCAATACGATATAACTCTAATAATAGGCAATCATACTCTGATTAGATATCTCGTAGTATTTTTATTCCAAACTAAATGATATAATTATCAAAGACATTAGATTATAAGGAGGTCACAATGTTTCTACTGACATTAATAGTAATTATTACAGTATTTCTTTTAGATATCACGTTATCTACACTAAACTATAAACACAGAACTCAACCTATTCCTGAAAATGTATCAGATGTTTATAATGAAAAAGACTATAATACATGGCTTGAATATACCATGGAAGTTTTTAAGATTTCCATCTTCACAAAAATACTGAGTACAACGGTTCTTTTAGTTTTTCTAGTTCTTGATATATTTCCAAAACTCGCTAAAGTTTCTGAAAGCATCTCATCAGATCCCATTATTCAAGTCCTTCTATTTTTTGCCTTATACTTGGCAATCAACTACGTATTAAGCATCGGTCTTGACCTTTATAAGACGTTTAACATAGAAGAGCGTTACGGATTTAATAAAACAACTGTAAAAACATTTATATTGGATCAGATAAAATCTATTCTGTTAACAATTATTTTAGGTGGTGCTTTGCTTTATTTACTCATTTATTTATATCAGTTATTAGGCACTACATCACTTATCTACGCGTGGTTGATAATAATGACTATAATGTTGATTATAAATATATTATATTCTAAAGTATTCATAAAATTATTTAATAAACTCACGCCACTTCCCGAGGGTGAACTGTATGAAAAATCAAAACTTGTAGCCAAAAGTATGGGATATGAAGTCAAAAAAATAAGCGTCATGGATGCTTCGAAACGCTCAACAAGACTTAATGCATTTTTCTCCGGTTTCGGAAAATTTAAAAGTATCATACTCTATGACACACTTTTAGAAAAATGTTCTACGGATGAAATCATAAGTGTTTTAGCTCATGAAATCGGACATGCAAAACATAAGGATATCATCAGAAACATTTTCATCGCGATGATACAAATGGCAGTATATTTGGCAATTCTGTCATTCTTTTTATCATCGACTACATTTGCCACTGCATTTGGATTTTCAGAAATTCACTTAGGCTTTGCATTGATACTCTTTGGTATACTTCTGGAACCTTTTGGAATTATGATCAATATTCCGTTATCAGCATTATCTAGAAAAGCTGAGTACAAAGCAGATGCCTGTGCTTCTGAAGCGGGTTATAAGGATGCCATGATCAGTGCTCTAAAAGTCCTAGCAAAAGAAAACTTCTCAAACCTTACACCTCATCCATTGGTGGTAAAATTAACTTATTCTCATCCACCAATAAATCAAAGAATAGATGCTCTTTCAAAAAAGTAAACATACAAAGAAGGTATGACATAATGTCTTACCTTCTTAATTTTTAAAATATGTACTTTCAGATTACTTCTCGTAAGGTGCATCAAATCGATTCTTAAACGCATTATTTTTCTTCAACTGAGAATTCCAATAAACATTACTCAATCCCACTAGACTTAAAATCTTAAAAAGTAATCTTTGCAGCTTGCTTTGAACTAATGGACCTTCCAAACTTTCTTTTACAGCACTAGGAAACGGTTTGTTTAATCGAAACATGTCACCTATTTCAGCTACCTTTTCAGCTTTCTTTGCTGTCATCTTCGGAGGCATCAATCTAAAACCTTCACTGCCTGGAATAATAACAACACCATAGTTTTTCATTGACATCAAATCAGCAAATCTATATAGATATTTTTCCAGATTTTTTGAATGTATGGCTTCTGAAAATCCCGAATGTATAATAAAGGTTACTTCCTTGTTTTTAAACACTTTCTTTTGTTTGTTCATTTGTTCAAAGAAATATTTGACCTGACCAGGCATACCATCCACATATAGAGGAAAAACAAATAACAGTTTCTCAAATTCTATCGACTCGTTAATATAAGTTTCATGTTGTTTCACTTTGTTCAAATACACAGTTTTTGACTCCTCAAAGCCTTTTAGAAACCACGAGGCAATGACATCAGAGTTACTGTTAACACCTCTAGGACTCCCGTTAAATACCATTAATGACATGACTAAAATCAGCTCCTTTCTTTATAGTTACAACCTCCACTAGTTCTGCTTTAAAATTCAACATCATTCTTTCATAAAGTTCTTTCATCAAAATAATATCTGCTTCTGTAGTCCATTCATCTTCAAGGATAATCAGCTTATAATCCGGATTTTTTTCATAACGTTGTTTATGGTGTTGTTCACCTTTGTACATCTGAATGTAAGGATGTGCAATTGGAATCATGCGATCACTAAATGTTTTTACCAAAGATGATTCATAACCCGCTATGATAGGTGTAATAACTGTCACTAGATCCGCTGAAGGAATTACTGATAGAATCTGTTCATAATCATCTTTTAAAAGACATTTACCTGGTGTCTTTACCCAACAATCCCAACACCCTTGACAGTAGTTAATGGTCATATCTCTTAACTTGAAGTATTTAGAATCTGTATGAGTAACTTGTTCTAACTTTGATTCAAAAGCGCTAAAACTTGAATCGGTTATACCATTGATAATAAGGTTCATCTTCAATCCCTCCTGTTATTCTCATCATATTTATCCTTGTTTTCCTTAAAGAGCTGTTGGCAAGTTTCCAAGTGCCCTGTTTCAACTAAATGATAACTTATTAATTTATCCCCAACACGTTCTAAGAGATTACGATAATAATCCAGATCATAATGCCTTGTCGTTTCAGTACAGATCATCGCAATCAAGCCATAAGTGTAAATTCTCATGTCGTTTAAAAGACTCTTTAAACGTTCATCCTCTAATAATGCTAAGAGTTGATCTCTTTTCATTTGTTCAATCAACTCATCAGATATATTAGTGAAATCAAAACTCAATCTATTTAGAGTAAAATAGAATTCACTTACCAACCTTCTATGATTAAGCGTAAACTTAATAATACCAATACCAATATTTAAGAATGAACTGACTGTATATGGTACCTGCATATGTTCAAATAGTTTTTTTGAGATATAATCATCCAAGTCACTTAAGATCATTCCACGATTAGGATACTGAGTATAAATCGGCGCTGTAGAAGTATTCAACTGACTCGCTATATTTCTGATGGTACTATTTGATACACCTTCTTTTACACATAAATCAAAAGCACATTCAACGATTTGCTCTTTTGTAAGAACTGATTTTCTTGCCATTATAACTCCTTTCCAAATATAAAATTCATCAATATGTTCAATCACAATAAATATTAATAGTAAATACACAATAAAAAAACACCCGTTTATATTTCAAGTATAGAATGCCCAAAATAAAAAACCAGTGTTTTAATTCAATTCTAATCCACTTCTAAAGGTTCAGCGGTAGGTCCATCTCCAATTGTTCCTCGACATAAATACCTTCAATATTCAAAAGTGACCTCTTACGTTCAAGACCACCTGCATATCCAGTTAAACTTCCGTCTCTACCAATAACTCTATGACATGGAATAATAATGGAAATTGGATTTCGACCGACAGCATTGCCAACGGCTTGTGCTGACATTGACTTTCTTTTCATAATTTTTGCCACTTTTTTTCCGATATCACCATAAGTTACAGTTTCACCGTAAGGGATTTCATTTAAACAAAGCCACACAAGTTTTTGAAATTCGGTACCAACTGGTTCAAGTTTCAAATCAAAGACTTTAAGTACACCCTTTTCATATGCTCTCAACTGTTCTTCTAATTTTTCCATTGTAGTTTTAAGCTTTTCTTTCATCAAAGACCTTTCCAACCAAATTGCATCCGATGGCATTTTTGGAAAGTGCTTTTGATTTTCAAACCATAAACCTGCTACTGAACCATTTTTATTTAAGGCAACAGTCATTTTACCTAATTGTATATCTAATATTGTGTAAATCATATTACTCCTTTTCCGATAAACTGTACCATAATGCTATGGTCAAATAACTTCTCCAAGGTTTGAACGCTTGAGCATAGTCGAGCGCTGCTTTTTCGTACTTCTTATTTAATTTGTATTTAGACAACTTTATCTTGTTATCCAATATAAGATTTCCTTCTTCATCTTTCAGTTTTAACATCAAAGCATGTCTAACACCGATATCCGAGGCTGGAAAGGCATCGGGCCAACTCATACCTCGCATTGTTAAATATTCCGCTGTCCAAGGTCCTATGCCCTTTAAGCCAAGCAGTTTATTTTTTTGATGAGTTGGGTTCTTATCCAAAGCAAACGATAAGTCACCGACAGCCATGGCTTCAGCCAATGCATAAATCGAAAAACTTCTATTTTTTATAACACCAATAGGACCCAACACACCGTCAATGGGTTCCTTTATTGCAAATAGCTCCTCTGCTGATGGAAAATGAGCATTCAACTCTTTCCAAGGGGTTTCTATTGTAGTACCTAACAGTTTGACCAATCTAGTGGCAATCGTATGGGCAGCTTTTACAGTGATTTGTTGTCCTAAAATTGCTCTTGTGCCCATCTCAAATGAATCAAAACACCCTGGTAGTCTTATACCATCAGGTAAATCAGCCGGTAGCTGATCAGGCACTAAATCCAAATCAAAAGCTCTTCTTACCTTTTTAATGACTTCAATTAGTACTTTCTCCAATGATTTACTCACAGATAATACCACGAGATGTTCTTCTGGGATTGGACTCACTTCAATCCAACCTGAGTATATGTCAAGGTTACTCTTAACCCTAAGTGTTCTTCTGTATTTATTATCAACAACCCACTCTACACCAGGGATTTGCCTCATTCTAAAAAAATCCATCATGATCTTCCAGTTGTAAGGTGGTCTATATGATAACTTCACTTTTATCATATCCATATTCTTCGATCCTTTTTTTCTCAAATTACCAGGTGTTAACTGATAGTGTTTTTTAAATGTTGCATTAAATCTAGATACACTACCAAAACCAACAAGCAAGGCAATATCAGTAATTGGCAGTTGTGTATCTGTCAATAAGCCTTTTGACATTAACAATCGTTTTGTCACTATGAAACTCTGAGGTGATACACCAATACTATCCGTAAACAATCTGTTGACATGTCTTGAAGTAATACCAAAATAAGCAGCACTTTCGCCTATTAGCCCCGGCTTATAACAACGTTTCTCAAAATAACGCAATATCATACCGATCAACTCATTGGATTGTTCAAACTCACTATATCCTGGGGCCAGTTCCGGACGGCACCTTAAACAGGGTCTGTACCCTTTTGCTTCCGCAATTTCAGCAGAATCATAAAAAGTACAATTTTCAGATTTAGGAGCAGGTACTTTGCAGACCGGTCTACAATATATCCCTGTTGTTTTTACTGCCGTAAAGAATAATCCGTCAAATCTAGCATCTCTGGATTGTATAACTTTATAATACTGTTCATGTGTCAGTTTCATTTTCCACCTCGTATCTAAACATATAATACCATGTATTGTTCAAAAAAACTTCTCGTTTTCGGACATAGTCCTTAAACCTTTCAGTAGCATTTAATGAAAAGGCATAACGTAGAAGCTATGATTTCTTTGTTGGTGATAATAATTACAACTCCCGTATAAATTCTTCTTAAGTAATGGTATCAATTATGTTAGAATAGTAACTGATATCTATTAAACAGAAATGGAGCACAACTATGAAACTTTCACTAGCACCAATACAAGGCATGACTTTGGCTTATTATAGAAACCTTTATGCAGAAATCTTCGGTGGTATCGATGCCTATTATTCACCATTCATCGCAACTACGAGTATGAGAAAAGATAGTTTATCACTATTTAAAGATATACTTCCTGAGGTAAATGACAGCAAACTTGATATTATCCCTCAACTACTTGGCAATAATGGTGATGATTTTAGATATTTCGCTTCAAAAATCGCTGATATGGGCTACAAGGAAATCAATTGGAATATTGGTTGTCCCTTTCCAATGGTAACCAATAAGAAAAAAGGTTCAGGGATTTTACCGTATCCTGATATGATAAAAGAACTACTTGATGATGTCTGTCAAGATGACTCATATGACTTAACTGTCAAAATGCGTTTGGGGTTGAATAACCTTGAAGAAGGTATGAAAGTTGTTGAGTTGCTCAATGACTATCCTTTAAAAGGTGTGATTATCCACGGGCGTACCGGTCAGCAAAAATATACCGGACACGTTGATTTGGACTCTTTTGAAACACTTTATGAAGCCTGTAAACACGAAGTCACTTACAATGGTGATATTTATACTTTAGAGGATTACAAAAGAATACAAACACGTTTTCCTGAAATCGAAAACTTTATGTTAGGTCGCGGCGCTTTAAGAGATCCGTTTTTACCATCAACTATAAAAGGCAACGTTATAGCGACAGCTCAAAAAATTGATAAAATAAAAGAATTCCATGATACTGTTTTTAGTCATTACGTCAATATACTTTCTGGTGATAAACACCTATGTGATAAAATGAAGGAATTTTGGACGTATCTGTCTATCCATGTGGATCCGAGTGGCAAATTTATGAAAAAAATAAAAAAGAGTCGTACCAGCATTGCTTATTTAGACATCGTTAATCAAATGTTTGACGGGACTATCTCATGGTATGAGTCGATTTAACACACAAAAATCATATTACAAATGAAATAAGAACGACAATCTTTGACATACTCCAAATGATACTTGGAGCATTCCAAAACGACTGTCGTTCTTTTCTTTTGACTCATTATAAAAAACTTGGAAATCACCAAAAAGTGAATGAATTCTCCAAGTTTTTTCTCCTGCTAAAATTAAACAGCACTCTCAGAGTTTAATAATTCCATTTTACTCTCAGACGATTGTATCTGAAGAAGATTCGTATCTTCAATTATCTGTTCAGTAGTACTTGTTAGTTCGTCTGTTGTTGCATTAACTTCCTCAGTTGATGCCATAACGTTGTCAACATTTGAAGCCACTGTTGTAATCAGCTGATTCAATGCCAATGCAACATCATCAATAACTGTTAATTGCGTTTGAACATCTTTAAAATTATGTTCTGTTTTTGATACTGCCACTTTTGATTCTTCTGCAAGTTTTCTTACTTCTTCGGCTACAACAGCAAATCCTCGTCCCAACTCACCTGCACGTGCAGCTTCAATTGATGCATTAAGGGCTAAAAGGTTGGTTTGATCACTGATATTTGAAATTGTATCGCTCATCTCACTATAACGATCGATGCCTTTTTTTATATCTCTTAAACTGGTATTCAATTTTTCAACAAGATTTTCTACAGTCTTTACCTCAGAAGTGATTGATGAAACATCATTTGCATTTGAAGTCGTTGCTGATGATATCTGTTGCAGCGCATCACCAACCACATGCAATTTTTCAACCAAGTCAAAAGAAAATTCTTTTAACTGTGCTGAAATTGCCTCATTATTCATTAACAGCATTTCAGTTTGTTGGTGTTCCTCATAAGATTTATTAAGCGCTTCAGTCGTTAACGCCTTCTGATATTCCCTGCAGGTTTCTGGTTCGTTTTGCTTTAAACATATTGCAATTGCAGCGTCTTCACATGTTCCATAACCACAAGCAGGGCAATCAAACGTTTTTTCAGTTTCGCTAAATTTTCTTAAAGCAAGATAACCTGTTTTTATTTGTTGTTTGGCTTGTTTAAGATTTTCTATATATGATGAAGACTTGTCTACATAGCTTACTAAGTAGTCATCTAGATTCAATTGGTTGGATAATTTCTTAACGAGGTCCTTTGGATCGTTTTTTGATATAATATTTTTCTTTTCTTTCTTTAAAGCTTCAGTTCTTTGATACAACATTGCATCCATCTGGTCCTCAGTTGGAAGCACACCATGAAACTCTGTACCTGTTCCAAACATACATCCTTCTGAACAATTCAAGATATCAATCAAAAGCGGTAAATCCTTTGGGCGATTGTTTATATTTGTAAGATATTTCTGTGCTACTTCTGGTCCTTCAATGCGTTTTATATGTAATCCTTTACCAAAGACTTGTTCAACAGATTCTCTTAAACCTCCAGGTGTCGGATACCAAAACCCAACCAAAGACGCTGGCGAATCATAGTCACACTCATTCTTATACTTACTTGAATTTTCTTTTCTATACGCTTCCATTAATTTAGCAAAAGAAATGTTCCCTAACATTTCACCATGTGCTTCAAACTCATCGGTTTTACTGATACATGGTGAAACACCCCAGATATTATCGATTTTATGATTGAGTCGCATATATACAGCTGTACAGTGCATCGGAGATCCCACTGGTGATAAATATTTTAATAAGTTCGGATAATAACGTTGAATCGATTCAACTATGGTTCTACAAGGTTGTGCAATCACAGTTGATAGGTTATTCTCTTTAATGGCTCTAACATATAACAGTGTTGTTATATCTGCACCAAAAGAAGTATCCCATATGTACTTGACGCCCTTTTTCTCTTTTAACCATGCAAATACATGTTTGTAATCATTAGGATAGTTTAGTATGAATGCTGGTGCAACAACTAAAGATGCGTTTGATGTTTTAAAGAACTCCTGAGTATCATCTTCATAATACCTTGCATTATGTCTACAGGCATTAAGACAGGCACCACAAGCAATACAGTTTTCATTTACAACATGCATTTTAAGTTCTTGGTCTGGTTCCTTAGAAACCATATTGGCATGTGCTTGTGGACAAGCGGCAATACACTTGTTACATCCCACACAGTCGGCAATATCGGTTTTAATCAATTCTTTTTTCATATTCTCCCCCTACGTAACTCCAATTAATACAACTCTCAATCTATATTATCATAAAAGAAAATAAAAATAACGGTTTGTATTTTTCCGAAATTTATGCTAGGACCTACTACTAAAAGCTATTACTATAAACATCAATATTACTTTCTAAAAAACTGATTCCAATAATTCAAAATAAGATGACTCCATGTAACTGAAACCATCTTATTCTGC
This sequence comes from Clostridiales bacterium, assembly GCA_016342415.1. Taxonomy (GTDB): domain Bacteria; phylum Bacillota; class Clostridia; order Peptostreptococcales; family Acidaminobacteraceae; genus JABXKX01. Next base: position 243,163 of record JAEIOD010000001.1, read on the forward strand.
GTGATTAAGACTTAATATGTTCGATCTCAAATCGATTGCTTCAATTTGTAAGTTATATAGAGCTGATCATCTGATTTTTTTATCAATCCATCCACATCCATAATCAAAAATAAAGATTTCTCCACAACGTTCCATTAAATCAACTGACTTTACTTGTATCTTTCAATAGATGTACATATCCAACTCATTGATATGCCTATTTCTAAATTGATAACATTTCCAAACAGCTGTCGCATCACGGGATTCAAAACAGGTCAATTGATTCAAAAAAAAAGATGAATTCTCTAATATGGAGAACTCATCATTCACAATCAATTACTCAAAAAAATGCTTATCCTTTTCTTTTAGTAACTTCATTAACTTATATGCAGTTTCAGCACTGGCATTTTGATTCTGGCCAGTTACAATATTACCATCAATAACCACCAGGTTTGCAAACACATCTTTAAAGGCAACATTCTTTTGAAAATCAGCCCCAAGATTAATAAGTTCCGTTTCCGGATGCATTGGTGTTTGAGATATTTTTAATTCTTTAATTTGTTTATCTGTGACAGCAGTGATTTTCTTACCTTTGACAAGTGGTTCACCATTTGTTTCCTTTGCTTTCATAAAACCAAGTGCTCCATGACATACAGAACCTAATAAAATACCTTCAGCATTAGCTTCAGTCAGTTTATTACCCAACACGTCACTTGTACCTAAATCGTAAGCCGCGCCCCATCCGCCTGCCATAAAGATGATGTCATAATCTTTAAAGTTGACATCATCAATCAACAAAGAATGCTCCACTTTATTCAATAGAACTTTATCTTTTAAAAATCTGTTATCCGAAGGTGTTGCCAAAGGATATTTCATGCTTTTAGGTTCTATGGGAATTCGACCACCTTTAATACTGGCCAAATCTACAGTCATATTTGCATCTAAAAAGTGATAATAAGGTATTGTCATTTCAGACGAATAAACACCAATGACTTTACCCGTGTCTCCTAACTGATCATGAGACGTTGTTATAAGCAAAGCCTTCTTTCCAGTCAAATCCTGTGGATGTTCTTCAAAATAGGGATGTAAACCAAGTTTATTGAGAACCTTTGGTAAGCAGACGCCAATAACACCTGCTGTTAAAGCAGTACCTGTCATAAATATCAGTGATTTATTCATAATAATCTCCTTTGTCAATAAGTTCAACAAACACCATATGTTAACCATTTAGTTGGTTATTCTTCCCTTTATTACTACCCAATGTTTTTAGAAACTATCAATCACTTAATAGTGATTTTCTATTAATCTTAAAAAATGATCCCTAAAAATTAGGGACCATTTCCATATTTGAACTATAGTTAGTCTATCACCACTTCAGAAGCTGCTTCAATGTACTTTTTAGCCCAATGTCCTTTTATATCTTTATAACTTGATTTGTCCGTTTCTTTTGAATTTCTTTTAATCAGTTTATTCATCATTACAACAAATTCACCTCTCTTTGTATCAGCTTCTGGTCTAAAAGTACCATCTTCAAATCCAGAAACAATTTCAGCATTATAGAGTTGATAAATAGCTTTTCCTGCCCAATGTTCCATCACATCTTTCACATCAACAGGTGTAGATGCTTTATTTGCCTTTGTTAGTTTCCAATAGTTTGAGAATACCACAGCTATCTCTGCTCTCTTAATAGGTTGGTTTGCTTTAAACGTATCATCATCGTAACCACCAAATAGTCCCAAATTCACAACCTTTTGAATATCATCATAAGCCCAATGTGATGTTTTCAGATCACTAAAAACTGTTTGATTTTGATGGTCATCATCGGTTAACAACTTGGCAAAAATTGACGCGACTTCTGCTCTTGTGATACTTTTCTCCGGTTTGAACTCACCATCAGGATAACCACCTATATAGGCCTTTGAAATGGATATACTGGCTTGTGGTGTTGCTTCATCTCCAACCATATAGACAATCACTGTACAAAGTGCTTTTCTATTCATATCCTTAGTTTTAACTGTGATTAAAGTTTCACCCACTTTATGAGGTGTTACCACACCATTTTCATCTACTGAAGCAATCTCGGAATTTGAACTCGTCCATATGACTGCTTTATTTGTAGTACCAGAAACTTTTTCTGTCAAATCATAACTTGCCATCTTATCATTCGCTTCAGTACCAATTTCTAATTCAATTCTGGTTTTATCAAGAGAAATACTTACCGATGGCCCTGGTGAACTGTTGTTACCTGAGTTTGATTTTGCCTGTTGTACAACTACAGTCGCTTCTACATTTAATCTGGTCATCGGTTGACTCTGAAGCACCTCATTCGGCAAAGCAAATCTTCCAACAGCCGTATACTGACCTGCAACATGTTTGTTATAATGTGAAATAGTCCATTCCAATTCCACTTCGTATGTTTTTTTAGAGTATGTCGTGACAGTGGTTGTCTTTGGTAAAGCCGATATCGCTAGAGTTTCTCTTGTATTGTATTGAACCGCTATATCAGATATTTTCTGAATCGATTGTATCATATCGGGTTGTATCTTATCGACTGCTAAAACAAGCGTCCCACCCTCAGAAGCTTTAGGAATCTTCACCGTAACTTGACCTTCAGCTTCAACTAAGTATGTTTTATAACTGTACAGATCAATCAACTGTGTACCAACTTCATGATCTGTGGTAATCGTTTTTTCAAACTCTTCTTCACCTGTATTTAAGCCAATCAGCAACGTTTTATCATATTCTCTTTTAAATATTGTAACCTGATCTGTATCACTGACATAAACGGTTTGACGATTCCCTTTAGCAAATACTTCCGAATGGTCTTTTCTGATATTTAACATTTTTATATAATGATCAAATATTTGTTGGTTGAAGTTGTCATCTTCAGTATCAAATATCATATCGTATCTATTTTCTGAATACTGACCTGCTGCCATATCACCAGCATTCTTGCCTGTCAATCCAATTTCCTCACCATAATAAACAACAACTTGACCTTTTGAAGTCATCTGTAAAGAAGCTGCTAACATAGCATACTCTGTCAACTTTTCATCCGAAACATCAAATCTAGTTAAGAAACCATCTTCATCATGACTTGATAAAAACTGTCCCAAAGTAATGTTTTCATTTATTTGTGTGTTTCTTTCATTCAGTTCTTGTTCAATCAATTCAATTTGACCTTCAACAAATAGTTTTGCCTTCCACTTGAAATTAAAGTCCAAGATTGAATCCATTTGATCAGGTCCTAGGTAATCTCCTGTATTAGATAAGCTACCATCATAGTACTCACCAATCATTTTGAAGTTAGAATCCAGTTTTACCAATTCATTCTTAAGCGCTTGCCAGGTTGCATGTTCTATATGTTTAACGGTATCCACTCTAAAGTAATCTATCGTATCACCACGATCGGTTCTTGCCCGACTTAACCAATCTGTTTGCCATTGAATCAATTGATTACGAACAGCAACATCTTCAGTTTCAAAATCAGGTAATCCTGCCAAGTACTGAGTTAATGCATCACTACCAGGAGTTTCTCTAATCATATCATCAAACACAGCACGTTCTTCTAATGTCGGCAATTTATCGGTGTCTAAAGTCGATGCCTCATTCATACCATAACCTGTATGGTTTACAACCACATCGACCATGACTTTAATGCCTTTGTCATGCGCTTGATCTATCAAAGATTTAAAAGTTTCTATATCACCTAAATGTTCATCAAGTGATGTAAAATCCTTTGCCCAATAACCATGATAACCATACTGAGTCCCTTCAAATGCTTTACCTTGGTTGAAATCAATATTATCTACAATTGGTGTAATCCAAATCGTATTGATTCCCAGTGTTTCCAAATAGTCTAATTTATCAATAATCCCTTGGAAGTCTCCACCATGGTAAGCCTCTAAATGAGATTTATCAACATCAGCATTGTTTGTTAAATCTCCATCATTAAATCGATCAGTGACCATAAAGTATATAACCGCTTCATCCCAGTTAGAGTCTGTTACCTCATCTGACACATGTAATGAAACCGTACCAGTATGTGTATTACCATAAATATCAACGACTGTTACAACAATCGATTTTATACCTGATGTTGTCGATACAATCGTGATGGCTTTTACATTTTGATCAATTGAAACATGGTTCTGCCCATTAACTTCTGATAAATCTGCATAAATTTCTTTAATCTCAACCGGTATATTAGATAGAGTTTCTATTGATAATACAACACCTTCATTGATGCCAATTGTTTCTTTACTAAAACTTGGAGTAACAGTAATCTGTGGCAGAAGATACGTTAACACAGAAGCATCATCCTTTTGTTGTTCATTCCTTGTATCCAGTACTTTGGTTTCTACACCATCGACTGTCACTAAGAAATAGTATGGATGATCCCCTTCTGTCAAGTTCTCCATATCGAAATGATACATTGCATTGACTTGATCATAAGTCATATCATGTGTTTGATCATCAAACACAAGTTTTACTCCATCTATTGAGTCCATATCATTGCTTCTAAATAACGCATCATCTCTATAATATATCGAAGCACTGCCATTTTCAATTTCTGGTCCAGTCAGCACTTTTACATAAGTAAACTCTCCTACACCAGAATATGAAAATACCTTCATAAACTCTACACCACTTGGTATATCAATAAATCTATCGTAATCTGGATCCTTTTCGCTCCAATCGTTCTTTCGAATAATCGAACCTACTCTTAAACTATCAGGTGCTACTAAAAACTCAAATTCCAAGTATTTTTTACCATTTAGAACCGTCTCACCACTTGGGGTTATCGCATCATTGGTTTCACCGGTATCCCATAACCATAAATCCCAGTTGTCATAAGTTTCATCAGGACGGTAATAATATAGTTTAACGGTTCTTGCTTCATAAGCCTTAACTTCCAGTGTATATGTGTTTGTAATTAATCCAACAGAAGCTGTTATTTCAACAGTACCTGCCTGAATACCCGTTACAATACCATTAGAAACCGTTGCTATACTTTCATCTGAAGATGACCAATTAATGAGTTCACCCAGAAGAATTGCATCATTTTGATCAAAACATTTAGTCGTTAAATGAGTAGTTTTCGATATATAAACATCTGAATCACCCACTATTTCAATTCTTGTTAAAACACTGTCTTCTACTTGAATCGTTACTGTTTTTGTTAACAGCCCCGACTGTAATGTTACAACAGCAGCCCCTTCTTTAAGTGCTGATACTATGCCATCAACCACGCCTACAACTGTTGTATCTGATGTCTCATACGAGATACTCTCACCAATCATTCTATTACCTTCTTGATCAACAACATAAGGTGACATATTGACTGTGTCTGTCGGTTCTAAATTATAAACATCTTTAGAGGTTATAATTTCAGTCGCTACAGGTGTATAATCAGCCTTTTTATTATCATACAGAATCATCATAGATAAACCTGAAATTGACACTTGATTGCCTGTAAACGTATTTAACACTTCAATACCCGCTTCATCATTATCAACGACCACATGCCACTCTGTATCAGATGGTAAGTCTACAGTTTTGCTATCTGTATTACCATTATAGATAACTACAATATTTTCCCATGTATCATTATTGGCGTAATTCACAAGTTTGTATGCAATCACACCATCATCTTGTTTGTATGTAATCATATGCGTTGATATTTCATCATGTGTTTCCATCGTAAATGCAGGATGGGCTTTTCTAAGTTCTATTAAACCCTGATAATAATCAAAGACAGGTTCATAACTGACTTTATTTTCCCAATTGATTTTATTGATGGTATCATCACTCTTATAACTGTTATGATCCCCTTGTTTACTTCTTAACATCTCTGATCCAGCATGTAAAAAAGGAATTCCTTGAGATGTTAAAACCATACCATTGGCTAAAATACTTCTCTGAACGGTCTCATTATCAAATAAATTTATTTCTGTTAATGTTTTATATGGTTCTGCTGCGTCAATGTGTTGAGTTTTTAATACTTTATCCCAAAGTACCAAATTATCATGAGCAGTTACATATGTAATCGATTCCATTGGTGAATTTGTAAAATCAGTACCACCGTATAGACCTGTTACAACATCACCTAACGCATCCAATTTACCAGTTGCAAATCCTTTTGAATCACCGTCACTGCCACCTTTTATAGCACCACGTATATTGTCATTAAATACAGCGAAATCTTTATTCTTTTGAGTACCTTTTACCGTTGATACACCACTATATATTGCATTGCTGCCCGCAGTCCAAGGCTCACCATATACAATAATGGAATCATCAATTTCATGTTTTAGTTCATAAGTCAGTTCTTCCATGGTTTGTAGATCAATCAGACCCATTAAGTCAAATCTAAAACCGTCAATATTATATTCAGTAGCCCAATACTTCACTGAATCCTTAATGTATTTTCTAACCATTGGTCTTTCTGTTGCCACTTCATTACCACAGCCAGATCCATTTGTATAACTACCTCGGTCATCTGTTCTATAGTAATAACCCGGTACGATCTTATTAAACGGTCCTTCGTCCACACTGAATGTATGGTTATAAACAACATCCATAACCACTCTTAAATCAGCATCATGCAACGCTTGTACCATTTCCTTGAACTCTACAACACGCGCGTAAGGATCAGTCGGATCACTTGAGTAAGAGCCCTCTGGTACATTATAGTTTTGAGGATCATATCCCCAGTTGAATTTTGGTTTAGAAGAAGTTGCATCATCTACAAGCAACTCGTCTACAGTTTTAAAGTCATATACCGGTAACAGGTGTACATGAGTCACTCCCAATTCTTGAATATGATCAATACCTGTCGATTGTCCATTATAAGAAGTATCGGTTTCAGTAAAAGCCTTATATTTCCCTTTATTTACAGTATTGGATTCTGTATCAATTGAAAAATCTCTTACATGAAGTTCATATAAAATCATATCTGATTCATCCACAAAGAAAGGTTTTTCTTCAGTCCAATGTGAAGGTGAGGCTAAATTAAAATCTATAATTGCCCCACGTTGACCATTAGCAGATGTCGCCTTCACATAGGGATCTATGGCATAGTTTACTGTACCGTCTGCAAACTCAACTTTATACATGTAATATTGATTGTTCAGATCACCTGATAAGGTTGAAGTCCATACGCCATTATCAGCTCTTGTCATTAAGGTTTCTGTTCCACCGTTATGATCTTGAACAATACCCTCTAGATATGTACCAGCAGAATTATATGTTGCAACAGATACAGCTGTGGCGGTTGGCGCCCATACTTTAAATGTACTTGCCGTATTTGAGTACGTCACACCTAGATCATTCGATGTATATAGATATTTTGTATCATCTAAGACGCGTCTCATAGAAACAGATCCAGTATTAAACGAATCACTTCTGACAGTATAAATCTTTCTAACATCAATGTTAGATAAATCTTCCACATGAAGTGTCAATTGATTAGAAGAAGTTTTTACTACGGTAGTAGCAACAACCTCATCTCCATCGTAAAGTTTGAAACTCATAACCTCTTCATCTGTAACAGGATGAGTTAACATCACATGTATAGTGCTATTTTCATCGAAGTTAGCCTGTAAAATTTTCTTGCTGATATCCACTTGATTTCTTGAAGTATAAATAGTAGAATCGCCTTCAATAATCCAAACTTCAGTTACATCTGTACCATTTATATGAATATCACTTTCCTGATAAGACCAATCTGATTTTCTCGGTAGAATATTGATGTGATCATTAGTCGTTTGAAGAGACATTTGCATAAAATCATTTTGTAATCCTTGATTATATCCTATGGCCTGTCCGTTTTCTCCATCATACCAATACCACAAATCATATCCACTATAATTGCCATCATACTTATAATAATTAACTATAAAAGTATTTATTTTTTCTACAACTTCAAATGTCATTTCTACTTGATGACCAGAGTAGTCAGCAATCACCACAACATCACCTAAAACAGAACCCGCTTGAGCTGTCAATTGATCGCCTACAAGATCAATCCCTGAATAGATATCTTTTAAAGAGTAAGTTGAAACCACATCAGAACTTTGACCATCCATGAAATACTCTGTAGAAAGAGTAACTGAGTTGCCCTGTTCTATTGTTTTATTTGATTTAAACTTTAAACCGTCTACCCAAAATGCTGAGTTCCCACCGGCTTCAAGACTATTCAATTGATCTGTAAATCCATTATCCCACGAACCTGATACTGGAAAATACTTGTATTGATAACTACCAGGAAGAAGATCTAGGGTTAATGTAAAATAACCACTGTCATTTTTAGACATTGCCATACCAGTATTATCCCACCCATTAGGAGAGCCAACCAGATTTAAAGTTTCCCCATCATGAACCGCATTAAACTGAACTTGCTTGCCGTTGATAATAGGACTCTTCAGTGCTGATTTGAAATTCAGTACATAATGGTCACTAGAAAGAGTCGCACTCGATACAGCACCATCATCAAGTGTTAAAGAATAGTTCGTATAAAGTTCCAGAGTCGGCAATGTTACTGTTAAAACTTGATCTGTAAAAGTCGCATTAAAATCGACTGATGGTGTCACAGATATTTTACTGACATCAATACTTTGAAGCACTTTATTAAATGTAAATGAAACATCAGTTGTCTCAACTTCAGTAGCATTGCTTGATGGTGTTGTACTTGATACAAACAAAGTATCTACAACCGGTGCATTTACATGAACGGCCAATGAAAGCGGTTCGCTTAACACACCATATTTCTCATAGAGGAAGTTAAACTTAAGGTCTTCTCCTTCATGGTCACTTAAAGTTACACCTGGAAAAACACTTGAAGTAGACGTAACCGCACTAGGATCAGATCCGTCACTTGTCATTTCGTATCTTAGAGTTGCTGTAGAACCAGATATGATAATAGAATCTGAACCTTCTAAACTGTCACCATCAGTTACATTAGCTTGTGGTGTCTTCAAATCAAGAGAAGTAAACAAGTCTTTGTTCGATAGATTCAAGTAAATATCCACTGATAAATCTTCTTGTAAAGGATTGGTCAGAACAATATTTCCTTCAGTTAAAGACTCGCCCCATTCAAGTCCTGGAGCAGGATTAAATATAATTTTATATTCAACAGTCTCCTCAGAAGCCAAAGAAATAGTTGCTTTCAATATATTTTTTGATCCATTGATAAACTGCATCGTTGTTGGTGACAATAGAGGCTCCCATTGACCGAGTGCATCTTGTGATCCAACAATCTTAGCTTCAATACCATTTGGATAGTTTATACTATCAATTAACATGTTCAATTGTTCATAATATGTAAAAATAACATCTTGAGTCGAATCAATAGCAATCGATTTGTTGTCGTTTGTTCGATAAGACAACCAATTAGATTGGTCATGACCTTTATAGGCTTGAGATACATCTCCATTCAAAGTAAATGTATTTTGCCATATGTATGGTTCTACTTGATTCAAAGAATAAGCGCCCTGATCCCAATTACCATCTAGACCTCTTATTTCAATTATGTTGTTGCTGTCCTCAACAGCGTATGTCATTGAACTCATCGATGAAAATAACATCACAAAAACCATGATTAATGACAATAGTCGTTTGTTTTTCATAATACCCCCTCAGGCAATCGTTTGCATAAAATACATAAAAAAAATAGTATTTCATATTATAATATACATATTTTTATTCTTTTTCTCTCAAATCACATAGTATTAGTGCAATACTCGTGCAATCGCTTGCACTTATTTTATCAAATATAGTCTGAATATTCAAGCAAAATCTATTTTCTCTGGTATCTTGTAATAACTGAATCATCAATCACCAAGTGCAGAAATTATTATTCAAGGATAATAAGTTTTTTTCTTATATACTGCTAAACAAGTTAACATTTGAATGATTGTCAAAAAAATTCCCGAGTTCTTATGATATTTCTCATTGAATGTAATATGATAAAATGGGTATATATATTATAGAAGAGGTGATTTTTATGGCTGAACCTAAAAAACTGACCAAAGAAGAAGAACAGGAAATCGCAGATAAAAAAGAACAGTATGAAAATTACTGTAAAGAAATTGAATCGAAACTAAGAAAAGCTGAACGTCATACTTGGATGATTAAAGATCTGGATTACTTGGAACAATAATTAAACGGACTTTAATAAACTGCTTTTATACGACACCCCCTAATATTACACATGATTTGTGTGATACTATTAGAGGTGTTTTTGTTTGAAATCATATTTTGATAACATCCTTATCATCTACACCTTTAGATGACTTGTCTATTCTACAACAATTCGTTAAAAACAATGTATCATTTTAAAAGACATTCCAACGCCTTTATTTATTGTCTGGTTCAGAATTCAATGTCATTTATATATGCAAAATATTATCATAAAGCAAAAAAAAACTGCAGTTTGATCTACAGTTTATAAGGACATAATCATTTTTTTAACATCACTTAAATCTTTCCTTCCAAGCAACTCTCTCAACGTTTCAATTAACTCAGAATTATTTATTTTTCTGGAACGTATAATAATCTCAAATAAATCAGGGTCATCATGGAATACAAGATTCAATAAGTCATCAAGTAATTCTATTTGACCTTCTAGCTTTCCTTCCGCCCTTGCATCACTAACATGTTTTTCATTATACATATCATTCACCTCAACTTATCTACTCATGTCATTTCCTTATATACCCATGATTTTAATTGAAAATCAAACAAACAAAAAAAGACGTCATTTATTAAGTCATAGAACTACTTCATCAGCTGACGGAAGTAGTATTTATTTATTTCTCATATTCCAGCAAAACCGCTCTTACAGGACTGCCATCTGCACCTTCTATCTTTAGAGGTAGTGCAATCAGTTCATACACGCCTTCTGGTACATCATTTAATACCAATCCTTCGATATTGTAAATATCACAATTGTACAAGGCTTGATGAGAAGACAAGGTCTCTGCATTGTAGATATCAACACTCGGTGTATCTATACCTATCAGTTTCACGCCGTGATCATTTAAAAAATGTATCAATGCAACCGAGATGCCTTTAAAGTTATCATCCCATTTTGTTTCATCCATATGATTTGAGGTTTTAAATAAAATTCTCTCCTCAGAAATGTCAACTCTCAGGTCCTCGATTTTAATGTGTTTGTCTTTTGTATGACTCACGTCAATCACTTGACATTTACCTATGTAATTATTTAAGTCATGTTTTTCTATAGACATTCCCTTTGAATCATAATGCCAATGTGCATCCACATGAGTACCTGTATGTAAACTAGCAGTAATCCAAGAGGAATGTCCTGTCATGTCTTTTAACTCGAATGACGACTCATTTCTTTCATACTCCTTATCACCTGGCCACACCTTTAGATCCTTATTAATTGTCTTTGTAATATCATAAATTTTCATTGCCACCTCCATCATTTTCTATTATATCCTAAAATAAGATCCTTTGAGATATCCATTACAAAAAAAGAAAAATGCTGATTAAATCAGCATCAAATTTTATAAGTCTCTTGTTTTTGTAGTCCCTAATATTGGCATTATATTTTTATAGTCTGGACATATCTTTCCTACCAATCGCCAAAATGATCGATCGTGATTCAAATGTTCTAAATGACATAATTCGTGTATGATTACATAATCAACGGCTTCAATAGGAAATAACATCAACTTCCAATTGAATGTTAGGTTTCTCATAGAACTGCAACTACCCCATCTCGATTCATGACTTTCTATCTTAAAGGATTTATATTTTGTTTTAACTTGCTTTTGATATAATCTTAATTGTTTATCAATGACTTTCTTTGCTTCTTTTTTATAAAAAGTCTTCAACGCTTTTGTAATATCAACTTCATCTGATTTTGATGTTATACATGTAAATGTTGCTCCATCAAACTTGATCATATCTTTTTTTATGTTTTCATCAGTAGCGATTGTCAAAGGATATAACTTACCTAAGTACCTGCACTGTGGTTGAACTTGCGACATAGTTTTCTCCATTCTCTGAACAATTTCTTGTTAAAGCATCTTGAGTAGTTTACCATGTCACTTACAATCATTCAATTGATTCTAAAAATAATATGAAAATAAAAAGAATGTCTATCAAATGATATACATTCTTTCAATCATTATGAGTTACATATGCCGATGCAACTCATTAACGACTCCAAATTATTTAATTGGACACACACCATTTACACAATCGCTGTCTACATCTTGACTCATAACGTTCAATGCTTCGTCTAATACAGACCCTACTCTTGGTGTTCCGGTGATTTCACTGATGTTATGTCTTGTTCCTTTATCGGTGAACACATATGGATAATTAATAAATTCAATTTTCATTTTCAACCCTCACAATACATTGTATTTGCCCTTTTCTATTATCAAGAATACCACTAAATATTGTGAAACAACAGTCTTGACTTTTCATCAGAAATTTGACTCATCGTATTTTACTAGCTCTCAGCTAATGATAATATTTTTGAATCCTTTCTACTTATTTTCTTTATAAGAAGTCGTACATATTCTATCGAAATAATAAGAATTTTTCATTTATTAATGATCAGTTTTAATTGAATTCATTAGAGGAAATATACAAAATTTTTTGGAACATATGTTAATGAGTTACCATTTTATTTCAATAATCAGGATGACAATTTTTCTTTATATGTATAAACCAGCAAAATACTTGGACTTAATATCGTTACCAGCCTTCTTAGAAATTCTATTATAATCCACAACTAGGAAAACGAAGTTACCATCATCACATAAATATTATGGTATTTAAATAACATTTACAATATGACATTACTAAAATTTTATTTAACCTCCACTTTGTCACAATTTATACATCTCAATTGGTCTAATGAATCCAATCTATCCAATACTCTTTGAAATGATTTGAGGGTGTTATAGTGGGTAATTATTAAATGGAGGTACCCTTATGAAGATGTATATTGAAGAATTGATCTCTAAAGTAAAACTCCTTGAAGAAGTGCTGGGATATCATGCCAACTATAGCATTATGGAACCTTTTGACGTAGATACTTATGATATTCTGGACGTCAATAAAGCTGCGAGAAAAGTTGGCGATTTTTTATCTTTGAGTCATATCGAAATTCTAGTTCATTATAAAAAACAAGAAAAAACAGGAGGACATATAAATCTGTCTAACTTGTCCTGCGCTGTCATAGAAGTTACACCTGATATAAAAGGTTCTCCGGAAACACTTCTTTCGATTCTATGTCATGAACTGACACACCTGTATCTTTTTACCCACAATATCTATGTTGGTCATTCTATAGCAGGCATATTTGAGAATGAAATATTTACTGATATAGCTGGTCATTATCTCGGATTAGGAAAACTTATTCTAAATGGCAATATTATGATAAAAGAGCTTGGAAAAGAAAAAAAGGCAATCCATTATGGCTATTTAACATATGATCAAATGGTGTTTACTTATAATTTAATATGCTCTATGAGAAAAATTACCTTGAAAGATCGATTGGGAGGATTAAAAGAATCTATAAAAACGTACATTACCGAAAACTTTAATTTGTTGTATAAGTATTTCAATTTAGACTATCATGATGATGACTACCACGAGGAAATCATTCATGATGAAATTGTATTTTGGGAATATATGTTATCAAAAATAGCTGAACTTTCAGATATACAGAAAGAATTAGAAGAGTTATTGTTCGGAAATGTCAACGAGATCATGAATCATAAACTACACATCTATGAAGACTATCACAACAAACTTAAAAAGATGATAGAACCAAATGATATTCATAATCCCTGTATCAAATATCTAGACAAGCTCATATTCAATAAAATGTATTATTCCTTTAAAAAGGACTCCTTAGAGCTCATTGATAAAGTCAATCAACTAGAAACGGACTTGTCGATCATACTAACTTATATTCATAAACGATCCAACAAGTACAAATCTTTAGATCAGGATAAAAAGTAAGTGAAACATTTAAACTGTATCACTTGCTTTTTATATCATAAATCTATGATTCAGTTATTATATTTTATAACATTATAATCAAGCTGATTCTTAACTGTATTTAAGTTTTATTATTTTAACTGTTATAGATTTAAAAACAGACCGTATCAACTGATTAGAAGATAAACGGTCCACTTTAAAATATATCAATATAACATGTTAAATATAATATTGAGATTGTGTTCTATACATTTCAGCATATAAGGAATCATTGTTGATTAACTCATCATGGTGCCCATACTCTACGATTTCACCACTGTCAAAAACAGCAATGTTATCTGAAAAACGAGTACTTGACAAGCGATGACTGATGTAGATAGCAGTATTGCCTTCTACCATACTGTTGAAGTTCTTATAAATCTCAAATTCAGAAATAGGGTCAAGTGCTGATGTAGGCTCATCTAAAATAACAATAGATGAATTCTTATAAAGTGTTCTTGCTAGGGCTAACTTCTGTAATTGTCCACCAGAAAACTCGATACCGGATTTATCAAAATTCTTATATACACAAGTATCAATGCCTTTATCAAGTATTTTAAGATCGCTTTCAAATCCAGCTTTACCTAAACTTTCAACAATCTTTTCTTCCCCTTCTTGATTATTAGATACATTCTCTTTTATGGTATAACTAAGGAGTTTAAAGTCTTGGAACACAACACCTAATAAAGCCATATACTCATCATAATCTATTTCATTGATATCAGTACCACCAATTGTAATTTTACCAATGTTTTCAAATAATAATATAGTACTTATGTTTCCTTATTTATAATTATAATTATAAATAATATAATATATTTTCGAATCAGAGTAATACCTTTCTACTGAAAAAGTTCTTTACAACATTTATACCGTCTCCATTTACATTGTAGTAAAAAAACTTTAAAAGATTTAGTTAAGCTCATTTTAGTAAAAAAAGAGAGCATCTCCTTTAATTAGATACTCTCTTGTCATGCCTATTCATTATTTTTCAGTGTTCATATCTTCCATTTCTTTTAAGACCCAGCTGACTCTCATTTTTTCACAAGGACCATCTAATATATCATCGTACTCATAATCCAAAATTGGTCTATAGTTCTCAAATAACGGTTCTGTTAATCGGATGATATAGATGTCTTCTTCCAATTCAATCACACCATCTTCAAGATCCTCTAACAGTTCACTTATTAATGCATCATAATTGTATTTATTCATTTTTTGCTCCTTACCTTATATAATCTCGAATTACATTCTATCACAGTCTGGCTAGCAATGATATAAAGCATCTTATCATTTTGAAGAAGTGAATTTTCCTTCAAACAGCTTTTGAAAAGCCACCAGTGTTGTCGGTAAGATTAAACAGGTGATTATATAACCGAAGACCATCTGTGAAATGCTTACACCTCTTGCCAATGCACTAACAGGTATAATGTCACCATATCCAACTGTGAAGTATGTCGTACTGCTGAAGTATATACCAGAGAATGATGTTTCATTGTTATAAGAAAAAGCGCTGGGATTGTTTGTTAATATGTTTTCATATATATGAGAGTAACTGAATACAACCGTTCCGATTAAAAGCATAAATGCTAAAACAACATACAATAGTTTAAAACCATTACGCTTTTCTCCTTTGGTCACTCTCAATTGATACATCTCTTTGATCACTAGAAAAATGTTGACCACCATGGCAGTGAACAACATGAGTGCAATGATAACACTCAAACTTCCAACACTGTTTTTTGAATTCATAAAAAATGTTGCAGATACAAAATTGGTACTAATAGCAAGAATTACCGTATTGATTATCTTAAAACCCAAGTTTAAAAAGTACGGCATAATCCATAAGCCAATAATCAATACACCTTTTATGACGAGTGCTAGACGATCAGAACTTTGATTGCTTATAATCATCATCAATAAAACACATAAATACAAAGCTTCCAAACGGTACTTCTTTACAAATATAATCAGTCTGTTCATGTTTGTTCTCCATTACATATAACTTCAAAGTTGTAAATCGTATAATAAGTATTCAAGCCATTATATAACATACCCATATGTGTTTCAACTGACCTTTTCTTCACTACCTTTCTACTTTTTTTGATGAGTCATTTTTTTGGTTGCATCCAAACTGCCCATCATTCTTATGATTTTTTTCTTTTCTGCTATTTTGGAATTCATTTCTTCTCTATCTTTTGAGTATTCAAGTTCCTTGAACAACTTCTTATAACTTAATAATCGGTCACTTGATAAAATCCCCTCTTCAACGGCTTGTTTCACAGCACAGTGCGGTTCCTCATCATGTCTGCAATCAGAGTATTTACATCTTTTTGCTATATCTGAAATATCCTCAAAAGAGGTATTCAAGTCCGCATGAAAGACTTGGATTTCTCTCATACCCGGCGTGTCTATGACAATGCCACCAGAAGGCAATACGATCATTTCTCTATGAGATGTGGTGTGTCTACCTTTTTCATCTTTTCTGACCGTATTAACAGTCATTTTTTCCTCTTCAAGCAACAGATTAATTAAAGTGGACTTACCAACTCCTGACGATCCGATAAATGCAACCGTCTCACGTGGTTTAATATTTGATCTGATTAAGTTCGCGCCTTCACCGGTCAGGCAATTGACGGCAAAAACTTCAACACCCAAGACAATTGACTCAACTTCAAGAACATGTGACGCCAGATTATCACAAAGGTCCGACTTTGTTAGAATAACAACTGGGATCGCACCACTATCCCAGGCTATACTCATATATCGTTCCAATCTTCGAAGATTGTAATCATGACCAAATGCCATGCAAATAAACACTTTGTCTATATTGGTAGCAACAGTCTGTTCATCACTTTTATTTCCAGCAACACCTCTAGAAAATGTACTTTTTCTGGTCAGCACGCCATGGATAATCGCATCCCCCTCTGTATCATGATCGCGGTCCAATAACACCCAATCTCCTACTTTAGGATAATCTGATATGGTAGAAGCAGAATAACTCATTTTTCCAGATACTCTTGCTGCAACTTCACCCTTTTCAGTCATCACTTTGTATACCTTCCTATTTTCAACTACAACTCTTCCCAAATGGAAATTAGAGTCATTCTTTTCATATTCTTTTTTTATTGTTTCGCTTAATCCCAAGTCATAGAGATCCATACATTACCTCCTAAAAGCAATTCTCAATAACATATATATCCCATTAAAGTACCAAGTAGACATTTCAAATCAATATTATTTTATTTAATTGGAAAATTGATCTTTTATCATACCTATCAAACAAGAACTTAATTATCCATGTTAAGCAATCTATTGACTGTGTGCTAACAACATGGTTTATACTGTGTAAAAGGTGATGAAATGGTTAGAGAAAAGCTCATAAAAAAAGAAGTGTGTCATTTGTTTATTATATCAAAAGAGTATTTAAGGCATTATGAAAACAAACTACTTTTACAACTAAAGACAAACGACAACAATTATATGGTTATGAAGACATTCAAAAGACAAGAGAGATCTTATTACTAAAACAATTGGATTTTTCCATTAAAGAAATGCAAGTGATCAACAACCGAAAAATTGAAAAAAGTGAATTCCTTAAGTTGTTAAAGTCCCATCAAGTTAGTTTGTCTAAGAAAATTGAAAATTTAACAAAACTCAAAATGATATTGTTCAGCTCTTGGCATTGCTTGATACAGATGGGACATTATCATTTTTGGAGAAAGAGTATCCCAAAAGATATTATATGTTAACAGACAGCCTGCATCTCGATGAGTATCAAAAAAATTAAAGCTTATTATGATAAATACAAAGATTCTATTGAAGAGCCTTCCTATTCTGAACAGGTATATCAGATGATATACAATTATAACGGTTTAGCTCTAGGTGTGGATTTGTAAAGGCAAAGTCGATGTAGAGATGCATCAAAACACTTCATCAGCCATTATAAAGAGAAATACCCAAACTCTGATACTATGCTGCTAGATGCTGTTACTTTAAATATTGATAGAACATTCGACTGTATTTATTCAAATAAAGTACTGATGCATCTATCTACTGAGGATTTAAAAAAATCCATAATCAATCAGAAAAAACTTTTAAATCAAAATGGATTGAAATGCCACACTTTTTGGAAAGGCACTTCTAAAGAATACATGGAGGAGACTTTATTTCAAAACTATTTAGAAAAATATTTACTGGTATTATTCCAAGATAATTTTAACTTGCTGTACATAAAGTCTTATAAAGAGTTCGAAGAGGATGATTCGATTGTTCTTATTACAAAAGCTAAATAAGTAAAACATTTAAATGACAAAACTAAAGAAAACGTCTGTCTGGGACGCATTCTTCTTAAATTATATTCTTTTATAAGACCTGTTCTAAAAAACCTTTGAAAGCATCGGTCGTTGGGGATTCCAGTATCTCAACACCACCTTGTTCTCTTATTTTTCCTTCTTCAACAAAGAGGACATAGTCTGCAACTTTTTTTGCAAAAGCAATTTCATGGGTTACAATAAAGAATTTCTTGCCAAGTACTCTCAATTCTTTTATCATGTCCAGTACTTCTTTTGTTAGTACTGGATCTAAAGCTGACGTTGGTTCATCAAAAAAGAACAATTCCGCATCTACGGCTAATGACCGTACAATTGACACCCTCTGTTGCTGACCCCCACTTAACATATAGGGATACTTGTTTTTATGTTCCAATAAAGAAAACTTCTCTAATAAACCTTCTACTTTTATTATTGCTTCTTCTCTGGTATATCCTTTAATCTTTTCCAGAATCAAAACGATATTGTCCAAGACCGTTTTATGAGGAAAAAGACTCCCTGTTTGAAATACAAAGCCAATTTTATCTTTAAACTCTCTTGTACCTACTATGTCATCATTGATAAAAATACTGCCCTTATCAAAAGTTTCTATACCACTTAACAATCTTAATAAAGTGGATTTGCCACTGCCGCTTTTTCCGATTAAAGCAACGGCTTCAACTTCTTCTAAGTTCAGACTGACATCGTTAAATACGACTTCGGTTCCATATTTTTTGGTTAAGTTATTGATTTCTATCTTCATATCTTTATTCTCTTTTCTAAATAATCAGTCAGTTGTAATAGTGGTATCGTTATCAACAGATACAATGCCAACATAATCAAATACCCTTCAGTATATGCAAATGTTTTTGACTGTATCGTTGATAAATTATAATAAAGTTCCTTAAAGCCAATTAAATACAACAAGGAACTGCTTTTTATTATTGTTGAGAGATGTCCAGACAATGGGGGTAACATTATTCTAACCATTTGAGGGAAAATAACATATCGGTACATCTGAATCTTGTTAAAACCAAACAAATCACATACTACCAACTGATTTTTGTCAATGCTTTCAAATGCACTGATATAGAGCTTCATCATAAAAGGTGAAAAGTAAATCGTTAAAGAAGCGATACCTAACGCTAATTTGCTATTTACATTAAGCGCTGTTCCAATAAAGAAGTAAAAGACAATAACAACCACCAACATGGGTGAACCAAACATAATATTGGTTAAATGATTGGTTAAGTACTTTATATACAAAATTTTACTTCTTCCCGTGAAAAACAGGAAGAAGCCTAAAATAAAACTCAGTATAAATATAATTAAACTGATAAATATGGTCCACCCAAACCCTACTGCTATATACCCTAGATAAGGTATATATTTTTCAAAATGCAAATCCGAATTCGGTATATTGATGATGACCAAATAAACGCCTAATAGTAATGTTAATAACGATAATATATAATGTATTGCTTTTTTAATTTTCATATAAGTAAAATTCGAATCCTTTCCCAACCAATTCATTTAACACATCATCGTACTCTGTTGCGATTTTTTCGTTTACCCCTAATTCATCACGTTTGCCAATAAACTCATTCAACTGTTCCAATAGTTCAGTATCATTTTGTCTTACTCCCATACCTATAGGTGATACATCAACAGGGTCGTAAATAACCATTAGTTCTTCTGGATAATTACGACTGATACTCACTGCACTTGCTGCATCAACCATAAATATGTCCGCGTTACCACTAACCAATTCCAATGATGCTGTCGCTTTATCATCAAATTCCAATATGATTGGGTTATTGGCTTTTTCTTTAGCCATTTCTAAAGTTGAAAAACTCTTTGGTCCAACAAATTTTATGCCTTCCTTAGTAAAGATATCATCGTATGTTTTTACTTCACTGTTCTTGTTTACAATAGATAAAATCTTAAAATACATATACGGATCAGAAAAAGCTATTTTTTCTTTTCTGCTCTCTGTGATACTCATTGAAGCGATAATGACATCAATTTTCTCTGTTTCCAAAGCTGGAATCAAACTGCCAAAGGGCAAATCAACAATTTCAACTTTTCGTCCTAAATAAGCACCCAACTCCTCTGCAATCACAACACTAATACCTTCTGGATTACCGTTTGTATCTGTACTTTCAAATGCTGGCCATTTAAGCTCCATACCAACTTTTAATACGTCCTCATCACTTTCTGCTTCACAACCGATCATTGTAAATACCATTGCAATCAATAACATCATTGCCATGAGTTTATTTAATTTCTTAAAATTCATTTTGATCCCCTTCCATACACTTAAATATACTTCGACGTCGAAGCATCTAATTAAAAAAGATGAGCCTACTTATGGCTCTTAAAATTCTGATAAACCTGTTCTAGTCCTTCTTTGAAACATTTCACCTGTTCTTCATCCATATGTTGATATTGAATGTCGTATATCTTTTCAGATATTTCAATGAAATCATCTTTCATTAAAATACCCTTTTCGGATAAAGAGACAATGGTTGACCTTGCATCCTCTTCATTAACACGCGACACTATATATCCAAGGTTTTCTAACTTTTTCAGTAAAGTAGTAACTGTTGAACGTTCCTTCTTTATGCCACTTGAAATTTCAGTTTTAGTCATCTCACCGTGATATAAAAGCGCAGAAAGAATATTGCCGTGAGATGGTACCAATCCCACATGACCTCTTAGTTCTAACTCTTTAACGATGACTTGATTTGCCAAATCGCGGATTCGGCTGATTCTTGATATTGTATTGTCTGTTTTCATATGACAATTATACTTCGACGTCGAAGTAAAGTCAACTTTAAATTTGACAACTTAGAAACACACCTTCCAAACTTCTAGTTCTTAGCTCATGTAATAAAGATATATCAATACCTCAAGTATGTACTACAAACTTAATGTCTTCAAATAAAGATGTCTGAGACATCTTAACTTCATTATTTTTGATAGAAGAAACACGTGGCTTCGTCTCTAATCATGCCAACTCCTTCATAACATTTGATTCCTGAAGGATTTTCAGCATCTACATATAATCTTGTTTTCCATAATCCCATCTCTTCAGAAACACTAATGACTTTGCTCATTAATGTTTTAGCAATACCACGTCCCCTGAACTCTTCTGGTACCCATAACTCATCTACAAACATCGTTCCTAATCGTTTATCAGGTTTGGGAATAACCGAGGCTGAAATATATCCTGCCTTTTGATTATCCACTAGCGCCATATAAATATGCATCAAATCATTATTGATCAGATTCCATAAGCCGATTACATCTTCATCCAATGCCAATTTAAACTCATTTTCCAGAGTTGGTTTTTCACCCACTCTACGCCATTCTGTCATTTCAGTAAATTCACTGTAATTTTCTTTCGTAATTTTAATGATTTCCATATTCTGCATCCAAAACTCCTATATCATTTCTACTTGTTATATCATATTCATTTTACTAAAAAAATTAATTTTTACAAATACCAATAATCAGTATAATCAACTGTTCATAATAATGATCAGTAATTCAATCACTGTCATGAAGTTCGCTAGACAATGTACAAAGATACCTAATAAAATGGACTTCTTTTTATAGACAATGTAAAATAGCGGTGTGAGTGCAATGAACCTTGCCAATATCAACCAGGGTGACCAAAAATGATACACGGCAAATAACAGCGTATGAACGATAACACCAAAACTCCCCATCCATTTCATCCTAGGCAATAGATATCCCCTAAAGTACAGTTCTTCTATGATGGGTACCAACAATGTAAAATTCAGAAATGAGACTACTGTAGCCCAGATAATTAAGTTTTTACTAAATAAACTCATATCCTGTACAAAATTATATTCCGTACTGATAAAGAAAAAAACTTGTTCAAAAACTTTTTCTGAGAATGGACCAATCAGTTTCATCAATGCTCCAACTGTCATAATGAGAACAAAGGTATATCCCAAGTTAGCTTTTAGACTTAATACTTTTTTGTATCCTAGAATTCTAAATATATTATAACTACCGGTCTCTTTTTTTGTGATATACAGTAAGTATCCCAACTCAAATATTACTGCACAAATTGAACCTGATATTCCCAATAGAATGGATCTTGGCAGACTATTAAGTGCTTCAATTTTTAAAGCCATTAAATAGCCAAGATTGATCATCACTCCCGGTAACAAATGTAAGACAACTATTTTTATTTTACCCATATTTTCCATAAGACCCTCCCTGATTATGATGTTAAACTATAGCACTGTACCAAGGTCAACTATAAATTGAATATACGTAAAAGAAAAACTTAATTCAAAAAGCAGAAATCTCTTTCTGCTTTGGTTTCTGACATTTAATCATTTTATTAGTATTGAACAAGTGGAATGTACACTTCTAAATACGATTTCATTTCAGCCTCTTCTTGACCAATGAGGAGCATATTGATGTAACATTCTCCTGTTATCTTCAAATCACTATCAATCATGTATTTTAGAGTTCCTTCATAAGTACGTTTGACTATATCCTCGCCATCATAGGAATCTTCAACAACAGTATAAATACACTTTCCTGGTGAAATGACATCATCGGAGTTATAATCGCCCATTTGATCACAATCTCCAGTTATTAACATAGAACTTGCAACTTGTTTATCACCATCCATCACAATTTTTCTAGTCAGTTTTCTTAAGGTTGCTTCTTTTTTATTACTATAATTCATCTTATGAATCTTATTGAACTCTCCATATGAACGAAAATCCTCTATTTCTCCATGAACATACAAAGCAGGCATCTCTTTGATGCTATATTTATTCAAGTTTCTTCTGACAACTTCACAGTCACTTCTAAACTTATTCAGATTGTTTTTAATCAAGTTCAATTCTTCCAATTTCATTTTTATTTCAATTTCTTTTTCTTTGGCGATTAATTCAATATCATTTATTGTACAGTTTAAACAAATCTCTCTTATAGTATCAATGCTCAGATCCATTGTTCTGTAAAACTCTATTAATAACACTGTATCAATATCATTAAAGTTATACTCCCTATAATTGTTTGTCTCATTTTTTTTCGGTTTTAATATTCCTTTTACTTCATAATACCTCAGGCGGTCTTTAGAGATGCCTGTAATGTCCGATACTTGACCTATTGTATACATAAACACTCCCCCAATATTTCTATACCATAACATCTAAAATATCAATGAATAATCATATATATTAGACTGTTGTTTGCATTAATTAGCATTGTAAAAATAGACTTCAATCTTTGAAACAGTATCTTTTTCAAAATAAATGGCCATAAAAGCACCACCTGGTTTGGTTGTTATGAATAATTTATAGTGACCATCTTCAATGCTAAAAGAACCCATATAATCCTGAGTATCAGTACTTTCACTTCTTTCTCCGTAGAATACGCCCTCGGATTTTAGATAGTTCTTTTCATGCGGAAATTTATTCAACACATCCTCAAGCGTTTGTCCAACTTTTAGACCTCTAGGTAAATCATAATCCGTTTTACCAATCACATCTATTCGCCAGATAGAATCATCAAACTCTGTAAAGCTATAATCAATATTCTCATCATGGTAGGCTCCCTCAGAGAATTCCAAATGACTTAGATCACTTTTTAGAATAGTTGAATCAAATAACTCGAAAGATAGTATTTCTTTTTCTGATAAATAAGGAATTTCCAAATTCCAAGGCACCCACTCGATGATTACCGGAAATTGATTTGAAGCAGATCCCATTTCCAGCTGATATATTTCATAAGTATAATACATGTATCCTCTATCTATCCAGGTCACAACCTCATAATTCAACAAATCATCTTCAATAGTCAGTAAAACAACTTCTTTTCCATCTTTCGTATCGATTAGAAGTTTTAAATCACCCGTCTCAACATTGATTGAGTAAACATCTCCTCCTTGAGTGATGGTCCCCGTATCAAAACCTATAATTGAAATCAGTCGGTTGTCATCTAGCCATATACATGATTTTATGGTTCTGCTTTTCTCTTGAACCGTTACTATATCTTCAGAAACAACTTGAGAAAGTTGGCCGTCTTGATAAATGTTAATCGTGCCATTTTCCTCAAATCCAATACCATTTACATAAGCTATCTTATTACCTGAAGGATTGATGGTCGGTACAGAAAGTGCGCCTTTATCAATTAAATGATAAATATCATTTCTTTTAATCAGAATCTCGCTTACTATGTTTAATTTGAAATAGTCCCCTTCATCTAAATAATAGACTTCAGAACCATCATTTAGTTGGCCTGCCAAGGTATAAGAATTTATATCAACGTCTTGGAGTTCATTATCTTCTTCAACTGTTGCTTCTACTTCAGGCGTTACTTTAGAGACTAAATGGCCATCTTTCATTACAGCAATGTAATTTTCTAGTATGCTCTCCATATCCTCTATGATATCAGCTTCAAAAGCATAATCTTTATCATCTATTCTTACAGTTAGACCATTGACAATGCGAATTTTTTTATCACCACTGATATCAATAAAATACAGATACCCTTCTATTTCATCTGGTTTTGCTTCTAATAAAACGCTATTATTTAACAAGTCATGCAGTTCATCTAAAATCTTTTGATCGTCCACTATATAACTGACACCATCTCCCCACTGAACGACGACCGAATCCATCTTTTCGTAAGTTAAGATCGTATCACTTTGACAACCGACTAGAAGTAGCATCATTACTAACAAGATTATTTTTTTCATGAGTTCCTCTTTCTACAAATATTATGTTATTTATCATAAACTCCTATATTAAGGGTACTTCTATTTTTTTGCTTTAACAAGTCAATTTTCAAACAAAAAACAAGCCATAAGCTTGTTTTAATATTTCATCAACTCTTGAAACCATTGTTAATACCTCTGACAAAGTTGGAAACAACTGTACCAAGCGGCAGTGGAGCTACTTCAAATTCTCCTGTAGGTGAGATTGTAATCACCGTACCACCTCTTTGTGTATAACACTTCTTTATGCCTTTATACGCAAGAAAATCAAGGGACATACCATAAACCAACATAATATCCTTGTATGTCATTGAAATGGTATTTAAATGATCGTGCCCACAAAACATGCCCTTTATCACACCACTATTTACTGCTCTTTCAAATAAATCACAATGGTTTTTAGAGATGCCAAAATAGTCATTGGTTTCAGCAATACTACCAAAATTATAAACAATGGACTTATCTCCAAGTTTCATCTTTTCATAAGCTATTTTGTATTCTAATAGTGGCATATGGAAAAATGCAAGAGCTTTCAGATCTTCCTTTTCCTTTTTTAGAGTGTCAAGCGCAGCCATACACCAGTCTATTTGATCTTTATGGATGCAATCAAAACCACTAAAGAACCACCCTTTGCCATACATGTTGGAATCCAACATCACAAGGGATGAAACCAGCTCCTTATTTGTATTTCTAAGATTGATAATAAAATTACCGATACCGTAAATATCGTTTTTCCCTTCAGTGAAAATACTATATGTTCCGGTTTTCAATAGTTTCGCGAGATCTTCTCGACTGCCTTTGGAACCCACTTCAAGATCGTGATTTCCAAACACCACGGTATACGGAATCTTATAGCCATCTAAGAAATGCATCAGCTTCTTCATTTGTTTCATGTTGTTTAAAGTGCCTGATTTCGGCAAAAAAGGATAGATGTTATCGCCTGTTAGTACAATTAGATCTGGTGATGCTTTATGAATCAAAACATCTATTGCCTGCAAAACTTGGCGATCTGAATTCTTTGATAAGGGTCCGAAGCCTAAATGTAAATCCGTCAATTGCAAAATTTTGAAATCCTGATTTGGTGAAATGATTAAATCAAAAGATTCTTCACTGTTCACATGAACATTTTTATACATATGTCATATCTCCTCTGATTAAGTAAGTGGTAACAATGCACCGATAGCACATATTGCAGTAGAGACCACCATCAAAATCTGAAAAGGTATCGTCCCCAACTTACCACAGATTGGGCTTACACCTGCATTTTTGCGTGACCGGTTGTATGTAAAGATAAGCATTATACCGACTAAAACAACAACCCCACTCATGAGTCTTGTTAATATGATAAAACTACTTACTCCAAATAATGAAAATAAAATACATGGCAAAGTGGCAAGTATCCAACAGACCTTATTGTTTAAACCTACTTGTTCATGTACAACGTCTCTTAAACTCAATGTATTCGACCAGAATGTTGAAAGAAGTGCGAGTAATGAGAATACACCTGCAAAAAGTGCTGCCCATGGCGCTATGCTTTTACCAAGCTGAAGATAAGCCATCTCTTTGTCTAAAACACCTTTACTACCAAGTAACACCGTTGATGTTACTATGAGTACGAAACACGTGGATATGGCAAAACCAACGAGAATGGAGAAACGTATTTTTTTTGGATCCCCTTTTAAACCTTTAACGGATTGAATAACAGCTTGGTTGGCTGAGGTTGCAAAAACAACCATACTGTATAATGCCAATAAATTATTGGGATGAAACGGCGCAGCTACAAGAGAGTTCATAGGATTCATAAATGTTCCGATTGTCAAACAACTCACAATCACCATCAATAAGATCACAGTATACTTTTGTGCAACTCCTACAGCTTTCATACCCATAAAAACGACAATGCCTGCCAATAGATAATAAATAATTTGGGCCATATAGAAAGGTATGGCAAACCAGTTTTGAATGATTTGAGCGCCACCATTGATATTGCCACTGACCCCTAGCATAATAGCAATGCCATAAACGATAAACATGCCCCAACTGAATACCTTTTGAAACTTGCCTTTAAAAAGTTCACCTTCAAAGCTTTTTACCAGTTGAACACCACCATTATTATAAGAAAGTTCTGCGATCAGCAAGTGTAAAATAACATTGATTATATAACCCAGTGCTAAAATCCACAACACATCTTTCAGACTGTTTTTTGTTGCTAAATAGGGTACAGCAATGATTCCGGTGCCGATACTATGTCCAACAATCATACTTATGGATTCAAATATCGTCAGTTCTGCTTCGCTTTCAATGGATTTTACCTTTAATTCTGTTTTACTTTCCAGTGCTCTTACCATATACTCTCCGTTCTTAATTTTTTTATGACTTATAATCAAGTGTATCTTTTCCTCATATATATATTATAAACCATATTTATAGTTTTGTGTAAAACTATAGACAGTAATTCTATTCCGTTAATCAGTCTTTTTCCTTATTAAAAGGCATAAAAAACCACTCTGCAAAACAAAGTGGTTTTAGATCTTGCAATAACATTTCGGGTGGAAATTGTAACTACAAGAATCAACTGGCTAATTATTTTGTGGAACCATTTTCTATGAGAGTCGCAAGCGTTCTATAAGTTTGAATTTTAAGATTGGGTTTTCTTAAAATTTGCAAAATACTCTCGCCGGCCTGTTTCCCTAGGTCATATACATCAATATCAATTGTTGTAAGATTCGGATCTGTTGTTTTGGTAAAAGGATAAGCATCAAATGTTACAATCCCCATATCCTCTGGTACTCTAATACGGTGTGCTTGAATCGCTTTAAAAGCGCCTAAAGCAAGATAGTTATTTGCACAGACAACTGAATCGGGTCTATCCTTCTTCTTTAATAACTCGTTCATCATCTCATAACCGCTTTCGATCGATGATTCTCCAAGTTGAATGTGCGCCTCGCTTATGGTTATCTCTTGTTGTTCCAACCCATGTCTAACACCTTCTAATCTACAAGTGGAGCCCATATCATTTTTGCGTCCACCGATAAATCCAATCGTATCATAACCGACGGATAACAGGTGTTTTGCAGCCAATTCACCAGACAACGTATTATCATTATCTATCCAACACAGTTGTGTCTTGTATTCAGGACATCCCAAAACAATATTCGGGAAATCCGCCTGAATAATCAAGTTTTCCAATTCTTTTGTGATGATGGAAATATGTAGTACAATGCCATCGACACTCTTTTGTGAAATAACATCTCTTAACACATCCAAACCATTGTCTTTTCTTATACCGACAATATTCAAACTGTAGTTTTTCTTGGATAATGCATTTTGAAGTCCTACCATGGTTTCAAACATATGTGGATTTTCAAAAGCGGAGTTCTTTTCGAGTGATGTAACAAGTAAGATGGTTCGTGTTGATTGACGTGCAAAGTTCTGAGCACGTCTATTAGGATGATAATCCAGCTCTTTCATTATTTCTTTAATACGAGAAGCTGTTGCTTCAGATATTGTTGGTACATTATTTAATACTTTCGAAACTGTTGTTGTTGAAACACCAGCTTTTTTTGCAACATCTTTAATTGTAATTGCCATATAATCCTCTTTTACTCTCGTCTTTTTTTGATTATAAAATAAGGGGAATTATATGTCAAATTTCTTAAAAACAGCATAACCAAAACCATCTATTTTACTTTCAGTGAATCCATTTTCGAAAAGTACTTCACCTTGTACAAATTCCTGTTCCACGTCAATAGCATCTTTATTTGGATTTAAGACCACAACTACAGAACTTCCTTCAATATATCTTTCAAATATATAAAGCTTACTGTCTTCTTTGGCATGTAAGGTTCTATAATCACCATGAGTAATCTCTTTATTTTCTTTTCTAATGGCAATGGCATTTTTATAAAACTTATAAATGTCCTTATCAATATCCCACTCCATGGGTCTTCTATAGTCTATTTCCTCAATGCCATGAAGCAACTGTTCATCACCATAATAAATAGACGGCACGCCAATGAACATCATTTGGAACAATACTGCTAATTTAAATTTTCGAATATCTTGGTTACAAACAGAATAGAATCGAGAAACATCATGACTGTCCAAGAGATTCAGCTGACCCCAGAGCATATTTTTTCTGTATCTTAGCCTCATATTTGTAACTCTTGCATCAAACTCATAACCGCTTAATGCATTGTCAGCAAAAAAGTATTTACAATGTTTTCTTAGATCGTAATTCATCGTTGAATCGTACATGCTACCATCTAACCAGTGTTGTGCACTTTCCCAAACTTCTCCAATAATAAAACTATCAGGTTTTACATCTTTTACTGTTCTTCTAAAGGCTCTCCAAAAATGATCATCAACCTCACTGGCGACATCTAATCGCCAGCCATCAATATCAAATTCTTCAATCCAATACTTACCGACTTCTAAGAGATAGTTCCTCACATCGGGGTGACCTGTATCTAATTTAGGCATCAGTCTTTCATAAGCGAAACATTCATAGTTTGGTATATCTTCTGGATTATCAGGTCTAATAACAGGAGATTCCAAACGGTAAAACCAATCCCAATACTTTGAGTCCTCACCTTTTTCAACCACATCTTCGAAAGCATAAAATTGCCATCCGCAATGATTGAAAACACCATCGATTATAACTTTGATGTCATGATCGTGATACGTCTTTACCATTTGTTTGAATTCGTCATTGGTTCCAAAGCAAGGATCCACTTTAAAATAATCAACTGTGTCATATTTATGATACTCACCTGCTGTAAATATCGGATTGATATAAATGCAATTGATACCTAACTCTTTTAGATAATCTACATTTTCTTCAATGCCTTTGATGGTACCACCGAGTCTGCTGTGCGACCAAAGGTCATCTACTTTTTTCTTGCTTTTAATATTACTGATGAATCTTTTATCAGTTGCAAAACTATCCGGGAAAATATTATAGATAACCGCATCATTGACCCACTCTGGTATTTTCATAATATCTTCTTTATGATTAAACGGCAGTTTATAATACTCTGATCGATCATCTACCAACTCCGATCTAAAGAAATCAGAATAGTAGAATTCCGTTTGATCTCCATCATC
Organism: Clostridiales bacterium; assembly: GCA_016342415.1. GTDB lineage: Bacteria > Bacillota > Clostridia > Peptostreptococcales > Acidaminobacteraceae > JABXKX01. The sequence goes on from JAEIOD010000001.1 coordinate 273,361, forward strand.
CAATTTGAAGTAGTAATATATTCTATGATACAAACTCTCCAACTCAACTTCAAAATAATCAAACAGCTCATCTGATGCAACAACATGCATCGGTACTTCATGAAAAATGATTGGATTCTGTCTACACGCTGTATCACCATAATATAACGTGCATGTCTTTAAGTCTTCTTTTGCAGATCTGAGTCTGAAGACAACCCTATTCTCATCTATACCATGAGCATATTGAGACATAGGAATATGAAGTATAGACTCTTTATTCATTCTAACCTCCTGATGTTATCCTTTCATACCCCCTACAGTCAATCCCGAGACCATATGTTTTTGAGCAAATAAAAACATAATGAGTACCGGTAGTGAAACCATCAAAGAAGCAGCAGCAAATATCGGCCAGTTTCCAGATGTTTCAGTCGCCTGTAGTGAATATAGTCCTGCTGCCAATGTGTAATTATCAGCACCAGTCAAGAATGTAATAGCGTATATATATTCGTTCCACACGTAAATTAAAATCATGACTGCGGTTACAATTATCGATGGTTTTGCCAGTGGAATCATAATGCTTTTTGCTATGATAAAATCACTTGCACCATCTATTCTAGCCGCTTCTTCAATACCTATGGGAACAGTATCAAAATATCCTTTTAAGTTCCATAATGCAAATATGGCCATCGTACCTATATAGACAATAATCAGTCCTAGTTTTGTATTGATGAGCCCTAAAGGGCTTAACAACCTGTATATGGCAAACATAGAAAGTATTGCTGGAAATGCATTCAGCATAATCAATGTATTCAGTATTGTTTTTCTCCCTTTAAATCGATGTCTCGAAAAGGCGTATGCTGCAGGTATTGCAACTCCAAGTGAAAAAAACAATGTTGATACAGCAAGTATCGAACTGTTCTTAAACCATAATATTAAGGGTTTATCCATTATTACTGCTATGTAGTTTTTTATTGTAAAATCCTTTGGAATAAATGAAAAATCACTATCCACTAAACTGTTACTCGTATTAAACGATACTGAAAAAGCATAAAGAATCGGAAGCAAAGCGATAAAACAACATACTATAAAAAATATATTCAAAACAATTTTTTTTGTTATTTTTCTCTTTTTCATTGAACCTCCTCCTTCAGTCTTTTTCTTGTTGTCAATGTAAATATGATCAGCATTGCAAATATAATGATTGAAATTGCTGAACTGAATCCATAGTTATTGGTTATAAATGCATTTTCATAAGCATAAGTTAAAACCGTATGGATATCGGCACCTGTTTTTGCGCCAGCTTGTTGTGTCAATAAAAATATAACGTCAAACTGTTTAAAGGTTGTAAATATAGTTATGATGACAGCAGGTGCAATCACTGGTTTAATAAGTGGTACAGTTATCATCATAGTTTTCTGTAATGGGTTTGCGCCATTCATATCAGCATATTCATAATAACTTTGACTCACACTTTGTAATGCGCCATCCATTATCATGATCATAAACGGTAGAGCCAACCAAAGATTAACTGTCATACAGCTTAGAAATGCCGATAAGTCCCCACTTAACCAAATTTGTGTCTGCAGTCCCAATTTTTCAAGCCATTGGTTCAACAGTCCAAATCTAGAGTTAAACATGCCCGTCTTCCATAGAAGAATTGAAACATATCCAGGCATAGCCCATGGAAACATGAGTATGGTTTTGTAAAGGTTTCTCAGTTTTAAATCCTTATTGTTCAGAAGACTGGCCAAACAAAATGCAATTACCAATTGTAAGATCATATTGGAAATGGTCCATACAATGGTTCTTATAAGTGCTGCCAAGAATCCTGAATCCAACATAAACAATGCTGTTTTATAATTTTTAAGTCCTATGATTTTGAAATCAAACCAGTTATATATGTTCATATTGGTCAGTGATATATAAGCAGTATAGAGTATCGGGAAAATAACAATTAATGCTATCAAAATCAAAGAAGGTGCTGAATAAGCATAAGGTATCCACCCTACTTTCTTCTTATCCATGAGTTCACTTCCTTTCATCACTTACTTCATAGAGTCAATTACTTGTATTGCTTTTTTCTGGAAGGTCTCTGCAGCTTCTAAAACATCGGTACCTTTCATATTGACTGAAACCAATAAGTTACCTGCCATAACAAACATAACATCCATTTCTGGAATATTTGGCATCGGTACAGCCGCTTCCGCTGTTTCTTTCATTGCCATTATCATATCATCATTTTTAATTCTCTCATCGTCATAACAGCTGGAAATTGCAGGGGCACTACCACTTACTTCAGCCATTTTAATACCCAATTCCGGATCTGTGATGGCTTCTAAAACTTTCTGAATTTCATCATGTTTGTGATCAACTGCTACTTTTAAAACATGTAGGCCTTGAACACCTGAATACGGTGTTAACGGTATATTGGTCTTATCTACTATTGGCATGGATGCGAAGCCAAGATCAATACCCGCTTCTCTAGCTGAAGGCACCAACCACGGTCCATTGATTGTTGAATGAGCCAGTTCTTCTAAGAACAGAGTATTCACTGTAGAATATTCACTTTCTCCAGGCATAAATTCCAAAAACTTCTTATGATATTCAAGCGCTTCTATAATCTCTTCTGAATTTAATAGTGGTGTACCTTCGTTATCAATCAGACGACCATTGAAGGCATGTATCCAAGGCACACTGTAATAAACGTTACTATGTTGCTCAACGAAACCATACTCACCACTTTTGCTGGTCTCTTTCATATATTGATAGAGTTTTTCTGTTGTTTTAGGTACCTCATCTTCAGATAGAAGATTTTTATTGTACATGAATAAAAGTGTTTCATAATATATTGGTAATTGATAAATTTCTTCTTTATAGGTTGCCGCGTCTAAAGTCATGCCAATGTAACTCCCAAGCATTTCCTCAGATACAAAACTCGTAATCGGTTCTAAAATTCCCATTTCAGCGTAAACACCAATTTTATCATGCGCAAAAAAGTACATGTCCGGTGCTGAAGATGGATCATTTCCAACTATCTTTAAAGCACCAGTCAATCCTTCTTTCTTTTCAAGTACCACATTTATTTCAGGAGCCAAGCCCGCTAACGCTTCACTTAAAACGTTAGCAACAGCTTCTTCCTTATCATGCCAGATTGTAATGGTTACAGGTCCAGAACTATCATCTCCATTGGAACCACAGCCACTGAACATACTTATAGATATTGCAACTACCATTAACAATGAGATAAATCTTTTCATATAGACCTCCTACAATCTTTACTTATCACTTTTTTTCTTGTTTTGTATATAAAATCCACTACCCAATAATGCCACTACCAATACACCAATAAAGATATATACTGCAGTATTTGATTTCTCTTCCTTCGTTTCTTCAAGATTTGTTTCTTTATCATTCGTGGATTCAATTTCAGTGCTGTCATTTTCTTTTGAACCAACTTCAGGTGCTTCATAGAATACTTCATATGTTTCTGAATCAGTAACAATAACCCATACGTCCTTGGCTTCAATAGAAATATCACTGGTTTGAACAGCACCAACATTACCGTTAAGAATAATAGAGTTAACCCATTTAGGTACTGAAAATGCATACCATTCGCCATCAAGCTCAAGTTCTTGTCCCGGCCAGTTTGGAAATACATTGGTCCCATCTGGTGCTGACCATGCCCATAGTGAAGGTAAAATCCAATCAGACGGTGTTTTTGCATGAATGGTTATCATCTCGTCTGCAGGTGTTTCAATAACAGGTTTTTCATAGCTCACTGAGATATCTTCAGATCCTTCAATTACCAACCATACATCTTTGGCTTCAATAGAAACATCTGTTGTTTGAACCTCACCTAGATTACCGTTAACAATAACCGAGTTCACCCATGCAGGTACCTTGAACGAATACCAACCATCAGCACTTTGTTCTAATTCCTGTCCTGGCCAATTTGCAAAAGCATTTGTACCATCTGGTGCTGACCAAGCCCATAAATGAGGCATAGCCCACTCATCTGGAACATAAGCATTAACTGTTATCATCTCAACACCTTCTGGTAATGCACCTTCAGTCATTTGATCATGAGAGACATCAGCTTCTTCAGGTCCTGTTACGACAACCCATATATCTTTTGATTCTGTTTTTAATTCCGTAGTCTGTACTGTACCCTCATTGGCATTTACAATAACCGAAGAAACCCAACTCGGTACATATTGATAATACCAACCTTCATTCGTGGTATCTTTAATCAACTTTTCACCTGGCCATGCATCATACGCATTGGTACCATCTTCTGACCATGCCCATAAACTTGGTTCGTTCCACTCCTCTGGTACTTCGATGTAAATTATGATATTTTCCTCTGCTGCCATGGCAATGTTAAGCGTCAATGTCATTATAAAAATGATTGCCAAAGTTAAAGTCGTAATTTTCTTAATGCTTTTTTTCATTTCTTTCCCCTCTCAATTATATCATTTAATCCCTAGGTGATTTTAAAAAAATTATATCATCAGAATTTAAGCAAGTCAAGATTTTTTTAGGTAACCGTTACCCTCTGAAAAAACCTTTGAAATCAATCAATTGATTTGCTTATAACTACAACTTTAGGTAACCGTTACCCTAATATGAATTCTTGTTATTTAGTATGATTTTACGCTACTGTCATAACTCAAACCATAGTTTCGTAAATGGATATAACACACAATCATTATGTGTATGATCATCTCTTCTTGTTTAATCTTTAGATTTTTGGATAAATATACTGTAGAGAAACTGACACGACTTTCTGACAAAGGAAGGTGAGATATGAATAAAAATATTATCACACATATAAAGGATAATGAAATAGTAGATACCCTTAAGACTATTTTTAAAGAACTTCAATTGATTGAATTGAAGATTTTTGAATACGAAGAGTTCTTCCATGCGCTGATGCATGTAGATCCTAAAATGTTCATCGTTGAAATCAACGATGTAAAAAATCCATACTTAAAAATCATAAAAATTATGAAAAAATCAGTATTAACTAGAGATGTGCCTATAATAGTTATTACAAAATCAAAGTCTAAAGAATTATTCGACCAGTTATGTCATCTTGATATACAAGCAATTATTTACCCACCACTTTATATTTCTATTATGAAACTTACTATAGAAAGCGTTTTAAAGTCTGAAAAAGACCGCGAGATGTTATTGAGCACTCAGGATATTCAAACTGTACAAACAGTGATGATTTCCAGTCTGGCTACATTGGCTGAGTACAGAGATCCAGAAACTGGTGAACATATTAAAAGAACTCAAAATTATGTAAAAGCACTTGCGACCACTTTAAGAAAGGATGGTCTTTTTGTAGATGAGTTGACAGATGAAAATATAGAACTGATTTACATGTCTGTACCACTACACGATATTGGAAAGGTCGCCATTAAAGACAATATTCTTTTAAAACCTGGCAGATTGTCAGGTAGCGAATTTGAGACTATGAAAACCCACACTACTCTTGGTTACGAAACTCTAATCAACGTTGGAAGTAAACTCAAGAGCAGTGCTTTTTTGGAGTATGCTGCAGATGTTGCTTATACACATCACGAAAAGTATGACGGTACGGGATACCCCATGGGTTTAAAAGGTGATGAAATCCCTTTGATAGGCAGATTGATGGCTGTTGCAGATGTTTATGATGCTTTGGTCAGTAAACGTGTTTATAAAGAATCTATGACCCATTCAGATGCTATAGATATCATTCGCTCTGGGGATGGTACACATTTTGATCCACGAATTGTAGCATGTACTTTAAAATTAGAGGCAACATTTCAAAATATATCACAAACATACATTGATGCAGATCACTTATATAAATCAAACTCTCAATTGGCGACTTTACTCGAGAACAATTTATTAAAAAAAATTCTAGTTGTTGAAGACAGTCGTATAGTCAGAACAATTACCAAAAATCAACTGGTTGCTTTAGGTTTTGAAGTTGATGAAGCTGAAGATGGTGTGGTCGGACTGCAGAAAGTTCAAAGCAATAAGTATGATCTGATTCTATTGGACTTGGAAATGCCAAGGATGAATGGATATGAAATGGCCACTGAAGTAAAAAAAATGAGCCAGCATCCCATAATGATTGCTATCACAGCTGCTGATTTTAACATTACTTTAACTGAACTCAAAACCTTTGGCATCATGGGACTGATATTAAAACCACTGGATTTTAATCGCATTGCAACAAATTATGCTGAAATCCTAAGAGCCAAAGAATAGAAATAACGAAAAGCCATGATACAGTTTCCTGTAACATGGCTTTTATTCTATAAAATAGCTTCACTTAATTCATAAGTTGATTTTGAAGTCATTATCAAATTAAACTATTCATAATGAACTGCATCTCTACTAAATCTTTCTACCAAAGTAAATTTGACTCTCTTTGATTTCAAAACATAAATAATAATCAAAACAGAGGTGATTAAAGATCCGATTGCTGATGGTGTAAAGCCGATTATATTTAAAATAAAAAATAAAATATATTGAATTATCAATAAAATCCTACCTATTTTCAGTTTTCTTAAAATTGCAATGTATGCAAGCGTTTGTGAAACTAATAAACCACCCACAATTAAGATACCCAAAACTGTATAATACTTAAAATTAGTAATAAATATGATACTGTTACTAAATATGCCTATCGTAATTGCGATCATTAAAAACAGTAAAAATCCACCTAATTTAACTTTACCTCTTTTATTCAATTTAAGATATTTATCAAAAAAATCAACTTCATCATCAGTTGGTTCGAACGACTCAATATGTTCATTTAAATATGTTACAATTTCATCGCTTTTCCAGATGTCTTTTAATCCATCCTCTTTAACTTCTAACCCGTTTTCCATTTTGCCTCCAATTCTTCAACCAATTCCTTAAGGTAATCATTTATATTTGATGCTTTTACTTTTATATCAGGTATAATTCCTACACCATCGATATTGGTTTGACGCACATTCCAGTAGTGATTCACAATATAATACAATCTATTATTGATTGAATCATCATATACATGTTGTCCAACACCTTTACCAAAAGTCTGTTCTCCAATAATCGTAACATCTTCCAGATAGGTTTTCAATCCAAGTGTGATCAGTTCTGCTACTGAGGCTGTATATTCGTCTACAACGACATATATATGTTTAAATTGTGTCATAGATGCATCAGAGTAATAAGAGTCCGTATAGCCGTCTTTATAGATGATCTGACTGGTTACAACTTCAGGCAACAACACATCAAGTATGTTATTTGCACTTTTTGTATTGCCTCCACCATTTTGTCTAAGATCTAATAAAAGAACTTTATTTTCAGAGTCTTCAATATCATCAATCGCTTCAATGAACAAATTGTCTGTTGTTTGATCAAAAAATGGTATATTGAGATAAACAACATGTTCAGTCACATCAACTTTTGCCAGTGTTTCTAGAGTTGTAGTTTGATAATCATAATCCTCACCATAGATCATGTAAGTAAAAGGATCATCTGATTGTTTTATATTTTCTAGTAAAACACGGATTTCCTCATCATTAAGTGTATCAATTGATACATCTCCTTCTACTTGTTCATAATCATATAAATAGTATTCCTCAAACAGTTTAACCAAGACATCATCTGAATGTTCATCTTTGTAACCAATCATCTCTTTGATATACATTGCGTCATAATTATTAGGATCATAGTCCAAATATGTATCAATATTTTCTAAAGCCAGTTCAAGTTCATCCAAGTAAAAGTACGACTCCGCCAATTCATAATACATATCATAAGCTTCTAAATCCAAAGCAAGAATACGTTTGTAGAATTGAATGGTCATTTCATAATCGGACTTATGATAATACGAATATGCCACGTATCTTAATATATCAATATCATCACCATACTTTTCAAGTTCATTCAAACCAAACTCAATCGCTTTTGAATATCTTTTCGCCTTGAAATAATTTGTAACCACATTGATTGAGGGTTGCATTTCATCCGTTTGCTCCGATGCTTTTAAGAAGTATGGAATTGCTTCTAAATAATAACCTTGATCATCGTAAATCAATCCTTTGGTATTATTGCATTTATAATTATCCGGTTCTATAGTTTCCAAAGTATCAGCATAGTTTAAAGCAAGTTCATATTGAAAACTGTTCTTTAAAGCATGTGTTAATAAAAAGTAGGTATCAAAATCATCATAACGTTTTATGATACTCAGTAAATACTCTGCACATTTATCATATTTTCCAGCATTATAGTAATACCATGCCGTGTTTAAATGTACACCCTCTTCAAATGAAAATTTCCTATCAATTTCTTTGTAATACTCAAGCACTTCTGATTCATTTTTGACAACTTCAAGGATTTTTCCTTTATAGTCATATATATCATAGTCATAAGGATATATTTTAATGGCTTTATTGGCATATAATAAAGCATCATCATAATCATCATTCATCATTAAAGCATCCACTACACTTAAGTAAGCATCATAATCTTTGTTGAGTTCAATTGCTGACTTTAAAGCATCTATAGAAAGGTCGTATTCACCCAATTCATAGTATACTTGCCCAAGACCATAATACGAATAAAACTCTTCATCGTTGAGTTCTAGCGAGAGTTCATAATACTCTATTGCGTCATCGTAATCATCCAAACCCAATGAAGCATTACCTGCATTAACATACTCAACGGACTCTTTTTTTCCAATGGCTATAGCTTCTAGGATATATTTTTTGCTCAACTCATATTCACCAAGTTGGTTATAAGCCATACTGATATTATTCAGTACAACATCATCTCCATCAGCATATTCTTTCGCTTCAAGAAATACTTCAAGAGCACCTTCAACATCATCATTACTTAACAATTGATTGCCTTCATCCATTTTGGCAAAGTATAACTGTGAACTTTCCTTAGTCAAAGAGACATCACACCCTACTAAAACCAATACAAGGCATATTAACATCACTATTTTTTTCATAACACTCCTATCTAATCTACATATCAAGAATATTTGATTATTCCAAATTATTATTTAATCTACTATCTTCCCATTTTATAACAAATTTAAGCCAGAAAATAGTCTTTCTGATGATTTCAGATTAAATTTATCAACTCATAAGCTTCCAGTACAAAGTAGATCACTCTTAGTTGTTCAGAAATTCTTTTTTCAAACGATTGATTTACATCTTACTCAAATGCAATGACGGGTATGTCTTCGTTTGACAATGCCTTATTGAAGGTATCTTATTTTTACGTTATAAAGCATCGTCCATGCTTTTCTTAAAGAAAGTTGAACAATCGAATTTTTCATTTGTTTTTCTTAAAGGAAAAACAAATATTTTAAATCCTCCAAATTAAAACAAACCTCCTATAAAACTAATCATAGGAGGTTGATACATCTATTCTATTTACTTATTTCAGTTTTAATAAGCTCTAATAAAGCATCCGTGTGAACGTTTTGAGTGTCTCCACCTTTTCTAAGTTTAAACTCAACCATAGATTCAGCGGCATCTCTACCAACATTAACTCTTAAAGGAATACCAATCAACTCAGCATCTTTAAACTTAACGCCTGCTCTTTCTTTTCTATCATCCAGTATAACACTGATACCGTTTGATTTAAGAGTTTGATAGATTTCTTCACCGAGTGCTTGCTGATCTTCTTTTTTGCTGTTTACAACAGTTACAATAACATGGAAAGGTGCCACTGACATTGGCCAGATGATACCATTTTCATCGTGATGTTGTTCGATAATTGCTGCTAATGTTCTAGTAACACCAATACCATGAGAACCCATAACAATTAACTGCTCTTTTCCATTTTCGTCTAAGAATGTTGCCTTTAGTGCTTTTGAGTATTTAGTACCCAATTGGAAGATGTTACCGACTTCATTACCACGTTCCATTTCTATAGTTTTACCACATTTAGGACATGGGTCTGTCACTTTTATCATGGCTAAGTCACCAACTACTTCACCCTCAAAATCAACACCGAAATTAACATTTTTGAAGTGATAGTCTGTTTCATTTGCTCCGATGATGGCATTCACCATTTCTGGAACTCTTTTGTCTACAAGTATTCTTGTACCTTCTTTTAAGCCCTTTGGTCCAGCAAAACCAACAGCTGCACCGGTTACTTCTTGAACAACTTCGGCTGCTGCTATTTCCAGACCGTGTTCTTGTACTTCCAGATGTTTTAATAATTTTAGTTCATTCAGTTCTCTATCACCCGGGATTAAAACAGCGATTGTTTCCTCGCCAGCTGTATACAATAATGTTTTAATAAAATTATCTTTAGAAATATTGAAGAACGTTTCTAGTTCATCAATTGTTTTTGTATCTGGTGTATGAACTTTTTCTAGTGTCTGCTTTTCATTCGTTGATGTAACAGTATAGTTACAATCTGCTTTTTCATCCGTTGCTGCATAATCACAGGATGTACAAAACACAATTTCAGTTTCTCCAACTTCACTTAAAGCGATAAACTCATGTGAGTCACTACCACCCATAGCGCCTGAATCACCTTCTACAACTTTATAATCTAAGTTACAACTATCAAATACGTTCTCATATGCTTTCCACATATCAAAGTATGATGTTCTCATGCCTTCTTCATCTCTATCAAAAGTATAAGCATCTTTCATCGTAAACTCACGACCTCTCATCAAACCAAATCTAGGACGTTTTTCGTCTCTAAACTTTGTTTGAATTTGATACAAACTAAGAGGTAATTGTTTATATGACTTTAATTCATGACGAATCAGATTTGTAAATACTTCTTCGTGTGTTGGTCCTAGACAGAATTCTCTATTGTGTCTATCGTGCAATCTAAACATTTCAGGACCAAAATCTTCCCATCTTCCAGATTCTTTCCATAACTCTGATGGACATAACGCTGACATCAAACACTCTTGTGAATCTATAGCATCCATTTCTCTACGTACAATGGTTTCTATGTTCTTAAGTACTTTTACAGCCAATGGTAAATAGGTATAAACACCTGAAGCCAACTTTCTAATCATACCAGCTCTTAATAATAACTGATGACTGATCAGTTCTGCTTCTGCAGGTACCTCTCTTAAAGTAGGTACATAATACTTTGACATTTTCATAATAAACTCTCCTCAAATAAGAATATGTATAGCACATTCTATCACTTAACTCAATAGGATTTTCCTGATTTTCCATCATTTTCATGAATAGGTTTTTAAACAAAAATATAAAAAAACTCCACCCCTGAAAAAGGGACGAAGTTACTCCGCGTTACCACCCTAAGTTACTCCTTAACATTTAAGAAGTCACTCGATATTATAACGGTATTACCGTTCAAGTATACTTAATTTCCACTTGAAAGCTCATAGACTGGTTCAATATAAAGCGGAACAGACACTTTCACCAACCATGCCCTCTCTTAGATCATTTATACCTACTATTTCTAGTCATCACTAATATTCAATTATTGTATTATCGTAATGCATTTTTGCATACTAGTCAAGTGGTCATTTATATATTCGTATAGAATATACAATAGTGAGTTGCTACTCTCCACTGATGTCATTGTAAAATGCATCTAAATATTTCTCATTCGTATTATAGCATATTTTGAAACATAATATTTAACTCCCAAGATATGCTGGCATATCGTGAATTCAACAGCATACTTCTTAATAAAATACAGTGATAATAGTGTGAAATTTGGGTATAAATGTGAGATAAGGTGTATTCAATCTGATTTTTTACGGCTAATTGACTACAATATGCGTATGGTAACCCAAAACTTCCAGGAGGTTATATGAAGTTAATCAGAAAAACATTCAAAAAAAACAATCTAACTAAAGATTCATATGATGATATCAGAAGTAAAACCTCAAATTTAAATATAGTGATACTGTTTTTTTCTGTGCTTATGTTAGTCTATTTGGGTTATAAGGATATGGGCAGAATTTATAGAGATAACCTCAATGAAATTGAAGTAAAGCTTAAAGACACCTCTAATAACATCAATAATGTCATGGACTACAGTATCAAAAGTTTAAACTTGCTTGAGCAAGTCCTAAGAGACAATCATGCTTTTTCTTCAGAATACATCGAGCTTTTTAACAGCTTTGAATACAACAGTAAAACAAATCAATATTATTATCCAGTAGATGACAAAGTCAGTATTTCAGGTTTAGGAAATCCAGAAAACCTATCGGACAGTTTAAAATCAGATTTAATAACCGCTATGCTGTTGACACCTTATTTCGAAATTACAAAGATTAATTTACCAAGTATTCAGTGGATATACTTTGTCTCCAATCAAAATTTTATAAACCTCTATCCTCCTGTAGAAGCAAAGGATTATCTATTTGTCAGCTCCACTTTAGAAGAAGATTTTTATTCATTAACATTACCCGATATCAATCCGACTCGATCGCTTGTTACTACAAACATCTATACAGATCAAGTAGGTGCCGGATTAATGGTAACCCTCTCTAAGCCGGTCTACAACAAAAATACCTATTTAGGCGCGCTTTCCCTTGATTATACCTTAACTCAATTGGAAGACATCATTAAATCAAACGCGTTGGATTACACCATGTTCATTTTAGTTAACGACAGTCAAGAAGTTGTTGCATACAATAATAACGATCAAGTCTCTGAGATATTTTATTTAAACGATCTTGTAAAGGAGATGAATGTAAATTCAGAAACTCTTTTTAAAACGACCCAGAAAGATGGCTTCCAGGTCATAGACAAACATTTGATTAAAGTTGAAGAAATCTCTAATCTGCCGTGGAAACTCATCAGCATCAGAAAGATGTCTTCAATATATTTTGATGTTATAAAAGGTCAAGTTTTTTTCTATCTTTTATTGTTATCACTTCTTTTTACCATTAGTGTTTACTTCAAAAAATTGAAAATAGATTCAATCATATACAACAACAATCTAAAATTCAAGCAGGTTTTTGACCAAACGGTTCAGTTGATGGCTGTTCTTGACACGAAGGGAAACATTTTATCCATCAATCAAACAGCACTTAAAATGGTTGGCAAAGAGAGCTTCGAACTCATTGGAAAGCCTTTTAGCGAATCTCCTTGGTGGAACTGGTCGGAAAACATGATTCAATTTATAAATGATGCCATCGATCAAGCAAATCATGGCGAACAGATAAAAGAAGACGTCATACATTATGATACAGAAGATAATAAGCATTTCGTAGAATTCTCAATGAATCCCATCTACAATAAAAAAGGACAAATTGAGTATTTAGCTGCAAATGGTAAGGATATTACTGATAGAATAAAATTAAGGGACTCTATAGAACATTTGTCTAAGATAGATATGCTGACAAATCTGATGAATCGTAGAGGAATAATGGAAATCATCAATACCGAGGTGTCCAGATTCAATAGAACCGGAGGTGTATTTTCGCTTATTCTATGTGATGTCGACTTTTTTAAAAAAGTCAATGACACGTATGGACATAATGTTGGTGACGAAGTATTAAAAGCCTTAAGTCAATGCATGGTACAACTTGTACGGGCTCATGATAAAGTCGGTCGATGGGGTGGTGAGGAATTTCTTATCATTCTTCCCAATACAAATTATGAAAAAGCAATGGAACTCTCTCACCGAATCAGACTCGCTTTAAAAGAGATACAGTTAGAAAGTCTTAATCAACCAACTTTAACTCACATCACACTTACTTTCGGTGTAACAGAATATAATTCAAAATACGATATAAGCACCATTATCAAGCAAGCTGACGATGCCTTATATTATGGTAAAAATCATGGTAGAGACCAAGTTGTTGGTTATAGGGATCTTCAATAATATCAAAACTACCATATTGCAGATACAACTTTTTACATGAGTAAGGCAGTTTTGATGTAAATCCCAGAAAGTAGAAATCATATGGTTTCTACCTTTTGGGATTTGTTGTGAATATATCAATATAGTTATACTTTATGTCTGATTATAAAGAGAGTTCTATTAAAATTGAGTTGCAAACTCGTCACATCTTGACAACCACTCAATCGTAAGACACTTAAATACCATTCTTTGCTCTATTTCCAAACAATGCCCTGCTCTATCTAAAACAATATAAGATCCTCTAGGGTAATTGTCCATAACTCCCCATGCATCTTTGTAACCGACATTGGCATCTTGCCGCCCAGTGATCACTAATACCGGTTTCTCAAATCTAGCATTGATTGAATCCACTTCAAATGAGAAAGGATAGCCATTAGAGGCAATTCTTCTTAACAAATCGTAATTGGCTATATTTAATCCTGGAATTACATTATTTTTATAAAGTAACCAGCTTTCCTTATCCTGAACCACTGCAATCGATTCATATTTATCTCTATCATCCTTTGCAATTGAAGAAAGCAAGTCCGGATTCTTTAAAAGCACTGTCTTATCAGGTAAAACCCTATTGTTAGGGGGTTTAATCACTGGACATAACAACAATAGACCTTCAATTCTACTCGACAGCTTACTGATAACACCTCTTGAAAGATAACCCCCATAAGATTCTCCTGCCAACAGAAAAGTACCTTCAGGAATAACAAAGTTTATAAACTCCAATATAACATTTAACATATCATCTGAAGAATTAATCCAGTCAGAGGTTGTTGAAATACCCATACCAGGCAAATCAAAATATATACGTTTATAATGGCTTTCCGTTTCGAATACAGGCTCCATGCCACCTTTCATCAATCGATGATCCGGTCCCCCTCCATGAATCATTAATATAGGTTTTCCAGTCCCTACTGTTTCGTAATAAATCTCAACATCATTAAATCTAAATATCATGACAACTCTCCTTTAATTAGAATTCTAATCATAACCATAAAATATTACTCTAGATGAATTTGAAACCATCACCTAGAGTAAATTGATAACAACACTATTTTTCCATATGCTCTAACACCTTCATCATCAGCTGATCCAGCTGTTCTTTTTCTTCAGAATTAAGACATTTGAGTGGATCAAATCGATCCAAATCATCTGGTCCCGATATGCCCTTAAGAGCTTCCAGTTTATTTAAACCCTCTTCTGTAATAGAAACCCTGAACTGTTTTGCATTCTGGGGATCTTTTTCTTTAATGATCCATCCATTCTTTTGAAGGTTCTTAATGATTACCGATGCAGTAGGACGATCACAATATAACATTTCCGCGATCTGAAAGGGATATAGAAAGGCTTTTCTTTCTAATTGTCTTAAGACAAACTGCTGTTTTAAAGTTATTTTATATGGAAGCAGTTCCCGTTGAAGTTTTCTAGTCCATGTCAAATAGACTCTTCCCATTTTATTCATTAAATGCAGTTTCATTATTTCCCCTTCATAGTTAGAGTTCTAATCTTATTATACTACTCATTATAATCTTGTCAATATCCATCTTATTACACTACACTAATCACAAATGACAAGATTAGTAATAAATACCAAAATTAAACACAGATTTTTATTATCTTACATACACCAAGAATAAAGACATTCTATACTTATATTTTTTAGTAAAATATTCACTTCCCTATGTTATGATTACTTCAATACATGGAATACTTTTGTTTCCATTCACCGATTTAGACATATTGAGGGATAATTATATGAAAAAAGAAATTAGTATAAAAAAATAAGAGAAGATGCAGAAACGTTCTTCAGAAATGGTCAGTACTATTGTTCTGAGGCAATTGTCGCATCAATAAAACAAAACTTTGAATTGGATATGCCAGATGAAATGATTGCTATGGCATCGGGATTTCCAGTTGGTATCGGTAAATCTAAGTGTGTCTGTGGCGCTGTATCTGGCGGTATTTTGACTTTGGGTTATTTCTTCGGAAGAACCAAAGGTGAAACACAAAAGATCCTAGAAGCGTAAAAACATTAGCACTTGCTTATGAGTTACAAGAAGGATTTAAAAAGAATCATAAAGTGCTTTGCTGTAGCATTTTAACCAAAGGCATGGACATGGCTTCAGGTGAACATAAAGCACAATGTATTGACTTTACAGGAGAAATTGCTGAAAGTACTGTTAGAATAATTGTAAGAGAATTAGAAATCATAAATACAGATGAATTAGAGGTATCACATGAACAGAGTAATTAATAAACTACCCCTACCGATTGCTGGTCTTATGTTAGGTCTGGCTGCCTTAGGCAATTTACTAGGTAGCTATAGCATGGTGTTAAAAAACAGTCTTGGCATCATTTCAGGTGTAATAGCCTTACTAATCATCATTAAGATTATTAAAATGCCTAAGGCTTTAAAAGAAGCGTTTGATAATCCCGTCGCGGGGTCTGTCATGGCAACACTGCCTATGGGTTTTATGTTGTTATCAACTTACATAAAGCCTTATATAAGTACAACTGCACTTATAATTTGGTTAGCAAGTATTTTAATGCATGTTGTATTCATAGTAGTCTTTACTAAAAAATATATTTTAAACTTCAATATAAATAAGTATTTCCAAGTTACTTTGTGATGTATGTTGGTATTGTCTGTGCAAGTGTGACATCACCAGCGTATCAAATGCAAACTTTAGGACAAGTCGCTTTCTGGTTTGGTTTAATAAGTTACTTGGTCCTACTACCTATTGTCATATACAGAGTTGTAAAGATAAAATCAATTCCAGTACCCGCTGTACCTACATTGATTATATTTGCTGCTCCAGCAAGTCTTTGTCTTATGGGTTATTTAAAAGCATTTAGTGATAAGAGTCCAATCACTATATATGGTTTAGCAGGACTAGCCCTAATCATGGCAATTTACGCATTGGTACAAATGCCTAAGATATTGAATTCATCATTTGTGCCAGCTTATTCAGCTTTTACATTCCCATTTGTAATTAGTGCCACTGCAGCTACTGGATTTACAAACTTTATGACCGTAACCAATAACTTAAATCCTATATATCCTGTTATAAAGAACAGTTTAACTATCTTTGCATCACTGATGGTAGCATATGTTTTAATCAGATATACTCAGTTTTTATTAACATCACCATCTCAACAAAATAAGCAAAAAAATAAAGTTAGTTAGTATAATAAAAGCTGATTTCTACACGACGTAGAAGTCAGCTTTTAGATTAATCAAATAATGTAAGGACCTATCTCATCATCAGCCTTGAAGCGTTTGTATAATTCGATTTCCTCAGCAGGTACTTGAAGTTGATCTTTTATTCTTTGCCCAATATCATTACCTCTTTTAATTTTTTTGAAATTAGCATACCCCTCAAGTGTATCTTTCAAGAAATGTAATGGCGCTTCACCAGACATACCGTTTCCTTTAATCTCAGACATAAGTTTCGCTACTTTTTGTTCGATTTGCCAAGTCTTATCTACTTGATATTCCTTTTTGACTTCGACAATACCATAACTTGATTTGGAAAATTCTTCTCCTGTCTTACTTCGTAAAACCAAATCATTATGTAAATATGTATTATTCATTTCCTCATCTGTCAGTTTTTCACTGAAACAGACAAAAAAACCTTCTTGTAACAGACAATCTCCAGATTTTTCTTCACTTCTTCTTAAAATTAATTCCGAATCTAGTATACAGTCATGTTTATTAACTTTATTTATAACTTTCACAATATTATCTGCAACAGTTTTCATACCGAATGTTAACGCACCAAGTTCTGGAAAAATGACTGCGCTGGAGTCTGAAACTGCCGTAATACTTTCCATAATCTCAGGTGATATACGATCAACATCATAGACTTTTAACCTGAACTTGAATTTATCACTTCTAAAATCTTGTTTCGCTAATACCAACTCATTAAAGAATGTGTTGATTTCTCTTTCTTTAGTATTGTTTTTCAAATAATGTAGTCGATCAATTTCTGGTTCTTTATCAAAAGTATACGTGGTAAGAACCATCAAATCATTACTACCTATTTTGCCCTTGTTTTTCCACGTTGGATCCGATAATGGTAAATCGTAATATTTATCAACATATACTTTTCGAAGCAATACAGTCATATCACCAGACTTTTTAATTACCTTGGAGTCATCAGTGAAATAATCACTTAATTTACATAAATTCTGTTTATCTCCAATCTTCTTTTGAGCACCATACCAATAATTCATTTTTACCTCCTTGTAGTTTATTCATCTCAACCATAGTGAGTATACCCTTATAAATCACTATATTTGTAGAAGGTGAAAATAATCATATTTTAATTCGTTTTAAACAATAAAATAATGATTTCTTTCCTATTTGTAAAGTACTGGTTACGAATGTAAATTCACTTTTCAGGTATAGTTATATCCATTTATCACCCTAAAAATTCAGACTATATCCTAAAACCTTCATTTCAGAACTTCTAGTATGAAGTAATGTAATATCAACGTATACATGTTTATTTACTGTGTGTGAGGTTTCTAGAACAGACTACATCATACAATCATATGGAATGACATATTATTAAGTAATAATGTAATTCACTTTAACTTTTATCACCTCATAGGTTTCATCTTTTTCTTTACTTAACTGTCATTATTGGTTTAAGATTACAAAACACTCGGAATAATTCAACAATGATTCTTTACATTTGTTTTGGAATATCAATCAGAAGAAAATGTGTTTTACCTAAGTGAATGCTTTAACAAATGACTAATATACATTTTCCTCCAATGATTATTCTACGTTATAAAGGGTATTCAAATAATACACATTACTTGAAAGGATTCAGACATGATTAAATGGACAACTAAAATTTTTACCCAGTTAATTATTCTAACTTATATATGTACTTTTGTAGTCATACTTGTATTAGGGAGTGCCTTTTTATTGGGCCAAAAAAACATCACTCAAAGTCACAAAGAAAGATATGACTCATATGTTATTGCAGATGAACTGCGTCAAAGTTCAGACGATCTAACAAAATTTGTTAGAATGTATGCTGCTACAGGTGATACCTATTTCAAAGATTTATATTTTGAAGTTTTAATGATTAGAAATGGTGAACTTTCAAGACCTATTAACTATGAGAAAATATATTGGGATTTATTACTACCAGAACATTTAAAAAGCGACAGTACAACTCAACCTAAGGCATTAGTTGAAAGAATGAAATCCCATGGATTTACAACAGAGGAACTAGACTTATTGTCATTGGCTGAAGACAATTCTAATGAACTTGTAAATCTAGAATTATTGGCAATGAGAGCGATTGAAGACAAACTTTCTGCTGAAGATAAATCTTTACTACTAGAAAACGAGTCGCGTTTTGAGTTTGCATTACGTATTTTAAATGATCAACCTTATAATGTAGCAAAATCAGCGATTATGGGACCTATTAAACAGTTTTACGAAATGTTCGATACAAGAACCAATAATCAAGTTAATCGTGCTTTAGAAAATCAACGCATATATTCAGCCTTGATGGTACTCATATTACTGATTTTATTAATAATTTTGGTGATTCTTTATGTAAAACTTTTTTCTAAATTTAAGGAGAACGAAACAATCTTAGAAAAAAAAGTACAGGATAGAACCCGAGAGATTACTGAAAAAAACCGTATATTGCTAGAAGCAAAAGAACAGTTGGTTCAATCTGAAAAAATGGCATCCTTAGGTAAACTAGTGGCTGGCGTTTCTCATGAAATCAATACACCTATCGGTATCGCTGTTACCATCGCGTCACATATAACGGATATTACAAAAGATAAAAATGATCTGATGACTGAAGGAAAACTTTCCAAAACCGCATTAATCAATTATTTTGATGAAATGGGTAAATCATCAAAACTCATTCTGAACAGTATGAATAAGGCAAACGAATTAATCAGAAGTTTTAAACAAGTTGCGGTCGATCAAAGTGTAGATGAAAGCCGTGAAGTGAATCTAAAAGAATATGTAGATGAGATCCTACTGAGTTTACACAACAAATTAAAGAATACCAGTCATACCATTAAGTTTGAATGTAGAGACGATATTATCATCACAACTCATCCTGGTGCTTTATATCAAATTATGACAAACCTTATATTCAACTCATTAATTCATGGATTTCATTCAATAAACTCAGGCCTCATTACTATCATTATGTCAGAAGAAGATAATCATATCACTCTAGAATATAATGACAATGGTGAAGGTATAGCAAATGAAAATTTAGACAAGATTTTCGAACCCTTTTTTACAACAAGGCGTGATGGCGGTGGATGTGGATTAGGTCTTAATATAGTTTACAATCTAGTGACGCAAAAGTTAAATGGATCCATTAAATGTACAAGTACACTCGGTAATGGTGTCTATTTCAAGATTGATATACCAAAATCAAATTTGGAGGTGAAAAATGAACAGTGAATTTGACTTTCTAATAGAAGATGATGAAATTGAAGTACCAAATTACAATAGGAATTTTTACAAGATTTTAATCGTTGATGATGAAGAAGATATACATCATGCAACAAAAATAGCACTTAATTCACTTAAATTTGATGGTATACCGGTTTCATTTCTGAGTGCTTACAACTCTAGTGAAACAAAACACATACTATCAACCACAGATGATATTGCTGTTATCTTACTCGATGTTGTCATGGAAAGTGATGATTCTGGATTATTGCTCATTGATTACATTAGATACGAATTGAATAATAAAAACACTCGAATTATTCTTAGAACAGGTCAACCAGGGATGGCGCTTGAAGAAGAAGTTATTGTAAAGTATGACATCAATGATTATAAGGAAAAATCCGAACTGACCCGAAAAAAACTATTCACAACTGTCTACAGTAGTTTAAGAGCTTATCAAGATATCATCTCTTTGATTAATACTCAGAATGGTATGAAAAAAATTATTGAGTCAACTGGTGACTTATTTGATATCAACGAGAGATCATTTCAAGAGTTTATCACTAATTTACTTAAAAATCTAAAAAACATTCAAAACGAAACCTCTAATAGTACAGAATCCTTAAACAGTCTCTTTATCCATATTGATCATTCGTATAAAAAAATACTTTCTGCAACGGGAAC
Organism: Clostridiales bacterium; assembly: GCA_016342415.1. GTDB lineage: Bacteria > Bacillota > Clostridia > Peptostreptococcales > Acidaminobacteraceae > JABXKX01. Next base: position 294,347 of record JAEIOD010000001.1, read on the forward strand.
ATTTGAAGGATACGAAAAATTAAATGCCAACTATATTGATGCACTTATTGAAGAACTTAATTTAAAAGAAGTTCTTGACAGCAATAAGAATATTCATGCCACTGTAACAGAGAACCATGAAATGATTTTTATGCACAAAAGTGTTCTAGACAGGAAAAGTTTGTATTTCCAAACACTTAATCACTTTGAAGACAACGTAGACCTAGCAAGATTGTATCTTTTGAATTGTATAATAGGCATAGACAATTTTTTTATCAAAAGAGATATGTTGGACTCACAGATGGAGTCACTATTTGTACTCAGCGATACAATTGAATTGAGAAGTGCCACAACTGCTAATCATGTTAAAAGAGTTGCAGCACAAGTTGAGATTATCGTTAAGAAACTCGGTTATGAATTCGAACAGATTAATAATGTTAAATTTGCTTCCATGTTACATGATATTGGGAAAATCGGTATCCCTGACAATGTTCTTTTAAAACCAGGTAAACTAAACTCTGGTGAATTTGAGATTATTAAAACTCATACACAAATAGGTTATAATCTTTTGACACAATCTAAGTTACCTCTGATGGCTGATGCAGCTGAAATCGCATTATATCATCACGAATGCTGGGATGGCTCAGGTTACCCAGAAGGATTAAAAGAGGACAAAATCCCATTTAGTGCCAGGATTGTAGCAATCCTTGATGTATTTGATGCACTTGTAAACAAAAGAGTTTATAAAGAAGCTTGGACATTTGAAGATGCCATTGCTTATGTTATTGGAGAAAAAGGAAAGAAATTCGATCCTACTATTGTTGATATTTTCACAAGTGAAATGGAGTCAATCAAAGAAACATATTTACTTTATCCTGCACACTCCCAGTCATAAAACAGATATAAAAAATCATATTCAAATAAATTTATAATCAGCACTCAGCTTCTATGAATCTGGGTGTTTTTTACTATGTAAAAGTAGGTTTATAGCACTATCGTTGGTACACTCTTAATTCAAAAAAAAAGAACCTCCAGCCATAGATATTAGCAAACATCCATACTATCGATTCTTCTATGATTCTAATTCAATGAGTTAATCATTTGTCTTATCATCAGTATTTTCTACCACCTGTGCTACAACAGGGGCTGGAGTTACTGGTGCGGCTGGTGCTACAACCGGAGCTGGAGTTACAACAGGTGGTGTAAATACTTTCTCTTTTCTAAGTTTCTTAACTGCTACTTTCTTCAACTTATTACCTTTGATTCTTTGACCTCTACTTTTATGGTCTTCTTCTTCTCTTTTTTCTAATAATGATTTACAGTAATCTTCTAATTCTTTGATGCCTTTATTTTCAGAACCATTCTTTAAAAGTGTTGTAATGTGTGTCATTACTGTATCGATTTCAAAGTCACTTCTAAGACCATGTCTACTAAATAAATGATCATTAAATAGAACCGCAAACTTCGAATCCCATTTTTGAACTGACAACAACTGATTATCCAGTAACAACTCAGCACCGTCTGATTCCAATAGACTATAAACCACTCTAGAATCAGCATAATTATTACTGATGATAATGGCATTGTCTTCAGTACTTGTTTTGATATAATCAAGTAATGCATCTAGATATTTATCATAACCTGGCATATTGTCTCTTAAATGATTGATACCATTCATATTCGTGTTAAATCCTTGAGAATGGAACGGTACAATCGAAGGGAAAAGAATACTTTTATCCTTTAGTAAGGTATTAAAGATATACTTCTTTTCTGTATTAAGTTGTTTCTCTATGTCTTCAATTGAAATCTTACCCGTTTCATGATCTTCATATAAAGCAAACAATAACTTAATCACATTGGTATAATGACTTGAGTTCCATTCGTTGGTAAAATCAAAATATTTGTTAGAGGTATAGAAGTTGATGTAATCATTCCACTTCTCACCAGCAACTTGCTTTTCTGAATGTACTCTACTTTTATCATATTCCGGTGTTAAACTCATATAAACAAAATCAAACTTTGGCTTATGGCTTAAAGCTGAAAAAGCAATTGGTGCAATTGGTGTTTTGCTTGTATGTGATGTTTTCAACTCATCTATAGTGTTCGGTTTTATGTCAAGTAAGTTATTAAATTTATTAGCTACTGCATCTACTATATGCATATCGTCACTGATATATAAAGAAAGGTTCTCTCCTCCCAATAATATCTTCGTTAAGTCTTTCATTTCTTTTCTCATTACTGCTCCTCCATGTTGATTACCTTTTAGTTGTAAAGCTAACAAATCATCATTTCCGATTTAAAGTTTACATTTAATAATACTACACTTCTTAGCAAGATGGAAAACATTTTTTTTCAAATTTCAAAATTAACATCTATTAATGTAAGTAAAACTTTAGCATACTACAAACACAAAGAAGAAATCTCTTTTTCATTTAACTTACAAAGTCATTCATATTTTGATAGGGCTATCACTGATAAGCAATTTTACTATTGATGATTGATGCTAAATCTATGGATGAACTTTTAAGTATCCAAAGATTTTTTATTCTAACAATAAAGATGCCATCATTGTACTACTCGTATCTACTAGACTTACAACAACTCTAGCTCACTAAACAGGCTAATATATTCATCTTTCCAATATCTATGTATAAATACTAACTGGTACTTATAGTAGAAAACTCAGATCTATCACTAACATTTATTCAACCCAGAAAAAATATTGTTTGGGTCGACCTATTTTCCCATAATCTTGCTCAAGTTCAACAACACCATGATCCATAAAATGTTGCAGATATCTATGAACCGTTTGATATGCTAAACCTGTGCCTTTTGAAATGGTGCTAATGGTCATTTTTTCTTTATTCCTTACCATATAACTCTCAATCATTTCTAGTGTTGTCACACTGATACCTTTAACATAACCTTTGTGAGATTTACTTTTGGTTTTCTTGTATTTAAAACTAAGATGTACCGAGAGTCTTGATATTAAATCCGGTGCTTTAATGGGTTTTAATGCAAAGTCACTTGCTCCAGCTTCAATAAATGAGTCAGCAACTTCTTGTGATTCTTCCACCGTCAATACAAGTATTGGTACCTCATCCGATATGGCTCTTAATAACTTCACACCTATCATGCCATTTATAACTGGCATGTGGTAGTCTATTATAATTAAGTCTATATGATTGTCTTTAAAGATGTCTAAACCTTTTTCAACATTTGTAGCAGTAAACGGTGTCCATCCTTTATATACACAAATCTCACTGAGTGAAAATAGTATATCTTCATTGTCATCAATTATCAAAATGTTTTTCATACTCAACTTCTCCCTTTGGAATCATAATAGTGGTGGTCGTACCAACGTTTAACACGGACTCAATCATCATAACTCCTCCATGATTATGAATCACTTTTTCTACATACTGTAATCCTAATCCAGATGAACCTTTGGTGCTAAATCCTTTTTCTTTAATCTTATCCAAATGATCTGCAGCAATGCCTACACCATTGTCTCTTATGGTAATATGAACATTTTCTCCTTCATCAATGACATTGATTAATATTTGACCATTCATATGCTTTGTTGCGCTTAAGCTGTTATTGATTATATTGATGATCATTCTAGTAAATCTAATTTTATTGACTTCAATAAGTGTCTCAGCACACTGATTGGTTAAATGGATGGTATCCGAACCAATGACAGGTGATATTTGAGATAAAACGCTTTCAAATATGTCTTTTAACGACGTTGAATGTTTCCTATTCTCATGTAAGATCTCTGAAATCATTTCATTGAGTTGATCAACCGATTCATTGATTCTGCCCATATAACTTATAATTTTTTCATCTTCTAATAACATTTCAGAAAATGATACCAATGCCTGAATGGATGTTAATGGACTCTTTAAATCATGTACTAAATGTTCCATTTCTTCTGATGTTCTTACACGCAGATTTTTGATGTTTAACTCGTTCAGTTCCTTTTCCATTTGTTTTTGATGATTCAATGTTTTTATTACAGTGTCCTGATCTTTAAGGAACTTAAATATCATGAGTGCATTAATTAAAAAAATAATAAAAAATGATATACCAGAAAAAGATAGGGCACTGTCAGCACCAAGTAATTCTGAGAACATCTTTACATCTGTCGACACATCTCCACCACCAAAACCATACGATGACAGGAGTGGAATAACATCTAACCATTGTAATGATATTAATAACAGTATCACGAACATGGATTTTTTTATGATATTTATGTGACTTAAATCTTTTACAGTGAACAGTAAAATGGAAATCATGATGATTATGGACGGCATACCAAAGTCATATCTAAAATGATACAGAATAAATACCACTTGATAAAAGATTGGAATGAGTAATAGACCTAACGCATATACAAGCCATTCTTTTAGATGATCACCTTTTGGTCTCGAATATTCTATAAGATTATAAGAGGCCATATATACAGGTAAAATTCTTATCGAGTTCATCATAACCAATTTAAATGCGGTTATGATTAGCAACCCTTGATTTTGAGTCTCTAGAGACAAAAACAATGAATCGTAGATCATAAAGGATTCCACACTGATGATTGCAGGAAGAATCAGACCAATTAAAACAAGAATACCACTAATTAACAAATTATGTTGAAATGTATCTCGCCACTGCATTCTTTTCTTTAATTCTTCTGTCATTATACTCTCCTATAATACTTAATAAAGCGACTATCCATATTAAAACGATAATTTTAATATCATAATATGTCGTATAATACACTTGTCCTTCACCCACTTGAGGTCGAACAGGATCTATTGGCAAACCTGCTTCAAGTGCAATGGATTTGATATCCAACAGATGAATAACATCTCTATTCGTACTCAAAAACCTTCCGATTAATCCATTGGTAGAAACATTTCTAAGTGTTGAAGAAACATAACCATGTTGATCAAAATAACCAAAATCTGTTTTGGTTTGTGAAACCATATTACCACCAACATTGATTAACGCTTTAGTCTCAGCGAAGTAAGTCATTCTAGTATCAATATTTATCTCTAAATCATCTTCATAATAATGCGTGTATCCCAAAGACTCTAACCTTAATACAATCTCATTTAGTATCGTTTTGTCCATATCACTTCCGGTATCATTATGCCCCCCATTAGAAAACAGGATACTCTTAGACTCAATTATTCCCTTTTCTAACAAGATATTTTCCATATCAATATAAGTTAGTTCTGGATCATTTGCACCATATGTTGAAGCGCCTATAGAACTTTGTATGACAGGTACCAAACCCATTTGTTCTAAAACAATAGCAGTCATAATATCGAGTGATGGAAAGGAACCAGAAAGGTTTACAGCAACATAATCACCTTGTTCCAAATCTAACTGTTTAACATATAAATATATAACTGCAGCAAAATTTGGATTAGCTGCAGTTGTTTTAGATTCTTTTGAACCTAGTGTTGTTGTAAGCCAAGTAAAATCTTGTCCCAACATGCCTGATTCATGAGGGGAATTTATACCATGAGAGAGCTTGTAATCTCGAATGATTTGAAAGGCTTCTTGTGATTTTGTAGAAACAATTATCATATCATTATATGCATTAACTTTTGACTGCTCACTGGTTGCAATCAAGAGTACTAATAGAAGGAGTATGATAAAACCTCCAAGTTTTAATTTCATAATACAAATCCTTTAAATACAATCAAAACACCAAACAATAACCCTGTTACAATAGTCAACGATACAGTTGTGTTTAGTACTGTTTGCTTAAGCATATCACTACTTATTAAGCCTGGTATAATTACACCAATCGAACTGATTACAACTGATGTATCATTAACTTGTAAGGCTAACCCAGACATCATAACTTTAAATGTAATAGCCACAATAACACATACAGCAAAACGTCGTTTCCCATAAATGGGCAGGTATTTACTCATCAATTTAACAACAAAGTATGTCATCAAAGCAATTAAATAGGTGAATAATATTCTCAATGGTTGATCTATGAACAATGCAAAATAGCCAGGTGTTATCAAACCACCAGGTGATAAATCAGTTATTTCATTGTAGATAAGACTTATAACAATACCAACTGCAATAAATGTTTCATACATCTTAGGACTCCAATATATATTCTAGACCTTTGATATTTCCCATACCAAATACACATGTTGATTTGACTTCATCTAATGTAGTAACGATGATATGTTTACTACACAATTTTCTTTTGTTTTTCCTAATCCCATCACCTGTCAAATAAATAGTACTAGGTTCTAAGGTCAGTAGCCACTGTGAAAGAAGTTTTGATCTAAGTGGTCTATCGTAACGATCATTAAACCAAATGGCTGAATTGACATTGTTATCATTGACAAATGATTGATACATCTCTTGAGTTGTTTCCAAATCATTTGCAGTAAATCCATTGGTTAATTGAAAATCAAATGACGAACTACTGATACTTGGATTCATTTTACTTAACGCCTTAGCAAAAGCATCTTCAGAGATATTCAAATATTTTGATACTTCATAAGCAATATTTACATTCTGTTGATGTAAATGGTCAAATGATAAATGAGTATCCGATAGAGTATCACCTTCTATTAAGATGCCGTGTTTAGGTGTCATCAATCTTAAAGTTTCCTTAATATCTTGATGTGTTAATCCCATAACTTCCAAATGATCCGTCCTGACATTTGATATAATGCCTATATCACTCCTTAGTATTTGTTCTGATACTTTCTGAGATTCTGGACGTAATGCCATACATTCAATAATAAGTGCATCAGAGCCTGATTTAGAGGCTTTAATTAAGTGTTTCCTTTGTTCTCTAATATTAGAAAGTCCCTTTCTATGGATCCTAAAAGACTCACCATTAATGTGATATTCAGGCACAGTCCCTGTGGTTTTAGCATAAGTGTTGTAACCCGCTTCACGCAAAACAGAGTCAACCATTTTTACAATTGTTGACTTGCCTCTAATACCGTTAACATGTATCACATATTTAATTTTTTTGCGGTGATGATCTGTCATCAGTTTTTCAATAAGAAAATACATCACCATTAAAATGATAGGTAAGAAATACATACACCCTACTTACTTATATACTCGATAATTGAAGTGGCTACGATTAGCTGTTCTTCAATTCGTTTTTCAAGTTTTAATTCTCGATTTGTTTCAATTGTTACGACTAGAATTTCCAACTCCTCTGATAATGTTCTGTTGATGCTACCAATAGGTGGATTTGTTTCTATGATAAAAGGTATATCATCTACTATTTGAGGATTGATTATATCAAGTATCTCAAGTCCACTTAATAAGTTATCTTTTACATCAGTAAGAATAATTGTATTGCCTAATCGTTTGTTCATATAATTGTTTAAGGATTCATGAAGATCGAGAATTATGTCAGGTTCAAATTCACGAATCCTATCACTGATTTCTTGAGATAAATCGACAGATGTTTTGTCACCATCTCCTAGAAAAGTTCTGTTTAAGTCTCCATATGCTTCACCATAACGCCGCTTCTCATTGATGGCAATTTGATTGGCATGAGGTATAATCAGCACTTTTCCTGACGAGATATATGTTTTAAGCGATTGACGTATCAAATCAGTGGCTTGCCAACCGGCTATTTCATCTCCGTGTATACCACCAACTATAACAATATTTTTACCTTCAATGCCTGTATCGTAATAATAAGCTTTTGTTGCCATATCACTATCAGGCTGAATCGCTACCTCTTCTATAGGATGACACCCCAACAATAAGAAACATAATAACAATAAATATAGTTTTTTCATATTACTCCTTAATGTGGAAAAACAGATGAGAATAATCTCATCTATTTAAAAGCTTCCTCTAATGGTGTTACAACACTTGAAATAGTTTCTACAACAGCAAGCGGAATTGATTTATCTTCTGATACAGTGTTAAAATACCCATCTTCATTACCTTCAGCAACAACAATTAATCCCGATGCTTCAGATACTGCAATATCAATAAATTGATCACTTAAGTCACCACGTCTCGAACCGCCACCTAAATGTGCAACAACAATTTTAATATCATTCGCTATAGCAAAATCTACAATCAATTGAGCTCTTTCAAGTTCTTCTTCAGGTTTGATACCAGCCGCTCCAAGACCTTTCGTACTCGCTCCTGCAGCAATAACAATTGTCTTATAATCACTTATTGCCTCTGATGTAACTACTGGATCATAAGTAATTTCAATACCTGTTTTAGCAAATAATGCTTTTAACATAGCCACATCAGCAGACTGACCGAATGATGTTACAAGTATAGGTGACTCTCCTAAACCTACTAATCCAGATTCTACTACTTCAACAACTTCTGTTGAAGCTTCAACCACTGTGTTCTCAGCCGGTGCATTATCCGCTGATGAGTTAGAACATCCAAATACACTAAATACAACTAGCGCGCCTATTAATAATAAAATAATATTTTTCCTCATTTTTTACCTCTTTCTAATTATACCTTAATTATCTCTATCTAAGTATGGTTCCAATCCATTTGTAGTGATTTCTTCGAAATTAGGCAAATTCGAGAATCTTACTTGGTTTTCAGGTTCCAGATCCGATAGTGCCTTTGCAAATTCATAGATTCCTACAAGATGTCTTCCAACGCGTTCTTCTATTGGATGACCTTTTTCATCAAATTTTACAAATAATTTGTCTGCTTTATATGCTTGTACATAAATTGGATCAATACCTTCAACAACTAAATTCGCATCTGTTTTACCTTTTAATCGTCCCTGAGACGGATTTGCTGTTTCCATTAATAATGGATAAGTGTCCGTATAATCTCCAAGTTCTCTATGTGTTAGACCATGTAGATTCATAGGGGATGGTTCTAAACCCATAGGTACACCTTCGAGTTCCATATTGATAACAGCAATAGAAGCCAACATCATAGATTTTTCATGTGAAACAGTTGCATTAATTACTGGATACTCTGGTGATGCTTCATGTAAATCTACCGTCATTGTAATATCTTCTTCGACTATCATATTCTTAATGCCAAGTGCAATTTTTTCTGTTAATGTTCCTTTAACACGACCTGGATACGCTCTGTTTAGGTTCCTTGTTTCAGAACCTGATAATTGTTGCCCTGATGAAGCGTGAATATAGACATCCGGATCAGGCCATTGATCAATTGGATTTGTTGCTCTTGATCCAAATCTAAATGTTCTAGAACCAATATTATAGTGACTTGGTGATCCTTCGGTAGGATCATTATGTGTGAACGCACTATTATTAGCTCTTGGTATAATATACATCGTACCTGCATCTACTTTCATATTTTCTATCATCAATAGCGCAGTTAAAAAACCAGCCGGCTCATTGGCATGCGTACCACCTAGAACAAGCAAACTGCCACCTGGTTCATCACCAGTTAACACATAAACCTCAGTATCACCTGATGTCCCTTTTAAACTGGGATTGTAGTCGCTTAACATTCTTACTTCAGTTTTATTTGGTCCTTCATAAATAACTTCGTTTTCTTGCATAGCCATAAATGAGTATGCAGATATTGATGAAAATAGAAGCGCTATTACAAGGAAAATACTTGCTGATACTTTATTACCTTTCATAATCCTCCTACTTTATCATCATAATTCTAAGAACAAGCGGAATGATGACCATTGCCGTCATCGCTTGACTCTTTAACTCTTTTTTTTCAAATAAATCTATGATTGTGAAGATCAACACGATCAGGACAATCAATCTATAAATTATGGTAATCATTGATCCTCCTATAGAAGTACACCTGCAATGCCTTTAGAAAAGACAATAAACAGAATACCGATTGATAATATAACCATAGCTGGTACTTTACATTTTTTCAGTACATCAATGTAATTTTCTACACCAACAATCTTGGCTGCAAACAAGCCTGCTAATGCTGTCGGCGGCATTAAATCACCCAATGATGCAATTAATGATAATGCTGCAGCAGTAATAATTTGATCTTTACTGATTAGTGCTAATAAAAATGGTACACCTAGGACTGATGCTGCTCCATATGCTGAAACGGCTCCAAATAACGGTATTGTTACTGCTATTGCAACATAAAGTAATATGGCTGGTAAACTTAAACAGTTCACAACAATCCACCCTCTTACACCTGTCAAAGTCATTATTTGAATAAACATACCAACGCCCATCAGGATAGCCATTACAGGCATAGCATCTTTTATAGCTCCTTTTGTTACTTTAAACAAATTAATCTTTCTACCTGTAAATAAGGCAAAACAAGTTGAAATTAAGAATATAAGCGGCAATCCGAGATTAGGTATAATGTCTGGTATAGCCTTAACAGATATCAATAATCCAATTAGAACAAAGATTGGAACATATACTTTTATTCCCAAGTCTTTTCTTAAATCAAAATCAATTTTGCCTTCTAAATCCGAGATTTTAAAATCCTTCACATATTTTCTTCCTAAGAATATTGAAGAAAAAATTGCTGGCGGGAATGTCATTAAAGCAAGTGGCAATCCAAAACCTGAGTAAGGCATATCCACACCACCACCAATGATCATTACTGGTACGTTTACTGGTGGTGCTATCATTCCTAATAAACCTGCAATTGCAATAATAGTTGCCGTTTCTACCATTGGAATACCCATTGCTATTAGAACAGGTGTTACCAAACTACCAGCTGTGATAACAGATGCCGTAGTAGAACCTGTTATCATACCTGGGAACATTACAACTAATGTTAGAAACACTAACAATACGACTGGTCTTTTGTGAAATTTTTCTATAAACAATGCACTTATTGCATCAAGAGCACCTGATTTTTGTATGGATTTCATGAAAATCATTGCAGTAGCAATAACCAAAATCGTATCCAAGTATCCGAATGTACCTTCTACTAGATGTCTGATTGGAATACCATATCCACCAGAGATGGCGCCAGCTATTGCAGCAAGCATCATTGAAATCCCTACAGGAAGTTTAAACTTAAAACATCCTAAGGCAAATACAATGACCATTACTAGAAATATAATTAGTTGTATCTGCATGATTCCTCCTAGTAGCTTAATGCCTTTCCATCTCTTCTTCTATCAGCACCACCGTGCATTTCTCCAGTTTCCAAATTTCTAATAATGCCGTGAACACCACCAAAATATTCATCATCCACACCTTGAACCGTCACTTTATGCCCCATCGTTTCAAGATCTAAAATCATTTGCTTTTCGAAATTACCCTCAATATATAAAGCACCTTTATTTAATTGAGATATTCTTGGTAGGTCTATAGCTTCTTGAATAGTCATGCCATGATCTAAAACGTTAACGATGACTTGTAGTACCGTTCCAGGTATTCTACCACCACCCGGTGTACCGATTGCCATGTATGATTCTCCATCTTTTAGTACAAAAGCTGGAGCAATAGTTGATCTCGCTCTGTTACCACCTAAAACTTGGTTGACTGGATAAGTTCTTGAGAAGTTAAATGTTGCAGAGTTAAGTGCAAAACCTAAGTCTTCAGGAACCAAAGCACAACCGTAATATAAACTGATTGTATTTGTCATAGATACCATGTTGCCTTCAGCATCCATAATTGTAAAGTGAGTTGTATGAGCTGACTCATATTCATCATGTGGTGCTGTTTTATAATCTTCTGAAGCCGTTTCTTCTTGAACCATGTTCTCGAATACCCACTTCGTATACTCATCACTTAATAACGACTCAGTATTAGTCTCCACATAATCAGGATCACCAACTAAATTGTATCTATCAGCATGTGCATATCTTAAAGCTTCAGAGATATAGTGAAGTGATGCTTTTGTATTGGCTCCAAGTGCTTTCATATTTAAGTTTTCTAAGATTTGAAGACCTTCTAATAAGGCTACTCCGCCAGCTGATGGAGGTGCTGCTGTAATAACTTCATAATCTCTATAATCAATTGATAACGGGGTTCTCCACTTTGATTCATATGTCGATAAATCTTCCATTGTCATTAAACCACCCGTTGATTGAACTGCATTAACTATTGATTGTGCCACTTCACCAGTATAAAAACCATCTCTACCTTCAGCAGCAATTTTTTCTAACAATACAGCGTAGTTTTCGTTCTTAACAATGTCACCAACCTCATATGGCAGACCATCATTTAAAAATGTCTCTGCTGTTTCTGGATAAATCATTAAATATTCATATGAATCTTGTAAGACTTCTACTGAATGAGGTGAAATTTCATAACCCGCACGAGATAATTCGATAACTGGTTCTAATAATTCATCAATGCTCATTGTGCCGTATTCATCCAAAGCTCTTAACCATCCATCAATAGCGCCAGGTACCAAAGCAGCTTTACCCGTTCTTCTATCTGGTTCTGTTGATTTTGAATCGTAAGTTTCATAAATTTCTTGTGTTAATGCTGCTGGAGCAGTACCCATATAATCTAGGTAAGCTTGTTCTCCAGTTGTAGCATCATGAATTAACATTGTACCGTATCCACCAGGACCTGATGCATTTGGTTCTACTAATCCAAGTGTAAATGAAATAGCTACTGCTGCATCAATGGCATTGCCACCATTTTTAAGTACATCCAATCCAATTTTTGAAGCATATGCATTTGCAGTTGCAACAACACCATTTGAACCAACAGCGTCTCTTACTGACAAATCTTTAATCGCATCTTCTAAAATGATACCCTCTTGTACAACTTCTACTTCTGCAGGTTCAACTTCTGTTGTTTCAGATACAACCTCTTCAACTTCTGCCACCTCTATCGGTGCTTCATTTACATTGGCAGTACTGTTACAGCCCGTAAAAGTAAAACTTAACATTAACGTCACTATCAATAGAAACGTTAAATATTTTGATACTCTCATTTTCTTATTCATTCTTTTCCCCCTTCATATTTAAGAACAAACTCATCGTACCATGAGGGTTTTAAAATAATCATTCTTTCTCATATTCACCATTTTTCTCTTTATTCTCTTTTAAACTTAATAACCTTTTGCATAGCCATCTCTTCTAAGATCTGCACCACCATGTAAGTAACCATCTTCTAGTATTAGAATACCTTGTGCACCTCCAAAGAATAAGTCGTTTTCTTTTCTAAAGTATAAGTCATGACCCATTTGAATTAATTCAACTTGAATTGATTCATCAAGTTCGCCTTCTATGTATAGTGGCCCCGATTCATATTGTGCTATACGACTGGCATCTATTGCTTCTTGTATGTTTTTATCATAATCTACGAGTTGACTGATAATCCATGGAATAGTTGATATAATGCGTTTACCACCTGGTGTGCCTAAACTTGCAAATGCTTTACCATCTTTGAGTAATAATGTTGGACTCATACTAGACAACGGACGTTTTCCGGGTTCAATGAAATTAGGACTCTCTGGATCAAAACTCAGATCTGCGATTTCATCATTGAATAATATCCCATTAACCATGACACCAGATCCAAAGAAATGATTGATTGTTTTAGTTACAGACACCATGTTACCTTCTTTATCAATAATCGAATAATGAGTTGTACTACCACTTTCATACGGCCATGGATCAAGTACATTAAATTCTGTCACCGCATCCGTTATTTGAGCTGCCATATCTTTTGCATAGGCTTTTGATGTTAATCCTTCTATTGGCACATCAACAAAAGCAGGATCTGCCATGTATAACATGCGATCTCTATAGGCGATTTTATAGGCTTCAGACCATAAATGTAAAGTCTTAGCACTGTATGGATCCATTTCATTTAAGTTATAGTTTTCTAGTATATTCAGTATTTCTATAACATGAGTACCGCCTGAACTAGAAGGAGGTGCAGATATTATATCAACACCTCTATAACTGCCTGTTACAGGTTCCGATTTTAATACATTGTATGTATTAAAATCCTCTAGTTGAATATAACTTCCTCTATCTTGTAATCCTTCTACTAAAGTTGTTGTAAAGTCACTGTTGTAAAAACCTTCTATACCATTTTCTGAAATTAAATTTAAGGTTTCACCTAGTTCAATATTCTTGATAAAATCACCCGCCATTAAAGGCAGTCCATCACTTGTAAAGATAGACATCATACTTGGATCTGACATGATCAAATCAAATTTGCCTTGAGCAATTGAAGCTAGGGTTTCACTTACCATTATACCATCTGTCGCTAACGAAATTGCAGGTGTTAAAACATCTTTTCTAGACATAGTTCCATAGTCTTCTAAAGCTGTTAGTAAGCCCATAACCTCACCGGGTACACCAATAGATTTGGGACCAATTTGATTTTCCATACTCTGCACTTCACCATCTAATATTGTATACTGTGACAAATCACCGAGTAATGGCGTTATCTCTCTAAAATCAATAAATGCGGTTTCGCCCTTCGCTGTTCTAATCAGCATAAATCCACCGCCGCCAATACCTGATGCATTAGGTTCTAATACCCCAATCGCAAATCCAACCGCGACAGCTGCATCGATGGCATTACCACCATTTTCTAAGATTCGTAACCCAATCTCTGATGCTTCTGCACTGCCAGATGATACCATACCATTTTTACCATAAGCTTCTCTTTCATGTACAGCTTCATATGATGAACAGCCCGATAAAACCATCATCACAGTTAAAATCATACTAATAATTTTTTTCATAATAACTCCCCCTACAAAATAGTATAAGGTCAATTTTTAAAAAAACTTAGTTTTTCTCTTTTTTACATTAAAAAAGATCAAGACAAAACTTGATCTAATATGTTTTGTAAGTCTATTATGATTTGAACGTTCTCATCTAAGGAGTAACCATCTACTGTCATTTCATTCTTACCTGTTACACCATCCACAGCTCCAACAGATACAATTAGTTTTAAAGCTTCTATTTCTTCTTCTACAGACTGCAAAAGATTCCTATGTTCTAGTACGGATAACATGGCGGTTATGCAATATGAACCCCAGTTAGAAACGCCTGCAACCAGTAGTTCGTCAGCTACAATATCTGCAACAATCTTCCCACCATTTACAACATGTTTTTTAATATATTCTGCTCGTTTGCCCATACCGACTTCATTACCACCATCTCCTAAAGCATATAACGGTACATCATCTTCTATTAACCTACTGATCATTGTATCTGTATCGCACACACAGTCTGATAGATCCACACCTTTCATGTTATGATACTTCCCATCAAAATGCTTACCTGGTCGCTCAATCGCTAATACACAATCAGGCACTGTATAGCGGTCTTTTGATATATCAACAATTCGACACTTTAAATTAAATTTTTCTTTCAGAATTTCCAGTTGATCATATGTATACTCATCTGTTACGACTTCCACAGTTTTATCTAACTGTTCTAAGGCTCTTACCAATAACATAGACATAGGTCCATCGGTTTCACCAGTCATAGATGTTCTGATACAAAATCCTGTCACCATCATGATATGATTATAAGACCATAACTGTCTTGTAAACTTTTCAATATCATTAAATATTGTTACTCCTGACATGTTTCTATGATGTGTATTGCGCATCAAAATACCTGATATTGCTTCTACAACATCAAAAGCTTGTATGTCATTTAGGTGGTTATATGTTATCAGCATATGACCTGGTGCATGGGTGTAAAAAGTATTTGAGAGAGATTGTTTTAAAACATTCTGAGCTGTGACACCACAAGCCCAAAAAACAGGTATCTCATCATCATGAACTGCAATTGCATCACCATAATCAGGTTGATTAATATCCGCTATCCCAATCGCTTCAGGATTACCGATATGAATTGGAATACCATGAGTTCGTCTGTAATTTGAAGTAACTTCAACAGCTTTATTTATATCTTTTTTCTTAATTGGTCTCATACTAACAACCAATCGTCCTGAAAATGAAGCAGTCGAATTACAATCAATATCAGTATTGTACATGGCTACATTTCTATTTTCTTCAATATGTCTCAAGCGTAAGCCCGAGTTTATTAAACCTGTTTCAAAAGTAAAACTACACCCTATTGCAAAAGCGATGTACCCTATTAAAGATTCATCCGTTAGATCAAACAGTTCTTCTACAAAACAGCCTTCTACAAATTTATGATACCGAGGTACATCTCTTTTGACATCAACAGGACCAATTTCTTTAAAAGTAAGCGCTTCATCACTTCTTTCGATAATAGGGCATGCTTTAGGATTGAGTTTACCAAATTGCTCAAACTCATCAGCATACTTATTTTCAATTAATACAATATTTACTTGCAAGAAGTCAGTTAACACACCAGATGTGGGTTTTACATAGTTATTGTTTCTTATCTCTTCTCTAATATTCATATGTTCACCTCAAAATTAGTATAATCGAGAATTTAGTTATATGTACTTTTTTCTCATATTTCTTTTATTGATTAGAATTAATAAACGATATATTTTCATTAAATATACAGACTCATAGAAATGAGTTAAAGGTGTGTATTGTCGTTTAATTTTTTAGCGCCTAATCAAATAGACCACTAGTATACACAATAAATGACTTGGAAAGATTATTCCGACTATCAAAATAAAAAATTGACTTCTACAACATGCAGAAATCAACTTCCAGATTCAATATCATTATTTAATTTAAATAGTTTGAGACAAACACTCCTTTTTTAGAGTTCAACAGCTTACAAGCTTCCAGATCATTGATTTAATAATTGTTAACAGAACTCTCATAACAATTTATCTAATCGCATAATATAAAGGTGGTGATATCATTATTGATTCTTTTTATGAGGCTTTCCTTTCTTTACTTATATCGTCCATTAACTTAACAACGCCTCCAAATCCAAGCAAAATCATTCCAGATATAAGCCCTACCAGGAAACACGTTGAAGCAATCAACCAGTTAAATGAATCTGATGTACCCATCTCTATTTCTAAGCCCAGGTAAATACCCGCTACAAAATAAAATACAAAACTAAAATAGCCTAGTATTTTTAGAACCCTATAAATGCTTTTATAGTTTTTCATCTTAGGAGGTTTCCTTAATTGTTTGCTCTTCTTAACAAGCTCTTTATATTCTTCTTTACTAATGGCATCACGATCTACTAATACACCATATCTTCTAAGTAATTCTTTTTTTCTTTCTCTTTTATCTTTTCTAATTTTAGTATTTGTATTGTCATCTGAAGTTAGTACATAGATTTTTGTTGTTGCATCCTCTTCGGATTCATTATTTTCATCAAAAGTATCTGGTTTTGAACTGCCACAATCTGTGCAATTTAACACATCATCTTCCATTTCATGATTACAATTTATACAATTCCACATAGCGACTCCTTTACTGTGTATCAATATATTTTATTTCGTATATTTTATCGATACCCTAAATATAAGAAAAAAAACTGAATAGCGTTTAATCTTTGATTATTGTTTTAATCATTTAATTATTTTTATATAAAAGAACTCTCCAAATGGCTAATCCATATGGAGAGTCTTAAATAGATTTACTGAATTTCCTCGTATACTTCATCGAGCATCTTGGTGGACGAATCAACTAGAAACTGATAACTTGTACTTCTATCTAGTTTAACTATCTTAATAAAATACTCTTCTTCAATATCCAAAATCCTTGAATGCAAAGTATTTACGGTTCCGAGTGAACCATGGAAATACACTTCCATATGACTGCCCGAACCCTTAACGCCTGTAATTATCATATAGTTTTCAAAACCGTACTTCTGAATTGTTCCGTAATACAGTTGAATCTCTAGGTCCAATCCACTCACATACTCAACTGCATTCGGATGAACTTTTAATATTTTTTGGTTAAGTTCATCTTTGACATTTTTATAGAGTACAACCAAATAATCCTCAAATGCCTTGTAATTTAGAATTGTAATCTCATTTCCTAGTGCTTTTAAAATCAATGCTTCATAATCTGAATCAGAAGTTTTGTCTTTATTATTTTTTTGACGAACTATTAAATATGATATCAGAATTAACAAAATCAAACTTCCTATAAGAATTATAAACCGACTCAATTAATTTCTCACTTTCTAAGCTTTTGAATACCAAAAGCAATAAGGATTATCACTAAAACAAGTAATGTTATTATGAGGATTGTGTTTAATGGCATACTATCCATCACTGGAACTTCTTCCATGTACTACTTTTAATAGTGAACTCATCACCAGATTGTGTGGTGACGGTACCTCTTGCATACATGGTCGTATATACAGGCAAAATCGATCCATATTCAATGGTTTTATCCATCCTTGTTGTACTTAAGGAATGATCTTTTTCCATTGATACACTACCATTGTATAAGACACCTACAAAAGGTGCTGAAGTCCCAATTAATCCATATGCTGTATGAAATATTTCCAACTTGACCTTGGAGATACTTCCTTCTGATTTATAAAGAACTGCTGAACCACCAAATTCACTACTACCGGCAATAAAAGCAATATCTTGTTCCATGTTGCCGTAAAGGTTTACTCTAACACCATACTGCGTCTTGTAAACGTCATACCACTTACTGGAACTACCAGATCTTGTAGTGGGTGCATTGTCTCTTACAGTCTTGGCTTCTTCTAGATTCAATAATATAAACGCAGAGTCTTTTTCACTTAGGATATTACCTTCAACATACGACTCTCCAATCCTTAAAAGTTCTTTGTCTTTTTCTTCTAGAGAAAAGCTGTTGTATAGTTTAACATATATCGGTTTAACGTTTTCAATCGCTTCTTGTACATCATTTCCATTTGATTTTGTTTCAGCAAAACATAAAACTGATGTGCTTAATAATACTGTTAAAACCAACAGCAAACTTAAAAATCTTTTCATAATATTCTCCTATCATCTCTTAAAATATCATTTAATACAACTTTGTGTTACTGGTAAAAACAGTACTCTCTAAGAATTGATTATCCTTATACACATAAGCATAAGATTTCATTCTGTATTGATGACCACTCGTGACATACCACTGCTCTCCAAGAACGCAAATTGTTCCCGGTTGCGTTGTTGACCACGTCTTAATGTTTACCCATCTTCTGTTTTCATAACTTTGAAGATATGTGACAATCTTGATTTTGTCTGTTCCTCTTGATGTAATTGAAGACGTTAATAAGGCTTTACCACCACTTGTAATCTCAAATACATTGTAAAACACACTGATATTTGAAAATCTAGTCGTTGGATTGCTGACATCTATTTTTTCTTCTTGTATGACTTTACTTTCATTTGCATAGGTCGGCACCGCTAACATTGTCAGAACTAATATAATCATCAAAACTCTTTTGATTTGCATAATAAAACACCTCCTTTCTTTAGGCTCTATATATAAAACCTGAAAAAGGAGGATATCTTACACTTTTTTGAAAAGTTTTTATTTGTTTTTTATAATACTTTCAGCAATATTCATCAGCACTGATTTATCAACACTTCCTTGAATATAATAACTTTGATGATTGTCATGCCAGCTGATGATATTTGAAGTTTCTTTGATAATCAGTAGTCCTTCTTGATCATTAACACTTATATCAACGACATCCACATTTTCTGAGTCGAGTTGGAAATTTGCAGTTATTACGCCTTGTACGAAGTATATCTCTACCATTTGACTGTTCTTGAATATAATATATTTAGTTCCATTGGCTTCAAGTGCACTTGAAAATTGATAATCTTCAGGTAGAATTGTCGGATAATAAAAATTCTCCCAGTCTTCTGGCAACTCGTTTAAGTACTCGGTGGTCGTTTCCTCATTAAGATTAACTGCACTGTATTCTTCAGTTATATCAATCATCATATTGAAGAACTTAACTCGATAAGCTTCCACACTCATCGTAACAGTCGCAGCGAGTATTGTCATAGCTATAAGAAAGATTGCAGCTCGTTTACCAAACAAGAGCGAACGGCTTCTGAAGTTAGCGGCCTTAACTCTTTTATTATATCTGGCTTGATGATTATCAAACCAAATAGTTAAGCTCTCGGGGACTTCTATATCACTATACTCTTCCAACACTCGATCTGTTTCTTCATTGATATTGTTCACATGTTCATAACCGATATCATAAAGGGCTGTTTTATTTAGTTTTAAAATACGATCCTGTTCTTCTTTAGTTTGACTTTTCAAAAGAACTCCCCCTTTCTATAAAGATATTTTTTAATGCTTTCAATGCCCTATTGATTCTAACACTCACATTATTTTCTGTAATATTTAATAATTCAGCAATTTCCGCTATCGAAAGATCGTGATAAAACCTAAGCATAATGACGTCTGCATACGGCTGATGTAAATCACTGAGAAAAACAGCCATCTCTTTACTGTTTTCAATATTTATGACATACTCATCCAAAGAGATTTCATCATCTATACCTAGATTATTCTTTTCATCTAACGGCATAAAGATGATACCTTTTTTCCGATTGAATGCATCATAACTAAGGTTCCTTACTATAGTAACCAAATAAGCCCTTGTTTTCTTACACTTTATTTCAGTTATTTTATCCAAGTTACTGTGTAGTTTCAAAATCATTCTTTGAACTACATCTTCTGCTTCTTGATAATCTTTAAGAATGGAATAGGCTGTCACAAACAAATCCTTATGATAATGTATATAAATACTCTCAAGTTTAGACCGGGTCTTATCATCGTTTACTATCAATAAAAAAGCTATCATACAACCTCCAACATAATTATCTCAATTACACCAATTCTATATTGCATTATTCCTCGTCCTTATTGTCAAAAAAGAGAATTCAAGTCATTTTTGAATTTAATTGTTACTACAGATTTCCATTAAAAATATTTTGTTTGACAACCTCTCTTCTTCTGATTAAACTTAGAGCAAAACTTATAATAATCTATCAATAGCTTGATGCTAGAAAAGGTGAAATCATGAAAACATATACATCATTAGAAAGTATTTCAGATGGTAAAATATACGATATAAACGATTTGGTCAACGTGGATACCGAGAACTGCAACAGATGTAGCGCTTGTTGCCATAACATTGGCGAAATGGTTGAATTAACACCATTTGATATACATGAAATGGTTAAGTCATTAAACACAAATTTTGATCAACTTTTTGATGATAAAATTGAACTCGTGACAAATAACAAACTTGCCTTACCCTATTTGAAAATGCATGGCACATCTGAAAAGTGCAGTTTCCTTAATCATAATAATCGTTGTATCATACATTCGGCACGACCAAATATTTGCAGATTATTCCCTCTTGGTAGATTATATGAAGATGATGGTTTCAGATATGTCTTAATAGTAGATGCCTGTTTTAAAGAAGATTTAAAACCGATCACAGTTAAAGAGTGGATTAATATAGATAATTACTCTGAAAACAAAATCTTTATTTTTGAATGGTATAAACTACTCAAAGCACTTACTTTTCGTCTCAAGTTTGTATACGACGAAAAAGAACTTCAAGCAATCAACGAATATTTAATCAATACTTTTTATCGAATGCCACTAAAAAAGGACCAAGATTTTTACACCGCTTTTAAAGAACGTTTACCGGAAGCCAAAAACAGACTTAACATTCTATAGCAATAAAGCTGATTTATCAGCTTTATTATTTTTTAAAATAGATTAAGTCAAAGGATACATGTCTCCTTCAAATCATACCTATAACCATCAAAATGTTAATACCTTACAACAGCAAACCAATAAAAGTTTATACATTTATTCAAAACAAATAAAAAAAGCAACAATATCAAATTATCGCTTCCTACATTGCAACATCAAGTATTTATTGGTGATCATCAAATAGTTCAATTTTTAGCCCTTAGATTCGAACTTAAATAAGCGATTATAAATTGACTAAACTCTTATAGAAATGATGTTTCTCGAAAATTTTTAATTGAATTTAATGAGTCTTTTGCTATCGATGTGAATACACAACACCGTGTTTTTATTATATGAAGCGATGTTTGAATTAACTGCTTTACCTGACATTTCCACACCATATAATAAATCCATATAATATAACTTTTCATCAACCATATTGATGACAAATACCGCATCATCGTCTTTTAACATAGCCAAAGGTATATACGGTTTTGTATGCATATCTCTGATGAGATGTGTTAACTCAGCTATCAAGTCATTTGAAAATTTACCGTTGTTCTCTATGTTTAACCCAAATAGTGATACTAAATTTTCTAACTTCGGCTTCATATGTCGCATGATTTGAGTGTTTATATTGTCATGTATATCAAGCATCTTTGTCTCCCTTCTAGCGTTTTATTAAAATGTATGTAACATTGAATCAAATTCCTCTGCATGCCAGCCGTCATCTTCACCATTACCATCATGAGCTAATACAACTTCATCATTTCCAAAGAATGCTTCAAATACATCAACGTCACTTACCGCCATGTTACCCGCCATCGCTACTGACATCATTAGTAAAGCGTATACCTTTATTTTCATAGTTACTTTCATAATTAATTCCTCCTCTATTGGTGTTTCGTCTCCTATACTTTACAGTTTAATGCTATAATACTCTTAATACAATTGACAAATACGTCCGATTTGATAAGCGAGGAAAAATGGGAATATATATAGGTACTGCAATCAGTAAAATAAGAAAAAACAAAGGCATGACACAAGACCAGCTAGCAGATGGTATCTGTGCTGTTCGCCAACTCTTTAGAATAGAACACAATCAAAACAGCCCAAGTGCATTTATTCTTTCCGAACTCTCTTATAGACTCGGAAATGAATTGTTCGATTATATCCCCTACTCGACTGTGGAAGAAGTTTATGAACTCAAACAAACCATTGATGAGTTGATGCGACTTTTTAATCACCATGACCATCAAGCGGTTTATAAAATGATCAAAACCAATCCAATACTTATTAATACAAAATGTAGTCATGCCAGAATGGAATTGATGTGGTTAAGAGGAAGTTTAAGTCATTACATAGAGGTGGATGTAGAAGTAAGCGAAGCTTACCATCTCGATACACTACGTATTAAATATGATATAGATAATGCGTTTGATGTATTTCAATACAATCTTAAGCCATTAGATTTTAGAATTCTGAACTCTTTAGTTGTTTTTTATCTTTCTAAAAAGAACGATTATAACTTATCTGAGCAGCTGTTATTGGAATGTATTAGTAGTTTTGAGAAGAACCACAACAAAATTACCGATAGCTCATATCCACGATTTATATATAATTTATCTAGATTATATCTTATTCTAGGTAAACTAGAAGACAGTCTTTTTTACAGTAAAAAAGGCATTGATCATTTGCTTGGTAATGGTACAATAGCTTTCCTGCCAGACTTATACAACTTACGTGGGAGAGCATTATACAAACAAGGTTATGAAGAAGAAGGACGAGAATGTCTAATGAATTATGTCAATATGCGAAAACTATATAAACCTAATTTTAAATATAATAGTGTTATTAGAAAACTAAACACGAATTACGAACTGGGATTAGATTTACCGGCAATAGATTGATAACATGAATAAAATATTTTAAAGACAGATAAAATATAGGAAAAGACATGTTACGGTGGGATATCCATGAGACTAATTACACAAGTGAAACATTTAATTTAAGTCATTAGATTCAAAATCAGATACCAAACAAAAAAGCCCTACCATCAACATTTTGGCAGGGCTTTTTAATTTATCAAATATCTCTTTCAGCTTATTTCCAACCTTACAAATTTCATTTGAAGGAATCCACACCACACTCCACCTGTTTAGTCCTCTGTATAAAAACCTGTTTTTCTACCTAGTTTATGTAAATACAAGAGATTTGCAAATATTATATAAGTGACATAAATATCATCACACCACTTAGATTTGCAATGAAATGAGATAGTGATGAAATATATATATTCTTAGTTTTATAGAAAATCAATCCGTATACTATGCTATTTAGAAGAACAAAAAATAGATCGTAAGTGACTATATTGATTGGACCTGCTGCTGCATGTGCGATAGCAAAAAAAATAGACGATACTATTATGGCAGTTACGGGTTTTAGGTACTTTGAAATGTTATGCTGAACAACCCCTCTCCAAACAAGTTCCTCAACAAAAGCAAATATAATAAACTGGATAATTAAAACAGGCATTTTGTCGAGTGTAAGAACACCTTCAACCCTACTAATAACATGATCAAAATAATCAGCTAATATTAATTTAGATAACATAATTGCTACAATATTCAAAAAACTAGGAACAATAATAAGTAACCAATTGTTTCTAATATGATGCCACAAACCTAACCTGCTCAATCCAACCTCTGTTTGGCTTAAGTTTCTTTTTTTCTTAATCCAAAAGAAGTAGACAACGCCCACAATAATACCCATTCCTGAAATCGATGGAACGCTTAAAATTAAACTTACTATTGAACTTACTGCTAATAAACATATAACAATTACTGGCATTAAATCTTTCGAACACACTTTTTCGTACATTATTGCCCCCTAGTTTTTAAATGCTATGAAAGCACTTTTGAGTAATTCTTCAATTTGGATTTCTGTTAAAGATAAATTATTTGTAGCAACCATTGAAGCTATCCCATGCGTGTATAGCCAAGTGTTGATATAAATTTTTTTAGCTTTTTGTTCATTTACGCCCACCATCTGTTGAATGGCACTTATTATTGGTTGGTTTTCTTCATTTTCAATTAAACTCATAAAATCATTTGTTTCGAAGTTTTCAGACATAAACAACATTTTAAACAAATTTTTTTCAGTGCTTGCAAAATCTATATAAGCCAGACCAATACTGAGAAATGAGTTTCCTCCCTCAACATTGCTTGTGATGAAATCTGTATAGTATTTCTCAACATATGACATGAATCTAACTTTCAACTCAGCCATATTCTCGAAAATTCGGAATATTGGATGTGTTGAACAACCGAGTTCCTTGGCAATGCTTCTAGCGTTAACAACTTCAAATCCCTTATTACGTGTTAAGGTAAAAACAGCATCTAATATCTGTTCCTCAGTAATTTTAGCTTTTGGTGGCATTCTCCCTCCTTTTAAAAATAACAATCGTTACGTAACACTTGTTATTTTACTCCTATAATTCATATATGTCAAATTTATTGGTAACAAGTTTATTCCTAATACAAAATAGATCCAACAAGATTTATTCATCTCACTGGATCTATTTACTTTCAATGCATAACACCAATTGTTAATGTGAGCAGTGACCTTTAGTTCACATGTGTTGTAGTTAAGTTGCATATTTTTTTTTGATTTAAAGTATTTTCTGCTGTCGTTCGACTTATCCTGTATTGTCATTATGACATAACAATCTTACTGTTTCTGGCAGTAAATAAGTTTGTCTAAATGTAGAATTTTGTTTATGACTACTCTTTCCATTAGTTCTTTACCCGATATGATTTCTTGTTTAAACACATTTTATAGCTTTTAACTTGTACGGTTACTTGTACGTTAACTTGACCTTTAATACTTATTTCAGATAACGAATCAAAATAGATTCAAGAATCTATTTAAATAGCTACTTTATCACACTCACCCAATCCATTTTTAGGTTTTGCTTTCGAAGTCATATTCCCTGGTATACCAAGTTAATGCAGAACTGCACTAACATTATCTTACGATATATAATTACATGTAATATTGATCAAGCGGAATATGAGATGTATTTAAAAACACCAAGGATTTTTATCCTTGGTGTATATATTTAACCCTTATACTTTTCTATATAAGATTTTCTTTCATCGTCATTTTCAAATGATTCAAAGTAATCCAATATACTAATACCAAACTCCCTATAGGCACTGCCTATTGCAGTAATGACATTTTCATCAACAACTACTCTTTTTTCAATAAAATTCTCTATTGGAAATGAGTCTTTCATTTTATTTCTTGATTCTTCACTTATCGTTGTTGTGTATTTATGATTATGAAGAATTCCAGCTTTTGCCAGGAATTCTGGCGCCGCACAGATTGCAGCTATTAGCTTTTTTTCTGAATGTAGTTTATTGATTAACTCAATTAATTCTTCTCTACATTCACGCTCCCAACCACCCGGGATAATTAAACCCTCTACATCATCTAATTCTAGTGCTTCTTTTACAGTCATCTTAGGAATATACTGCATATACGATAATCCTTCATATGGAACTTTCTCATAACCTATTGCTATTGAATGTTTCTCAGCATCTCCAAGCATATGACATGCTAAATTAGTTTCAAAATCTGCCATAGTATCATAAATAAAACATAAAATTTTTCCCATTAATTCTCCTTGTATTTAGATCCAATCTAAACTTCATTTAAAATTTAAAGCAGTGATGTAGACACCACTGCCATTTACTAAACTTTAAACACCTCTGTGTTTTTCATTTGACCAACTCCTCTCTATTAAGTATTCTAATTTTCTGCAGAAAATCAGTGGAGTAAAGGATTTTATCCAAAACTGTCTTAACCGGTAATTATATTATGTACTCACTACATTATAATAAATATAGTAAAGATGTTTAAAATTATTTATACCTAAATGGGCTGTCATCAAATGGCAGATTTCTATGTTATAAGGTTCATTTTTTTGTATTGCTCTATAACAATGCAGGGGAAAATTTTTGAATGATTCGGTGTAAATCATTTAAAATATCCAAGTCTTTCACATGCTTCAATTAATTCTTTAGCATAGGTCCATAACACTGGTGAACTCTCTCCAATGTAGGCTTTTTTCTCTAATACTTTTTCTAAGTTTACATCATGATTTTTCCAACCTGCTCCTTTAGTCATATAGTTATTGATTAAAGGATGTAAACCATCAAGTGCAGCTGCAAATTTTGCTTCTTTTGTTTCTCTTTGTTCAAACTCCTCCCATAATCCAATCATTTCATTTTTTTGTTTTTCAGGAAGTATGCCATAAATCCGTTTAGCAGCTTTCATTTCTCTCTCATCTTTATCAAGATAACCTTTCTCATCATATAAAAACGTATCACCAGCATCAATTTCAACAATATCGTGAATTAAAACCATCTTCATGACCTTTAGTACATCTAGGTCATCCTCGACACAATGCTCAGACAGGACAAAAGCCATCATTGCCAAATGCCATGAATGTTCTGCATCATTTTCTCTTCTTGAACCATCAGTAATGTAATTCTGTCTGTAGATATTTTTTGCTTTGTCTACTTCAATCAAAAAGTCCATTTGTTTCTTAAGTTTCTCAAAGCTCATCGTCTCATCTCCTTTATCATCATCCAAATATTTATAAATTATATTCAAATATATACATAAAAAGTTAAATTATAAAATACTTTTAAAAGTATAAAAAGTTGCCTTTTCAGGCAACTTACAAGTCATAAATGTCTTTTAGCGATGCTACGACATCCACTGATAATAATTCTATATCGCTACTTGTTAATTGATACTCACCGGTATCTTTCATATTAACATTTGAAGAATCCATCAAATCGGCAATATACCAGTCTTTTAGAAGTAATATATTCTCTCCTGCTCTCTTTTTAAGATCGTTTATGAGTTTTGGATTCTTATTGAGAGTACCACCACTAATTGTAACAAAAGAATATTTCAATCCTTTTGATTTGATATGTTTCATGACCTTTCTCAAGGGTGATGCAACATGGCCCATCCAAACGGGACCCATCAAAATAATTTGTTCATAGTTTTCGATTACCTTAACATCAGGTGTTACTTTGGGTGTTCGATTGAATAACATATCTACCACAATAGTTCCCATCGTCCTTGTTTTCTCATCTTTTAAAACGATATGATCTGCTTGAATTGAATCTGCTACCCTTTGACCAAGCTTTTCATTATTTCCACTCATTGAATAAGTCACAATACATGTTTTCATTTCAACCTCCATTTATATAAAATATCCCTTTATAAACAGTTTAAACAAAATAAACTAATTTCACCTTAAAGAAAAATTAGAAATAGATTAATATGATGTATAGACATTTCTCACTTTTTTCTCTTGATTGAATTTTTTTTAAAACTCATTATTTGAATCAAGGTGTAAACAAATTAATAAAGGATGTCAATTGACATCCTAAAAGATTCTTTATTATAACTTTTCAATCGGCACCCAACCATCAGTGCTCATAATGATATTGTCTAGGTTAGTCGGAATATGCTCTTCTGATTTTCGTTTCGGTTGATAAGCTTGATAGGCTTTTTCATCTTTTTCCCACTTTTCTACTGACTTACCGTCAATAAGGAGTTGTCTGCCTATAGCTACCATGTCAACGCCATAAGATAACATTCTATGTGTATCATCAATCGTCACAGCACTACCGACACCAATAAAAATTTTCCTACTGTTAATACGGTCTACCAAACGCTTTAAAGTCATCTCAAAGTCATTTTCGCTTCTAATGGAAGTCTGTTCATAATGACCTAGAGAAACATGCAAATAATCCAGTTCGGTTTCACATAACCTGTCTACTAAGTAATCCGTATCTTCAAGACTGATACCCGGATCAGAGTTCTCTTCTGGTGAAAATCTATAACCGATGACAAACTCTGGATTATCAAATTGTAACTTTGAAAAACAAATCCAATATTTCTTCTTCTGTAGATGGTCATTTCATCAGATGTCATTTGACTCAGTGGTGTGTTATCAATAATAACCTCTCCTGATGTTTGGTTGTCAAGGCCACCCAACATATGAAGTAGCGTACTTTTACCACTGCCTGATTTACCAACTATCGAAACAAATTCTCCTTTTTTTATGTCAATATCAACACCATCAAGTGCTTTAACAACATGTTCTGATTGAGCGTAGTGCTTTTTTAATTTTCTAGTTTTTAATATCATATCAAACCTCCTATCTCAATCATAAGATAAACTTATTACATTCTTCATACAAAATGCAAAAATAAATATTGTAGAAGTTCATATTATCTTGACACTATTTTACAATTATATCATAAAAATAGCCAACCCAAATAGAGTCAGCTTTTATATAAGAAAGAATATTATTTCCAAAATTTAGTTGTCTATAACGACTATATCCTCATAGATAGCCCGTACCTTTCCCATTTTATAGTCAAGATCCACATGCATGTGACCATGATACCATTTGGTAAAAGTTGTTTTATTATAGATCATTTGTAAAAAATGTGTGAGTCGATTGGGAAGTCTCGGAATAATCCTGTAGTCATTTAGTATAGAAAGACAAGAAGTCGGAACTGTATGTGAAAAAACATAATCAACTTCCCAGTTGTGTCTCTCTAAATTTCCTATGCCCTCTTCATATTCTGCTTTTGAAGGCATCTCTCTAGACCACCAACTGGCACCTGTTCTCCATTGTTTATCATCGGAGTCGGCACCACCAAATGTAAATATTTTAATTGCCTTGAAGTCGTTAATTGCTAGTGTATAAACCTGTCCTCTCATTAGATGAAAAATACTGTCAGAGATTACATGTATTTTGCCACCTCGCCAATCGGTTATTGGATAGGAGTCTAAAAGACCATGATTCTCATGGTTACCATCAATAAATAGAGTCGTCCAAGGACTGTCATCAAGCCATTTTCTCCAACATTTTTCCACATGATTATTCAAGAAAACCAATCCAAAATCACCAGTAATCAGGACATAATCATTTTTAGTCAGATGCTGTCCTTCAGGAAAATTTCTGCTATTCAATCTGTTTATAGATAATATTCCGTGAGTGTCCCCAGTAATATATAACATACTTTTAAATCCTCTCAGTAAAATAATCGTCTATTTATATATACCAAATTAAATACCGTTTTAAATTTTTGTTTTAAAAAAGACTATTACTCAATAAGATAAAAATATTTCCCAAGTATGATTCTTTCTAAAAAAGCCCTATGACTGACTGTCTTCATCTATCTAAAAGGGCTTTTAACTGTATCTGTTTTATGTTCACAGCTACCATACATTCATTGTTCAAAATTAGTATTTATTTCAGTTTCCAAGTCCTCACTTATACATTAGACACTCATTAAATGTATTTATAGGAGGATGATCAAAAGAATTACCATGCCTTTTGTCATGGTAACAGGTATCACAATATGAAGCACCTCCTACAAGTGTTTGTGTTCTGGTCAATATGAAATTAGGATTTAGGGATTTAAACATAGAAAAATCCGGATAGCAAGTTATGACTTCCATTAATTCAGCATCATACCCTTTTAAAACTTCATGAACTCTACATTTAAATACAAGATTCATATAACTGTGTTCATCTAAATCATGTGAAATCCAGTGCATGTCCTGACCCTTTATATTGCCTTTGATTTGCAAATCTTTTAGCTCTTTAATACTTGTTGGCACACCTTCTCTAGCCGGTATACCAAGATAAAACTCATCTATATATCCTTTGGTAAATTCTATGGCTTTCTCTTTTCCAGTTATATCAACTAAAGCTTTCAGTCTAAAATATTGAGGTAGGAATCTTACTTTATGAAAACTATCTGCATGTATCTTTTGATTTTTTATTTTTAATAACGCTCTGCAGCAAGTTTCATATTGCCGGATTATATTATTGTCTTTATCTTGTCTTAAATGATTCTCCAAATGCATAATAAATGTTTGATAATCCTCATTCAGAAAATCTTTTACTTTCAAAAGGTACTTTTCAAAACTTTTGACACTTTGTCGGATTAATAATTCTACATCCAAGTCCAAATAAAAATCATCGGTGTACTCGTAATATACCTTAGTCATTTCATCCTCCGTAACTTTCTATATATCGTTTTACAAACGTAACACTGTACTCTATAAACTCTTTCGGATTTTCTCTTATTGTTAAAACATAGTTCATAAAATTAACTCGTCTTGATATCATCAGTGTTTGCAAGGTTTTCTCTTCAAACATATGGGTTGTGTTAAATTTTCTGTAACCTTTTATAAAGGCTGACTTCACTTGTTCATAATCAAGTGTTTCATGTACTTGATAATAATATAATAAAGTTGCCAAATCATGTTCAGGAAAACCAAATAACGCTTCCTCATAATCAATGAGATGAAGTTTTCCTTCGTTGATTTTGATGTTCCAAGGATTTAAGTCTCCATGGATAAGTTGAGGTGTTTTCGTTTCATAAATAGACTTTAAACGTTCATTGAGAATCAAAATAACCTGATTCATGATTTTTTTAGTGTTATCTGATACATGGTCTTTATACCTGTCCATATGATAAACAGGTATTTCATCTTTATAAAAGAAAACCCTGTCCCATTTCTTTGGCTTGATATGAGGAGGCAGTATGACATCACTAGTGGCTTGATGCATCTGAGCCATGACTTCACCTAGTTCTTCAAAATAATCATAGGTCTCATGTGTTTCATAATCCACACCTTCCATCCACTCATACATCATCAAACGTTTGAAACGGCTTTCTTCTTCACAATACACTTTCAGAACAGATTCATGCTCTTTGGTTTTTACCAGTCTCGGATATTTTAATGATGTCGACTCCAAAAGATCTAATAAGTATGCCTCCGCCATATTGTCTTCATAACAACTTGATGCTTCTTCAAATATTTTTAAAACATAACGTTGTTGGTCTGTTGTCACTTGATATATCACATTGGTCTCTTCTGTTAAATAAGTTAAAGTGACGTTTTCAAATCCATAATGCTTCAACGCTTTTCCTGCTACTTCATAATATTTATTCATCTCTTACTCCGTATAGTCTGATGACACCATCTATGCCAATACTCGCTACAAAAGTTTCATCCTCTGATAGCTGAACACATTGAACTTCAGTCTCCGGTTTAATGGTTTTTATGAGTTCTCCTGTAACATGCCACAAACGCATGGTTTTATCATGAGCACTACCTGATACCAGCCATGACTCGTCTAAAGGCAAATCAACTTCCATTACTTTCCCGTAATGTTTATCAAGAGTTCTGACTAGTCTACCACTTCCCATATCCCAGATTTTTATCATATGGTCGGCACCGGCAGTAATCACATAATCTGACGTCACTTTAATATCATAGTTGTATCCTTCATGTCCTTCTGTTTGATATAATTTCTCAAAGGATTCAAAGTCAAGTGCTGTTGTTGAAAAATCTTTGGTATCTCCAGCATATGCAAAGAATACTTTTTTCATATCCTTGGAATACTCAATTTGAAAGATCCAGTGATCTAAGCCTTGATACGTCCTTAATACTTCCATGGTTTCAAAATCCATAAGTGTCAACTTGCCGAACTCATCTCCTACTGCCAAGTATTTGTTGTCTTCTGATAATGCAAAAGTTCCTATTTCAAGTCCTTTATCTTTAGAAGCATACTCCGTTGAACGTGTAATTAGATTATAAATCACTAAATTGCCTTTTTCGCCTTTATAGATCAATTTTTGACCGTCTAGAGTAAATTTCATTGTCACGCCTAGTTCTTCCATCTGCACATCATGTAGCAATTGGCTTGTTTTTATGTCCCAGATTCTTAATTTATTATCAAAACTTGAAGTCGCAATATATTTGTTATCATGAGATATTGCCAAATCAAATGCTGACTGATTATGAGCCTTGATTTCCTTTAATAATGTGAGGTCTTCCAAATTATCCACAGTAATCTTCTGATTTGGATTGAAATCTACTGTACTTGCAAAATAGACGTCATAATCATATCCGCCTGTAACAAGTCCTTCACTTGTAAATGAGACGGTATGAAGTTCTGTAGCAACTGGAATACGTTTGATATAATCACCCGTCTCTAAAGACACCAGAAAGACATTGCCATCTACTCCAACCGAAGCCACATACTTCTGGTCTAGAGAAATCGCTACATCATATAGACCATCCAAATGACGGTACTTTTTAATCAGCTCTCCCGATTCATCCCATATGGCAACATTCTGATCCGTTGCACCTGCGACAATGTAACGACCATCCTTAGACACTTCTAAACAATGCACATCAAAGTTGAGCCCCTCGTACACCTTTAAAACATCTCCTGTTTTTATTTCGTATTTTTCTACAGTCCCATCATGCCCAACTTTATAGATATGGTTAGAATCAGGACTAAATCTCAAATCGAAACATCCTTCATGCCAATCAAAGCTATACAGCTCTTTGAAATCCGTTAAATCAAATACTTTGACTGCATCACCTGACGAAATACCTATCAAAGTTTCATCCTTGTTGATCGAAAATTCCTTGGTTACCCCTTCATAGAGAAGCTGTGTTTCAAAGGTTTCATAATCCGTTTTATACAGTTTGTTATCATCACCAATTGAATAAATGGCACTTCGAAGTTCTACTTCTTCTACTCGCTTAGAATGAATAAGCTTATGATGGATTAAAAGGCCATCATGAGACCAAAGAGAAATACTCCCATCTTTACTGCCAACAGCTACAAAATCACTATTGCTATCAGAAGTCCAGATTCTATCATGATGCAGTTTCTGTTGAGATACCATCTCTAGATTCGAGATGATATGTTCTAGTGGAACATCAACCTCATTTACAGATTCAATAACCTCGTGATCATTATGCAAATCTTTCGCCACCATTTTATCATTTGAACACCCTATCATTAATATACAGATACACATAACACCTAATTTTTTCATCCGTTCACCTCCTATTTCTTTATACCCTTCTCTATTACTATTATAAGTAATAATGATTGATAAACTAAGTGAATTCAGTTGTGAAATATGTAGATGTTTTACATCTTAAACAAGCTTATATTGTACTTTTTTTAATAAAAAAAACCGGCCTAAACCAGTTTATCTTCTATAAAGGTATTCCTTTTGACTTATATTTTTTTTGTAACATCTAATGCTTTCTTATATTGTCTATGATTGATATAATAAGTTTCTAACTCCTTGTTCACTGCATGAACCAGATGAGTCAGTTGATTGGAAATCATACTCTCTTTCATTTCAAGCAGCAATTCCAAATAGGAAGCTTTCTTAGAATAGTCTTTATCCTCTATCATCATCCTATACTTTTTCAATTGATAAATTTCATAACTTCTATCCTGCGTTTGAGACAAAGTCACTTGATTTTCACCTTGTCTAAGATACTTTTCGGCTTCTGAATAATTGTCTTTTGACAGGCAATAGTGACACATAAGAATATATGGAAAAACACCATAGATCTTGTCATCATCAATGTTTTCTGAATCGATGGCCAATAAAGCATAATCTTTCATTTGTTCTAAATCATTTAATTTCAGATAACAATCGGCTATATTGCTCAGAGCAAAATACTTGAAAGAATTTATGTATGGATCTGAGGATTTTGAAGAGTTCACCAATTTATCAATGGCTTGATAAACCCTTATGGCGTCTTCATAAGACGCCATGTTAAAGAGATAACTCCCTTTGAATAGTAGAGATAGAAAAAGACCTCTTAAATTACCACTCATCAAAAACTTATCTTTAGCAACTTCAACACTTTCAAGCGCTTTATAAAACATCCCTTTGGCTTCATATCGACGACTCAACCGAAAGACCACTTGACCGTTACCATCAAGTTTGGATAACTTTTCAAGTTGATTCGACTCACTTGTTTCTATAAAGGTTTTATAGAACTCAAAAAAATACTGATGTTTATCCGACATAAGATCATAATGTGTTTCTAGATATAAACAAGTATCTTTTGCTTTTTTACAGTTATGGTTATTGTTAATTACATAATCCGCATAGCACACCAAATAGTAGTCTAAGTGCAGTGGTGAATATTTTAATTTAGAACCCTGTTTTTTTATCTTTGAAACTTTCTCACTGGCTTCCTTTTTATAGAAAAAGAAAAATAATCGATGAAATTCATTTATCTCTTTTTGATATTTTTCAATATAATCTTCATCAAATTGCTCACTGATATTCAATCTTTCCAAAATCAGTCGTTTGATATCATCAGTCGGCTCAAATTCACCATTCTCTATTTTACTTAAATGTGATGAAACACATATTCCTTTACATAAATAACTTTGTGACCATCCGAATTCTTTTCGTTTTGCTCTTATCAATGCACCAATAAACATAAGTATCTCCTTTAGATAATATTATATCATTGATTTAAAAACCATACATAATATTTCTAGAAAATTGCATGTAGTTCATGAAATACAGCTGAATCACCTTACTCAAATTATGCTATACACAAGATTCTCTTTGATCATTACAGTAATTTATAAAACTTCTCAAAAATTACGAAAGCCCCTTCGTATGAATAGGCTTTTATTTTATAGACATGCTATTTTAATTAAGCAGTTTAATTAATTGACTGGTCTACTTCAAGATTAACTGCTCACCAGGTTTAAGAATTGAACATTTAAAACCCATTTCTTCAACTTTCGTTTTGAATAGATCACCATCCACAGGATTGTAACATTTCGAGAAAAATCCGCCACAATTATAATGACAAGGAATTACAAGCCCCGGTTCAATAGATTGAACTGCTATGAGAGCTTCCTCTGTGGTCATGGTATTTCCAGCCGATTCACCTCCGATTGGAATCATCAGTACATCAGGCTTCTTTATATCTATCCAATCATCTTTCATAAGAAGTGTATCTCCCAAATTAACAAACGATAAACCATGAAGTTCAAACTGAAAACCTATGGCGCCATATCCGATTCTTTCATCCGGACCAGGACGAACAGTCTTTTTAAAGGGACCAATTTTTATATTTAACGGACCATGTACCGTTTTAATACCCTGTATCTTAAGGGTCCCAACTTCTTTGGATTCTCCAACTGAAATGCCAACTGTATTTTCCAGTTTTTTAACCAGACCCACATCCTTCTTTCGTGGACCAATCATCTGATCTCCTTTGATTATTGTGTCATTACAGACTATAAAAGCTCCAGATGCCTTTGCGACTCTGTCCGTATGCCAATAATGATCCGGATCACCATGAGTCACCAATATATGTGTTAATGCATGCCATCTGTCAATGGGGATAATCGTCTTAAAAAAGTCTGGTATATAAAAGCTTGCCCCAGGATCTATTGCAATACTTATGTCAGCTTCTTCAATGACAAATGAGTTGTATCCAAAATAAGTTATTTTCATGTCAGCCTCCTTCTTGACCTACTTTATATATACTCAATTTATATGTATTAACTCTTTATTATGATTAAAATGCCGTAATGATATAACAATCTATTAGGTATGGGCGTGTGACATACAGATACCTCACTAAAAAAGTCAAAAAAAAATGAGTCGAAACGACTCAAGAATGTGTTAATTATGTGCTTCGATAGCCATCATGATTATTTCCGATTGTTGTATTTTTTCTCATATAAGGCAAGATCTGCTTGCTTCATCAAGATATCATAACTTTGATTTTCCAAATTAGAGTATACACTCAATCCAACTTCCATCGATAAAGTAAAGGGATAGTTGAAGTCCATATTATGAGAGTGTATAAACGTCTTAAAATCCCGACATATACTTGCAATTGAATTTTCTGTGACATGTTCGATATAGACAACAAATTCATCACCACCAATTCTAGCAACAACTTCGCCATTTTTAAAATACTGCTCAAGTGTGAGTGCAGCTTGTTTTATAACAAGATCTCCTGCATCATGTCCATAAGTGTCATTTATTTTTTTGAGGTTATTCACATCACAATATATAATACTCGGATTTTTTCCAGCTAAGATTTGGCTTGCAAAAGCTTTTCTTGTCATGTTATCAAAACCACGTCTATTTAAAATCCCAGTTAATGGGTCTTTAAGAGATAACCCTTCCATCTTTTTAGAATAGGATTCAATCTGATCATATATGTCCACTCTACTAATTGCTGTGTCTAATATATTCTTTAGCACAATGAAACTCATGTCTTCGGCAGTTTTATCATCACATACGATGTAACCATATGAAGTCTTGTCAAATAAAATTGGATATATCAGAAAAGAATTCGAATATTTTCTTTTGAATATCGAGTCTGGCAAACCTTTTTTTGTAAGGAAACTTTCTTCTTTTAACACTTCACCGTGATTGTATCCAAAGTATAATCTCATATGTTCAGGATATTCGAATTTCAAAGGATCTACGATATCAATTTTCCCCTGTTCAAATAAACACAGATAAATCTCTGAACCATGAAAAGTGTTGAAGTAATCTATTAGTTTGATTTTGAGGCTCTCAAGATTTAGGACACTTGTAAAGTGTGTAGCCATATAGATCATTCTATTATAATGGGATAATGAGTTGTTGTATTTGCCCATGTAAAAGTTCTTTTCAATAGCTTCTGTATCAGCTTCTTGGACAATTTGCTCGCATCCACATGATTCTCGCACTTGAAGTTCACCTATAAAATCATTTTGGTCCAAATGGTTGCCTTGAAGAATATCATATGCCCTATTTACCAATTTTGCAAATGGCTGTTTTACAGTCGTTAAAGGCACATTTTGGAGTTTTGCAGATTCAATATCATCAAATCCAACAACGGCTATATCCTCAGGAACTTTTAAAGGGCCTTCATGAATTGCTCTTATTGCTCCAAGGGCCATTTCGTCATTTCCGCAAACGATTACTCTAGGAACATCATGTTCTAATATCTCTTTTGCGCCTTTATATCCTGATATTTCAGTAAAATCACCCTCATAATATCTACTTTTATTAAGTTTGAGCCCATACTCCTCAAGTATAGAAAGCATACCGTTTAATCTTTCTTTTGCCTCGTAATTATTTGGAGGTCCTGAGATATAGGCAAATTCTTTATACCCATGTTGGTCTAGAAGGTGTTTACAAATCATACGACTGCTTTCATGATTATTTAAAACTAACGAATTACCTTGTCCTTTTTCAGCTAATTTCACTATTGGAATATCACTAAATTGCCTTAGAAAGTCATTCAAACAACCATTGCCACTATAATAAGTTAGTGCACCACTCTGAACAATCATACCATCCATTGGAAGATGTTCTATTAACTTAAATATTATATTACTATACCTTTGATTTCCATATGGAGAATTCAAAGGTTTTCCACAGAAGAAGAATACCCGGTTATCTGATTCAGATACTCTGTCTCTAAGGCTCTTCCATACATCTTCCTGATAAATATCATCAGTAGTTGTTATCATCATTGCATAATTTTTACTCATCGCTATTCCCTCGATACTTCATTACTTCATAATGTCCATAGCAGATGATTATTGCTTAATTGTATAGTAGATAAATCATCAATTACACTTATTGACGTCTCAGTTTTCTATATGAGTTGAGTAAAAGGCATTTACGCTAAGCAAGTCTATATTATTGCAATAAAAAACACCTGTAGACAGGTGCATCATTTCAAAATGTGAATCGCTGCAACCTGGCAGTCATAGTTTCCCTTAGACCCATGGCTTTGCGTCCTGATCTTTCAACCAGTTTGCCTTTTTAGTTTTACGTCGTATTTAGTATATCGGTTCATAAAATCAAGTGCAACAATACATTTAGGTTTTTGAATATTTTATAAACTATATACAAAAACAGTCTATAATAGAATGGATAATATAATCTTTTATTGGATTAACAATTTTGATATCGTCCCTAAAATGCCATTTTTTGATATTTTTTAACCCATTTATACATATGGAAGCAATCCGATATTCATTCTATTTCCGACATCATACTTCAACATTCTTTGCAATGTAAACATGCCGCAGTCAATAGACAGCGGCATGTTTAAACTGAAGGGTCAGTTTACATAATAGCTTAAAGCTAATATGGATTATATTAAGATCATTTGATGAACAACTAACCACCTAGATAAGCTTTTTTTATGGTATCATCTTCTAAAAGCTCATTCGCATGACCGGACTTGATGATCTTACCGGTTTCCAACACATAAGCACGATCTGCAACCTGCAATGCCTGGTTGGCATTTTGCTCTACTAGAAGTATCGTTGTACCAGTTGCTTTGATTGTCTGAATAATATTGAAGATCTCTTGTACAAGTAATGGTGCTAGACCCATGGACGGTTCATCCATCAAAAG
Organism: Clostridiales bacterium; assembly: GCA_016342415.1. Classification (GTDB taxonomy): domain Bacteria; phylum Bacillota; class Clostridia; order Peptostreptococcales; family Acidaminobacteraceae; genus JABXKX01. The sequence continues at coordinate 333,220 of JAEIOD010000001.1, forward strand.
CAGTTTGGGCCTACTCATCAAAGCACGACCAATTGCGAGCATCTGCTGTTCTCCACCACTGAGTGTACCCGCAGCCTGTGACATTCTTTCTTTTAGTCTTGGAAAGTAACCGAACACCATTTCCAGGTCCTGTTTCATAGCGATTTTGTCTTTTCTGCTGTATGCACCCATTTGAAGGTTTTCCTCTACAGACATTTTTGAAAAAACACGTCTACCTTCAGGTACATGAGCCATGCCTGCATAGACCATATCATGTGGTGCCATTTTACTTAATGATTTGCCATCAAATGTTATCGTACCTGTTGTCGGATCCATCAGTTTTGACACCGTTTTTAAGATTGTGGTCTTTCCAGCGCCATTGGCACCAATTAACGTTACCACTTCTCCTTCTTTCACTTCAAAACTAATATCCTTTATGGCATGAATGTTACCATAATGCACATCTATATGCTCTACTTTTAACATGCCGCCACCTGCTCTCCCAAATATACACGGATAACATCTGGATTGTTACGTGTCTGTTCTGGTGTACCTTTTGCAATTATCTTGCCATAATCCAGTACAACAATACGCTCACAAACATTCATCACGAGATTCATATCATGTTCTATCAGGAGTATCGCAATATCGAATTTTTCTCGAATAAATCGGATGGTCTCCATGAGTTCGTGTGTTTCCTGAGGATTCATACCTGCTGCTGGTTCATCTAATAGCAGAATTTTTGGTTTTGTTGCAAGTGCACGTGCAATTTCCAATTTCCTCTGTTTACCATAAGGTAAGTTTTTTGCCAAAGTATCTGCATATTCTCCCATATCAAAGATATCCAAAAATGCCATGCAGGAATCATGAGCTTCCTTTTCACCTTTCCAATAACCGGGCAATCTAAAGAGTCCTGTCAAAATGCTATACTTCATTTGATTATGGTAAGCGATCTTAATGTTATCAAGAACCGTCAACTCTTTGAACAACCTGATATTCTGAAAAGTTCTTGCAGCCCCTGCCTTGACGATCTGATACGGTTTTTTACCGACTATGCTCAAACCCTCAATTTTAATATCTCCCTCAGTGGGTTTATAAACCCCTGTCAACATATTGAAGACAGTTGTTTTTCCTGCCCCATTTGGACCGATCAATCCAACCAGTTCATGTTGGTCGATACGTAAATTAAAATTATCTACCGCTCGAAGACCGCCAAACTGCATACTGATGTTACTTGCTTCTAATAAAGTCACGTTTGCTCCTCCTAGCTTATTGTGGTTTCCTCTTTTTTCTTTTTGAAGAAACCCTTTACTATATCCCATGAAAACTCACGTCTTCCAAAAAGACCTTCTGGTCTGAAAATCATCATGACAACCAGTAGGAATGAATAAAGAAGTAGTCTGTACTCAGCAAAACTACGTAGTGCTTCTGGCATGATTGTCAGTACAATCGCTGCGATGATAGTACCTGTTAAACTACCCATACCACCGAGTACAACAATCACCAGAATCTCTACCGATCTCATAAAATTGAAAGTGTTCGGATCTAAAAACGCTAAATAGTTTGCATACAGTCCACCACCAACTCCGGCAAGTGCTGCTGCGAAAGCAAAACCCAGAACCTTGAAGTATGTTGTTTTAATACCAACCGCCTCAGCGGCAATCTCATCCTCACGAATAGACATGATGGCACGTCCTTGCCTCGAATGTGTTAGTCTGTAAAGAATCAGTACGACGAGAACCGTCACCCAGAAAATCGAATCAAACTTAACAACTTTAGGAATTCCGGTCAATCCTTGTGCACCCCCTGTGAGACCTCTCATGTTATTGATAACCACACGAATCACTTCACCAAATCCAAGTGTGATGATCGCCAAATAATCTCCTCGAAGTCGAAGTGCTGGAATACCAATCAGTACACCGACAATTCCAGCTGCTATGGCTGCAATAAAAAGTGAAACGACCAATAAGATCACATCAGGCATATCAGGCATCAGTGCTCTGACTTTTATCGATGTAATAGCTGAAGCGTAAGCACCAACTGCCATAAATCCTGCATGTCCTAGAGTCAACTGACCGAGAAAACCAGTTGCAAGATTCAGACTGGTTGCCAAAACTATGTTTATCATAATAAACACGATAATACCTTGGTGATAACGCGTGATGAAGCCAAACGATATTGCACCCTTCAAGATGATATAGAGCAACACTATCGCTAAGAAGTTGAGGCTCCATTTTTTTAATGTAATTTGTTTTGACATATGGTTACACCTTCTCCTTTTCATTACGTCCTAAAATACCAGTTGGCTTAAATAACAACACAACGATAAGAAGTCCAAATACAATGGCATCCGACCATTGACTCGAAATATATGCTCTAGTAAATGTTTCTACCATACCTATGGTAAACCCGCCTAGAACAGCACCGGGAATCAAACCGATTCCCCCAAGAACGGCAGCAACAAAGGCTTTCAATCCTGGCATAATACCCATAGTTGGGAAAACTTGTGTATAAGTAATACCATAGAGTACACCTGCCAAGGCACCTAAAGCAGAGCCGATGGCGAATGTTAATGAAATGGTTTTACTCACATTGATGCCCATCAAAACAGCAGCATCTTTATCTTCCGATACCGCACGCATTGCCTTGCCCGGTTTGGATTTCTTTATAAATATTTCCAGGATGACCATAAAAATAATGGCCAATGAAAGTGTTGTAAGTGTTACTGTACTAATTTGTAATGGTCCTACTGATATCGGTCTTTTTTCGATAAGCTCCGGCATGATTTTCGGATCTGCTTTGAAAATCACCTGAGCAAGATTTTGCAAGAATAAACTCACACCTATGGCTGTAATCAACGCCGAAATACGCGGTGCTTTTCTAATCGGCTTGTAAGCAATTCGTTCTAGGACTATGCTCAGTAAAGCAGCTAAAAGCATAGATAATGGTACAACAATCACAAACGGCAAGCCTGATGAAACAACGATTAGAAAAGCAAAATAAGCGCCAGCCATCATAAGTTCTCCATGTGCAAAGTTGATGAGTTTAATGATGCCATAAACCATGGTATATCCCAAAGCGATAAGAGCGTAAATGCTTCCGACTGAAAGACCATTGATCATTTGTTGTAAAAATAATACCAAGTCAATATCCTCCTTGTATCAAGCATAAGCTAGATACTTTGATAATAAATGAGAAAAGTGACCAAAATGCTCTAGTCACTTTTCTACAATAATTTACTGTCCTGAAACCTTTGCTGCTAAGACATGCTCTCCATTAAGAATTTGAATTATTGAAATACTCTTAATTGGATCTCCATTTTCATCGAACACAACGTGTCCAGTAACACCACCCATATCCGTTGAAGCCAAAGCTTTAATAATGGCAGCGGAGTCTGTAGATCCTGCAGCTTCTATAGCACTCTTCATGATGTATGTCGAATCATAAGCAAGTGCTGCAAGTGCATTAGGTGATGATTCGAACTTTGCCTCATAAGCACTGATGAAATCTTGAACCACTTTGGATTCATCTGTTTTAGCATAGTGATTTGCAAAGTAGTGACCTTCTGCAACTTCTGCATAATCCCCTTCAATACCATCCCATCCGTCGCCACCAATAGCAACAACATTAAGACCTAGTTCTTCAACTTGAGAAAGGATAACCCCTACTTTTGCAATATAGTCTGGTAAGAAAAGTACATCTGGATCCTCAGCAGCAATTTTTGTTAAAATAGCTCTGAAATCCGCATCATTCTTTGTATAACCCTCATAATTCGTTACTGTTCCAGTTGTTCCGAACTGGTCTTTAAACGCTATTGCAAGACCTTCTGAGTATGGGTCTTCAACATTGTAAAGTACAGCTGCTTTTGTTGCCTTAAGCTCATCTGCTGCAAATACCGCTGCTGTTGAACCTTGGTATGGATCTGTATAACATGCTCTAAAGATATTAGAGGCATCTAATGTCACTTCACCGTTTGTAGCTGTCGGTGTCAAGACAGGCATATTATCTTCTTTTGCGATTTCTTTAATCGAAAGTGTCGTGCCACTAAATGTACCACCGATTAGACCTACAATCTCATCCTGATCACGTAGTCTGTTATACGCATTTACCGCTTCTGTCTTATCACCCTTAGAGTCGTAAGCGATAATTTCAACTGGTTTGCCGTCGATACCTCCGGCTGCGTTAATCTCATCGGCTGCAAGTTGTGCTGCGTTTGCTACTGCTGTACCATACATACTGTAATCTCCAGTTAAAGGTCCGATAACCCCAAGTTTGATGGTGTCACCACCACCTGCTCCAGAGCAACCGCTAAAGACGGTTGTTAATAATACAAGTACTGCCAATAACAATGTTAATTTTTTTGTTTTCAATTTTGTGTCCCCCTATTTTGTCTACATGTTTTTTATTTTGTCACAAGTTTTAAATGTTACAAAAATTAAATATAAAAACGATTCTATACGATAATACTATAGAAATCAACAGAAGATTTCGAATTATCTGACTTTTTCTCATTTAGGAAACGCTTTCCTATCGATTACAGTCTATTTTTCTTCTTTTTCACACTATTTATAACAAGGAATACTCAAAAGTTGTCCTCCTATGACACACAGCAAACAACAAAAAAGGACCTCAAAGGTCCTTATAAATAATGTTTTCTAGAAAAAATATATTCATTCCTTTAACCTAAATGAAAAGTCACCCTAAATGTATTCTATAAGGAACATTCCAGTCCTATAAAACTAAAATTATCTGCTGAATATTCCTTTTCTCCATAGATCCCATTTATCTGAGTAAATCCGTTTTTAAACCAGAACCTTAACCCCTTCCAGTTTTTCAAGTGAACACCAAGTCCAATTTTCTTGAAATGACGTTTCTTAGCTTCTTGTTTTAACATCTCGATTACTTCACTAGAGTAACCTTTGCTCTGATATTCCATAGATATTAAAAACATGCTTATATATAATGTGTCCTCATTAGGATAACCATGATACATATCATAAAATCCAATCAATTTATTATCTTCTTTTGTATAAATTGACTTGATAGAATACTTATCAATTGTTGCAGTTGGCATTGGAGGTAAATCTCCATTTTTCAAACACTTTTCTATATAATCCTCTTCAAAACAATCTCCCTCAAGTAATAACTTATCACCTTCATTCCAAGAATCACATATACCTTGTAATTGCGAAACCTCCATTTCACAAGATTCTGTTAGTCTAATTCGACCAGTTTCAAAGTCACCTATAATGTTTTCTACTATCATACATTTCCTTTCTAAATATCCAACTTATCAATTGCAACTCTAAGTTCAATTTCAGAATCCTTTCTCACAAGAGTTGCAATTAATACAAACTCTCTTGAAAGCAAGTAAATAAACGTGCTTTAGCGCTTTGCAATATCTATTCCCATCCCAATTCATACTAATATCATTTCATTAATAGCTAAAAAAAGAATTTAAGAAGTCTTGTTTTTGAGTATGTTCCAGCAGCTTCCATGCTTTTTTTCGAGTTATGGTTATAATACCAACAGCCTGACCTAGCGATGTATCCTTCATTTTCTACTAGTGTTTGAAGCGTCTTTAGTATATTACTGCCATAGCCCTTTTGTCTGTGTTCCTCGACTACATACATGCCTACGCTTGCCATATTTTTAATGACTCTTCCGTACTCCACTACACCAAATCCGATTAATTTATTTTCATGTTTGATTTTATATAATCTATAATAATCCAAACCTTTTTTTATTTTCTCAATGTCTTCATCAAAATAATCGTGAGCCAACTTAAAAATGGATTCATCTGTATTACCATCAATCTGCTCTAGTTCCAATGTCTTTTTGTCTTTAGTATCCTTCTCTGTATAGATTGAAAAGTAAGCTTGCTTTTCCAGTTTCACAAAATCATCTACAGCATGACTTAAAAGAAACTCATCACCGGTGCTGACAAAAGCACTCGTCACTTGTTCATATCTCTTTATTCTTGCAAAAATACTCTGAGCATATTTTGCATAGTTAGGAGTCATATTAAAAAGTGTTATCAATGACTTATTAAAAATTGCAAAGAAACCAATCAACTCCTCCTCACACATGATTTTATAGTGATTACTATTCATCACATGGTCTTCCCAGTATGAGTCAACTGTAATGTTATTGTCTATAAAATAACTCTCGACCCTATTTGAAATTTCATCCCACTCACATTGTTTAAATTTAATATCCATATTATCTCCTAATGACTACAATGGTTTCAATGATGATAAACAATTTTAAATATCATAAAACTATTTCATCACTACTTGTCTTTTTTTATTTCAGCAACTAATCGTTCCCAATCCAGCAAAGAAATATTTCTACCTGGATATAAAATCTTTTCAAAAGACCAGAATGATTTTAACCAGTTATCCAAGTAGCTACCCAGTTCTTCTTCAAAGCCCATCTCTTTGACTTTATCAGTCACCCAATAAAACACTAGTGAATCATATGTGCCGTGGCTCCAAGGCCATATATAGATGCATCCGATACATTCAGTATCTTCTTTGTTAACCACTGTGTAGGCAAACCCTTCACGGTTATCAAACTCATCTTGATGTTCTTTCAGATCTTTGTAATTTTCTTCAATCGTCATATCATCTGCCGGCCAAGGATCATTAACGCCAAACACCTGTCTAAGACTTTCTTTACTCGACATCAACGCATTAAAATCTTTTTCTACTTCGTCTACAGTCAATTTTCTTATGATGAAATTATCTTCTTTCACATCAAACGGTGGCTGAAGGTCATCTGCAATAAATTTATAAGTCATAATTGTCTCCTCTCATATCAAAGCAATAAAACGTTTTGTAAATCACTTTCATGAGTCATGAATAGAAATATCAAACGTCTTCTATAGTGTACCATTTATTTATAGGGACAATCCATCAAACAGACTGGTTACTATAATTTCTAAACATCTTTACATATAAACGTCACTAAAGCATAAAGCAGAAATTAGTATTCTCATTTTAGGAGTATCTCCTTTTATATAATCATAAAATAGCTCATTAAATCATGATAAGTCATAATATTACTATTATACTGTTAATTTTTTAGCACATGATAAAGGTATGATCCCGTTATCTTCTGTACATTTATTAACTTCTTCTTTTAATATATTTTGCGACAATCAAATATGATTGTTCTCAGATGATCTCTGTAATACCGAATTGAGTTAATTTCATGAATGTGGAATATTCCTTATAAGTTGGGTATATAAGCTAGTACTCGTTGCAATAAAAAATCGTTAGTTTAGAAGCCCTACAATACATCATAGGTATTAAAATCTCCAAAGGAAAACATCCATAACTCATCACAAATCATATGAATCAGGAGATTATAAAATAATAAAGATTGCAATGACATCAATAGCGTGATATTGTGTAAGATACACGCTTATAACATTTTAATCAGGTGTTCTCGATTGAATATAAAGAACACGCATTTTTGATTTAATTATTCAATGAAACATTTATGAAACAGAAACTGTTTCTTACGGAGGTAATTATGACAACCGCAACTACATCTAAGAAAGCAAACGATCGAATCAATTACAGTAATAGGAAAAAAATAAATGCCGATTTCAGCAACAAGGATTTAAAAAGAAGCAATTGCTTCAGCAGCGATTTCTCAGGTTCTAATTTTAGCCATGCTAGCTTCAAAGGTGCTCAATTCAAACACTGCAACTTCTTTGAGTGTGATTTTGTGTCGTCTGAATTTATCGCTACTAACCTTAGAAACAGCAAATTTGTGAATGCAAAATTCAAAGATGTCATCTTTGATTCTGCTAATCTTGAAGGTGTAAACTTTGAAAATGCATCATTTGACAATGTTGTCTTTGCAAATACTGATACCTCGCAGGCCATTAACTTTGATGCTTCTGCAACTGGCATCAGACTATTTGAGGCGCTCCCTGAACTCAATATCAGTGAGAGACTTGAACGTTCTGTTAAAGCCAGCAAGAAAAACGAATTTATCAAAAGTGCTGGAGTTCTTGATACTAAAACAGGTACAATTAATCCAATCAGCATCATGATTTTACTTGAAAACTTCAGTGAAGAAGTTTTAATTACAGCTTTCTCACGATTGAAAAAAGACGTTGATACAAACTTTGCAACACTTAGTTATCTGATAGAAGAAATCAAGGCTTATCAAATAGACGGTTTAAGATAATTAGTACTTGATCAGTACCAAGATACATTTTAATGTTTTCACCAATCAAAAGCACCTACAACTTTTAACTGGTTGTAGGTGTTTTAATGTATTGTAAAAAGACTTCAAATCACATTAATAAAATTTAGATTATACATACTTAATCGAGATAAATGCTTTCATGATTATCATACAATACGATTTACCACCACTTTACTCTTCGTTTAACTCAAGTGGTATAGTCAGATAGAATTTTACACCTTGGTTTACTTCGCTTTCACAGCGTATATTGCCACTCAGTGTTTGATTTATAAGATTATGTATAATAAACATACCCAAGCCACTATTACTGGTACTCCTTCTAGTTGTATAAAATGGTTCAAATATATGTTCCAGTATTGAAGGTTCAATACCTTTCCCATCATCTTCATATAATATTTTGACCAACTGCCCCTCTTTATAAGCGCCAATCCTAATCAAACCTTTTTCATCTTCAGCATATGCATATTGAAATGAGTTTTTAATAAAATTAGTAAGGATCTGAGATATTGCACTGGGGAAAGTTCTCATAATTATATCGTCATCTACATTATTTATAATTTCTATCGAATGTGTTTTAATCGTCAACCTTATGGTCTCAATGATATTTCCGACTTCTTCTTTTAAATTGACTTTTTGAAGTGTTTCATTGTTCTGATTGGTAGCAATCGTTTTAAACTGTTTAACCAAATCGGCTGCTCTTTCAACGTTTCTTTGCACTAGATCACTTGCTTCATCTAGTGCTTCAATACTTCTTACAAGTTCACTCTTTGTCAGTTTCCCGTTTGCTTGTAGATCATCTAGTTTTTTAACAATGGTCTTCATGTATGACCCCGTCGTCAAAGCGTTTCCGACAGGGGTGTTGATTTCATGTGCGATTCCAGCCACTAAGAAGCCTAATGATGCTATTTTTTCTTTTTCGATGATATAATGATATTGTTGTTTAATTTCTTCATATTGAGCATTAATTGTATCTTCCAATATTTGATTCTTTTGCTTGAAGACCTCAGCAATTGTAACAAAAGATTTGGCAATCGTTCCCATTTCATCAGTTAAAGCAACATACTCGTAGGGCAGATCCTCATCTAAGTTCCCCAGTGCAATTTGCTGACTATAAATCGTCAGCGCAGCAATGGGTTTCAATCGTTTCCTAATAAAGAAATATATGACGATGGTAACAATCACGGTAAAAAGTACTATCGTTCCAACTAAGTAAGCAATGAATTTATTCATTTCAGCACGCACTTCATCTTGATTGACTAAAGTTACAATTTTCCACTTTGAATATTCAATATCACTTGTTAAAATATAGTAATCCTCATCATCAATACTGATGACCTCAAATACTCCATCGCTTACGGTTTTATGATTTAACCACTCATCTATTTGAGGATAAACATCAATTAACGATTTCTCCAAAACATTCGAATCGTCTTTGTGATAAATGAATTTTCCTGAACCGTTTATAATAAACACTTGTCCTTTTTCACCGACATTCATTTTACTGACAACACTCGGAAGAATATTCAAGCTAAAATCCACAACAACAAAACTTTTATCACCATTTGGTTCTTCAACGGCTTTAATAGAGGATACTACCAGCTCTTTAGTGCCCCACTCTACATAAGGATCGGTATAGTTGACACCCTCAGATTCTAGTGCAACTGCATGCCACGGTCTTATATAAACATCATAACCTTCATCTGAAACAAAAGCATGATTGTCTAAATAGAAATTTGCAGCCTCATTGACAAGCGATATTAAAAATATCTGATTTGTACTTTTTTCCATTGACCGTATGGTATTGAGTACTTCATCTATCAAATAATGAGTTTCAATTTGTGACCTTTCATCAACTTCGAATAAATATTGAACTATATTTTTATCTCCCAACAGCTGATTAACATATGCAGTTGAGTCAATAAATAGATTTTCAATCTGACTTTTAGAAAAATTGCTTTCTGTATTTAGTCTTAACTCCAGTTCTTGTTCTAAGGATTGTTTCATAAACTCCGATACTGAAAACCCAATTAGAATCGTCATAATAGAAATAGAAATAATAATATTAACAAGTAGTCTATAAGTAATTTTATTTTTATGTTTAAACATAACACCTCCACAAATCTATTTCTACAGTGAAAACACAATATTAACCGTTTAAATAAGTTTTCTATAAAATCTATATCAACATTTAATTGATACCCATAAAACCACTTATTACAACTTTTTTCAAATTGCAAAACAATAACAGTTAAAAATAAATGTAGAAAAAGAGGCACCTACGGCACCTCTTATCCATCTTTTGATGAATGTTCTGATTTAACATTACCTCAAAAATACATCACCCTGTTTCTTAATACCGACTTGGAACTTGCAAAACAGTACTCTTCTGAATTCCACAGGCAAATACATTACCAGAGAACTAGAGATCAGGCAATAGGTCACCTTCATGGCGTTATTAGATGGTATTAGCGACTATATCACTATCAAAGATACCAAAACTGCTTCGATTCTTGCCTTTAAAGTTTATGAAGAAATGATCACTTCTGTTTTGGATATTTCTGATGAAACTAAAAAACAAAAGCTGATGGAAGGGTATATAGAGTTATTAACTCGATATTTATTCAATCACTAAAAAGGAGTAGAAGTCATTTAAACTTCTACTCTTTTTGCAAATAAATCATGTATAATTTATCAATTCTAATCATTTTTTCATTAAGCCATTAGCAACCAACATAATTAAAATCAACTGACCTACAACTAGACCACTAATAATATCAAATTGATTCGCATCAATATTTAAAACTTTAATAAGCGATGCTAAAATCATCAGTATTATCATTTCAGTAAATAAAATAGCCATATTGCTACCTAAAAAATATTGACCCGGTTTTGTGTTTCTTAATCTCGTGATATAGCCATATTTCTTTTCTATCTGATATCCTACGGCTATCGAAAGTCCACCCATTATTAATAACATCATATTCTCCAATCATACACTTCACATGCCTTTTCAACACATATTCTATTTCACCATCTGTTCAATTTAATCTTTTTTCACTAAAAAATATTGAATCATACCAACCACTTTTTCTGTTCTTTCTACTTCAAAATAATCTTTAATTATGTAATTGAACTCATCCACTGACAAATTAAATTTATCAGGTCTTCCAATATACTCTTCAATAAGTTTGCTAACTTCAAAAACTGGACTTTCTAGATTTGGAATATCCAGAACAAATCTACCCTTTGGTTTTATTATCCTATGGGCTTCTCTTATTGCATTTCCAATGAATTCTTCTTCAAAGTATTCAAGTATTCCTATACACGCGGCAATATCAAAGAAATTATCCTCAAATGGCGTTTCATGAATACTACCTAAGTATACGCCTCCAACTTCCAAACCATTGGACTTGATCACATTTTCAAGCAGTTGGATGGTTTTCTTACTGATATCAATACCATAGTATTTTGAATCCCATTTATCGTAATCATTAAACATTAGATTTAAACAGCATCCCAGGTCAACAAGTTTCATACCGACTTGAGGTGTAAGAAAATCCTTAACTTCCTTTCGTTTACTATCTTGACCCACTTCTTTCTGTAATTTAGCATATACTGTGTAATCAGGATGACTGGTTATATAATCTGGTAAGTTTTCATATAAATTGATTCCTTTGCTACCCTCTTCTATACCTTTGTCATAGGACTCAGCTACTAACACTAAATGCTTTTTCATTTTATCTCCTTGTATTTTATCAAATATCAATTAATCTACTGAAAATATGTTTCGTCCAACATAAGTATATGGCTAATCATCATCTATACCAATACTTTATAGTTAAATAATCTTTTATGTTTTTTTCTTTAATTAGCATTTAAGATATCTTTATGTGCTTTCCATACATATCGCCATTCTTGCATTCTAATCTCACTGTCAACGGTGTGTTCTTTGACTATTTTTTTGAAAGCTTCACGATTTACTTCCAAAGAATAATCAAGACTTCTGTGAGATGATGAAATGTACTTTTCCAATTCTTTTTCATTAGGAAATATCAACATGGCTTCATCAAAGACTTCCGTCTCAATGTCTGAAAGTCCGCTTTCTCTGAGCCTTTTCTCTACAACATCTTTGGCTGCACTATGTATTCCAAACATAATCCCACCCGGTTTTAGTAAATAGCTATTATTGATAATTGACGTAGGGCCTCTTCTAGAATAGATCAAATCAAACTCTTCTTTTTCAAATGGTAAAGCTTTCTTGTCTTTTGTTCCTGCAAGAATAAATTCCAAATTTGCCACCTTTGAGTCTATTAGCAGTTCGTTTGCAATTTTAATCAGCTCTTTAGAATTGTCGAAGCCTGTTATTTGGCGAGAATATTATGACATTTTCAGTGTGAAATCACCATGACCACATCCAGCATCAAGAACTGATTTTGAATTCTTTATCAGTTTAATCAGTTGTTCCTCAAAGATAACTTCTCCCGAAACACCTTCAACTTCATAAATCGCATTATTCTTATAGCCACCGTTCCTTTTAGCTATCATATCATACCATTCCATACTCATATGACTCTCCCCCTCAAGTTCTTGGTTCACAAACTAAATTATCAAAAGTAGTGTCTATAATTCACTCTATCTAATTTCCAAAGCTCAATACTCTTATTTTTACTATAGTGTCAATTGTTCTTATTCAATTTGAATTCTTACATTGAATGTCAGATAACTGACTATATTATACACTCTACGGATCTTAAAATCAGATGTTTCCAACTATTTAATGTTCTTCTGTAATAATACAATCAGATTGCCAAAACAGTTTCAACTCTTCAAATAGGAATGATTATACACTTCTATTGTTTAAAATCAGCATCGTTTTCCATATCATATTCTCTGAATAGATATACAGAAACACCTATTTTTCAGAATCTACAATCCAATATTCCTCTATAACAGAAAACATAAAAGGACTAATGATTTTACTATTCTCGACAACTTTCCAAACTGAGTCATTTCAATATTTTCACTACTTCGATTTAAGCTTTCTTCATTAGAATTTCCTGAAATAAAAAAAAGAGTCTACTTTCTATAAAAGGTAGATAATTCAACCACAGATGGGTATAAAAGTATTATCTATTTATTTTTTTGAGGGAGTCATACTATTTTCTAACAGTTTCCATTTATATATTCCTAACGGAGGTTTCCATGAAAAAACTACTTTCAATTTTTTTAATAGTAGTACTCTTATCACTTGTTACATCATGTACCAATGATGAGAATTTAATCAATAACAACATCTTGATATCAGATATCGAAACAGAAGAGCCTTTACATGAAAAAATACGTATTGGTACTATGGACAGTTACAGTTCTTTTATAGTTACTGAAAATGGTAATGTAACAGGGCCATTTATAGATATACTCTCGAAAGCTCTTGACAATTTAGGTTATGAATATGAATTTGTCATCCTCCCTTGGAGTCGATTGATGAATAGCGTCGGTACGGGTGAAGTTGACATGGCATTGCCTTTTTACGACAAATCCGAACGCAGAAAATTTGCATACTACTCAGAAGAACCTATTGGGTTTAGTCAGATAAATGCTGTTGTATTGCCTGATTCCAAAGTCATGTTTGATGGCAGTATGGCATCGCTTAGTGAGCATCGTATTGGTATTGTACAAGACTATTTCTATACAACGGAACTTGAAAATGCCGTAAAAGAGAACATAATCACAACAGATGAAGCCGTTACAACAGAAGAAAATATTGAAAAACTGCTTCAAGGACGTGTAGATCTGATATTCGAGGATATGTCAGTTGTTAAGGAATACATCAAAACAAATAAAATTGATGCTGAAGTTAAGTTCTTCGATCCGCCTTTAACTTACAGTTATCTTTATACTGTATTTTCCAAGAATGAAAACTTAACCGAAATCAGACTAGGTTTTGATGAGCAATTAAAAATCATGAAAAGTGATCATTCATTACAAAACATCTTGGAAAATTATGATTTGGCGTATTATAACGATCTTTTCAAATTACGAGAACAAATGAATCCTGCTCCTGAAAGATATTTTCAGCAGGCTTCAAATATGCCGCTTACTGTAGGTGTACTTGGAAATACAAAACCATATGTTTATTATGAAAAAGATATGTTAACGGGATTCAGCATTGAACTGTTTACTGAAGTTTTTACTCGAATTGGGGTAGAAATTGAATTTGTTGATATACCCTTTAACAGAATGCTGGAAGAACTCAAAAGTGGCAGTCTTGATATTGGAACGGATTTGTATTTAAAACCGGAACGACAGGAATACGCTGTTTATCCGTCACTACCTTATGCAGGTTATCCGACTGTTCTTTTCAAGAAATCAGATATGAGGTTTGAATTTACAGGTGATCTAAAGGAACTTATACCTTATACCATTGGATATGTACGAGGTTATTCTTTAGGACCTCTTGATACCTATAAAGATAGTGATACGTACGATTTTTCTCTTACAGATTCACCAGAGCAAAACATGGAGAATCTAAATAACAGCAGACTTGATTTGATAATTGATATCAAGTCTACAGGTGAGAACATCATTGACCAATTGAACTTATCCGAAGAAATCATCGCTGTCGATCCACCGATTTTCTATGATTATTCATATATGGTATTCTCGAAAAAGAGCAATTTAGACAAACTCGTTACTGAATACGAGTTGACTGTAAAAGCAATGTTTGAAGACAAAACCATTGAAATGCTTTCGAAAAAATACAATTTACCTTATTTGGAGTTTCATGAATTTAGAGAATGATTAAAATAAACCGATGATGAAATGTGGTGGCGGTATGACGATATCCTCTTTAATCAACCTGAATAGAATTTGGAAAAAGCTTGCACTGGGTGCTATCATCACAGTGTTATTTACTATGTTTATAACGAATCTATTCATCCAAAAGATTAATGAATATGATACGTTCAAAGCTTTCGAGGCCGACTTGGAATCTATGGTCAATGTAGCGGCTTATTCTCTTGAAGAACCTTTATGGAATCTAAATACAGATACTCTTGTCAGTATTTGTGACTCATTCTTCCAAAAAGAATCCGTAAGTCAAATTATAGTAATGGATCATTCCTTAGGTATTATGTATGAACGAAAACTTGATGACATCCCTCATCACGAGAATTTCCTTGTTACAACTGAAAAAGATATTTTGCATAACGGTAAAAAAATAGGATCTATTCACTTTACTATGACCAGATATTTTATCGATCAGCAAAACAAAAGAAATTCTCAAATTCATTTTATAGAAATGCTGATATTAATATTTATTCTGACAACAATGTTGGTTATGATCATCTCTAGGATAACCAAACCTTTATTTGTTTTGAAGACAGCGTTTGAACAAGTTAGTGAAAGTCATGATGATATCATGCCTCAAGTCAGGATAAAAGGAAATGATGAATTTGCCGAACTGTCTAATAGTTTTAATATCATGAGTCGCAATATCGTAGATGCTAGAAATTCAATTTCTAAATTGAATGAGGAACTAGAAAATAAAGTGGCATTAAGAACCAATGAGCTAAATCTTAAGAATCAGGAACTTAATGATTCCTTAGAGATTTTGACCGAAACACAACATGAACTCATTGATAGCAATCAGAATCTACAAAAAACACTTAAGGAACTTCAAGAAATTCAAGATCTTCTTATCGAATCTGGAAAAATGGCACTATTAGGGGAATTAGTAGCCGGGATTGCACATGAAATCAATACTCCGGTAGGTGTCAGTTTAACGGTAAGCTCTTTTATTGAAAAAGAACTCAAAAAGATGCTTGATAAAGTAAACTCCAATACCCTTTCAAGAAAAGACTTCATAAAAACACTCACATCACTACAGGAATCATCTGGAAGTGTCGTGAGAAATTTATTAAGAGCTGGCGAACTGATTACAAGTTTTAAACAAGTAGCTGTCGATCAAACCAGTCACGCTGTGAGAAAGTTTAATTTTTACGACTATGTCGACGAAATCATTCTGAATTTAAAGTCACAGTTTAAAAACCGGAAAATTGAACTTAAAAACATCTGTCCAGAAGAACTTATTGTCGTCAGTTATCCAGGTGCTTATTCTCAGATCCTGACCAACCTTATAATGAATAGTTTGATTCATGCCTTTGACGAAGATGATGTAGGCAAAATAACGATAAACGCTGAACATGTTGATGACACACTTAAAATAACTTTCCAAGACAACGGTCATGGTATTCCTGAGGAACATGTAAAAAAAATATTCAACCCTTTCTTTACAACCAAACGCGGTTATGGCGGAAGTGGTCTGGGACTGAACCTTGCTTTTAATATCACAACCAATGTTCTAAAAGGAAATATCATATGTCAGTCTGAGCTTAATATAGGAACAACCTTCATCATGTCAGTTCCTTATCATCACCCTGATATAAATGAAGAGTTGTATTAAATAATATCAGGTACAGGCTAAGCATGTTGTAAAATAGAAACTTTACCCACTATATTATCATTACAGGACACAGAAAAAAGAGTAGAAGTCACTTTAAACTTCTACCCTTTTTAATATAACTATTTATAATCATTCATTAAAATAATCACTTCATAGAAAAATGGTTATATAACTATTAAGATATAACGTCACCACTATCAAAAATGATTCTGTTCCTACCGGTTGCTTTTGCCTTATAAAGTAGTTTGTCCGTATTGACAACTAAGTCAATGAAGTCAGAATAGTTTTCTTTACAGGTAATAACGCCAGCTGAAAATGTTATCTGTATATATTCTTTTTCATTAACGTAAAATCGATGATTTGCTATTTTGTCTCTAATAGTATTAATGATCAACTTCTGATTATTTTTAAGGTCCTTCAAAAGAATTGCAAATTCTTCTCCTCCATATCTGCATAACAAATCTTGTTTTCTAATACTTTTAGATATTAACTCAGTTAATTCCTTTAAAACTTTGTCACCTATGGGATGTCCGTATTTATCATTGATTACTTTGAAATGGTCAAGGTCTAGAATCATGAGTGTAAAGGTTTTATTGTATTTATGATATATATCATACAAAAGCGCACCTTGATCAAACAATACTCTACGATTTGAAACGTTGGTTAATGCATCGGTATTAGCGAGAAGACGAAGTTCTTTGGTAGTTTTTGATAAAGTAAACGCATAGAAGTAAAATACCAACAACTGAACAAAAAACGTCATTGTGATTGTCATAACTCTTAGGATTTGAATAAAATGCGATTCCAAGGTCAGCTTCTCTATGGGATCGACAACACCTGTAAATACGATTAAACCAGACACTATTATACTAATCCATATCAAACTTGCCTTTTCTCTTTTGATCTCCAAATCAAAAACGATAAATCCAAGGGGTGGTACAACAAAGAAGTACATCATGAAATAGGTTGTTTTAGGAAACCACACCCATGAAAGTAGAAAAACCTGAAAAACCATCACCAATACAACTATGATTTTGCCAAAGTAGAACAATTTGTTTTTAAAAAATACAAGGGCAGATGAATAAACGACAAAAACAATAACTGTTTGAATAACCAGTATATTTGAATCTACAATAAAAATATAAAACAATAAAAATAAGATCAATTGCATTATGCCAACTCCTGCAATGATATATGCAAATC
The DNA here is from genome assembly GCA_016342415.1 of Clostridiales bacterium. Lineage (GTDB taxonomy): Bacteria > Bacillota > Clostridia > Peptostreptococcales > Acidaminobacteraceae > JABXKX01. The sequence goes on from JAEIOD010000001.1 coordinate 351,092, forward strand.
TATTTTTTACTGATAATTTATTCGAATAACCCAATTTTTCTAAAAAATGTTCCATACACACCTCTAGTCAACTTTAAATTTTAGCATTTATTTGCTATTTTACATATTTCAACAGTAAAACAACACGGTTATCAGAATGATACCCAAAAATCTGTATTGTATAGATTTTTAAATAATTTACCACTTCTGTTTGCTGTAATATTAAAAAAAAGCAGCTTGAATATGTTTTTTCCTGTTTCTAGAAGCACTGATGGAGTATTGCCTGAATGTTGAGGAGGTATGCTTTTTTCGAACTACCTTTTTTATTATTACAATCACATTTATGAGGGTATGATATTAATGAAGAACTGAAAAGGAGGATTGCTATGATTGATAATGAAAAAAAATGTCCATTATGTCATTCTGCAGTAACGTACTATGGTGAAGGTGGATACGGAAAGTGTACAGATAACAACTGTACGTTCGAGCAAAAAATTGAAGACTGTGATACGGAACCATGTAAGTCTATTGACTTAGAAGAAAAAAAAGAGCTTCATTCAGCTAATGATTAAAAAATTATCATGCTTATTTAGTTTACAAAATGTCCGGTTTGCATAACAAATTAAACTTACTTTTGAGATTCAATTCAGAAGATTATCTGAAAGCTCTTTGGCTTAAGTGATGTATTAAGTTAACTATGGACTCGATAAAAGGAGGTTTATTTGAAGCCTGATAAAGACATATCAAATTGGACACATTCACATCAATTCAATCCAGAAAAGAAGGTGTCGGAAACTAAAACGTTAATCGTCATCATCGTTACAATTGTTGCTATGGTCATTGAAATAATAGCGGGATGGTATTTTGGATCCATGGCCTTATTTTCTGATGGCTGGCACATGATGACCCATGCGACTGCTTTGAGTATTTCATTTTTTGCTTATGTCATTGCAAGAACGTTATCCGCTGATAGACGCTTTGGTTTTGGTACATGGAAGATTGAAATACTAGGTGCTTATACGAGTGCCATTGTACTTGGTTTTGTTGGTTTTTTTATCTTTGGCGTGTCGATCAATAGAATCTATCACCCGGTTGATATCAGTTATAACCAAGCACTTGTGGTAACGTGTTTCGGTTTAATCGTCAATGTTATTTGTGTACTGGTACTAAAGGACAATCATCATCACACACACGAAAAACACCATCACCACAAAACAAAACAGGATTTAAACTTGAAGTCTGCCTATCTGCATGTGCTTGCTGATGCCTTAACTTCTGTACTTGCAATCATTGCGCTGTTGGGTGCTAAATACTTTGAATGGATCTTCCTAGACCCTCTATGGGCATTATAGGTGCCATACTGATCTTTCGTTGGACCATCTTATTAATAAAGGAGTCAGCATCCATACTCATAGGTCGTGAATCGAATGAAGAACTCGTCGAACATATCCACCACATGATTGAAGTAGATGGTGATACGAAGATAACAGATAGTCATGTATGGCGTATTACACAGGACAAATATGCGTGCATACTCTGTCTAGTAGCAAGTGAACCTGTCAGTGTTTTAGAATACAAGACCAGGTTAAGCTCGCTTCATGAACTAGAACATATAACAATCGAAGTGAATCAATACAGTGAATCTGATGTTAAATGATACTTTAAGGTCAAAACAAAAAAACATCACCCTTCTATAATAGAAAAGTGATGTTTTTAATTGTTTTTCCTACTAATATCACGTCATGTTTTTTATACCTATTTTCGTCTGCCACTGCCTTTATCCCTACAAGTCATCAAACTTCATTGACTTCAATCGATCTTATCAATTTCATCAAAGCCATATATTTTCAAAAAATAATTAGCAAGCTCATTCTTAACAGATTCCAGGTTTATAGTTTGACCAGTGATTTTTCCAATAGAAGTCACACCCATATTACTTAAACCACATGGAACAATCAGGTTAAAATGCTCTAATATAGTATTCAGATTAAAGGCGAATCCATGCATAGTGACACCACTTTTCACCGCGAGTCCCAGAGCGACAACTTTTTCTTCACCATACCATACGCCAGCATTACAGTCATGTCTACCGACTGTAATGTTATAGAAATCCTGAATAAACTCTATAAAAACATCCTCTAGATTTTCAATAAAAACTTTAATACTACGTCCGTGGTTCTTCTTTAAATTAAATATCGGATAACCGACCAGTTGGCCAGGTCCATGGTAGGTAACATCACCTCCACGGTTAATATTGTATAAATCAATTCCTTTTTCATTAAGATCACTTTTGTTGAAGAGGACATTACTTTCAGTCGCATTCCTGCCAAGGGTAATCACAGGAGGATGTTCCACCAAAATGAGTGTGTCTTCCATGACTCCATTTTGCACCTTTTCCAGAATCTCATATTGAACATCCAGTGCTTTCTTGTAGTCGCACATGCCTAAATCCAAAATATTTAATTTCACACTTACCTCCATTAATTTTGATACCGAATTATGTATCGCAGTATTCTGACGAAATATATACTAATTATACTTCATCGGCGAACCTTTTTCATTCAAAATTTTGATGTCATTGTAAACTCTAGTTGTTTGGGTCACTGTCTGTATTTCATGGTAAAATCAATGTTTGTGTACTATTTTAAGAAAACCATCTTGATTATTTACTATATTTAAAAAGTTTAATCCGACTAATTTTCTATTCTATTTGTTATTTTCGATATACTCTAAAATATAGGCTTCTAATATTTCCAACGGCATACTACCATTTTCTAATACCAAATGATGGAACTCCTTTATGTCATACGCATCACCTAGAGCCTCTTCCATTAAAGTTCTTAATTCTAACAACTTCAACTGTCCTATTTTATAAGAACATGCTTGTCCTGGCCAAGAGATGTAACGCGTCGCTTCACTCTTTGCATAACTTTCACCTAGCAGGCCTTCATTAACTAGATAATCCACTGCTTGGTTATAATCCCATTTTTTATTATGAAGACCTGTATCCACAACCAATCGAGCTGCACGGTGCAATTCTGATTTTAAATAACCAATTCTACGTTCAGGCGTATCATTAAAGCCGTTTTCATTCGCCAACGTTTCAGCATACAAAGCCCATCCTTCAGTATAAACAGTATAATTAGCAGTTTTTCTAATCATAGGCATATCATTTAATAACATTTCATGTTCTCGTTCGAAATGGTGTCCTGGTACCATTTCGTGATAAGCCAGTGTATTAATGTCAAAATCAGCATGTTCATAAGATAAATCTAATGAGTAAGTTCCTTTACGTTTTCCATCAAGTGATGGTCCTAAATAATAGTTCCCTCCTGGAGATTCTACAATATTTGCACTGCTAACAGGCAGATCTTCTTCATAGAAGAATAAATTTAACTGACTTTCCATTTCTGAAGACACTTCATCATAACGGTCCATAGCCGCTTGTCCAGAATAGTACTCAGAATTAGCATATAAAGAACTGAGCATACTATCTAAAGAACCTTCATAACCGATTTCAGCGAAAGCTTGTTTCATTTCTTCTTGTATTCTGCTAACTTCTGAAAGTCCTAATTGGTGTATCTCATCAGGAGACATCGAAGTAGTCGTTTGTCTTTTTAATGCATGAACATAATATTCATCATAATTCGGTAAATCCCACAAACCCTCTAAAGAATCAGTAAATTCTCTTGAATCAAGTAGTGCAGTTTTTAAATCTTTCATATTAGGCATAAAATGATTTTCAATTGCATCAATAGCACTGGTTTTTAATGCTGAAGTCTTCTCTTCACTTAAATCGAGTGCGTTGACTTTTGTAACAAAGTTACTATTCAATTCGTTTAAATCAATAACTCTAGGTGTCATATCTCGCACTAATTTTATTGCATAATCAAGACTAATGGAATCCAAGAAATAGCCACTTTCAACATTTGAATTATATCGCTCAATCCAATCCTTAATTTTCACTTCAGACATAACGACTCTTGCAATCCAATCCTTAGCATCCTGTTCTGTCTCAATAACATGAACTTCATTTATAAATCTATAAAAACTTCGAAGCTCCCCAGCAAAACTCGTTAAAAAGAAGTCATTTCTTCCATATTTGAACTGATCTAACTTAATTTCTATGAGCCATTTAACATTCTCATAATTCATATAGGCTTCATCTGTTGATTCAACATCAAAAGTTTTCAAATGTATAAGTGCATCTTCATAAAAAGATTTCACTTCTGTTTGATACTCATGAGATTTGATAGTAACGGTATCTGTTTTAGCTGTAAGACCATATTCAGCTAAATCACCAATATATTCAATACTCTCGGGTTCAAGATTCATCAAACCTACAAACATTTCATCATAAAAGTCTTGTAAAGTTGCACCCTTAAATCGACTTTGAGTTTGGACTGTTTCCTCAGCCTCACCAGAGTTTTGTTCAGTAATAGCATCAGTATTACATCCCACTAAAACCAACATGCTTACAAAGACTACCATCATTATCTTCTTCATCTAATCCTCACTTTCAAAAAAAACACCATTTTCCACTTTAAGTTAACAAGGAACCAATTTATCCTTAAAGACATTCATTATTTCATCATCTAAACTACCTGTTGGTTCATCACATAGCTGTGTATCGGTTACCCTTGTCAAAGCTCATGCAATTGCAGCCTTTTGCCTCTCTCCCCCAGATAATTGATGTTTCTTTTTATCTCTATGATAAAAATGATCGACTAAGTTTAAATCCTGATAAATAAAACTACATGTTCTCTTCTGAACCTGTCAAAATCTTTCACTGGGTCGCCTCTGAATAGTAACTCGCCTTCAAACCCTAAATCAATGCCACCTAATCAGATTCTGAAGTGTTGACTTTCCACTACCGTTCTCTCCTAATATCAACATATTTGATACTTTTTCAAAGACGTGTGATTTATAATCAAGTATTACTTTCTAATCATTGCTGTGACTACAAGTTTTATTAATATGCTTTAGTTCATTCATGATTCCCTGAATGACGTTGATTTACTTGTATTAATCCGGAATACTGAATCTATGTGTTTTCAGCAAACTTCACTGGCTTATAAGATTTTGACTAAGTACAAACTAGTAGAAAAATATAATCCTCATCAATTTGTCATTTTACTTATTTCTTATAGTTGACTATATACAATAAGTATATCTTATAAAAAAAGATCTATTGTGAAATTTCCGTTTTATGACATTTTCGTTAGAATCGCCTCTATACCGAAAGTTATTCCTATTACAACACCTTAAATATATTACATTTCTTTAACAGTTGTATTTCCAATTTACTATCATCCCAAGTGTTACTGAATATGAAAAAAACTAAACAATAGACATACACAAACTCACCATCAATCATAAAGATGTATTTATGATTGTACTCTCTCCATTAAAGTCTCAGGAGTATTAAGGTCAAGACCAGAAATAATTTTATTCATAAACCATCTTTAGTTGATAAGGTTGCTAAAAAATTAAGATCTCAGTTAGCAATCAAGTAAATACTATGTCACTTCTATGAATCTCAATTGATGTTTTGCTCGAGTTGCTGCTGTGTACGCAAACTGTTCGTATAGATGATGTTTCTGTCTATTACTCACATAAATGACACCATCATATTCGAGCCCCTTAGCATAATAGATAGGTAGAATCACCAAATTATGATTCATTTTCGTACTGTATCCCATCATACAACTGATCTCAAAAGTCTGTTTGAGTTTTTTATGCAGTTTCTCGGCTTCTTCTGAGGTGTGAACAATGATGGCAATCGATTCCAGATCGTGCAGTTCTTTGATTGCTGCTGCAACTTCATGCTCCAGCCTTGAAGAAGTCGTTTCAATAGATTTAGGTACATCACCAGGTCTCGAAAAAGCCCGGACTTCCGTGTTGATAAACTGATTTGCGAATTCAGTAATAGAAGAAGTAGATCTATAACAAGTTTCCAGCTCGATCATCTTCATTTGATTCGGTTTGAAGATTCCTTCTAAATCGTGATGATATGTCGCAAGTTTGGTGTGATGTAGCGTTTGATTCATATCCCCGAGTATTGTGAAGTTAGCGCTCTTAAACAGCTTTTTCATCAGGTACAACTGAACATAGTTGTAATCTTGAGACTCGTCAATCACAATGTACTTATATTGCTTGTAAGCTTGTATGGAGTTGATCCAGCTATGGTATAAGAATATACCGTGGAAATCCTCATAGTGATTTGACCGAGTGAAAAAATCATCCAAAATATCGAACTCAACAAGCGATCTTAACAGCTCTCTGTTCTCAAACATCTTTAGATAGACGCTGTTTGGACTTAGTTTCAAACTTTTGTTCAATTGCAGCTCGAGTCTTTTATTATATTGCTTTAACTTTTTCTCAACAGCTTCAGTGGCGTGAAGCTTGTGGTTACCGAGTTGCTCGGTTATATTTTCAAGTTTTTCCTTTACGTTATATTGTAAATAATCTTGCTCCGAATGTGCTATTGCTCTGAATTTATCAGCACCTATCGAAAGTGGTGTTTTTCCTTTATGTCTCAAAAACCAGTTTTTGATCACATCTTTTTTGACCAATGTATTATGGTTGTAATAGATGTCTTCATATGGGTGAAGGTTCCTTAAGTAATACTCAAACCATTTCTCTAAAAGATCAAAATACTCTTTCGTGTTTTTAAACGAGGAGATACACTTTTTCATGACTCTGTCCATATGACTGGCATAAGTTTCGATTCCTTCACCTACCGTTTCTAACAGCAAATCCTCATAGGTCTTTTGAGAAACGGATCGTTCTCCAAGCTCTGGCAAGACCTCGTCTATGTATTGCTTGAAGAACTGATTAGGAGATATGATTAACATGTTTTGAGCATTGTATTTCTTCTGTCCGTGGTACATCAAATATGCCAAGCGGTGCATGGCAATTATCGATTTGCCACTTCCGGGTACACCTTTTACAAATAGTAAATCAATGTCATCGGTTCTAATGATATCATTTTGCTTTTGTTGGATGGTTTCTACAACGGAATGTAGTTTTTCGCTACCGGTTGAAGATACAACCTCAAGTAACTGAGAATCAATGGCGTTGTCTTTTAAATCATGATAAGATTCAATACGCCCCTGATCGAATAAAAACTGTCTCTTCAAAGTCACTACACCCTTTACTTCACCTTCTGGAGATTCATAACTGAGTTGACCGTACTTGTTTTCATAATACAATCCTGCTATTGGAGAACGCCAATCGTAAACCCTGATGTCGAGTGTATCCTTGTCAAATAAATTGCATATACCAATATAAAGTCGTTCGGTATCGTAGCCGTCTTCTGTAAAATCCAGTCGACTAAAATAAGGCTTCTTAATCATCAGATTGAGTATTTCAACTTTCTTTGTTGATGCTTTTAGTTTTGTTTCATTTCTTTGATAACTTAAAAGGTGCTGGCTCAAATCGGCTCGGACATTAATGTCACTATAATCATGTGACGTTTCTTCAATCATCTCTTTATTGTGTTTTTGCGCGTCTTCTCTGAAACTGGTCAAAAAAGCATTTTCCTGTTTTAGATGGTCGTAAATAACTTCTACTGTTTCATCCAGATAACATTGTTCTTTCTTTAACTCTATCATTCAACCTCCTTGTATGCAGACATGATAGTAAGATACATAATCATGCCTAAGCAAAGACCCAAGAGATGGACACCTATGTGCATGTCATTTCTTGGGGCACTTTTTACTGTCTTCTGATTTAATTAGATTTCAAACCATAACCATATAAAACTTTAGCTTCAAATTTTACGCGGCTACCTTCCATATCCTTTTCTACTTCTTCATAAGCAGCAGTTTTGAAATCATCAAATAGTTCAGGATTTGTCGATCTAATTCTCTCAAAGAATCCTCTACTCGCATTGTTACTTTGCTCGTTCCACCACTCATCTTTGTCCTTATAGTAAAATACTTTAGATTCTTCTTGTATATCAATCGATGTAAAACCTGCCTTGGAAAAGATAGCAGTTAATCCATCTTTGGAATATAAGTCGGGTCTATCATTGTTGTTACTATTTTTTTCACTCATTCTTTTGGGAAACACTCTGAGGTAAGCTCTCTCATAAATCCCCTTTTCGTTTTTATCTTTCTTTATACTCCAGCTACTGATTCCTATCTTTCCATCAGTTTTTAGAACTTTGTACATTTGATCTATTGCCAACAAAGGATCAGAAAAGAAGTGAACAGACAATCCACAAAATGCATAATCAAAGTGATTCGAAGGAAAATCCAGATTTTCAGCATCCATTTGAAGCAATGTCAAATTACTGATATTCTCTTGTTTCATTCTTTTCTCAACACCGTTAATCATCTCGTTAGAATAGTCGGTACCAACAACATGACCCGTTTCTCCAACTTTCTTCAATGCTCTGAATACAGATGCGCCTCTTCCACAAGCAACATCAAGTACTCTTTTTCCCTCACTTATTTCAGAACGATTTACGAGTTGATGACCGAAATACGTAAAGTAATTCGGACCAACACTTTCAAAATTCTCAGCGACAAGATTAAAGATATTTTTTAGTTTTTCATTTCTCTTAAAATTATTATTCATTATTTTCTCCTTACAACTTAAAAAAAGCGTACCATCATTTAGATAGCACACTTTCCCACAAAATGGAAAAAAGGATACGCCTGTTGGCGAACCCTCTTTTTATCACTGGTAATATTATAACACATATTGGGATGATATTAAAGATTTAATTTAATGCAATTAATGATAAACGTCAAAGTTATGAAAAAAATTACTGAGAAACTCTTTAAGAATCATTCTATTACGGGTTATCATTTAAGAAGCAAATTCCATGGGCAATCACTCAGAAGGAATTACATATTCTTCAATTTCTTTTTGTAATCTACATACCCAGTTATATCTCCAGTTGATTTATAAAGCGTTTCCTTAATGAGCATACCGCTCTCGTTGTAATCATAAATTTTTGAGCCTGCATCTTTTTCCTTTCCGTTTATTGTTCTATAAAAAATGCTTGTAACTTGTTTAACTTTACCTTTGTAGGCATCGATCTCCAGTGAAGATTTCTCGATATTTGTTTCTTGACCACATGAAACTACCAATATAGCCATAATAAGTATTGCGGCTAATTTTCTCAATATTAATCCCCTTTTTAATATCTCTTTTCAGTGTCTTTGGATGATAAGTTTGTTGATCTCCAATTCTATTTATTTGATTTAATTTTGTACCTTTATAATGCATATTTTATTATATATTAATCAATATATAATAAAAAACTTTCTAACTATACGTCAAAATTTTTTAATACTTTTTAAATTATCAATTAATATTTGTACTCTTATATTTCAGTTCTTAAAATGTTAATAAGTGGAACTAGAAAAATAATAGAAAAGTTAAAATCACGACAAACGCCATCATCACACGGTTAATTATGACTGAATCTTCTTAGACCCTCTTATGGGCATTGTAAGCGCCACACTGATCTTTTATTTGGACCATCCTATTAGTCAAAGAAGAACTCATCCAACATATCCACCACATGATCGAAGTAGATGGTGATACGAAGATAACCGTTAGTCATATGCCATTTAACACCGGAAAAATACGCATGTTATTATGTCTAGTAGCATGTGTACCAGTCAGTGTTTTAGAATACAAAAGGAGGTTAAACTCTTTCTACGAATTGGAACATATGACAATTGAATGAATCAATACAGTGAATCTGAGGTTAAATGATGCTTTGACGTCAAAACGAAAAAACATCACACTTCTATATATAGAAGAGCGATGTTTTTTACATTTGATTTATTTATACCATTTAGTAATAGAAGCTGCATTTGCAAATGGCTATGCAGCTTCTTTATTATTTAGAGTATCCTGCTATTAGCCTATATATATCAATACATTTTCCTGTGACCTATAAAAATAGTCAAATGTTCTTAAAAACATATTTTAGAGTTGGATCAACTACAATAATAGAAAAAACTGATTTCTTATTTCAAGAAAGAATTAGTTTATTTATTAATTGATCTCTCTTTGCCATTTTAATTCACCATTTATATAGGTTTTTTCGATGCGTCCTTCAAGCGTTAGAGGCAACCCACCTAGAACAATAAAATCACAATCTTTTCCAGGTTCTAAAGAACCTACTAAATGATCTACTTTTAATTCTATTGCTGGATTTATGGTAATGGCCTTAAGCGTTTCATCAAAATCTAGTCCATGTTTATGAACAACGGCTGCATAATGAAGAAAATATCTTATATTTAAAAACGGATGATCTGACATTAATGATATTTTAGCACCTGCATTATGTAGGATAGCTGCATTCTCATCCGAATAGTTATCAGCTTCTACTTTACCACTTGATGATAATCCAGGTCCTAACATACTGACCACTTTTCTTTTTCCTAAGTACTCTGCTATGAGATGTCCATCTGTACAGTGTTCGATAGAGTAATCTATATCAAATTGCTCACATATCTTAATTGCAGTTACTATATCATCATGTCTATGTGCATGAATTCTAAATGGAATTTCCTTGTTTAAAACTTTTAACCCAGATTCATATTTTAGATTTACTTTAAATGTGTCATCATTATTAGATTCTTTTTCTTTTTTATATATCACTACTTCGTTGAAATAACCTCTTATTTTGGAAGCTACACCCATTCGTGTTTGTGTACCATGGTTCTGTCTTTGTCCATGCGTTCTTTTTACATTTTCTCCTGTAGCACCTTTTAGTCCCGAACATGGATTGATGACCATTTCCTCCAACGAATTTCCTGATGTTTTACAAACGCAACATAATCCTCCAATAGCATTTGATGATCCAGGTAGTATTTGAGCAGTTGTAACACCACCTTCTATAGCCGTGTTAAAGCTCATTTGTGCTGGATTGATGGAATCCATAATATGTACTTGTCCTGATTCTACAGCACTCCACTCATTGCCATCATAACCACTTGCGCCTTCACCGTCACCCCAAACGCCTAAATGCGTATGGGCATCTATCAAACCTGGCATAATCACTTTATCTTTAAAATCAACAATTGTATCATCTTCTTCGGCTTTCGAACAAACATCAACTATTTGACCATCTTTTACTCTTAAACAGCCATTTTCTATGTACTTACCACCAATGGTATAAATTCTCTTTGCAAAAAAAGCTAACATTGTAAATCACCACCTTTATATACAAACTCACCATCAATTATCGTTAAGAGTACTTTCGTTTTCAGTTCCAACGGATGTCCATCCCAAACAACTAAATCCGCATCTTTGCCAACTTCAATAGAACCAACTCTATTTTCAACACCTAAAAATTCTGCTGCATTAATTGAAAGTGCGTTTAATACAGATGCTGTTTCCAATCCGTTTTGATTCATGATACTGCCTTGAAGTGTTGCATAACGACCATTAATAATAGGATGAGAAGTTGTTAATGAACCATTGATCATTGCGCTCGCTTCAATGTGTCTGTACCGATCTCTGTTTCGTGTTTCTTTTTGTGTTGCATACCCCATAATAGGGCCAAGTGCATACTTTATATTTTTTTCCAGTAACAAATCTTTTGCATCTTCATAATCAGAAAGTCCAACCAATCTTATTTTCAGATTATGTTTTTCACCAAATCTAACAGCTGAATGAATATCATCTAATCGCTCACAATGGATGACCAGTGGCAATTCTCCATTTATAATATACTCATGAGTTTGATCTACTTTCGAATCTAAGATAAACTGATTTAATAATGCCATAATGCCCATTCGTGTTAATGGCGCTTTTTTCTTCATACTAAAATGTTCTTTTACTGTACCACCCAATGAAACTTTTAAACCGACATCTGATTTGATTACAGCGTCATCTATTACATTTCCTTTGCATTTGATGGCAGCTCCATAACCACCAATAACAGAGTTGCTGCCTGGAAATACACCTACAGTTGTTATGCCGCTTTTTCTAAAATCTTCAAAGCTTCGATCATGCATATTGATACCATCTACCGCATGACAATTGTCTTGAATGGGTTCATGATCCTCATTTTCATCTGAACCTGCCCAACCAACACCATGTTCTAACAACCCGATATGACAATGAGGTTCTATTAACCCCGGTGTCACATAACAACCACTCAAATCATATACAGAATCTTCAGAACCAATATTAAATGTATCTTCTACACTTAAAATCTTATCACCTTCTACACAGATATGTTTGGTCTCAAATTCCGTATCTCTATTTCCTAGAAATACATGACCATTCTTAAAAACAATCATACAGCCTCCAATCTCAAAATAAATTCATTAGACTCTCGAAACATTCTCTATTCTATTTTAAACCATACTAATAAATTATGCATCTAATGCGGTCAAATAAAATCACTTAATAACTCTATCAAAATCTTGTTGTTTTATGCACAGGATACAATGAGAGAAATTTTGGTTTCATTTCATTTCTATAAAAACTGTTTCAGAAGGCGTCAAAATCCACGGCTGATCATCTTCTATCGCCATTTTAGTTCTGAATATCGCCTCACACTCTACACGATTGATTATTTGCCCCTTTCCAGTATTGCTCTACATTTTTCAGATAATCACATATCAACACAAAATTACTTATCCCTAGCTCTATTTCCCTAAAAAAAAGACACTATTAAAAGTGCCAAGTTCAACTTGTTTGTACAGTAATACCTGTCACAGTACTCTCTATTCATCATACAGATCTCTTAGATTGTATTTATCTTCAACTTCATACTGTGACTTCATTTCTGTTAATATGATGTGTTCAATGTCATCATAGGGAATCTTAACCTTCGTATATAAATCATACTCAAAGATATAAACTCCACTTAACTCTTTCGCAATATTCCCTTTAACTTTTTTAAACTCGAAACAATCAGTTTTACCTTCTTTCCAATAAACCACACGTCCTTTCGAATCATTAGGTACATTATTTTCTATACAAAACTTCAATTGTTTCATATCTGTCTCGTCCATATTATACCCCTTTCATCACTTACCTAGAAATACCAACTAGATAATCAAATATTAGTTGTATCAAGAAATAAACATTAACGTCACCTACACTTATAAAGAGTCTGTCTTCATAAACAACATCTTCTCAAAGTAGTAAATGCCCAAATAATTCTTTTCGAAACATTTTCATTTTCATACGATGAATATTTCTAATAAAATATATGCAGTACAAAAAATACCTGCAGGTAGAAAACCAATATAAATTAATTAGAGTTTCTATTTTGGAAGTTTCTTATCAATCTCTTTGGCATATCATCCACACTCTTAAACCATAACTCTAAATGTATTTTTTAGACAATAATAAAACAGCACCTACACCAAAGCGGTATAGAAGCTGTTTTACAAGTGATTTTTTCTATCAGTCAATGCATATTGCCACATTGTCGAGTTGTCTATAAAGATTCATATATTGTTTAAAACATATTTTACTTCCAGTTAGCATCTAAAACTGCTCTTGGCCATGACCATAATGCATGTGTCTCAAAGTTTTCTAAATCAGCATTGTATATATCATGATAATTATTTGAGTATACAGGCAGTACAGGGACTTCTTCATTGCACGCTTTGATGTACTCTCTCCAAAGTCGTTTATACTTATCATTTCCTGTAACCGGGTGACAGTTTTCGATATCCAATAACAATTGGTCCCACTCGTCCGGAGTATAAGACGATCCACCAGAGAAACGGGAGCCATTATCAGAGGGTTGTCCCCACGATTTGATTTGATCTGTCGAGTATGTCGATCTAGGATTAGACTTTATTGAATAACCCATGCCACCAACATATGCATGGTACTTTCTATCCTCACTAGTGTTACCCGTCCAATGACCATACATGACTGGCCAATCCAACCCTAATAATGATACATTAAAGCCTAATTTAGAGATATAATCATCGTTGAATACTTCATGATAAGTATCTGTCCAGAATGCTGTGTATACAATTTTTATATCTAACAGCTCACCTTTCCATAAGTAACCTGTTGTCTTGTCACCTGTTAAATATTTGTAATCACCATCAGTCCTTGCTACTGCTACATCTAATAATTCCTGTGCTTTTAAAATATTGGCGGTTTCATCAAAATTCCCATTAGCATCCAATATATCATATTCAGTTAACGACTCTTCAAATCTACCATTGGTTTCAGTACCAAGTAAATCCATTTCATCTTCATCATACATCATCCACTGGTTTTTTGAATAAGGTGCTTGAGGTGATATGCCATATGAGTTCAAGAATAAATCAACCACTTTTGGCCTGTTAAAAGCAAATGCAAAAGCCTGGCGTACTTCTTTTAAAACAAATGCTTCATAGTCTGTATGAAGTATCATTGTCCCGCCACCATGTCTAAAATAGTTGTTTATCTTTAGGTCATTGTTAGTTTTAGCCTTTCTAATAAGGTCAGCATCAACTGTTCTTCCCATCAAGTCAATATCACCATTAAATAATTGGTCAATTTCATTTTCATATCTCGTAACTTTAACAATTATTTCTTCAATAGCAGGTGTCTTTCCTATATAATCCGGATTGACCTTTAATCTTACATACTGAGACTCTTTATACTCATCGAAAATATATGGACCATACCCTATCGGAGATGAGACATTGCTTTTTACATACTCCTGATAAGTTTGATTTGTCGAATTAGCACCATTTGTAATAGTGTCCTCTGGTAATATCCACGTTTCATAAAAAACTGAGGCATCTGTTGTATAGTTAACATTTTTCAACTTAAATGATATTGTATTTTGGTTCTCATCTATGTCTATCGATTCAATGTAATCACTAATCCTTGAAGAACCTCCTGTTTGACTGAGAGCATTCTTATCCATATAAAACTCATAAGTAAACTTAATGTCACTTACATCTAACGGTTCACCATTATGAAATTTGATACCATCTTTTATTTTAAATGTCCAAACACTTTTATCAGCACTGATGGTCTTTTTCTCTACCATTGGAGAGTCTATGATCTCACCATAGTAGTTATCTGTCATTAGACCAAATCCCCATACAAGTTGCCTGATATTTTCATCGTAGCTTGAATTTGTCCACCCTGCATAAAAATCTCCGTTGAAGTCAGCAGAAGTAACAACAAGAGGTCTAACACCCTCGTTTAAAGTGATTGTGACCGAATCATTAAGATTACTATTGGATAATTCAAATGATGTTACAGACGTTATTACAGCCGTTTCTTGATCCGGATCAGTAACCGTATAATTAGCGACTTCAACGTCACTATCAAATTCGATTGTAATCTCTGGTACATCAATGTTTACTGTCGTAGTGAAATTCTGAGTCAACATTAGGTTGTTTAAACCTTCCATATACTTTTCATCAACACTTATTTCAGATAGTCTTTTCAGATTTCTTACTGGATAGATTGTTTCTATGTCACTTCCTATCAGATCTAAACGTTTAAGACGGCTAAAATGTCCTATCAGCTCAAAATCTTCAATTACAGTATTTCTAAGTTTTAATGATTCCAAGTCATTTAACTTTATTAAATCAAATAGTTTGATACTTTCGGTATTACACTCAAATGATCTTAAAGAAGTGAAATACTCCAGGCCGCTTAAACTAGTGAAGTTACCATTTAATACAAGAGATTCAATGTCTTTTACATCTCTGTATCTTATGAAATCATAATCAATGTCAAAAGTATCTCTAATGATAGATTCCAACTCGGAATCCTCAAATACCACCAAAGAATCATCTGCAATGTGATAATCTTTATTGGATAAAAAGACTTCTGTATTCTCAGCTTTGATCCAGTTCATAATATGATTTCTATTAATCTTGTACCATATGACACCCTCTTCATCTATGACATTGTCATAGACTTCAAACATTTCTCCCACTCCAAGAACCGTCTCTATTTTTGATTTGTTATCTGGTAACCTATAAGGTGACTTTATTTCATTAAGCTTTACCACTAAATCGTCAAAGTCATTCCCATCGGTTTCGAATATTTTACCTAACTCAGTTGCATACCAACCTGCAATCCATCCAAATTTATCTTTGTCATAACAAATCTTATACCAAACCTTATTGTCTATGAGTTGCGTTTGATATATATCATATACTGCACCTTTATGAACCTTTGTCAGTACGTCACTGTCTACTGAATAATCCTCCCTAACGTTTAATCTTTCAGGAAGAATCCTTATTTTCTGAAGTAGCTCAATTCTGTTGACAACAGGTGCTTTAACATCATCTTCAACATCCGATTCTACATCAAGGGTTTCTACTTCGTTTGATACATCCGTACTTTCAATACTCCCTACGTTTTCGCACCCTACTAGAAGGCACGTTAACAACAATAATAACACCAACCATTTCTTCATAAATTTCTCCATTTATATTTAGTATGTTTTTTATATCACAATAATATCATATAAATTATACAAAATTCCAGTAATTCACATAAAAGTGTATTAACCATACCATTTTTCTATCTGGTCATATATGAGAAGATGGTAGATTCTAGCGACTATTACTATCTTGCCAGTTCTTCCTTAATTATTAACCGCCTAAAATAAAAGTGCCTTAGCGAAAATTCTTTCGTAGTCAGGTGTATCTGCCAGTTCAAAGTAATGAATTCTATTTGATAACACTTCTATTTCCTGACGTGCTAATTTAGACATTAGTACCATGTATGCTCCAGATTTTGAAGTATTTCCTAAATATCTTATTTTACCAAACAGCTCATCAGGCACTATGCCCGTTCCAACAAGACTATCCGAAGATAAATGCGTTCCAAACTGACCTGCAATGATGACTTCATCAATTGAATCAAAAGAAACTCCAGCTCTTTGAGTTAATGCTTGTAATCCAGATAAAATAGCACCTTTTGCCAATTGAATTTGCCGAATATCATTTTGTGTTACTTTTAGTGAGTCCTCTTTATTCTCAAGTAGAATAAAACGCTTCTTTCCATTTTCTTTGATGTATCCTCTTCTGTAATCATCTTCTGACAACTCTTTAGGTTTTATTATGGTCCCACGATTGTTAACCAGACCATGATGCAACAGTTCTCTAAGAATTGCCAATATACCACTACCACAGACACCTATGACTTTATGATTACCAATGGTCTTAAAAGTCACACACTCTTTATTCAGAGATAACTCCTCTATCGCCCCATCTTGTGCACGAACACCTGAACTGATGTTCATACCTTCTAAAGCAGGACCTGCAGCGCAAGAACATGCATATAACTTTCCTTCATGCGCTAATACAATTTCACCATTTGTTCCAACATCTATCAACAGTTTGGTACTTAAAGATTTGTAAAGATCAGAGACATAACAACCTGATACAATATCAGCACCAATGTATGATGATACCGATGGTAAACAATATATAGAGACACCCTTTGGTAAGTTTATACCAATGTCAGTACAGTCAACGGTTTGAGCATCTGTAAACACTGGCTTGTAAGGCGCATGACCAATACTACTTGCATCAATACCCAATAAGAAGTGTAACATAGTTGTATTGGCAGAAATAACGATGTCTATGATCTGACTTGCATTAATGTCGGCATTCTGAACCATACTTTGAATCAGTTCATTTAAACAGTTGACGATCTCCATTTGCAGGTCTTTAATACCTAGATCATTTTGAGCACAATAAGTTATACGCGTTAACACATCTAGACCATACTTTTTTTGAGGATTTACTTTAGAGGCTGTATCAACTTCATTTCCAGATGCCATATCCACTAAAGAAGCCACTACAGTCGTGGTACCGATATCCACACATATGCCATATCTATTTGAGCCGACTGGTTTGACCTTTGGATCGAATTCAAAAGGCGGAACATGCCCATATGTCAATATTTTATGATTGGCATTTACTTGCACCAGCTCAATTTCTATATCCTCTTCTAATGAAATCATACAGGACAATCTATAACCAAGCGACAACTCCTCCTCTGATAAATGTTTCATATCTGAACTGCTTATTTTATATTGCTCTGAGTTTATAATTTTAACTTTGCACTTGCCGCAAGTACCTGTCCCATTACATGGATTTTCCAGAGGATAGTCTGATTGTATTAAAGCATCCATCAAGTTCGAGCCCTTATCAACACCAATCTTTGTCTCATCATTTCTTATACTAACTGTTATCATTTTTAACTCCATCTAAGGTTTTGATGATTGCCTGTATGTTTTCTATAGGTGATCGCATGCCTAAGCCACATGCAGGCGCAATAATATCAACACCTTGATTTAAACAGACCTTCGTTCTTTGTTTTATATTCTCAGGATTACCAAACTCCAAAGTATAAGTACTGATATTCCCCATAATTGTATGGTTTGGCAAATGAGTTTTAGCTTGTTTCATGTTAACTAGGGCATCAAAACTTAAAGCACATGTATCTATCAGGCCAACCTGCTGATAGACTTTATCCATCTTGCCACAGATATGAACAATGGTTTTCCTTCCACGTTCATGAACGGCTTCAGTAATGCGATTGATGTATGGTACCATAAACTCCTCAAATAACTTTGGACCTAATATCTCACCTGTGCCGCTAGGATCCGATATCGCAATGACATCTGCACCTGCTTCTACTTGTGCAAGCGCAAATGCCAGTAAATGATCTGTGATTATACTGATAAATCTATGTGCATCATGTGATTTTTTTCTGAGTTCCTTATAAAAGACGATAGGCTCCATAATGGAAGAAGCTGTACTGATGGGTCCTGTGATATTACCTATGATAGGTCCACCAAGGTCATCAGCCTTTAAAATGCCAATGGCATCAAGTACGACTTTTCTCCTAGCTGTATTATGCTTAGGTGCAACTAATTTTTTGTAGTCGGAAACAGATTCACAAGAGTACTTTATGACATGAGGTTCAATATCATCTTTTCCAAAGTCAACCTTGGCACCAAAAGCTTCTGCTTCTATGGTCATGCAAAATGGCACACCGTAGTTTTCGAAACAGTTTTCATCATAAACACGTTTAGAAAGCTTGGCCATCATTTCACTGTCATGATGGACTTTTTTAAACTCGAATCCTTCTAGGGCTATTATGTCTTTAGTCACCATATTCATCATCCCACCTGGGCATATGCAGGGTGGTCGATCTACAGCTTTTCTGTTTAGAACATTCATGAGTCTTTCATATTTTTGATTCATAAGTTCTCCTTCAGGATTATACAATGTCAAGCAGCTTTTTAGATAGTTTAACAGCTTCGACTGCATTTTCCGAGTAACCATCAGCACCAATTAAATCAGAATAACTCTGAGATATCGGACCACCACCAACAATAACTTTTAACTGATCTCTTATACCTGCTTCTTCTAATAATTTAACAACGGTTTCCATACCACCCATAGTTGTTGTCATTAGAGTAGAAAGGCATATCAAATCTGCTTCAACGTCTTTTGCCTTATCAACAAAATCTGTTAACGGCACATCTCTACCAAGATCATACATCTCAAAACCTGCTGTTTCCAACATAATTTTCACTAGGTTTTTACCGATATCATGCGTGTCACCTTGGACAACACCAATTACCCCTTTAGGTTTGTCTCTATTCAATTCATTATCCGTTAGATGTGGTCTTAAAATATCCAAACCACAATACATTGCATCAGAACAAAGCAAAATATCTGTTACAAAATATTCTTCCTCGTCAAACAGCTGACTGGCCTTATTCATGCCATCAACAAGCCCATCCATGATACCGTCTAGAGCTGAATACCCTGCTTCAAGGAGTTTAGTACAGTTTTTCATAACCTGTTCCTCATCCATCTCCAACACACCTTCTGATATAATATCAAGCAGTTCTTTTTTTAGTTCATCCATTTTACGCTCCCTTATCTATTCAAACTCAAACCTTTTATCTCGAGATTTCTCAAACGATACTTGTTGTTCTTAATACATGTTTCACCAACAAAACATGTTTTTCCAATAGAGTCTTGAATGGCTGTCATGTAGTCAGATGTACCAACTGAAATATTGGACCAACTTGCTTTTTTATGGGCTACAAGGCCATAAGAAACTTTCGGACATAGTACCATCAAAGCCTTCTTATCAAACAGCTTTTCTATGCTCTCAAGAAATCTATGGGTAAACCACTCCACTTGCTGTTGATAAAGTCTCGGACCGACTATGGATATCCCGCCGCTAGCATCTCCATAACTGAACACCCTTACCCCTTTTGTTAAGAGAGCTTCAATATACATGAGTAAATTCCTCTCAATTATCAGCAAGATTTCTTTTATCAAATCTGCTTGTTTTCTAAAGCCTTTATAAACCTTTACAGGGTCTATAAGCAAATTTAATATCGTAAGTGGACCTGAGATATTCACAACGACCTCATAGCCTTCAGCGAGCAAATGAGATGATGCTTTTATCACTTCGTTAATTCTTCCACTTGATAAATCAAATCCTTTTACTTGAAGTAAATCTTCTAACAGGTCATAAGAATAGAAATGACTTCTAGGACCAAATTCACAATCCCCTAATTGAATCAAAGCACCCATAGCATCTCCCTCAACGGTATGACAAAAAGGTAGAAAACATATTTTTCTACCATCTGACATTTCCTTTGATACTTTTACCATCAACTGATTGGAGGTGTGTACTTCTTCGGCCTTAAAGTTAAAATGTTTCATGACATCCAAGTAGTTCATGTCATCATTATGTTTACACATGTAATCCTGGAACTTAATCATCCAATCTCCTATTTTGAAAGTATCTATCTATTACACCTCTATGGATAGATTCACCTATTAAAACAACTTTTGAATCGTCAGAAGTCATGGTGTCCATACTCAGTTTTCCATTTACATAGTTCATCAATGCTGCAGAATCTTTTAATCTAATAACACCTTTGCTACGAATTATGTCTCCAAAGGTGCCACTTCTAAGATGGTCAGAAAAATCCTGACTATCAAAATCATATTTAAAGTCATTTAGATGTAAAGTGTAACTTTCCATATCCAACCTTCTCGAATGGTCAGCAATAAACCTCTCCCATTCTTCTCTCTCATTTACGGTTTTGACTGATGGCACATGGTCATCAAACCAATCCTCAATAAATAAAATGGTAGGATTATGTTTTTTTATATCTTGAGCAACGGCAATATGATTAGACAAATCATGGCTTAACACAACTCTATTGGAACATCTGATCTGATCCAAGTAAAATTCGCCAAATGACTCCATGTAATCAAAGTAACCACTGCAGTCCACCAAAGTGACTACTTGACCCCATTCCACGTCTTCAAACGCCTCTTTTATCTCTTTACACACTTTTAGAAGGTCTGAGAGAGTTGCTACCCCTGATGGTTCTATAATGATATGATCAGGTTTAAGTGACGTGTAAATCGTTTTAATACCTTGCTGGAAGTCGCCTGACAAACTGCAGCAGATACACCCTGAATTAATCTCTTTAACGTAAACGTCATTTTCAAATGCCAATACATCAATGCTCACATCTCCAAATTCATTTTCTATAACAGCTTTTTTGCCATCTAATAAAGGGATCATCTTTTTTATGTATGTTGTTTTACCTGCTCCTAAAAAACCAGATATTATATGTAGTTTCATTTATCGTTTGTTCCCATAGACTCTTGCTGCATTCATGAAGTGATCAATGTTTTCAGGTTTCGTACCAATTGGTACATCACAACCGGTTGCCAACACAAATCCCTTTTCTGCAGCCATGCCCTTTTCACAGCATTCTTTCACCGCTTGATAAATACTCACTTGTTGCCCCATTAAAATGGTGTTAACTGGATCAACATTACCTATGACCATAACCTCTTTACCATGCCGCTCAGTTAGTTCACCTATGTCATCACAATTATCTAAACTTATTCCTGCAATACCAGTCTTAATCATAGAAGACCAAATCGGTTTAGTTTTACCACAAATATGAAGCACACTCCCGCCACCTGTACGTGCCTTGATATAGCTTTGACACTTTTCCGTATAAGGGAGTACAAACTCATCATACATCTTCTTACTGATCAAGTGTGATGATGCCAAAGGATCTGCCATACCCGGTGAAATACCAATCTCTAAAAGTGCGTCAATCATAGAGAGTGTGTTTTTATATGCAACTTCAATAATCGCCTTTACACCTTCCTTGTTCTTAACAAGATCTCTCATAAATCTATCAACGCCAATAATAAGCCCCGCAGTTGTAAAAGGCGCCCCTACGGTTGAGCCGACATTGACTTCCTCTCCTACTTGGTCATATATTCTTTTTAGAGCTTCCAAGTACAGGTTTAATCTGCCATCTTTATATGGATTCACTTCCTTTAGCCAAGACAGATCATTATACTCTCTAAAAGGCGTCTCTTTTATTTGAGGAATATGACTCTTAAAGAAGTTCAACTCACACCCCATCGCTTCTGGCATACCATGTAAGCCAGGTCCTATACTACAATTGTCTGTTTTAAATCTATCAAAGGTCTTAATAACCGTATCGACTATAATATCTGTATTATGATTGAAATCGTTCAAACCGTAACCAAAATAATTGGCAAAACTTTCTCCATTAAAGGGACAACAAGGCACCCTGTCAATGGGTAAACCGTTAGAGAAGGCAATCATTCTTTCTTTAGGTGTCATCTCATCTTTGGGTATCTCAATACTTTCATTCATATCCATTTCCTCCAATAAAAGAATTCTATCAATATCCCTTTTGACAAGCAATAAAAACAGCCTACTATCTAAACTTCTGATTCGTACGCTGTTAAGTATCGTTTTTTTGCATAGGTATGATTCATGCTTGTTTTCGCTCATCTTCAATACATCACCAGAATTAATACTTGTATCTGTTCGATCCACTTCTCTTAGTTTAATTAAGAATTACTAAATTCGAAATGCTATACCCCATTCTAAAAAAAAGTTAAATTTACAGAACTTGGAGATATCTTTGGCTAGAATAGAAGATATCAAATAGTGGACTGTTGAACCGGATAAACTTATTTACCAGTTGCCAGGTGACTGTTAAATAGAATTGAGCAATATATGCAACAATACTAGACAGACAATCACATAAAAAGACACCTGCTAGGTGTCTGAAAAAAACTTTCCGATGATTAATGTCTATTTTTGATAATCCACTCATCTGTCTTGATTGCATTATTCAGGTGATTTAGCATTGTAAAAGGATTTTGATTGTATCTCTTTTCATGTGTAATATGATCCACCTGTGACTTGGAGAGATGAGATTTATCAATATTAGAAATACCAAGCACCATTTCAATTTCTAAACGTCTTGCTTTCATATTGATGAGTTCATGAATTTCTTTTACATCCATACAGTTCACCTCCTCATTCATTAATTACCCCATTTATCCGGTCTTCTATCAATAAGGTGATGTATACATGATTTTAATGAGTACATTTGTGTTGTTAATATAACAACTGTTACACAAGAAGCAAGTAACAGTGATATCTCACTTCACAAATTAATATAAAAAAGACCTTTGATTCATCAAAGATCTTATACTCATTATACGAGTTCATTTGATACTTCTTTTAACAACAAATCATGTAATGCCTTATCCAAGGATGCCTCATCTCTATGTGTATTACCAATGAAGTTCGTATGTTGTCCTTCAAACTCCTCTATCGTTTCATCCATAATATGTTCATCGCGATATGTCATTATTATCACTCCTTTATAGAGTAATGTATACCCATATTAACAAATGATAAACACTCTCATTTGGAGCTGTACATTACTAACATGGATATCTAGATAACAATATCCTCATGTGTTTCAATAGTATTAATCTCCCGAGATAACCACTTCATCGGTATGAATCCAAGGTAAGATGCACGACCCCATATTTGTCTTCTTGACTGATACCTTGAATATTTTTTACATATCAAAGCGTCATCCTTCAAGGCTATTTCTGAAAAATAATACAACATTTCACTTAAACAATGAGGTGTAATAATGACATTTCCTACAAACTTGTAGTTGATGGTAGATACATGTAATTCATCTGTTGTCTGTTTAAAAAATTGATCGAAACCACCCATATCTTTTATTGAAGCCTATAAATATTTCATATTGGTATCGACATAGTTAAATGAAAACATCTGCACAAGGAATATAACATTAAGTAACATACAGGCATAAACTTATATGCCTGCATCAACTAAATCATTTCTATGAATTTTACTCATAACATTAGAAAAATTTTTGTAAAAGATTCAAAAAAGTTAATCATTTTCTTGTTATTCTACTGTAAACTCCTCTGTTGACGGTAAACCTTGCCATTTTTTACCATCAGAACGGTAATACACTCTTTCTATTGAACCGTCTGTTTTAGTAACGTCTGTCACAAAAACCTGTCCTGTTTCTATCAGTGTAGGATAATTATCATAAGGTAATACATTCCCATTTTTAGGGCTATCCTTGAAATCATCATATGCATTTTCCAAGCGCCAAAATTCTCTAGAATCATTACCTCTTAAGCTAGACAGGTCCTGTATGCCAAAATAGGATGCCTTATAATCCTTTCCAGCAACTGTGATTGTATCTACCCTAAGTGGTTCAATCTCCTTCGCTAGACCAGATAAATCTTCTGAATTGACGTGATCATCATAACGCTCTTTTAGTTGATTTGCCATGCAGGGAACAGTGTTATAAAAATCCATTGAATCTAATCCCGTATGTGCAGCACCATAAATGCCCATAACATTTTCACCATCTAGCTTGTCAAATTCTCGGATGAAGTTCTCAGTCATCATATTCTCACGGTATGTATGATTATTATTTTGATAAAAAAGCTTGCCTTGATATATGGCTTCTTTTGTTAAGAGATACTGCTCTGAATCCTCTAAATTATTATTACGAAGATATTCCAAGTATCTTTTTCCTGTAGAATCGTATTGGTGACCGACATCCGTCCCGTGAAAAATAGTTTCAGGACACTGGCTTTTTATTGTTTTGTAGAAATCTTTAAAATAAGGATTATGAGCAGGCGTTCCAGCTAAATCATCATATATCTCATCCAAAATCTCATCGCTATCTGATTGCATCCAAATATTTAAAAACTCTGCCGAATAGTATGGCGCTTCTCGAAATAAATGTCTCATGCCTTGTTTGTAGTGTTCACCCCACAACTCAAGTTCTTTATTTAGGATTTTCTCCTTACCATGTTCTTCGCCGTAAAGGTAAATCACTCCAGAAGATTTAGGTACCGGTGTGGATATATTAGTACTTTCTTCTTCAGATACATTGCTCTCTAACTCAGATACATTGCTTTCTAACTCAGATACATTGCTTTCTAACTCAGATACATTACTTTCTTGCTCAGATACATTACTTTCGCTCTCGGTTATATTACCCTTTGTCGTGTTATTCGAACAAGCTAATAGTGTTAATATCATAATAATCACTACAGAAAAAGCAACAATTCTTTTACTTTTCGTCAACTTATCTCCTCCTTCATCAAAATCCTCATATTATCGCTATAATTATCAGTCTATTACAACATATTCCAAATGGCAACGTTTGTATGAAAATGTAAACAAAATGCAAGAATATATTTTATCTGCTTTACAAAATCCTTTCGCAAAACACCAATTGCGAACATATTGTAATATCTTAATTGATTGTGAAACTCAATCCTCCTTACTTTAACCTTAAACTGGTAGTTAAAAAGACTTATTTATATGCCACTCAGTCAAATGCTAACAAAAAAATAAAACACCTATCGGTGTCTTATAAAGAAAATATGCCCTGTCATCAATGTCTATTCTTGATGATCCACTCATCAGTCTTAAACTTATTTATCCAGTCTTCTATTATGTCTTACCACTTCTGTTTACTGTAATATTCTACGAAGGCGGCTTGTACGTGTTTTTTTTGATTTCTGGAAGCGCTGATTGTATGGTTGTCTCGCATTGATATCATATCAGATTTTATCCTTTGAACATGTAATAGATTGATGAGAGTACTCTTGTTGCACCTAACAAAACTTGAATCAGACAACAATTCTCCCATTTCTTTCAGGCTGCCAAGCATTTCATAGGTTTTATCTATTGTTTGTATAGAAAGCCAATGATCTCTGACTTCGATATAAATGATATTCTCTGCATCCAGATGAAATTCCTCGTCTTGGTGTTGAATAACCAGAGATACCGTTTGTGTCTGCAAAGCATCCAATACCGATCTGAATTTGATTTTAAACAAGTCATATGTTACTGGTTTTACCAGATAATCATAAGCATCCACTTCATAACCCTGCACAGCAAAATGGGGTGTGTTGGTAACAAACAATATTTTAGACTTCACATCGGTTTGTCTGATGAGTTTTGCAAGCTCCATACCATCCATTTTCGGCATTAGAATATCCAATAAGATGATGTCATATACTGGTTTGTAATCAAACATCATCTCCAGTCCGCTTTGGAACCAAGTCACATCAAATTCAATATTAAATTCTATGCTATACTTCTCTATATGTTCTTCCAATGCTTTGGCGTATAAGGCATCATCATCTACAATTGCTACTTTTATCATGATTTCTCCATTCTAAGTCTATTCTAACATAAAGCAGCTTCACTTGAATTAATATTTCAAAAAAACAACTACCGAGTTAAATACCGGTAGTTGTCATCATATTATTTAGTTTGTTGTCCTAACCATTCAAATATAGTAACGGATTCACCATCAATGGTTTCAGTACATTCGTTATTCAATGTATATATCCATGAAAAATGTCCCATGTAACTATAAGGACTGCCATCGAAGTTCTTATAGAGTCCCGTTGTATCAACAACATTTTCAAATTGACTATAATAAACCTGCTCAGCCCCTGCTTCTATCAACTGATCGTATAAGGCATTTGAGAAGTCTTCTTTCAGAATCGGTTGTCCATTTTCATCTGTTAACACTTCATACCCCATAAAACCTTTTGAAATACCTTCTGCAATCGCTACAACACTATCATCTAAAGAATGTGTTAACCAAAGTGGCAAATCAACAATGGATTGAATTTTTTCTTCTGATAGCCACTCAGCTGAATAGGCTTCACAGATAGGAAATGCTGCTGCAAAATATTCAGGATGAGTTAAGATCATATTGACAGTCATGTAACCACCGTTTGAACAGCCACCAATATAAATTCTATTCGTATCAATGTCATCATGAGTCGCTACAAAATCGTCTATAAGACCCATAAGAGCTTCTGTATAGTATGATGTTCCCATACTGTCAACAACTTCACTGTTGTAGATATTCGTTCCGTCATAATCCATCCACATTGTTGGTGCTTGAGGTGCAAGAACATATGCACCTGAGTTTCCAAAGTAATCTTGAGTCTCTTCAGTAATGAGATTAACAACTTCATTACCCATAACAGTAATACGTGTATCTTCTCCACCTTCTCCAGCACCATGCAGCCATATTATTAAAGGCACGTCATCAGTTTCTTCTTCTTTGATTGGTGCGTAATAAGCATAACCTAAGGTTACATCATTTGATGCAAAGCTTTCATTATGAGTAAACTCATCTGTTAAGTATTTGATATCCTCTGCATACTCATCTTCTGAGGCTGGCATGAAAGTGATTGATTTATCATCTAAACTCTTAATCTCCTTACCTGGTCGTACTGAGATTTCATGATGATGTTTCACAAACTCATTACGACTGGTTGCAAAGTTATAGTTAAAAGGTGAACCTTCTGTTAAGGTTGGACCGACTGCCAATTCAAGTGTTACATATGAACCGTTTTCGTCAGCCACACCACTTTTATCAGAAGTATATACCGATGTTACGGTTCTTGGAGTTGTATGCTCAGTTTCTTCCTCAGCTAATGTAAAAGTCTGAAAATCTAAGTCTTTAAAAAATCTCACAGAGTTGACTTCAAAGGTCTCTAAATCTATAGACTCAATGTCAACAGGTTGATCTAAATCCAGTACCAGTTTGTTTATTGCCGGACCCCAGTCATAAACACTCGTGACAGTGTTGTACTTCATATCTACAACTTCTTTCTTTGCTGTGGGATCATCCGATACCAGTTTCTTGATCAACAGCGGCAACCAACGTCCGATACTTGAATCTGCATTTTCTTCAATGAACTGCATCCACAATTCCGGATTATCGGTACGTTCATAAAGTGAAATCTCTAGTTCGTCATCTACTACATTAATGTTCTCTTCTGCATAAGTTGCCATTGGTGTCATGATTAATACTGAAAGTAAAACAAATACTGCGATAATTTTTCGACTTAACATACGAGCTCCTTTTTCTATTTAATTATGAGTTGACTATCTCCTTTTTAAAATTCTTTCTAATGAACCAGACTAATAATACTAGCGCTAGTAATGCATTTGCAATGATTTGTACTTTTTTCCACGTTGCCATGTTAAATGTTACAGTTGTACCTGGTACAATACCATTCATAGCATTACTGTTTGTTACTGTATAGAACAGTCTATGTGCTGTTTTTCTAAAGTTCTGAACAGCTGTTGCACTTGTTGTATCCTCTAGTGATTTTTGTGATGAGAAAGTGATATAATAATCGGTTCCTGCTGCAATTCCTTGATCTGCATACATGTGCTCATATAAGTTGAAGTCCGAAATAACAACACCTTCAAAGCCCCACTCGTCACGTAGAATATTCTCTAGAAGTGCATAACTACCTCCAGCCCATGTCGTTCCAATTCTGTTGAACGAACTCATTAACGCCGTTGCAGCACTCATTTCTTTTTCCACTACAGTACCATTCTCGTCGCCAATGTACTTTAATGTTGTTGTAGCATTTTTAACGACTTTCTCAAATCCTTTTAAGTATATTTCTCTTATCGCTTGCTCATTTGCCCAAGAAGCGACACCATTATTAACTCTATTGGTTTCTTGATCATTTAAGGCAAAATGTTTGATATAAGTGTATAATCCTTTTTCTGCAGCACCTTCAACAACCGATTCTGCCATCTTGCCACTTAAAATTGGATCTTCTGAATAGTACTCAAAGTTTCTACCTGCAAATGGTGATCTATGAACGTTAAGCGCTGGAGCGTACCAACCGTTAACACCTTTATCAAGCGCTTCGTTACCTACCATTTTGCCCATTTCATGCCCCAACTCAGTGTTATAAGTTTGAGCAATAACAACCTCTGATGGATAAGCTGTACCTTTTATTTGAGCACCCATAAACGAACTTAATCCTGCTGGACCATCAATGTCTATAGTCTTTGGTTTACCAACCGATTGAACTTCCAATGAAGTATAAGCACCTTCTAGGATTACATTTACAATCTCTTCAGAATCTACTTGATCAAGTAAAACTTCCCAAGCTGGATCATTGTAATCCTTACCTCTCATATCGATTAATGAAAGACCATTTTGAGCTTTAGTCGTTGGCATCTCAGCCTCTGGATTTAGATTAGCTTCAACATCATATGCTTGGAAACCTTCAATTATTTCATCGCTTGCTTTTCTATCAGCAGCATTTGGTTTCACAGGGAATGTGCCTGCAAAATCTGCACGTGAGAAGTTTGTAATATAACCTTCTTCCATAGTATCTTTAAACATATAAGATACATCATCAAATTGATTTGTTGCAGTCACTAAATCTGTACTTCTATTGTTGTTCTCATTGAATACGATCGTCTTATTTACATCATATGAAATAGGATCAATCAATTCTTTAACATTATGAGAATCTGTTTGTAATGTAATATCATATTGTCCTTCTTCAAGAACATATGCTTGTTCGTTCTTATAATCATAAGAAGCCATATCCTCTACTGGGAAAGTTACAGTTACAACCTG
The DNA here is from genome assembly GCA_016342415.1 of Clostridiales bacterium. Classification (GTDB taxonomy): domain Bacteria; phylum Bacillota; class Clostridia; order Peptostreptococcales; family Acidaminobacteraceae; genus JABXKX01. The sequence goes on from JAEIOD010000001.1 coordinate 380,886, forward strand.
AGACTCGCCAGGTGCAAGTAATTCTGTTTTAGCAAAATCTCCAAGAACAACCTCAGATTTTTCGATACCACCATCATAGTAAGGTGCGCTGAAGTATACTTGTACGACATCTTTACCTGAATAGTCACCTGTGTTAGTAACTTTTACATCGAGTGTAATTGCTTCTTCTGTTTTACCTAACTCCTGATCAACAACTTCCCAGTCGAAATCTGTATAACTGAGTCCATAACCAAATGGATAGACAACGGCTTCATCATAATCAATAAAACCATCTGATGCTGCTGTCTCATAGTATCTATAACCTACGTAGATACCTTCTTCATAGTGTACAAATGTTGCATCACCACTAGCATTAGAATCATCAATATTTGTGTACTGATAATGACCGAAGTTAGCAAATGAAGGATCTTGTGTAAAGTCTGATGGATAAATATCTACCGTATGTCCTGATGGATTAACTGATCCATTTAAAATTCTACCAACAGAATTAAAACCCGTTTTACCTGGGAAACCAACACCTAAAATAGCATCAATTTTATCGTCATTTTCCAGTTCACCAAGCTCCATGGCAGCTGATGAGTTAATAACAACGATAACAGTCTCAAAATGTTCTTTTGCAAGTTCTATCGCTTGTTTCTCATCGTAAGTTAATTCTAGTTGATGCTGACCTTTTTCATAATGATCATCCCAACCTTTGATATCTTGTGATAAGTCGCCACCTTCTCCAGCTGGACGACTGATTGTGATAATTGCAGCATCATTATACTTCTCAAAACTAGCAATCGCATCATCTGTGTACAATTCTATTGGCATTTCACCTGAATTGTAAGTCGATTCTTTTGGCTTATCCATTACAATTTCAGATTTTGGATTCTCATACTCTTTTACTGGACCAAAGAAACCATCAGCCATTTCAAACGCAGCAAAGTCATTTAATAGATCAAAAACAGTACCATTAACTTCAAATCCAGCATTTTCAAGTCCTAATCTTAAGTCGATCAGTCCTTCATTTGAAGCTGCACCTGAACCTGAACCACCATAAACAGAGTCAACACTCCCTCGACCAAGTAAAGTAACTTTCATAGTGTCTGTCATTGGTAAACTACCGTTATTCTTTAAAAGAACAATACCTTCATCAGTAATATTCTCCACTACATTAGCAGCTGCAATCTCTAATTCTTTTGAGTCAGCATAATCCATCTCGTAGTAAGTACTATCCCATTCATCTGTACCTTCAGCTTTTGTAATAACCATGTCGCCTGTGCCAAGATACAGATTCACATGACCTTCAAAGATGGTTAATCCAATATTGACTGCTAGTGCTAATATTAATACAATCGCGATGGCTTTATTTTTATGCCATTTTGACTTTTTCTTTTTATTTTCTGAACTCATACTAATAGCCTCCTATAACATTAAACGCTTTCTGTTGGAATTCTTTTCATAACTACAAATTTTAACACAGGGTATATGATGATAACCTGAATCATAATATTAATTACATTGGTTAAATTTACACCCCAGAATCTACCGACTGCAGATGAGATAGGTTCCATCACTATGGTCGGTACATATAGACATATTATATAAACAATAATTACTGTGAATAAGTAAATCGGTATCGCAATGCCCAGTTTATTGTTTGAATTGAATACTAAATTTCTTTGTACAATGAAGTTTACTGCCTGTGCACAGAAGAAACTGAGCAAGAAGGCCAGAAAACCTCCTAATCCTCCACTTTCAATGGCATAATCAAAAATCCAAAACTTGAATGGCTCATCTAGTAATGATGCGAATATAATACTTGTACCCAAATTAAGTATTAGGAAATTAGTAATTGTTGCTATATTACTCAATAGATTAAACATAATAAATTCATAGAGATCTGCATGTTTCTCTTTAAATTTCTTGAGTTTATTGAACATGCTTGCCTCTCTTTCTATGTTTCATAAAACTTTTAATTAAACCTGACAGACCTTTAAAGAACGAACCATTAACAATGTCTAGTACTTTCTCAGTCATTTCTAAAGAAAAATTACCATCTGACATCTTTGCGATTGCTCTAAAAGGCATACTTGATAAGAAAAATAGATTTAAATCCGGTTTTCCTTTATGGTATGATCGATCTCTTAGCTTTAAGAGAATTTTTATTACCAGTCTGGCTAAAAGACTCTTTGCAGTTTGCATTTGTAGCATGGAGTCATTTAAACCGAGTTTCGCTTTCGGATCAAAATTTGATTCAGGTAACGATCTACCCAAAAGATGTTCAAAAGTGTGACTTTCAATATTCTTGACATCACCTAAGTAATAAGGTATTAAGATATCTTGGTTTTCTGATGTATGGGTAACACCGTTGATATTGAGGTCTCCCTTAAGTAAGATATCAGCAGCTGAGCTACCAACCGAAATGAAATACTTCCCATCTTCTACTAGGAACTCATGCTTACTTACATCATAGTATCTAAAACTGTAATCATCAAAATCAATCTCAACTTCTTTTGTTTCACCTGGTTCCAAGATTATCTTCTTGAATCCTTTTAATTCTTTTACAGGTCTATGAATTCTCATTTGATCTTTTGAAATATACATTTGTGCAATTTCAGCACCAACAACTTCTCCTGTGTTGGTTATATTAAACCTTACACCTTCTTCAGATACCTTTAAATTTGAGTAAGAAAATGTCGTATAACTTAAACCATATCCAAATGGATACTTAACTTCAATCTGCTTTTTATCATAATACCTATAACCGATATAAAGGCCTTCTCTGTATTCACTTGTTCGTTCCATACCTGGATAGTTTTCCGAGCTTGAACAGTCCGCATATTCTATTGGATAGGTTTCACTTAATTTACCGCTTGGGTTGGTTTTACCGGTTAAAACATTCATCAGCGCTCCAGCACCTGCTTGACCAGATAAGAAACCATGAACAATACCATCACAGTGGTCTGACCACTGCATTTCTATCGCTGAACCACAGCTTAGTACCACAACAGTTTTCTTGGCATGTTTATGGATGGACTTCAGCATTTCAACCTGATTGGCATTGATATGCATATGACTTCTGTCATGGCCTTCCATTTCACTGACTTCATCCAAACCAAGAAATACTAAGGCAACATCAACACGTTTTACCAGTTCAACAGCTTCATTGATCAGATTCTTATCATGTTTTCCATATCTATCAAAGCCTTTTGCAAAACCTATCATTTCTATATCATGGTTACCAACAACATTTAGAAAACTATCTAGTTTAAATGGATTTACCATACTCGAACCGGCACCTTGGTACCTCGGAGTCGAGGCAAAATCACCAACTATCGCTACTTTGCTTTTTGCTTTGAGGGGTAAAACATCTTCGTTTTTAAGTAAAACAATCGAGTTTTCAGAAGCGCGTCTTGCCAATTGATGATGCGCTATATAGTCTGCATCTACCTTTTTATCAATATGAGTTTCGTAGAGTACTTTCAAGTATTCTTCTACTCTTTGATCAAGTATAGTTTCTTTTAATGTCCCATCTTTAACTGCTTTAATGATGAAATCAATACTGTCACGTCCTGGTGTAGGCATTTCAAGATGTGAGCCTGCAATAGCACTTTGTACAGCATCATTACTGCCACCCCAATCCGAAACAACAATACCATCAAATCCCCACCTGTCTACTAAAACATCTCTTAATAGGTATGGGTGTTCATTGGCATATATACCATTGATTCTGTTATATGAGGACATAACTGCTTTAGGCTGACTCTCTTTTACTGCAATTTCAAAACCTGTTAAGTAGATCTCATGTAATGTTCTTTCATCAACTACAGAGTCATTGGTCATTCTTAGGTATTCTTGGTTGTTTGCAGCAAAATGTTTCAAACATGCACCAACACCTTCACTTTGAATGCCTTTAACATATGCAGAGGCCAACTTACCCGATAAGTACGGATCCTCACTGTAGTATTCAAAGTTTCGACCACACAATGGATTTCTTTTTATATTCAGTCCCGGTCCCAATACAATGTTCACTTCGTGATGTGCAGCTTCTCTTCCAAGAGCTTGTCCGACAGCCTCACAGATTTCTATATCCCAACTGTTACTCATTGTTGCAGAAGTGGGAAAACATGTAGCTTTCACGCCTTCTACCAAACCAAGATGATCGCCATCAGCTGCTTGTTTTCTCAAACCGTGTGGCCCATCTGCTAGTGCCATATGTGGAATATTCAATGAAGGTATTTCCCTTGTTTGCCAGAAGTTCTTTCCTGAGAGAAGAGAAGCTTTTTGCTCTAAGGTCATTTGCCTCACTAAAGCTTTATAGTTAGACATAAATCAAGTAATTCCTTTCTAAAATAGGTGTATTATCACCTTCGATAATTTAATTAAAACCAAATCTCTGCTGAGCTTTCTCATAAGCAAATAATGTGATTTTTTTTCCGATTTGACCTGGAAAATGAATGATACTGCCTAAGAGGCTTGTTCTCAATTTAAAATAAAGAACAAGATCATATTTCCTAATCTCACGCCATAAGTTTTCTTTTTTACGAATCGCCTCTTTGTCTCCAATTTTTATAAGTAGTATTGAGGAAACTGTCGTAACGATATTTAAATAATGTGCCATATAATCTGACTTCTTACGCTCTTTGATAGACTTTAAATCTACTTTTTCTATCATTTGCTCATTTACAAATAACTGTTGATCTATACGCTTCATCATCATTTCTTCATTAACAGACTGATCATCTCTGCCGATGTAATAATGATAAAGACATTCATCCATATAATACATTGTCTTTACATAAGGTAAAGGTAGATAAACAAACAAGTTATCTACATAAAAAGTATGATTGGGAAGTTCCAAGTTACACGCTTTCAAAATCTCTATATTATATATCACGGAATGCATAAGGATGTAATTCCCAGGTTTAAATTTACCAATATCTTTCCATGCAAATGCTCTATCCTGTGGTAAGACCCCTTTGTAATGCATCACTTTCTTTTGTTTGATACCAACCTTGTCATATATAAAATTGCTGATCATCATATCTACAGCTTCATCTGCTTCGATTAAAACTCTCAGTTTTTCAACAATTCTCATCAAAGACTTTCGGTTAACCCAGTCGTCACTGTCCACCACTTTGATGTATTGTCCACTAGCATGTGCTATACCTGTATTAACGGCGCCGCCATGCCCTTTATTCTTTTGATGAATTGCCTTAACTTGATCTGGATATTTTGTAGCATATTGGTTTGCAATGAATTTTGTTCGATCCACTGATCCATCATTAACAATGATAATTTCTATACCTTTATCTATATTAATCAGAGAATCGATGCACTGCATCATATAACTTTCTGAATTATAGCTTGGTACGATAACAGATAACGTTTTCATACGATTTTCTCCTTCTAACATATAAATAATAACATCGTGATCATTCCAACTCTCAATTATTACGTAAACGGTCATTTTTTCATCACAATTAACAGTAATAAAACTGTATGTTTTTAAATAAAAATAAAGCCTTGATAACAACTAATCAAAACTTCATTTTTTTACTCGGTTAATTCAATTACTTTCTGTAAAGCTAAAGATATTATTTGATCCATATTGTAGTACTTATAATCACCCAGTCTACCTGCAAATATGGCATGTTCCAGTTCGTTTGCCTTATCTAAATATCTTTTATAAACCTGATTGTTTTTATCATTGTTGATTGGATAATAAGGTTCTTTTTTAGTTGTCCATTCTTCACTGTATTCTCTACTGATCACAGTCTTCTTTTGAGTACCAAAATTGAAATGTTTGTGCTCAATAATTCGTGTATAAGGTGTTGTTTTATCAGTATAATTAACAACAGCATTGCCTTGATAATTATCACACTCTAGAACCTCTGTTTCAAATCTCACACTTCGATATTCCAAGGGACCATGTACATAATCAAAATATGCATCTATCGAGCCAGTATAAACAACTTGGTTAGCTAGACTATCAAAGTAATCCTTGCGGCTTAAATAGTCTGTATCAAGTTGTACTGGGATATTTTCTAACATTTTATCGATAATCGCTGTGTAACCTTCTTCTGGAATACCTTGATAACGATCACTGAAATAGTTGTTATCAAATGTAAATCTAACTGGTAACCGTTTGATAATAAATGCAGGCAACTCCGTACACTTTCTGCCCCACTGTTTTTCTGTATAACCCTTTATGAGTTTCTCATAGACATCTCTTCCAACAAGACTTATAGCTTGCTCCTCAAGGTTTTTAGGCTCACCTTTTATTTCAGATCTCTGCTTTTCAATAATTACCTTTACTTTATTGGGATCAGACTCTCCCCATATTTGGTAAAAGGTATTCATGTTAAATGGTAAATTATAAAGTTCACCTTTATAGTTTGCTAAAGGACTATTAATAAAGTGATTGAATGAACCAAATTGATTGATGTAAGTCCAGATCGCTTCATCACTCGTGTGGAAAATATGTGCACCATATTTATGAACATGAATGTCGTGAACAACTTCAGTATATATATTCCCACCAATATGATTTCTTTTTTCAATCACCAAACATTTATAACCTTTTTTATTCATTTCATGTGCAAACACAGCGCCATACAGACCTGCACCTACAATCAAATAATCATATTTTTTCATATTATAACGCGTCTTCCTCTCTGAGAGGTACTAAAATTCTAATGGTAAACCAATTGTTTTCAGTACTGATGGTCAAAGTACCATCATATTTCTCTATAACCTGTTTGATACTTTTTATACCGTATCCATGATGAATGCTATCAGATTTGGTCGTTTCCAGATCCCCTTCATGGAACTTGATATCATGTTCGTAATAATTTTCAAATCTTATCATCAGAAAGTTGTTCTTGGAAAATACAGCAACGCGTATGATACGCTTGGCTGCATCTTTTAACTGCATCACACTTTCTATGGAGTTGTCTAAAGCATTTCCAAAGATTGAACAGATATCCATAACCAACATAAAGTCCAGCAGAGCGCTATTTACCACACAACTCATGTTAATATCATTTTGTTTACACAAGTAACTTTTGTTGGTCAAAATAGTATCTACCACCTTGTTACCGGTGTCGTACTGTGATTCATAAATGAGCATGGCTTTATCTATTTCTTCTAGATACTCCTCTTTTTTTATTGGATCCTGTTCAGAACGTATTAAGTTGATCTGATGTTTAAGGTCATGATAACGTCTGTTAATTATCTCTACACTGTCCTTAGACGCCTGATACTGATCGTAATGTTTGTATAACATATCATTTAAAACTTTAACTTCACGATCCAGTTGCATTTGTCTTCTTTGTTCGGTCCATGCAAATAGCAGAAGTAATCCACAAAAATCAACTAATGTTCTTACATACAATAGATTTGCTTCTGCTTGTGATTCAACAAAAGGGCTATCCATCACAAAGTTAATGTTGTTGATTGAAAATGTCGCTAAAGCTATGAGTGCTGCGTTAATTAATTCTTTTAATGAAACACCGATTTGTCTTTCTAACGCAACTTTTTTACCATCAAACCAAAAGACCAATAAGAAACATGGTATATAAATCACCAGCATTGAAGCAACGGATAACATCCATGAATGTGAAAAGCCTTTATATATAACATAGTAATAGAATTGCCATTCAAGAGCAGCAACGAATTCGGCTAAAATAAAGGCTCTTATCATAATATAGCCTGCTTCATACCCTGTAATGTCACATGTGCTTCTGATAAAGAAATACATGACAAATACAGCAGTAACCATACCTGGCAACCAGAACATTATCGGCAGTCTGCCATTTATAAGTTGGATTGAAATTAAAAGTATAGGTCCGAGCAGCATATAAAGTATCTGACGAAAATCTTTGTACTTTTTCCTAGACGGTATAATATAAATCAAACAAGCAGAGATTTCAGCTATTGCAGTAAATATTCTTGGAATATCATTTAAGCCATTTAATACCATTAAAATTCTCCCCCAATATATTCTGATAGCTCTGCCATAAACTTCTTCTTCTTGCCTCTACTAATTGGTAAGGACTGATTGCCTAAGAGAACTTCATTGTTGTTAACCGATTCTACTTGTCTTAGATTTATAAGATAACCGCTATTACACCTGGAGAACCATTGGCCTTCCAATTGTTTTTCCAGTTTTTTTAATGAGCTGTATATTGTAATATCTTCTGTCTCTAAATGAATGACGACTTTGTGTTCAACACTTTCCAGATATAATATATTTGAAATCTCAAGTCTCATCAAGTCACCTTGTGATGAAACCAACAAATATGACTCCTGCGAGAATTCTACGCGTTTTACTGCTTTAGACAATTGTTGAACAAAATCCAAATATAGAATCGGTTTCAAAACATAACTAAGTGCATCTACTTTATATCCCTCAATGGCAAACTCCGCCATATTCGTTACAAATATAATAATGACATTCGAATCTATTTCTCTTATTTTTTTGGCCGCTGTCATACCATCCATCTCAAGCATTTGTATATCCATAAAAATGACATCAAAAACAGCTTTATAGTTTTCTACAATTAAGCTGGCATCCGTATATGTTTTTACTTTAAATCTAGATTTTGTTGTTTTTTCGTAATCGTGAATGTATCGAACGAGTTGTTTTCGTATATGAATATCATCATCCACCACTGCTATTTTAATCATATTTCCTCCTAATATTACGGTTCTATCATATCATTAATAAACCATAATTAATATCCGAAAATAGTATTCATAAACGCAGAAAAGGGAGTTGTATTTAACAACTCCAGTTTCTGAATGGGTTTCTTATACTATTTAGAAGGAACTCTAAGGGGTTCTACATCATATTTTTCTGTACGCTCATCTTGAATCATACCTGACCAATTAAGACCGTATGCAAAATCATATGTGTTGCCTTCTGCATCTGTATAACATGTCATATCACGAGGTACATCTTCTAATTGTGCTTCTACTGTTAACATGTCTGCTGGCATTTGAACTGGTAATAACCCAGATGGCTCAAATTCACCTGCTACAACTTGTAGGAATGCTTCTTCATCTAATCCATAACCTGAACCAACACTCATACCGAAGCCCATAATAATAGCATCTGCATATGGTTCCAATTCAGAGAAGATCATACCACCGTCAGCTTTAACAGCTACGATAACAGGTTGATCATCAGACATATTCTCTGATGCATAAATCACACCATTTAAATCTTCTGAATTCAGAATAATCGAATCTTTTCCAAAGTATGAACGATTCTCTTTTGATTCAACGATTTGAGTACCGTAACCACCATCTTTTTCTGTTTCAACGATATCACCTGATAGTGATTCTTTTCTAACAAACTCAGAATCAGCTGTATATGGACCGTATTGCATTGAGATAGGGATATACTCTTCGTTTGCATAATCGAAGCCGAATCCTCTGAAATAATCACCAGTGTTAACTGGATCATTAATAATTGATAATGCAAAATCAACAGCCTTTAGTTCACTAGCTGATAAACGTGTAATGTCTTCAACAGAAGCCATAGCATTACCTTCTGAATCCGCTAAACCTGTTAAGGTTTCTGAAGCTGTATCTGTTACTACTTCAAAGTACTCTGATAGTAAGTCGATACCCACTGGTAATTTCCATTCTGCTTTTGTTTCTACACCAAAGTATGAAACTGTATGTGGTATGTAAACCATTGGTACATATACTTTTGGTTTTTCTTCTGATGTTTTTGCTTGAATTGCGTTGTTTGAATTCTTAAGCATAACTACAGACTTTAACTGTGCTTCAAATGTTTTAGCTTGGTTCTCTTCATTCATCACTGTTTCTACTGCGTAGTCAACATCGATGTATGGGTTTTCAAATAAACCAATTGTAAATACATTTTTTAATACTCTTACTGCAGTTTCTTCATAACGAGCTCTCATCACATCTTCACCATGAAGATCTACACCAAGTTCGTAAGCTCCTACAATTGGTTCTCTATCATTGTATCCACCAAATTGATCAACACCTGCCATAATTGCAGTTAAGACACGTTCTTCTATTGTAAGATCGAACACACCATATGCTTTACCTTGGAAGAAACCTTCAAAGTTGTCTAATACGCCCCAGTCTGTACAAACTACACCGTCATAACCATATTGTTCACGTAATAAATCTTTTACTTTGTAGTCACTGTAAGCAGTTCCTACTAACTCACCATATGTTTCATCTTCATCATAAGCAATTGAGTATGATGACATCACTGCAGTTGCAGATTCAGTACTACCTTGTAAATCAAAACCACCATCTACAAATGGAATCATTTGAGTTTCAAATTGTCCACCAGGATATACTTGTGCATTTCCTCTGAAGATATGACCTTCACGTCCACCTTCACCTGCACCATCACCTGGCCAGTGCTTGATCATTGCGTTCATACTAGAAGCGCCCCAACCTAAATCTTGACCATTTTCATCAAATGTAGATTGAACACCATTAACAAATGCACTTGTTAAGTCTCTTGATAATGCTGGATCCACACCGAATGTACCATCTGTACGGTTCCATCTAGGTTCAGTCGTTACATCAATTTGTGGTCCTAAAAGTGTTCCGATACCGATTAAACGGTATTCTTCAGAAGTGATTTTACCCATTTCTTCAACAAGCTCAGCATCAAAAGTAGCTGCTAAAGCTAAGTTAGATGGAATGCCAGATACACCAGCATCTCTTGGATCACTACTTGTGTTAACAGGGATGCCAATACCATCAGATTCTACATAAGCCTGCATAGCATTGTTCCACTCTGCTCCTGTTTTTGTATTTGCACCTGATGCAGCGTTAAGTACTGCTCTACCGCCTGCATCCAAGAAAGCGATTTGTTCTTCACTTAGTTCATCAGAAATCATAAATTGATGACCTGAGTACAACATCAAACCGGAAATACTTTCTACAGATAATTGACTCGCTAAGTCTTTTGCTCTTGTTGTAACATCCAATCTCCAATCCTCATATGGATCTAAAAGATCGTTTTGATTTAAATCTTTAAAAGCAAAACCTTCAACCTGAATCAATTGAACACTTGAATCACTCGAGTATCCTATTGTTTTTCCGCCTTCATTGTGTACAAGTGTGTGACCGTAATCTGTTGTTTCTTCTGACCACTTCACATCTCCTGAGCCAAATTCTTCAACTTCAGTAGGTGCAGCTTCAACCTCTTCTGCTACTTCTTCAGCAACATTTTCGACTGCCTCTACATTTTCACCTGTGTTATTTCCCTCATTGTTTGAACTACAACTCGAAAATACTGACAACATCATTACCAATACCATTAATAATGATAACGTTTTCTTCAACTTCCTCATATACCTGTCTCCTTTCAATCCTTGATGAAAGTATAAATCAGACAACCATCAAAAGTTGGAAAACTACGTAAACGGTCTTTTTTAATGCATAATTTGCACAAGTAAAATATCAAAAGCATTAAGAAATCGAAATAATATAAATTTATATAAGGGAAATGAAAAAAGGATGAATATCCGATATTCATGTATGACGTTTTGCACAGGACAATGATGCGTATATACTAGTCTATTAACAAGTGAACCTGTCAGTGTTTAAATAAAAGACCAAGTTAAGCTCGATACAAGAATTAGAACATGTGATAATCGAAGTGAATCTGAGGTTAAATGGTACATTAAAGTAAAAAAGAAACTGCCTTCACATAATTCTAGTCTAAATTAAATATCTGAAATACACTGCATATATACAAAAGCCTACTTTGAAAAAGTAGGCTTCATAAACATAGTCTTTGATTCAATTCTTATCTTAACGACCGACATCATGAATTCTTATAGATTAGTCGTTAAGATTTACTTTGATAACAACTTGATCATCATTCATATCTCCTGTTTCTACAAAGCCAACACTTTTGTAAAATTCCAGAGGACTGCCTTCACCTTGAGCGCATGAAGCATATAATACATCAATTCCTTTTTGTTTTACCTCATCAAAGATGATTTTTAGTGCATCACGCCCGAATCCTCTGCCTTGGAAATCGGTAGCAACCATGAAGCGCCAAAGATATGCGATATCCTCATCCGGTTTTTCATCGTCAGGACCGTAATACATCATGATAAAGCCTACAAGTTCATCATCATTGTAGATTGCTCTTGGTAAAGCATATTTATCCGTGTAAGCCTGTGCTATTGAAAGTGCATTTGTTTTCACCATCTTTTTATGGTTTTCTGATAATGTGTCACTTAATTCACACACCTTTAGCACGTTGTTTTCTGTAATAGGCTTCAAGTTAATCATAATAATCCCCCTTCTAACTTCATTTTAACACGAGAAAGAAGAGGGCGTTTGGTAAGAATGTCTTAAATCAATTTATGCATACGGTCTAGTATCATTTCTACCCTTACTCACGACCTGCCAGTTCTACTCAAGCAATCTTCTTCACCTCCAGTATACGCACATGCCGACTGAGATTAAAGTTTACTAAATTACTTACGTCTCAGAGAATTTTCACCTCTGATATATGTTAAGAAGAGATTTATTAACTTATTGATTTATATCCTTCTCGTAGAAAAATAAGGACAATGACGTTGCTTTGTCCAAGATCATTTCATTCACTTTCCTGTAGCCCATCTTCTCGTATAAGTGATGATTTCTTTTGGCCACACTAGGTGTGTCTAGAGACCATTTCACCACCTGAGAGAACTCTTCTTCGAGAAAATTGATGGCTTTTTGACCAATACCATTATTCTGCTCTTCTGGTTCTACGTATATTCTGGTGAGATTATAATGATCCGAATCCATATCAGTTACATGGATACCACCAATGATCTTGTCATTTTTCATGATCTTGAAGTACATGTTCTCTGTGATTTCCTGATGAAGTACATCCAGTGAGTCATATCCAGGTGGTCCTCCAGCAGGTCTGTCAAACGTCTGTCTTGTATCCTCATCGAATGTCTTAATCTGTTTTTCAAGTAATGTTTCTGCATCTTCTATTTTGGCTCTGATAAAATTAATCATAATCATTCTCCTTCTTTAGTAGGTTCATTAGATATTCCTTCATAATTCCGGTATATCCTGTTCAATACTATTAACATATTAACGGTTTACGTAACGTTAAAGTCAATGATTATTCTAAAATTAAAAAAACTATCTTAAAAGATAGTTTTGATCCTAGTGTCGCTCCACGAATTTCTAATGACTACAGTTTTCTGATAGGACAGTATAAATCTACTTGCATATTCCCTGACCATGAGTCTTCTGACACCACAATATGTTCTTCGAGAAATTGGTTATCAGTTATTTCATACTCATCACTGTTTCTAATCAACTTGTAAAGTTGCTGCCACGCTTGAACGATGTCATACAACTTGGTATTTGCAACCGCGTACAAGCCGCCTTTAAATACCTTTATACCGATATCATCATTCCCCTGTATGTCATCGGTAACAGTCGTCCAGACTTCATAGCCATAAATACTGTTCCCTTGAGAAGGACTGGGATTATCAAATCCTAGATATCTCGTCGTAAATAGATCTTCAAGGCTATTTTTCTTTACCCACTTCATCATGACAGTCCACGCATCGTTTTCTGGTTGTTCGCTTTTAGCTATGTAGTAAGCAACACGCATAGGGTGCAACCTGATTATTCTAAGATCGCCAAGTATCCTCTTGTTCTCAAAACCTTCTGAACTGACAAGTTCTACAGTTTCATTTTCTAACAGTTCTCTTTCACACGAGTACAGGTTTTCAAGTGTTGTTATGATATTGTCGCTTTTGTTTGCACTCAGACAGAGAACCTTTATCAACTTTTCAATGGTTTGGGCTAAATTGCCCATCTCGACCAGTTCAGACTTCATACCAATCAACTTTCGAGTTAGTATAGTGAGTATTCTTTCAGAATCTTGAGATGAGTATATCTCCTGAATTTCCTTCACCGTAAAGGATAATCTTCTTAATAAAAGAATCTGGTTCATCCGAGATATCGCATAACTATCATAGTGTCGATATTTACTCTCATCAATTCTGGAACTCTGTATTAAACCTATCTCTTCATAGTATCTGAGTGTCCTCGTTGACACATTCAACTGCTTTGACAGCTCTCCAATTTTTACTAGTGTATTCATTAGTCTTTACCTCTATATCAAACTCTATATTAAATCAACCTATACTCACTTAAGTAAACGGATAAAAAGCATATCTATAACCCATCATCATAGGTATTAAATAAAATGTTCTCATATCCCAGCTAATTATACTTTTTTTACCTGTTTGTTAAAAGGGATCATCATTAGATAGTGCAAACATTAATCAATTCCATCAGTAAATTAAAGCTCTATGGATTATTGCATTAAATTTATTTCGAGTAATAATACCAATTCTCATATTTTCTTACGTAGTTATAATTATCCTAAAACATCTACTATATCATCGAGCGAATTGAGCTCTTTTATTTCTAACTCTTTAAAACTTTCAACAAAATCAATAATATTCGACATTACATCCTCTTCATCTTCAACATCTTCCAAAATTGATTTATAGACATGCTCTACTCCTGCATCAGCGTAACCCTCGATTATCTCTTGTCTTAACGAATCCCTATTTGTATCAGTAACCTTTGAATATTCATCATCAATAACTTTTTCAAACGGCTTATCAAAACCGCGTTCACTTAAGTGTATAAAAGAAATGCTGCGGATCAAAGCCTCAAATCGTTGATTGTTATTAGTAAACACACTTTGTGGAATCCTCACACGATTATCACTTTTATTCCGATCATGCACTTCTGTATAACTTCTTATGATAAATCCATAAATTGCAGACACGAGAAACAAATCGTAATACCTTGGAAACACTCTTAATTTTGGATTTGCTCCTAACTTTTTATAACCTTCATTTGCTTCTATATTATTATCTTCAAAACATAAAGCTTGATAATATTTTGATTTATCACCATAGATTAGACTGTCATTAAATCTCATATTTCCCCCTTAATTAATTTCAGAGTAATCAATTTGATCACCAACTGAGTCATATTTTTTTCTGTAATCGATTTTATATTCTGCTCCAACATTTGCTTTCATAGCATTTTCAACTTCTCCCCGCCATTGAGTCGAGGAAGCAAATAAAATAACTTGAGGTGCTAATCTCGTAACCATCTTGGCTACTCGATCCCTATATTCTTTATCCAAAGCTCCAAAAGGAGAATCCATAATCATTGGATATGAATCTATTTTGTGATCTACCTCTACCTTTTTAGTTATTCCTGAATTTGTAGATTTAACTAAGTGAACTAAACCACTAATGAATGATAGACTAGTTATTTGTGCTTCTCCCTTAGACGGTCTAACTCTGATACCTTTTTTATCAATTATTTCAAAAACATAGTTTTCGTCAATATTAATTGAATAATCTTTTTTAACCATATCGTCATAGTTTTCTTGAACTATATCAACTAATTGCTTTCTAAGAACAGTTTCTTTATCCGAATAGTAATCTTCAATATATGAATATAATTCTTCAGCGACTTTTATTCTTCTTGTAATAATTTCCATTTCGTAACTTGTTTTGTTAATTTCTTCAATTTCAGTTTTAATTTCATTAATTATCTTTGTGTTATTTACTATATTTATTTTTTTTACTGTTATCTCTTCCTTAGCATTTCTATACCGTTCTCTAGCAATTTTTAATTTTTTTTGCGCTGTACTTATTTCCTCAATATTCGAATTTTCTAATAGTTTTTCATACTTTTCTACCTTTTTTTGTTCTTCTTCAGATTCATTATAGTAATTTGAAATTGCATCGTTTATGTTTAATAGATCATTCACACATTTTCCAGAATTACTTTTCTCTTTTTCGACACTACTTTTGAAACGATTTATCATAACACCATAACTCTCCGGGGGTAAATATTTCTTTAATTTATCAAGATGATTATACTCCTCAGAATTTTTTTCCACTGCTCTCCCACAGATACACATACCCTCAGATAATATATGATTTATTGCTTTAATATTGACTCCATCTATTACATTAACATCTGTCTCATACTCATTTAATAACTCAAGTGCTTTATCAAAAATCCTAATTGAGAAATGATTTATCATCTGATTACTTGAAAATTTCGAATAAAAACTTTTCTTCTCTTTATCCAAATTTGACAATGCTTTTTTTCTAAATCCATCATGTTTTTCCTTAAAAGTTTGATTTTCTTTTGACGATTTAGTTTTATTCAAAAAATTCTCATATGTTTCAATCTCTTTCTCCTGTTTAATACATTCTCGATTTTTATTTTCTATTATCTCTAAATCAGTATCAATTTTTGATTCTAGAAAATTCTGTTTTTTTAATAAAATCTCTAAGTCGCCCGTTGCAAGCTCTTCCAATTCATCCCTAAACATTTTAATAACACCGGTATTAGCATTTTTCCCACCTATGTGATCAATTGCATTTGACAGATAATCAAGTCCTAGTATTCCACGGACCGCTTCTGAGAGTTCTTTTCTACCAATCTGATTATTATTTCCAATATCTTTAATTCTTTCACCATCAAACAAAAAATAACTAGATAATTTTTTCGGAAATATTTTATTAATTTCTGAAGAATCTAAATATTTCTCATTTCCTGACTCAGGACATTTTTTTAGACGTGTTATCGAGTTTCCTGAATGTTTAGTTCTTTTATCTGAGACTTTAATAACTTTTTGAGATCGTTCCATTGTATATCTGCAGTTCTGGTGCAAAAATACGATTTTAACACGTACATATTCCGAACTATTTATAGACATATTTAACATCACAGATTTACTTAGTAAAAATTCGTTAATATCCTCCAAGTTGGCACTACCATAAAAGCACCAATTAAAAGCTTCTAAGAGTGTTGTTTTTCCTGAGCCATTTTCACCATGTATAATGGTTACATGTTTTCCTTCATCAGAGGCAAATTCAATATTTTGATTCCCATGAAATTGTCTAAAGTTTTCCAAATCAATACTCTTGATAATCATTATTTCACCTCGTTTTCAATCATTCTTTTTATATCCTCTTTTATTTTTTTCCCTGTTTCATCTTTCTTAGCTTTTTCATGAAATAATATACTCATAGCCAATTTTTCTACAATCGATTTATCATTATTCATAACCATCTTCCTCCGATACTATTCCAAAAATATCTTCCAAATACTCAACAAAATCCATACCAACATCATTATTAACTGCTAACTTAGCAAACTCCTTAATTCTAGCTAATTCACGCTTGACTATTTGCTTTTCCACATTAAAATTTTCGCTACTCATATTATTAAGTTCACTAATTGGCTTTGGTAACGTTATAAAATCGTAAATATAAGCAAATTTTTTATTGGGAGCTGTTCTCAGAACACGCCCTCTTCGTTGAACAAACTCGCGATAATTTGTACTACTTGCCATAATATATGCTTTTTCTATTTGTGGAATATTAACACCTTCATCTAAACACTTAATTGCAACTATTGCTTGTAGGTCATCACCTGTTTTATACCTGTCAATTATTTCTTTTCTTAATTTCCGGTCTTCATCTGATGTAAACTTATGAATCGACATTTCTAACTCATTACCAAGAACCCTGCATACTTTATCAATTTGACGTTCTTGTTCAACATTAATTTTTGAAGCCCCTGAGCCACAATATACTAAATTGTAATATGTATCTTTTTGTACTTTTATTTCACTCCTTAAAAGTTCGATTTTATTATCTGCTAATGCAAGGATCCTAGCTCTTTCAATAAGTTTTGATTGGAGAATTGGATTATCTTTAATTTTTTTCTTCATAGAGTCATCTTTGCTACCTAACAATCTAGAAATCTGTAAACTCAATTCAGAATATTTTTCATATTCATCATCGGTTAAAGATACTTCTAATGGATAGTAATAATAATTTGTTAAGTAACCCTTTTTTATTGCCTCCTCTAAAGTAAATTCATAAACTATCCCTCCAAAGTAGTCAAATAGTTTTTGAGTTCCTTCCTCATCAAAGTGACGTTCTGGTGTTGCGGATAATGCTAATCTATATTCATAATCAACATTTAACAGTGCTAGTTTATTTTCCGATCCAAAATTATGTGCTTCATCTATGACAAAAAGAACTTTCCCGTAATAGCTATCTAGTATTCTTTGCATTCTTTCAGTTTCAAATGTTGCATTGCAAACTATTAAACATGTAGTTCGACTATCTTTGATTTTAAGATTTCTTAAATCTCTTTTTAATTTAGGAACCCACTTTTGTCCAGTATACGCAATGATGGGTTTGAATCCAAAAAGTATTGCATCGTCAAACCATTGATCAACTAAGTGGATATATGGACATGATATTATAACAAGTAAATTTTCATTAATTTCCTTACGTAATCTAACAATCGAACTTAGCGCAGTAATTGTTTTTCCAGTTCCAGTAGCCATTGAAAATAATCCATGATAATTGTTGTCCACCCAAGATTGTATAGCATCATATTGATAGGGTCTTAACTTGTATTCTGAAGGAATATTAATCAAGTTATCATTGTCAAAATCAATCAGTTTACTTTCTATATCAATTGGATCTAAATCAGCATCATAAAATTCCAATAGTTTTTCTGAAATCTTATCAAATTTCATTATACGTAATTTATTAGTATCATTTGACCACAATCTGTCAAAATCGTATACGAGGTCATTAATTCTATCTACTTCAAAATCGTTTTTACTGTTAAATACTTGAATCGATTCAAAATTATTAAACAACCCCCCATGTGTTTCGTTAGAGGAACCAATAAAACCAACTCTATTTCTATTATCATCTTCAAAATATCCGATTTTTTCATGATAGAAACCATTTGCATTAATATCATCAAAAACAGCTATCCTTATCTCAAGTTTCCTATTAGCAATTAACCATGCAAGTACTTTCAACCTATAATTAACAATATCATTTTCAGTCCATACTAACTCTTTTAATAATATGTCTTCTATTATTTGCTCTTTACTCTTTTCACCAAGATTAATTGCTTCTATATCTTCACGATTTAATTTTGGAGAAGCAACGATTCTGATCTCACCATTTCGATTAATGAAATTACTCATTCCTTGTGCAGCTAATGCTAATGATGAGCTAGTAAAATACCCTACAGCTCTACAATATAAACTCGAGTTCTTTAATACTGGCGTATAAAAATCATCAATTAAGTGGTCCGAATCAGATCTATATTTAAATTTTAATTCTAACTCCCCTAGCATAATAAACCTCTCTTTCATCTCTGTCATCTCTTTTATTATACTCTCCATTAGTACACAATTACAGTTTAAATTACTAAATATTGTTATTTTATCACATTTTTTAACTATACAGGTCTAGTATTGTATATCAAATCAAAAAAAAAGCCTAAAATCAAGGCTTCTTGCTATATCAAAAATTCAACTTCATCAAGTGCATCCTTTAGTCTTTTTAAATCTTCTTGATTTGTAAAATAGGATATACTAATTCTTACAGTACCATCAGGTGATGTATCCATAAACTCGTGCGAAAGTGGTGCGCATTGAAGTCCTACTCGTGTAATAATCTTGTATCGTTCTAATATCTTTCCTAACTCATCACTACTTAACTCATTATGTTTTATTGATATTACACCAATTTGATTGTCAAAATGATAAACAGTTAAGTATTCGTATGCATGGAGCAACTCTATCAAATCAGCGGTTATATTCTTCTCATGCTCATGTATATTTTTTACCTTGACATCATTCATCCAGACTAAACTTCTATATAGGCCACCAATAGCAAATAAATTTCTTGTCCCAGCTTCATACTTCGTTCTATCTTCTGGCATAGTTTTACTTATAGAATTGTTACCAGTTCCACCGGTTAATAAAGGTTTCAGTTTTAGTGTGTTTCTTTTGATCATACCCCCTACGCCATATGGTCCATATAATGTTTTATGACCAGCAAATATAAATGCGTCTATGCTGTATTGAGAAATATTAAAATCAATTAAACCCGCTGTTTGTGCACCATCTATAATTGTAATTGTATCATTCAGCTTTATTAATGACATAATATCTTCTACTGGAGTTATCAAACCAAATGAATTTGAAGCATGAGTCATAATTAAAACATCTGGAGATTTATTCGAAAATTGTGATTTGATTTTTTCTAAGTCATACCCACTCTTATCATCTTTCATTTCTAAATAATAAAGATTAATATTAAATCTTTCTTCTATCTCATAGATTGTTCTAAGTGTAGCATTATGTTCGAATCTGGTAATATATACACTCATACCATCAACCCATTCGATACCCCTGAGAACCGTATTCATAGCCTCAGTCGCTGATGATTGGATAATTACTTCATATCCTTCTTTAACATGGAATAAATCTTTTAGCAACCTCCTTGTTTCTTTAACAACATCAAGACCTTTATTCTCAATGTTGGACCTCTTATAACTACCGATTGTCTCTCGATTAAACTTATCCATAAAATCATAGACACATTCTGGTTTAGGATATGTTGTTGCTGCATTATCTAAATAAATTAATTCATCCATACTTCCTCCAAAAAGTTAATCTCACTACTTATTAAATACTCTATAAATAGTGAGATATAATCTATTAAAGCATTTTCTTCATTACTTCCATGATAACTTGTCTTGCTTCATTTTTATCTAATGTATAAACATAATCATCAAGAACTCCTATTAATTCATCATAAAAGCCTTGAGCTTGTGGTGTACTGAAACCACTATTGCTAAATGAAAATTCTTTAGATTCATTTGATTCATCGACATATTTAATCGTATAAGATTGTTTCCTGAATTCTTCAACGCCTTCACGCTTTATTTTAGCATTAAACAATTCAATTTCATCTTTAAATCCCTTTACTCGCTCAATAAACAACTCATATTTACTATCATCCCAATCAACTATAGACAAACCTAAAATATCTTTTGTAAAGATTTCTAGAAATTCATCATGATTATTAGATATATACTCAACTGACTTCATTAAAACTTCTGAACCACCATCAAACTTATTATTCTGAGTTATTTCATCTAAATCAATGTACCAATCATGAATAGCGTTGTATAATGACTTTTCTGGATTTCTAGAGAATATATTTACTAACATTATATATAAATTTTCTTTAGTTAAATTTAAAAAAGAATCAATATCATTTCGTATTTTTCTTACCTCTTCAATTATCTCTATATTGTACTCATTCTTTTTAAGTAATTTAGGAAGAGTTACAAATAAGAATTCTCTAGAATTAAAATGACTTGCTCTCATTCTTGATCTGAAGAAGATGTTTGCCTTATCAGCATCTATTCTCACACAGTCCTGATCATATATCATTTGATATTCTTTGGCGTATTTAGGTAAATACAAGAACCACCTATGCATTCCTTTGACGATATAATCAAAGGAATTGTACTCTTTCTCAACAGGTTCTATATAATCATCGAATATATTTTCTAAACCATTAATATACTTTTCTTTTTCTTCATTCCACTCTTCTAAGTACAAGGTGAACTTATTAGGATGTTTATTCAAGTCATTAATGAGAGAAACAGTTAATTCCATCTCGTGTTTACTTTTCGAGATAACAACATACCTTTTGTACCTATGAATAACAACTGATAAAAGTATTGGAATAAGACCCTTTTTCAAACCAATCCCATGTTTAGGATTGATCAAGATATCATAAAGCTCTTCAAAAGATCTTTGACCCTGTGAAGATGTTGATAAAATGAACTCTTGTATAATCATAAGTACATTCTCAACATTTTCATTTACTAAATTGCTGTAATTTAAAGTTTTCTTTCCATCATAGATACCTGTACTCATTAATACAGATCTCATAATAGTCACTTCTGGACCATGACCAACAAAACCTAAATCATCATGTATTTCATTTTTAATTAGCATGCCAACTATTTTATCGCTTGCTTTTTGTATTGTTGTATTTATATTATCGCGGTTAATCATCTCATTAACGATGACCGGCATTTTATCATATTGTGCTGCCATTGCGTCAGATAAAGCATTGTTTAACTGTGATTTTCTCTTGAATCTTTTTAATTCACTTGATTGAATATATGATGATTCATTTAAGGATGGGTCAAAAAACTTTTCTAATATACTCATCAATTTAAAATATAATTCTTCTAATTCTAAATTGTACTCCTCATCTAAAACGCTATCCTTATCACCTAACTTATTCTCTTCAATTAAGTATAATATTGCATCGAAAGCTCTTACTATATATTCATAGTCTTCTGGAGAATTTAATACCGAAATAAATACGAGATTATTAGTTATTGCTTTAGCTTTAGTTAAAACCAGCTCATAATCAGATTTAGCATCTAGCAAAATCGCAATAAAATGACTATTGTGAACTTCTTTGCTAAGATAATACTCCAAATCACCTATGTCTAAAAAATCAGTTGAAGTCATAAATTTCAAATTGTAATATCTTATTATTTCTTTCTCAACATTATACTTATTAGGATAAATCACTTCTTTATTCAAAGCTGTTGTCAAAACATTTTGTAAATCATATAACTTATGGCGTTTTTTCACTTGATCATTCAACAAGCTAGTAATATCTATACTTTGGGTAGATTTTAAAACATAATGTTTCTTACCTGTAGCAAATCTGATATAGTTCTTTGTTATAAGATAATCTAACGCTTCTCGAATCTCATCATAATCATAGTTCCATTGAAAACTTAAATCAATAATACTTGATGTAGGTGGTAACATTTCATTCTTATTGATCATTTGAATTAAAGCTAAGGTCTTAATGACTTTTAAGGCTAATTCTATAACATGATTATCTTTATTTTCAGTATTTGCAATTACGGCATTACATATCTCTTTAGAACTTCTCCAAGTCTTATAGATTTGATGTTCGAAATTTTCTTTCTTAAATTGATCTTCAAAATAATCATAAATAATATCAGGCGTTATTATTGAAGTATCTCCTTCATTCTTTACGATTTGCCATATAGCTTTTCTTTCTTTTGAAGCCAAAAATGTAAACAAAGTTCTCTCATTTTGAGCAACTTGCTCAGCTATCTCCGGTAAGATAAAGGTCGTTAACGGATGTAAAGGAAATATCATTTCAATAAAATTCTCTGAGGAAAATCCTAAACCTCTTATTAACCCACTTTTAGCAAGGCTAGATTCAATACCTTGAATATCCTTAACATGTAATTTTTTAAACTTATTCCATCCTTTTTCTTCCTTTGTTAAAACCTTAGAAATCAAATGATAAGTTTGAAGCTTACTATTATTAATCTCAACTCTCTTAAATCTCTCAGAAACAGCATTCCATGAATCAATCTTCTCTTTAGGAAGTGAATCGGTGTAACTTGTAATATCTTTATGTGATATTAACATTAAATGTATTTGGGAATTAACAGAACTTCTATTACAAAGTTCAGCTAAATCTTGCAATATTTTTATATCTAAAGCCGAGTTTTTATCAATACTTCCTTCCAAAAACTTGCTAAATTCATCGTATACTAAATAAATACCATTATATCCATACTTAGTAAGTTCCTTTGCTACTTCAACAAATATCGTATCAATATCAGTTGCAAATAGAGGATTAAACTCTGATCCGGCAGTTACAGAAGGATATATCGATCTAAAAGTTGCAAATGCTTCATGATCAAAATCTTCTAACCGAGCTAAGAAAACTTTCATATCCTCTTCTAACTCTTCTGAAAACGCTTTATAAGTAGATGGATATTTATTTAACCACATATTTATTGTTTTCTTTGCACTTTCAAAGTATGATTCAGGCATCATATGTCCCAGATTATTGACTACTAATGTTTCCATTAACGAATTAAGTAATATCTGTTTCATATCTAAACTTGAAGCTGTTACAACCACAGGCAACATTTTAAACTTCTCTTTTGCTAGCTCATTGATACGCTCAGCAAGTTCAACGTTATAAGATGAGATGGTATCTATTATTTTTTTGCTCGTACTTGAATTCAAATCACGTATCATCGATAACAAAACCAATAATAAATGTGATTTACCTTTACCATAAGGACCAATTAAGATCTTTGCGCGATCATTAACACTATTTGAAAAACTCATAAAGGTTTCTTCAATAATTTCAATCGCACCTGGTGTCATTATATAATTTTCTACTTTATCAATACTATCAATATCATATTTCAGATTAATTGCATATTGGAAGTTATCTCTGATATTTACAAATTCATTTAGTTTTATATTTTTCATCTATTTACCTTCGTTCTCATTATAGACAGCAGTCAGATAATCAATTGGTGTACCAGTATATAAGATATTCACAACATCTAAACCTGCTGTTCTAATAACTCTTATTAATCCTTGTTTACTTAGATTATCAAGATGTTCGTTTATGCTATTCCAGTTTAATCTATATATTTTAGCAAGATTATTCTTGTCACTATTAAACCTTTCTATATTTATCTCTTTCGATTTGTTTTGATAGTCTGACTTATAATACTGATCTAACAGTGTATAAAATACAATTTCTGAACTTACAGGCAGCGGTTTCTTATTAATTGAGAACGCATTTTTTGTTCTACTACTTTGCTGAATAAGATTTAGTTCACTTAATGGAGAAAACATGTTACTTTCAAACTCCTCGGGCTTTGATAAATAAGTTTTAATGATACACTTAAAATCACCTCTAAGAGATATTTCAGCAACTTTTGCTTCTTTTTTTGAATAGAAATCAATATTTCTAAAAAACTCATCTTCAGTAAACTCTGATACATCAAATTCATTGAATAACCAATACCACGCCGTTGCACGTTCAACACTTGTTGCAAGTTTATAATGAAGCAACCACAATGTATTTTCTTCCTGTAAATAGCGATCTGATCTCCATAAAACTTTACCAAAATCTGTAAATATATGTCTTTTACTTCCATCTATATGTTCGGTCTCAGCTAACTCAAAAGCCTCAATCCAATATCTCAACGCTTTAGTCATTACAGATCCAATACCTAAGTAATCAGTTTGAATTTTCTTGTCTTCAAAAAATAAATGTGGATCTTTATCAATGCTTTTAAGGCCCTTTGTTAGCCAGCCTTGTCTCAAATAAAACGTATCGTGTCCTCTAAACTTCATATTCTACTCCTTAGGTTCCGCTTTAAATAAATACTTCGTCATCAAGCAACCTTTATTAATATATTTGGGATTCATGCACATACCACACTTAGTACATTTTTTGTTATCTATATTGTATCTATCATTTCTAATTGTTATTGCTCTGAATTTACAAATTGCCTCACATGCTAAGCAATTTTTACAACCATTAAACTTTGTAATCTGATATTCAACTTTTTTCATAAAGTTTGCCTTAGCAAAATCTGTTTTTAAGGACTGATCTAATAATCTTACTTTCACAGAATACTCATTTATATGATCATTAAACGGTTGAATAGAAAATAGAGGTTGCATTGTTCTTGGTTTAATGATAATCCGTTCATCCAATGCTTTCCTACCAAGATCTTTCCTTATCTCACCAACAGGAATAAACATTTGATAAAACTCTTCTGTTAACTCTCCATTAACTTTATAGATATAAGCATCTGCTTCTTTAGTACAAGTTTCAGTATTGATATTTATGTCATCTGCTGCATCAATACCATAGCCCCCTTGCCTTGCTTTCCATTTACCATCGTCTATGTAAACATCATAATCTGTTTTACCAATCTTTTTTGCAAAATCATATAAATAGGTTTTCCAAGTATCAAACAAATCCGGAGAATAGATATGAGCTAATAACTCAGCTTTGACATTGTTATTGGGACAACACCAACATCCTACTCTAGAAAAGCCTAATTGATAGGCATAATTAAACTCGATTTCATCTGATAAAATATGTAGCCAAATATCAACATCTTTCCAATCAAATATTGGTGAAGCAACTTTTTGTCTTGCAATTTTAGGGCTATCATAAATCCTCTCATATTTACTTCTAGATTCAGATTCACTTGCTCTGATACCGTAAAAAGTAAGAATATTTATATCCTTAAACATATGATCAATTTTCCTACTAATTGGACCCGTCTTGAACATATGACAACACCAACGCATTACACGACTTGGAGGCCCTATAACATCACAAACCTCCAGGAAATTTTGTTCTCTATTTTTTGCAGTACTAATCACAGTTCTCGGATTATTTTTACGATAACTATCTAAATAGTCTTTTGTAGTAGGATACTCTAATGTTGTATCTCCAAAAATATGCTTTATATCAGGTGAAGACAACGCCTTAATAACTAGATCAGATAATACTGTACTGTCCTTACCGCCTGAAAAAGATACCAGTATTTGACTTTTATCGTAATTATAGTCTTTAACAACTTTGTTAATAAAATCGAAGGCTGTTTGCTTGATGAGCATATGTCTATCTTTATTTATTTTAATAAATTTATCTATGTATAATTGAAAGTTATTTTTCTGATTTAAAGGTGTATAATAATCTATGTCAGCACGAAGTTTTTTTATTTTTTCTGGAGACGTATGTATTTCTTGTAGTTTATTATTACTTACAGAGTACCTTTTCCCATTTACATGATAACTTCTTTTACTTGCCCATACCGAATCATTTATAAACTCAAGAGGCTTATCTAATAGTAACTCTAGTAATAACCTTTCCTGAGGAAAAACAGGTCGTACATCAGTTGTCATATATTCAACTTCACTTGAGCAAATTTTGCAATGAGTTATTGCAGTTTGATCAACGTTTGATATAATAGGCACTTTACATTCTGAACACCACAAGATTTCAGTAGGAACTGATACTTCAGTTCGCTCACCACATTCTTCACATATATTATTGTGACTATCTTCAAAGGAAACAATTGTTTTCTTATCGCATTTTCTACAGTAAACTTCTAAAAATATATCATCATCTTCAAAAATGATATCTTTTTTTTTAACTTCTGGTCGTTTTATCTCTGTCATAGTACATTTCCTCCAAGAGTATTATAACACTTAAAATAGCGAATGCATATTCTTTTTTGATAAATAAAAAAAATGTCATATAGACATTTTTTCTTCAAACTTATCCTCTTGAATTTCATCAACTTCATAATTTACAAAACATCCGCAGCCACCATGATCAAGCAGTTCATCCATAGTCAATTGAACATGTAGAGACTCTATTTCTTCTCTCAAATCTTTTAATGTAAGATTCACTTTTTTGCCATTTCTAACTCGTCGTAATATCGATACATCTGTTCGACCTAAGTAATCTTGCATTTCAAGTTCTTTGGCTTCATGTTCTTTATACTTATCAGGCATCTTTTCAAGCAAATTCTTAAAATGACCTATCCCCGCTCTAAAGCAAAAACCGCCGCAATTATTATGTGCAAAACCTAATTTATATAAATTAGGAACTTCAACATTTTCTTCGAATTCTAACTTTTCCAACATATCAGATTTTGTTAAGTATGGCTTTTCCATCATCGGAAACTCTACAGAATAAGGAGCCCAATTTTTAGTTGGAGCTGATTTTCTATGAGTTTCAGTCCAATCTATACCTAGATATAAGATGCAATTTGAAGGATCAAAATTCTCTACAATATATTTTTTAGATACCTTTTGCTTTAGTAAATGAGAACATTGTGCGATTCTGCTATTCGGAATAAATTTAACATCCTTTGCAACCTCCCAAGGCGTTCTACCGTCCTCAACACACACCAATTCAGCATCTAGTTTTAACGAACTTTCCTTTACAAATCTATATAAGTCATCATCTTCAATTTTTGTATCAGTAAATAATAGTATTACATTTTCTTTTCCATGCTTTTCAATAACTCGTTTAGCAGTAAAATAACTACCTACACCACCACTAAAGAATACTATATGTTTCATAGTACACCTCCTTTTACGAAAGTATACCATTTTAGTACGATTAATTCAACTACACTATAATTTAGTAGTTCAAATCATTGCTTTTACCCTCATTCTTTAAGATAATCTCTTTCAATCTTGTTATCGATAATACATCTTCTTTTTTTCTGTGTATCATCCTATGACAATTTGAACATACAGGTACCAAATCATGCTTTGGATTCACAGGAATCTCTTTTTCATTCATATACAAAGGTTTGATATGATGTATCTCAATATACTGTTTTCCTCGTTCACCATATTTATCTTCGAATAAGAAATTACACGCTGAACATCTATAGCCATGATACATTATTGCATTATCTCTATTTTTCGAATCCCGCTCATAACGCTCAGAGAAATAAAAAGCCCTTCTGCCTTCTACTCTTCCATTACCAGAATCATCATTATTATAGCAAACATCGGATTTTACAGATTCAACAAATTCTACGTTATAAGTAGCACTATCTATTTTTACAAAACGTATTTCAGGTACTAAATCGATATCTTGATTTTCAAGATACTTTCTCTTTAAATCATAGAATTTTTCTTCAAGTATTCTTTTAAAATCTTTTCCCCATTTCAACTTTGTTCTGTTAGTACGGTTACAAACAATAACCATATCATAAGCTTTATTATCATAGAATATCGATACAGGTATTTTCTCTCCTAAGGATATAGATTCAATATTCCAGTATTTACGAATTTTACGAGGAATACCAGTACCATCATCTTCAAATACCGACTTGTCAAATGTTTTTACATATATCTCATCATTATATATTGCCCAAGATTTTACCGTTAACGGAAATTCACTTCTCATTTTTCACCCTCCAATCTATTTACATCTATCTATTCACAGTTACAGGATTAGTTTCATTCCCTTTCATTCTTAACATTGAAAATCGCAGATTTCATCAATTGAGTCTATTCACTTAGTTCTTTCCAATTACTTTCTAATTGATTCCTGTTGTTTATCACTCGTTCACCTGATTTATCTCTATTACTCATCCTAATAATACCTATTGTGCTTTTAATCATCGATAGCCACTGCGGTGTATTAATCGAGTTAGGATTGCCACTAAATGGTGGTGTTACAAATTTAAGAACATTCCCCGATGTTGCTATCACATCAGATATAAAGTACATTTTTTGATGTCGTTTATTATTATTTATCTTGTTCATTTCAAGTTCAGATATCGTTGTTACTCCAGATATTTTATCATCAGTTATTTTAAAGTAAAATTCTAGTATAACCTTTTTTATAAAAACTGGTATACCCATAGACATCATATGTCTAAAATCATAGCCATTTGAGTACATGTCTTCAGCAATTCTTGCAAACGAGTTTTCTCCTTTACCTGCGAAAAATTGTGAAAATCCTGCGCCCGGAATGGGTAATCCCCTAGCTGTACTAAAATCTGACAGCAAATGACCAAGATAATAAAATATAGAATTTAAGCCATTAGCTTTAAATTCACCATTATTCACCAGCACCTTAAGAGCGCCAGTGTTGTCAACAGCTGTAGTTGTTCCCATGACAATGTCTGCAAAAGCAAATAATAATCCAAATAATGGATCATGAGCAAAGTTTCTAAGTCTATGATTGTTAGGAGTAACCACACCTTTTTCTAATGAGATGTCATAAGGAACTTTACACTTTTCACTTAACCATTTGAGCACTTCGGATTGTTTGCCTTCTGAGTCATTCCCAATCTTCCTAAAAAGTTTTGTCAATATACTACCATCAAATTGTTCGCCGCCTCTATATATTTTCACAATATCTGGCGTACCAACAAAAACAATATCAATGATAGAAGAAAGTATGCCACTCAGACCAGATACTAAAATATCGACTTCAGATAATTTACCACCATCTTTAACTTCATTAAAACTAACATCAATAAATTCTGAATCAGTAAAGGTAATGTCATTATAGGTATCAATGTTATAGAATCTTTCTGTAATATTGTTAGGCAAATCACCTAAATTATTTACACGATTGATCAATGCATCAATATCGTTATGATTCTCCTTAACTTTTTGATCTTCATCAAGCATTTTATCTTTCAATTTTTCTATTTCAGATTCAACTTCTTTACATTCTACAGTTAGGTCAATGATCTTATTCTTATCCATATCAATCCTCATCTTTATCAGTTTTTAAACCAATATCATAACAAGAAACAAATTTCTTTGTAGAGTTATAAGCTTTTTCAAGATAATTTACTGCTGTTTTTAAGTTCTCAATTTGTACTTTGTTCTTACCACTTGCAAGTTCAAGAGTTTTTAGCTCAGTATTAAGTTCAATAATTTGTTGTTTGTACTGTTTTAATACTTGTTGAGCAGTCACAATATCATTTTGAGCATTACATACTATTTCTCTTAAAACAACTTCTAGTTTTGCTGCTTGTGTCAAAGCAAACTCTGGTGAATTTGATAGAAGTAAAGATAAGGAGCCAACAGCAACTCCACTAACTGCCATAGATAATATAGCACCACCACCGGCTATTGCGATTGTACCTCCTAACATTCCAGCACCACCCACAGCAATGGCACCACCGCCTGCTGCTGCTAGACATGCATTTACTAATGCTACACCTGTAAGACCACTAAACTGCGAACCGAAAATCATTACTGCTATAGGACCAGCGAAAATTGTAGTTAAAGTAGTAGCAACACCCGCAACTGCTAAAACAGTAATTGCTTTAATTAGTAAGTGCAGTTTCTTACCTGAGATTTTCTCAAGTGTTTTTCTGTATTGCCTATCAAAAGTTTTTATATACTCTTTACTTATAATCCCATGAGTACTTACTATTCGTTCTAATTGATCAAGATCATTCTTATATTTTAGTTTAGTATACCTTTTATTAAAGTCTTTAGAATAAACATTTGCATTGCCATCACTAATACTCAAAGGTGTATATGGTGTAAATACAGTTGACTCAAGCATAACAATATAATACCAAGTTACATTCGTAGCATTCTTATAAATTTCTTTAGCAACTGCTTCATTGAGTTCATCATAATCTAAATATAGTCGCTTTGAATCATCATCAATCATTCCTAGATATGCTTCGACACTTTTTTTCCAATCACATAACCAAGCTGTTTTTAAACTTCTAGTTTTATCTTCACTTTTTATATCTTCACTTACAACAAAATATTGGATAGAAAATAATATTCTTGTTTGTTCAACGTTTAAACCAAACTTAGAAAGTGCTTCAATGTTATTAAAGTTCTTGTTCATTACTAACTCCTTCTTCTCAAATGTTTTTTGCTCTGGAATAGCATACTTAAAAAGTTTTATCTCTTTACATACCTTGGTGGTATATAAATTTTTATTCGATCATTTAGTTATTTCACTTGATTTATATCCATTTTTTGTTGATATCACCGTACTTAATTTTGATTAAATATGTAATGAGTAACTTGCTCAACACGTCACTTATTATACCTATCGTTACTTAATCACGTATATTAAAATACGCAACTATTGAAGCCAATGTATGCTTAATGAAGTAAACAGATGAACTTATCATTGCAATACCGTAACATGTAATTCCCCATGCTGGCATTGATGTGCCAAAAATAGATATTACGTATCCCAGCATCGTAAGAGAAAGTAGAACAAATAATTCTCCAACATATCTAATCATAACCTCATCTCTATTTGCTTTAGTATTTTTCCATTTTTCATCAACAGCCAATGCAAAAATAGCTAAACCAAGTGCTCCTACAACTAGAATTAAATTTAATGAAAACGAGGCAAACTCTCTCAGAATTGTAGCATTAATACTAATTGAAAAAGCTCCCGTTATAATTAACAATCCAGACATAACACTAAAAATTACAGCAAGCAATTTGGTTGTTTTGAACTTTCTAAAACTATATTTGGTACGGTATTATATTTAACTTTTGACATGTTTCTCTCCTATAATGTATATTCACAAACTTAACTATGTGTTTCATTGAAAAAATCTAATCCTCAAGACATCCATAGTTCTTGTATTCTTTAACTATAAATTCCTTATATTCTCGGGGACAAGGATTAGTCCTTTTATCAACATCAATTCTATTATTCGCAATTCTTATTGGTAATCCAAGTTGTTCTTTGACATCTGCTATCCAACAAGTTTTAACAGTCTTATCAATTTTATCTTTAATACTATCTTGAATCATTTTGTACTTTGGTAATTTCACTTTTTCTAATTCGATTTGGTTATTTCTCCAGTAATAATAATATTTCTCTTTTGGAACACTATCTTGATATATTGTGATACTACCATCAAGCTTTTTACTATTAATGCCTCTAGAAAGAACTAGAAAAATACCATAATCGTAACCTAAATTATCATTTCTAGATATCGTATAATATTTTAATTTTTCTCTGTCTTGATCATAATCTCGGTTATTATTTTTCTTACATTCAACAATTAAATGATTACGGTCATTAGTACCTCTTTCATGAACAATTATATCTGGTAATATATTCTTACTTTCTGTTAAGTCCATATAAATCTTCTTAGTAATACTTTTAGGATCAAGAATGTTTCTATTGTACTCACAATCAACATTGTATGTATCATATTCCTCTTGTAAATAACATCCCAACTTATGTGTAATAGAACGCTCATTTACAAATGCATCTATTAGATACTTATCTTCTGTGTAGAGTTTTGTTAAAGCGTTTTTAAACTTTGTAATCATAGCATTTCCTTTCTTAGAAACTATAAAGCAAAATAAAACTTATGAACTTTTTCTCAATTTGATATTCATTTTTTTCTCCTGTTGCAAGCTGTTATTCATCTATATCATCAACAGAAATCAACATCATATTAGTCATTTCCCTTTTGCTGTTAACTATTGAACCTTTACTAATCTCGTTATCATATCTGCCCACATAACTTTCAAATACTTCTCCAAACTCTTTGACAACAGTATTATCACGATTACTACTTATAAATGATCTTAATGGATTAATAAAATCATCTGGATCAGGTTTATTGCTAAGATATGAAAACATAGGCGTTCCAATCTTTAACGACTTCAAGTTATTGCCAAACGTCTTCAAATCATTACATGCTTCTAGTTCTTCTAATGCAGAAATTTTTCTGACTTTATTATTTATACCTTTTAACACCAAAGTTCTATTAGCACTACTAGCTGTTAAAGTAAATGGCTCAATTAGATTTGCTACAGAGTATTGCATCGAATACTCACTACCGCTCTTATAGAAAATACCAAAAGATCCTACTGAAGGTAAAACTGCATCTTTTAATGTTTTAGGTGAAACTTTTACACTACCTAAAGATTTAACTTTTGGTCTTTTGCTTAACAACTCCCATTGTCTAACGTTTCCTGTAAAACGTGATCCAAGACTTATCTGTTGATGTGCTTTATTCTGAAGAAAAGTGATTCTAATTTTTTTGCTTATTTTACTATATGAGATTATACATAAATCACAGAGCTCGCATCTAAGCAAATGTCCAGATGTGGCATGCATTACAGATCGATATTCTACTTTTGATTTTACGCCATGATATTCAAATACCTTATTGGGTCCACCTGCTATTTTAATCGATTCTGTTAAGTGTCTGAACAACACAACTTCTCCTAATTGACCTTTTCCAGTTGTGAAGACTTTAAACTGATTTTCTAACCTTACACCAAATGACATAATTATCCTTTCTCTTAATTAAAACAATGTTACTTCTTGATTTCATGGAACACAAAACAACTGATTTTTGGTGAATTAAATATGATCTACCAACTCATGCTGACCAGTTACTTAATAATAGGTTTTACCGTTAAGATTATAATTACTCAAGCTATGTAGATATATCATTTGCAACTTTATTATTACAAATAAACTGTGATAACAACCCACTTGCTGATGAAGATGTTGTTCCTAAACACCCTAGATCACCAAACACCAAAAAGTTATCTTTTGATCTAGATACAGCAACGTTAAGTATACTCTTATTATTATCAATAAAATAACACCCGTCATTTGCACCATATACCGTAGAGAATATTGCAATTACTCTTTCTGCCCCTTGGAATGTATGTACAGTTCCTACTGAAATTCTGCTACTAATATTATTAGGTATGTTTTTGAGAGCCTTTTTTATTTCATATGTTTGTGCTTTAAATGGTGTGATTACACCAATTAATTGATTCTCATCACACCCTTCATGTTTTGATTTAATAAAATCAAAATTAGTTTCAATCCAAGTAGCAATTGCCATTGCTTCATTTGGATTGTATCTGCTACTACCACGTTTTGATGAAGAATGGGTATTTACTTGGAAGTGACCCATAAAAGGTGTATTAATCAATTTGTACTCTATATCCTGAATTCCTAGTCCACGCATGGGTTCGAGATGCCCATTATAAACCAACTCATTACAATAATTGATAATTTCATTAAAGCATCTTCTGTGTTCACTTAAGAACAACCCACCACTCTCATATTTCTTATAATTACACCGCGAAGAAGCAACACTCATAACGCTTGAACTAGAAGTATTTAGTCCTAATTCATCAAGTTTTTCAAAATCAACTTCACGTTCTATTATTTTAGATTCTATAGCCAAAGATATATCAAGCGACCTATTAATACTCCAAACCGGTTCAATTTGATGGATATCTCCTACAATCACAGCCTTTTTCGCTAACGCAAAAGAGCATGCTGCTATTTCTGGTGAAACTTGTCCTGCTTCGTCAACTATTAGTAAATCGATAAAATTATATAAAAAACCACTCGATGTAGGATCGGTATAATATTTAAATTGTTTTGGTAATTGATAGAATGTCATAACCAAACAAGGCGTCAACATACTCAATCTTTTGTATCTGTTTTCTAAAACACTTTTGAAAGTCTTCCCCTTTTGTTTCTCACTTTCTTCACCATCACATTCTAGCCATCTACACTCATAATAATGAACTGATAACCAGAACTCAATATATCTCAAAGTCGTATCTATTTTACTATTTGCTACTTCAACACTTTTCTGTTCTTTCTTTACATCAAAATCAATTGAACGAATCAAACCATTAATCGAATCAACACAGTAGTTCAATCTTGTTAATAGTAGTACAGCGTTTTGAACTGTTGCTTCTATGTTTTTATATTCTTGATTCAGGTTTTGAATCAGTTCATTATATCTACACTCAATATCACCAAGAGCCATAGCAGTTTCTAAGAAGTCCGATTCCTGAATCGACATAAAGAGTCCATTTCTAATGTCAATTCTATGTTTAACTTTCGTTATAAACTTGAAAAGTTTCATCCATAACGGCAATTTTTTAAAATGCGTCTGCCACTCTAACACCCTTGTTTTCTTGAAATCTATATCCATCATTATCTTATTCTTGATGTCATTTAGATTATTAATATAACTATCCAATGAATCTTCGACAAAGTTTAATTGCTCAATTTCTGCTATAACATTTAACACTTCAATTCTAGTTTCATTTACACTAACGAGTGTACTGTGAATTTCTTTCTTACATTCGTTAATAGATACCAGCTTTTTATCAAAAAACTCAGAACACGATTCTATCATTTTTCCTTTTGAGTTTTTGATGTTATCTTTACTTTCCATTAGTGTTATAAAGTCACGTCCGTTATTTGAAGTATGTTGGAATTTATTTTTTATTGCATCATTCCTTTTAGTTTCAGACGGGAAATAGCATGCCAAACTTTCAACATTTTCCAACCATCGTTCTTCAAGATTCCCCAAACCTTGTGTTTCAATATTACCAAAGGATTCTATGATATTCGTTACTGCTTGATTGTTTGTAGATGAAGCAACAACTAGAGGTGGAACTTTACCTGCAATTGCATTCTTAACATATCCATTAGCAACTATAGATTGTAGCAGTGTTGTCTTTCCCGTACCAGGTGGTCCATTCACAGCTAAAATTTCACCGTTTTCCATTGTAGAAAAATGATTGACACACTCCCTTTGCGATACTGAAAGACCAAATTTACCATTCATTTGACCAACATGTCGGTTCATAGCTTGTATCGAATTAATAATCAAAGGAATTTTCTTTTGTTTATTAGTACACACAAAATTTAAGTATAAACTGACATCTATCTCTGTTCTTAATAAATCTTCATACAGTTCCGCTATTGGACCAGTTGCATTTATGGTATCATCTTTAATTATGTAGGCATGATTTTCAAATCCTATGCCATTAACTTCTAAAGTCGTAAATGTCTTCTTAGTAACACACTCAAATAACTCTTGTGAATACTCAAAAAACGCACTCCAACTTTTCATATCATAAATACGATACATGTTATCTGATAAAAACATATCTAAAGTAGATTTGCTTCCAATAGCAAGTGTTTCTTCTGTAATTGGCATTAATAGATTTCTTGGAATCCAAGGCAACTTGTTAGGGCTATATTTTAATACTCCTAAATTATTCAGCTGAGCAGGAATGTAAAAAGCACCTGTTAAATCTTCAATATCAGTAGAATTTTTGACTTGTGAATCATAATTAGTTTTAATAGTTTTCGCAACAATAATCACATTTACTGATTTTGGTGTTTCTTTTGTTTTTGACTTTCGAATTAAATATTGAAAAACTGATTTATCAACCTTTCCAATATCTAGCTGTTCATAGGTAATTTTTTTAAAGTCACTATTCTTGAAATCTACCCCTTTATTTACCGCTGCTGCAATAGTTGCCTTAAGATACTTTGTTACATTTTTATGCTGATTTATCATATGATACCGTCCTTAAATTCTGTCATTACTCACATAAGGCGATTATTATTTCAAATCTTAATAAGTCGCTCATATTTAAAAAGTCATATACTATCAATTTTTTCACTGTCCACAATATCAGAACTTTTCGTTACAATTGCGTAATTCTCATAAAGTTTATTATATAGTCAGTTATTAAAACGAAATGACCAATATATTCTCATGTTACTCTTACTTACCTGTAAATAACATCTGATTATGTTATTTCTATCTGATCAACTTTTTCAAAACCTCTTGTTTTCTTAAAGTTCATATTATGTACAAAATTAGTTATGGCATCAGATGGATCGATTGATTCATAGTTAATATGTTCTATGGTTTCTCTTACATAAAACACTGATAACACAGTAGAACGCTCATGGTATCCAGTCGCTTTATTAAGTATTTTTACATTTGAGTTTATTATTAGTTCTTCATAAGGTAACATAGCAAATAACTCTCTTGATATTTTTAAAGATTCACTAGCTATATAGTCTTGATATTGTTCGTTTCTCTTACTTATCGTGGTCTTCTTTTCTGATAGTTTACCAGACTTTAATAACGACTTTGTGACTTCAGGGATAATCTCTATTGGATTAGATGTTATCTCGGCTACTAGTCTTTTTCCAATACAATCAATGTGTACCTTTGTGCCTAAACTCTCTAATTCCTCAAATGGTTTAGATAACTCAATCCAAGTTTGAACAGCCGATCTATCATATGAATTTATATCAGATAATAATTTATCGAAATAACTAAATTCCTTTTTTTCTGTTCTCCAACGATCCATTGATAAGTCAAATGTATGTTTATCTTGTTCAGTTGCAAGTTCTATTTTGCTTTCTAACTTACTTACTTTCTTATCTCCAGTACCAAATACTTTATCAAATATTCCTGGTTTATAATCACTTAAGACTTGACGCGCTTTAAGTTCTTTAGTCTTGTGATATGTTGGCTCAATTGGTTCTACTAAATTTTCTAACAGACTCATATTACAGCCTGACATATCATTATGAAGTGTTGTAAGAACTTCTAACTCATTCTCATACTTACTTACTTCAAAACTTGCACGCTCAAGTTCTTCCATCTTCTGAATTTCCTTAGCCTGCTTTTCAAGTTCTCGTTGTCTTCTTTTAGCATTTCTCTCAGCTGTTCTTACAGCAGCCCCTATTGATCTTATTGTGCCTTTGTAACCCATGTATTCCCCCTATAAATAATATTGTATGAGATGCTGGTTAATAACCTCTATTGTTTTTCATAAGTTCATCTAAACATTGTATGACTTACAACTGAGTTCTTATTACTTACCATTCAAATGTTAAAACAGTAAATGTGTTAGGTAATAAAGACATACTCCAAGCAAAATACAATCTTCAACCAGTGTTGAATCTATCTAATTCTTACTTATTTAATGTTAAGTTTCATCTTCTTCACTTTACAATTCAAACTCATTAGCTTTAATTTTCAATGACTCTGATGGAATAATAGTATTCTCAAACAACGCTCTTTTTTCTTCAAGCAATTGATGCAACTTAACTTCAACAGTATCTTGTGTTATCATATAATATACATTAACAGGCTTATCTTGCCCAATTCTATACGCTCTATCGGTTGCCTGATTTTCTACAGCAGGATTCCATTCTCGAGTATAATGTATAACATGATTAGCACCAGTAATATTGAGCCCAACACCTGCAGCTTTAGGGGATAACACTAGAACATTAAATCCACTCGATTGATTAAACCTTTCAACAATGGAATGCCTATTACCAGTAACATCACCATTTATTACTTTTGCTTTAAAACCAAATTCCTTCATGATAATAACTTGAAGCATTACTTGCATCTTCTTAAATCTAGTAAAAATAAGCGCTTTATCACCTTTTCTTGCAATCTCCTTAAGCATATCAAGAGTTTTAATAATCTTATTTGATCCATCACAAATCATATTTGAAGTAGGATTCGAACTATTTATCAATTCGAAATGTGATGATAACTGAAGTAGTTTCTGTAATGTAGGCAAAGGATTTTTATCAATTGAATTATGATACTCATCCAAAATAAGTTGATACCTCAAATTTTGATTTGCTGTTAAACTCACATAAACTGGGTTTTCAATTTTCTCAGGTAAATTTTTAAGAATATCTTTTTTAATTCTTCGCAACATAATATTATTCAGTTTTTCCTGCAATTTTTCAGCTTGTGCATAATTCTTATCTTTTTCAATTGGGTTTTGATAATTATCCTTAAAATCACTTAAAGCACCTAAATGACCGGGTTGAACAAAGTCAATAATACTCCATAATTCCTGTAAGTTATTCTCAACTGGAGTACCAGTAAGTGCTATTTTGTGTTTTACCATTAAAGCTTTACAGGCGATAGTTGCATATGTACTAATATTTTTTATTTTTTGAGCTTCATCTAGAATAACATACTTCCAGTGTATCTTTCCAAGAATTAATTGATCTCTAGCAAGCGTCTCATATGTCACAAAAACTAAATCATACTGTTCTATTTTTTCAATATCTTTATATCTACCAGGACCTATATGCATGTAACTATTTATATTCCGGTCAACAAACTTCTCTAATTCCGCTTGCCAATTTGATATTAAGGATTTAGGTAATACCAATAACGAAGGCATAATCACATCATCTTCAATATTTTTACTTAATAAAGCGATAACTTGTAGTGTCTTTCCCAAACCCATATCATCTGCGAGTAAAGAACCATTATTTTGCCTTTGATTATTATATAACCAACTGTATCCAATTTTTTGATAATCATATAAATCTGCTTTTAAAATAGTAGGTTCATCAATTAACTGGATTTCATCTACACCAGCAGGATATACATTACTTAGTCTTATAATTTCTTCTGAGTACTCTAGATTATCCACATTCATGAAAATATCAAAAACCAACCTCATCTTTTGAGGTGGAATTTCTTTTTCTTGCTCTTCCATTTTTTCCATATATTCTTCAGCAGAATCCACATCAACATGTACCCATGCGTCATTATACTTTATATATTCTTGCCCCTCTTCTTTTGCTTTCTCTACTAAAGATTTGTATTCATCAAGATCAATCTTCTCTTTTTCACCCGTCTCTTTATCAGTTAAAACAGCTTCAAATTCTATATCAAACCACCCTCTATCATTTTCTAATGAACTAATAAAAGGTGAACTTTTATAAACAACTTTTTTGATACCTTTTACTCTTTCTGAAAGTTCATCTATATTGATATCAATTGACTCAGGAATAAACTGTAAAGGATTTTCATAGAATTTTGGAATATCTGATCCTGTTATCAACGGCAACTTATTTATTTCTGATATATCTTCTTTAATCTTGTTATTTATAAAAGTCCTTTTTCGTTTTCCATTTTTACCAGAACTAATGAAAGATTCCTCAATACCATTTTCAACATGAATATTATCATCACCAACAACGATTTCTGGAATCAAATGAATACCCTTATCACTTTCTATTGGATCAATAGTTATAACATCAGGCATAAAATACTCATTTGATAATAAGTATTTATCTAATTGAATATTTTTATAGTTTGCAAACACTTTAATCTCTGCTATAACCACCATACGCTCTTCTGGTGTTTCATAGTCTTGAATACTTTTACAAAGTTTAATAAGTTCATATTGATGTTGATCTGTCAAAATTAATCCATTAATAGTATCAATTAAATTTCCATGTTCTTCAAATAATATTTTTGAAGAGTTCAACTCAAAATAATATCTGATGCTAAAGTCTAATGCTAAAAGACCATCTGTTTCCACACATAAGTTAACTGGAGTCTGAGAAATCCCAAAGAAACTTAGTTCATACTCTTCAAACTTATATATATCTTCATATAACAAAGAATAATTACCATTTTCCTCATCAATAATACCATCATCAAACATATTATCTAAGGTTATCATCAAACTGATTAGGTCAGATTTACCTGCTTTAAACTTAAATCTAAGTTCTTCAGAAATCGGAAAACTAACTCTATTTTTATTCACAAAGCAGTTAAAAATCATTCCAATATCAGAATAATTAATCTCAATTCTATAGGTTTTATCTTGAAGTACCATTAGTTAACTCCCTTCAACTGTAGATATTTATTCATTTTCCTCTGCCAATTATTTCCGTGTATTACGGTGTTATTTGGTGATCCATTGTTATATATTCCTTTATCAACTTTATATCTACCAAGTTGTTTATCATATATTTTTTCTTTAAGACTCCCATTATAAACTGGCAAATCTAACTCAATTTTATCCAATGTTTTTGAGAATAATTCCTCAAATACATTTACATTATAAAAATAAGCAGCGTTCCCTTTTGGAATAAACTCTACAACAACGAATCCGTTGAAATACATAATTAATAGTTTATTTGTTTTTGAATGAATAACATTGTCAATATTATCAATTTTACCTTTCCAAAATCTTGATCTTTCATCATTGCCAAATGCATTATCTACTTTTATTTCGTTAATCATTCGTCTAATAGAGTTCTTAATATTATCATTAACATAAGTCCAAACATGATGTGGATTTCTCTTAAAAGGATCACCATACTTATCAACAACCTTTTTAATATATTCAAAGTATTGCTTATCTAAATTATAATGACTAAAATAATTATTTATAAATTTATAAAAATTATTGTTACCTAAAAGTAGTGATTGTTCAAAAATAAAGTCTTTTGTAATTTGTTCGAAGTCCTCTTTTTCACCATTAACCAATACGGAAGCAATAGTCAGTTCATAAAATCTTGAAGCTGAAGAGATTTTATTATTCTTAAAAAAACTCAATAACGAATTGTTCTTTAACCTCATGAAATCATATATATCTTTTTCTTTTGAATAATTAGTCACGAGAAAAGTGACAAATTCACTATCATAAGTCTCATAATCATTCAATTGATCTAATCTTTCCCTTAGTGTTTCAATAAACACATAATTATCAAACTTATTTAATAATGTCTGATATAAAATATTTATCGTTGATTTTCTAAATCTTTTATTCAAAATATAGTAGAAATTTTTCGAGGAATATTTATTATAATTCTCATTTGAAAACTCTAACACTGACTTAATAACATTATATTTAAAATTATTTTGATAAATTAATGCTTCTTCCAAATCCATAGAATTAATTTTTTCTACCAATTGAGTAATACTATTGTTAAATGAAGATTTTCCAGTTTGCATCTTAACTTTAAAATCATTTACAACAGTAACAAGTTCTTTTGGCTCATAATAATACTTGAAATTAAAGATATTACTCGCCTCCTATTATTTTATCAATCTCTTCTAATGCTTCAGTATCTTTTAGTCCAAATTTAAATTCAACTCTTCTCGATGCTGATTTATTAACATTACCATCTACAACTATAAGTTGACTAAAGGACTTTCCATTTGATGTTATTAATTGTCTAAGTAGTTCTTGTTCATCTAATCCCACATTAGTCTCAACTAACGCATCTATAAATTTTGTCACTTCTAATGCTCTTTTTTGTGATAATTCCAGATTGTATAAATACTCACCATCGTTATCAGTATGTCCTTCGATTATTATTTCACTTATATGTTCTAAATTTTTTTCTGAAGTCAGTACACTTAAATATGCAGGAATAAATTTTCTTAAAAACTCCTCTCCAGTTTCTTTTAATTTATAAGAGTCGTGATCAAAAAATACATTACTCCCCAATATTATATCTCCGGTTTCCTGATCTATGTTAACTTCAATATTGTTTTCTTGCATGGTGTGAATTAGCTCAATAATGATTGCCTTTTTAACTCCAACTAATTCTTCAATTAACTCCTCCTGTCTAGAAAGAAGTTTCTGTTGTTCTAATAATTTATCTTCTTGAGCTTCAACAATTTTTGTCTGTTCAATTAATATATCCTTATTATCATTAAAATTCATAATTGCAACGAACAAAAAAAGAATAATGACTAATAATAAACCTGCTAATAAATCTGAGTATGACATCCAATAATCTGTTGCTTCTTCACTTTTACTATTTTTTCGACTTAATAAGCTCATGCTAACCTATATCCTTCATTTCATTAATCTGTCCTACAACTTCACTAAAGTTTTTAATATTTTCTTTTATTTCTTCTAGGATATCAGGCATATCATCAGAAGAATTTTTTATTTCTCTAATAACTTCGGCGAGATGTCTAGTTATGCTACTCAGATTATCATCAAATGACTTAAATGTATTATCAATTCCCTGAACTAAATTTGTTGCAAAACTTTCACTTGAAACCTGGAAGTTTTTATTTAAACTGTTTAATTCTTCTGAATACATCGTAGCTTGTTCATCAATATTTTCGGTTAAATCTTTAAACAAGCTTAAACTACTTGAAATTTTCTCGCTATAGCCATGAATAATGTCTTTATGACTTTGATTATCGTTTACTAAAGCATCAAATGAATTACATACTTCTTTAGCATTATCAACAATTTTATTTAATTCTATAGATGAGTCATTAACTTTAGTAATCAAATCTAAATTCTTGGTAAGTAGCGAGTCCATCTCTTTATTCGAAACACTTTGAAGTTTTGCTGTGTCTTGAATTTTATTAACCAGTTCATCCATACTTGACTTAACTTCTTTTTGCCATTTTAATAATTCTTCTATTGTATCACTCATATTTTCAAACTGATCACCAAATAATCCGTTGACCTCATCCATTAAGTGACCAACCATTTTGTCCATACCTTCAACTTGATTGCCTGTTATAGCCTCTACTAATCTATTATTTTGATTTGCCATTTCTTCAAGATGTGGTGTCATTTCCTTCTTGATAGCCTCACCTAATGAATCTGCTAATTTTAATGATATATCATCACCAAATGTTCTAAAGTGATCTTCTAGAGATCCCAATTTACTAGACTGTTCTTCAAGTAAATTTATCAATAATTCATCTTCATTTTGTTTAATGATTCCACTCTTTAAATTGAATACATCAATAAAATCATTAATGTATGACGAAAAAAACTCAATAAATATTTTGTCACAGAAATTCCATATCAACGACAATACAATTCCCCATAATGAAGTATGAAATGCAATAGATACACCATTAAGTAATTGTTTGATTGTTTCTGAAGTCTCAGCTATTGATCCCATATTAATTTCTTTTAGTCCAATTGTTAGTCCCCAAAACGTACCTAAAATACCAAGTGCAGTTAATATTCCTGGGATTGTATTAGCCAATTTTCTTTTCCCGTATCGTTCTATCATATAATTAGAATCCAAATAACTGTCAATATATGTATAGGATCCACTACTGGATTCTTTTGATTTTAAATATTGACGTATAGATGGTCCTATATGTCTAAGATTTTGAAGATATCTTAAATTAGCAAGCGAAACTTTTTCTTGAGACTTTAAATATTTTTTAGCCTTTTTAGTGTTTATCATTACTTTCAACAACTTAATATGTGTAAAAAATAGTGGAACTACTGCAATTAATGCCATAAAGAAGTAAATTACTTCATCGGCATTTCCTATATATTTCATACTCTTTCCTTTCTTCAACAATCTTTATGATATTAGTATTAAACAATCTACTCCACCAACTTCAAATTACTCTCACTAATAACCTTCTGTGGTATTGGATCATCTAACTTCCAAATAATCTGTATTGGTTTACTACCTTTATGTGAAACATATCTAGCTCTACCTATAAAGGTATATGGCATGGTTTTCTTGTATTGATGTTTGGCTTCTCTTACAAATAGTAGTACTTTATGTTCACTGTCATTACGGATATACCTTTGTCCAGTAATAGAAGTATCAGAAGTGATACTTTGTGACTCCCAGTGGAATAAGGTATCTGATATGGCATAATCGTTATAAAGAGTAGATTCTAAGTAATCGCCTTCATTCTTATTGATAGTGATAAAAAAGATATCTGTATTCTTATCTTTTATAAAATGCACTCCTTGTCTAAGAGGATATTTCTGTGTTTCTTTGTTTACATCAAAGGCAGCGAGTATTTGATCTAAGTGATAATCTGAATAAAGATCCAGTGGTAACTCATAATCAAGTTTTATTGGTTTCTTAAGCTGCTTTTGATGCTTTAACAGATACT
The DNA here is from genome assembly GCA_016342415.1 of Clostridiales bacterium. Lineage (GTDB taxonomy): Bacteria > Bacillota > Clostridia > Peptostreptococcales > Acidaminobacteraceae > JABXKX01. The sequence continues at coordinate 425,691 of JAEIOD010000001.1, forward strand.
CTATAAGTTCAATGGCTTCATCAACTAGAGACGTATTGTTAATTAAAAAGTTTTCAAAACTCTCTTTATAAGTACTCTCAGGTTTATCTGAATAAATAGTATAATGAAGCATTCCAGCCATCTGATCTGCAATTAATTCTTTTGTTTTAAAAACCTCTAGAATATAGGTTAAGAAATCACTGGAATTTACAGTTGATAATCGCCTTAAAAATATTTTTTTGAACTTATCTTCTGCTTGATAATGCTCTATTTTATTGGCTTGATGACATAAATCATAAAACGTATAATTTGCATAGAACTGTTTGACATCTAAATGATACATGGTTAAGAAGTTCTCTACTGTAAGCTCTAAATCATAGTGTTGATCAAACATCTGTATCATACGTCTTAAGCTGGTTTTATTAAATGTACTGGATTGTATGTTATGAAGTATATTCTCCATAGCCACACGTTCTAGTTGAATAGAACACCCTGCAGGCATATTAGGAAATTCATGTTCTATTTCCTTTTTAAGCGTATGTTTAGATTTACCAATAAGCGCTCTAAACTTTAAACTGAAGTCATAATCTTTATGAGCTCTACCGACAAAGTCTAATACCGTTAGAGCATCCTTATCATCAGAAAGTCTTAGACCTCTACCAAGTTGTTGTAAAAATACGGTCATGGATTCTGTTGGTCTTAAAAATAGTACAGTATCTACTTCTGGTATATCAATCCCCTCATTGTAAAGATCTACTACAAAGATACATTTGATCTCACCCTTTAATAACTTTTGTTTAACCGCCCGTCTTATCTCATCACTGGTATCTGAATCTAAGTTTTCAGATGGTATACCAGCTTGATTAAACTTCATAGCCATATAAGCTGCATGACTTTTATTGATACAAAAGCCTAGAGCTTTCATCTCACTTACATCTGTTATATAACGATCCAATGATTTTAATATTTCTCCAACTCTTTGATCGTTCTTTGTATATATCTTTTCTAGTTCAGTACGTACATATTGACCTCTTTTAAAAGTCATGTGTTCTAAGTTTACTGAATCCGATATGCCAAAGTAATGAAATGGTGATAAGAGCTTTCTGTTAATAGCTTCTGAAAGTCTTATTTCAGAAGCTATTCTATTGTTAAAATGAACAGTGATATCCTGTCCATCCATTCTTTCTGGAGTAGCTGTTAAGCCAAGAAGAATCGTTGGTTCATAATAATCTATAATATCTAAATAACTCCCAGCAGAAGCATGGTGTGTTTCGTCTAGTACAATGTAGTCAAAATGACTATCATCATATGTTAAAAACTTACTTGATCTAGATAGAGTTTGTACCGTTGCAAATAGATGATTATGATGTATAGGGATATCACTACCAATCCACAACTCACCAAAATTTTGATCTTTAAGTATCATTCTAAAAGTCCTTAAACTCTGTTCTAAGATCTCTCTTCTATGAGCAATAAAAAGAAGTTTAGCATTGGGTTTTTCTTTAACGAACCTCTTATAATCAAAAGCAGACAGTATGGTCTTTCCTGTTCCAGTAGCAGCTACAATCAGATTTCTATAAGAGTTATAAAACACTCTTTCTGATTTCAGTTCTTCTAATATCTCTCTTTGATAAGGGTAAGGTTTTATATCAAAATATTGAAGATGCATAGATTCTACTTTGGGTTTTAAAGCCTCTTTTAACTGATCACTTAATAAGACATCATCCGGATCAAAAGTAACAAATTCATTATCATTCCAATAAGAATCAAAGATGCCCTGAAACTTATTCATCACATCAGGAGATGTGTATTCAGAGATCTTTACATTCCATTCTAAGCCACTTGAAATAGCAGCTTTTGATAGATTAGAAGATCCAACATAAGCTGTAGAAAAACCCGTCTGTCTCTCAAAGTAATATGCTTTGGCATGTAGTCTTGTTCTTTCTGTATCAAAAGTAACTTTGACTTCTGTATTTGGAAGTCTAGAAAGGGTTTCAATGGCCTTATAATCACTAGCCCCCATATAAGACGTTGTGATGATACGAAGCTTGTTATGTTTGGTAAAGGCTTCTAGATCATCTAATATGAGTCTTATACCACTGTACTTAACAAAAGATATTAAAAGATCTATTCTTTCAGAGGTTCTAATCTCTCTTTTGAGTTCACTGACTAAAGTGGGTTCACCTTTTTTTCCAGTAAAAAGAGAACTAAAAGCAATAGACGTTAATGGTCTATTCTCACTTAGTTCTCTTACACTATTTTCATCATGATGTACCGCTAATAACAGTTCAGGATTAACGGCCTCTTTTTCATCTAATAATTTATATAAACCTTGATAGAAAGGAAAAACTTCATCCTTATGAAGACTGCCTAATTTACGCCGTAAAAGAACCTCGTAATCTTTAGAGAGTATCTTAGGCATTTCAGCTTTCTCTATCCATTCCTTTTTTACTGATTTATTATGTTCTTTTTCTACTAATACGGGTACTTCATATAATCCATTCTTCATAACAATCCTCTGTCTATATGATTAGTCTAATAATTGGGAATTTCCTTTTATCTACAATTAATTATACTCCTTTTTGTTCGCATAAACATCACATTTTACAAATATTACGTATTTATTCATCAATTGTAAACTCCACTAAAATTGTTAATAATCGAGTTGTTAAAAGTTTATAAGAAAATCTGATAACCAAACCATTTATATGGTTATATCCAACTCATAATCACCCCATAGTTAATATCTACTCGTTAAATCTAATCAGCATATATCATCTATATGTATCTTGGTATTACAATGTGGACATTCAATACCCTCAGGTTTCTGACCTAGTTCATCTACAAAACCAGAACTAATAATACCTGTTGGTAGTGCTACTAAACCAATACCCGAAACTGCAATGACGCTGGCTAAAACTTTACCTATAAAAGTAACCGGATAGACATCACCATATCCCACTGTCGTTAAAGTCGCTATCGCCCACCACAGTGATGAAATGATATTCGGAAAGACTTCTGGTTGTATCTCATTTTCAAAGTAATACATCAGTGTTGCAGAGATCAGAATTACAAAACCCATTACAAATACAGTGGCTAACAATTCTTCTTTTTTTCGTGAAATGACTCTAAATATGGTTGTTAATGCTTTTGAATACCGGTTAATTTTTAGTACTCTCATGAGTCTTGTTATTCTAACCATTCTTAAAAATCTTAAATCAATAGGCAATATCATTGGTAAATAGAACGGCAGTATTGCAAACAAGTCAATTAAAGCCATAAAAGAAAAAGCAAACTTCCTTCTAGATTTTAAATTAGAAAGGGTTTTATATTTTAAGTCTGCAGTCCATAATCTCAAGATATACTCCATCGAAAAAATAACGACTGAAACAAATTCAAAAATCTTAAACTGACTTTCATATCTAATAAAAATAGTATTGTAAGACTCAAGTACGATTGCTATTGTATTCAATACAATAAGTAAAATAATACCTAAGTCAAAATACTTACTGGCTTTGTCACCATATTCTGCTTTTTCAATGACTTCAAAAACTCTTTTTTTAAGCTGCTGATATTTCATATGCCTACTTTCATTATTCTATAAAACTTTAGCAATTCTACTAAGATACAGATTAATACAAAATATTGTTAATTTACATTCTCCCCTATTTTCTTTGATTCTCTGTATTGTTCTGCTAAAGGAATGCTAGAAAACTCTACTGTTTTATCATGATTTTCTTTTATTACTCTTTCAATATCTTTAAGATTGACTTTAAAGAACTCACGTCTTGTATTGATTTTATTGATCTTACTTTTATCAAAGGCTTTGTGTAATTTATTCTCTAAAGTTGGCGCATCATCAGAGAAAATCATAGCATGTACATCAAAATTAAACGGAACTGATGCATCACCTAACTCATGTACTCTATCTAAAGGTTCTAATCGTCTAGTCATACCTATTTTATAGACACCTTCACCAAATGATCCAATATTTGAAATGACATATACATACCCTGCTCTTTTATTAGCCTCTCGATAATCAATATCTTTTAAATTCTTTTCTATATCATTTAATTGAAGCTCAACTTCTTCTATTTTCTTTTCCAATTCCAGTTTTTTATCATCAGAATCACAACCTTCAATCTGCTTTAGAAGAGCTGTTAAAGCCTTGCTATAATGTTTCTTTTCTTTGTTAATTTCTTTTCTTGATTCTTCAATTTCTTTTGCTAATTTAGCTTCTTCTCTTATTTCTTCTCTTAATCGTTTCTGTTCTTCTTTTTCTTCTTGTTTCTTTAGTTTGTATTCATGGGCCAAGTATAATTCTTCATATTTCAATTTTTTATATTTTGAATTAATAGTTATATTCATTACTCTACCTAGTTTATTAATCGTATCATAAGATTTTTCAATCCTTTTTTCACAAGATTCAACATTATTGAATTTAATATTTTTAACACTTGCATCACATTCATTATTAAACGATCTCAATAGCAACTTCAACATATCATTGACCATTTTTTTACCTTCAGATTTTTTTCCGTTAACGGTCCAATTTTGATTACCTGTAGCAGCGATTTTTTCTTTTATCATTTGTTTCTGTTTATCACGGTTTTTTGTCAGTTTTTCTTTAAAGAAATCACTATTATCAAAGTCATATTTAGGACAATATAATGAGAATGATTCCATTAGCAACTCCTCATCAACTTCAATAATTTCTGCTTTCTTCAGCTTAATTGTGTGTAATAGTATATCTAGTTTTCCTTCCTGCTTTTTAATGTTCTTCTCTAAAACTGATAATTCCTCAGTTTTCGAATTAATAATTTCTTCAATATCAATTATTTTATCTAAGTTATCCTCACCAATTACTTCCTTCATTATTTGATTTTGTGCTTTGATTTTTTTTATATTTAATAAATCTTTTAACATACCAATCCCTCCATTTTCATTAAAAGTTAACAGATTGTTCTTTAGTATTAATAGCAAAAGTGATAGTCAAAGCAATGAGCAAAATACTTTACAGAATATAATATTTGATATTAATCGATTAACTAATCCGCATCTGGCAACACCCTAGCACTAGATATTATGTTGCCACAATAGCCTCCAAGATCAACAACTACAAACCAATGTTCAGTATTGGGTATTACAGCTCTATAGACTGAATCCTTAATATAGCCACCAATGAATTGGTGATCATATCCTAGACTATATTCAATGTAGTTGGCTTTATTCATAATCCTCACAATAGCGGAGTTACTCAGTTTAACTTCTACTGTTTTACCTGAAGGTACCAAACCCAAATCATACTCTTGAAAATTCATATATGCCCCCTAAAAATGATATAACCTGCATACTAACCAACTTACTGTAACAAAGATTCTCTTTCATACTTCTTAACCAATTCCATGGCCATTTTTTTTCTTTGAGGACCAATATTTCTAACTGAATATTGACTGGTCTGGCACTTGTCTAAACATACCTTTAAATCATGAACATTCATTATGCCTCTTCTTATGAAGAGGCTCACTAGACCCTTTGGATAATAATCATATTCCATTTCGATTTCTTCTTGTAAGTTGATGTCTTTCAGATTATTGAATTTTCTTTTAAAAGTAATCTGATTCAACCGTGTAGACATGTTCACCTCCCATACCCTAAATCTCAATTTTATACATTTCATATGTTCTTTTTTTATAAATCTCAATCAAATCCTTTTTATCTTGTATTTCTAATAAAGTAAGACAATACCTAAAGTCGTTCTTATAGTTTCGTTTGCCAAGCAAGTACTTAGCAACACCACTTCTATAATAAAAAGCAAATAAACAGTATATGGAGTTATAGTCCATGCAATACTTGATACCTGTATTTGAAAATTTTAAAGACTGCTTTAAATCATTTAAATTGAAATGATTATAAGATAAGTTCAAGTATATTTTTATAATCAACTGTACATAGTTGATTGTCATATTCGGAACATTTATAAGTTGCTTCAATGCCAAAGTCAACAAATCATTGGAATTGTCATACTCCTTTTTTGCACTTAATGAAACGGCCAGCATAATCAGAATTCTCGATTCCAAAAGAGTGTATTTATAAGCCTTGAAACTCTCTATTGAAAATTCCTTGTTGTTGATCTTCAAAGCTTTTATAAATGATTCGATACTTTCTAAGTAGTTCTCCTCATAATATGCTTTAACACCTACTATAACCTCTTTTAATTGATCCACTTGATTTAAATTGACCATGTTGTCTAGCTCTTTATTGGTCAGAACTTTGTTAAGTTCCTCCTGTAGATTTGAAACTTTCTTCAAATCATAATTGATAATAATATCATCTAAATCTTTATAGTATTTATACATGACCTCAGATGTACGATGCGCACTGAACACTGACAATAAATCCGCCTTGTAAACTTCAGATAAATATTCGATCGTATCATACTTCGGTATCACTTTTCCATTTTCCAGTCTTCGTAATGTTTCCACATTGATCTTACAAAGGTTTTCAACATCCTTTTGAGTTAAATTCAAAGATTTCCTTACCTTTTTCATGTACTCACCAAAGGTAGTTGCATCAAACACTTGAAACATAATGCCTCCTTAAATACCACTTTAAAGTGGGTTATGCAAAATGACTCATTATACTACACTTTCCTTATAGACATAGAAAGGAGGCAGTACATGAAGAAATTACTCGTATCTCTAGTCATTTCAGTCTTATTACTAACTAGTTTCAGTTTAGTATTTGCTGGAAATGAAGACGATGTACCAAGAATATTCTCAGTTGAAACTCAGAACGATTAACAAGTAATCTTTTAGTCGCCAATCAAAATATCAATAGCTTATACGACATTATTATTTTGATTGAACTTTTCATATTATTTTAGAGTTAAGTTGTCACATTATAAGTTGATTTTAATATGACCATACAACTAAAGCACCCCACTTCAAAGTAGTATTCTACCTTCTGTCGGGTGCTGATATCTAAAATGACCATGAAATTAAGTTAAACAGATTTTAGTTGCTCTCATTTACATTCGACAAATTCCAATTTATGAAACCTACCGTCTCTCTGCTGGTAGGTTTTTTAATAACTCTTCAATACATTTAATTATCTATAGATACAAAAAGTATTGCGTATAAATACGCAATACCCATAGTTACTTGATATTAGTATATAATTGGAATATCCTCATCATTATCACCCGCTACCATAATAACTTGGTTTTGAAGATTATCTTGTTTCTCATAAACACTAAATGCCATCGCATTAAATGTTAAAACTAATGATGCAGCAATTATAGTGATATTTCTTGCTCGTTTTGTCATATTAACTCCTTAATTACACGTTTTCGTACTTACTAACCCAGTAATTAAATGTTATAATCGATTCGAATATAAAAAATCCGAATCAATTCGGATTTTCTAAGGAGAAATATATGCTATATGAGTTGGATTATGATATAAAAAAATTTGGAGAGATTCTCTTAGCCATTAGAAAAAAAGGCAAAATGACTCAAAAGCAGATTAGAGAGTTGTCAGGCATTCATCCAGATACAATGAAAAGTCTTGAGTACGGTTTAAGATTTCCATCCATTGACACGGTTAACAAGTTAAGCGATCTATATCAAATCAATCTTTTGAATGTGTTGAATGAATGTCGATTTGATAAAAATGATTTTCTAGTTTCAATCAATTCAAAAATAGATATGATTTCTTATAGTGACGATCTAAAGGAAATTGATGAAGTAATCGATTCTTTAAACAACTATATAAAAGATAACATAGAGAATTTCACCGATAGAATATTAAGTAAAATACGTCAAATGGAATTGCTCTCAAAATTGATAAAAATAAAAAATAAGACAGATATCATGAACATCAATTTAACAGAAGAGTTATGCATTCAGGCAATTCAATTAACTCATCCGGGTTTTAACATTTCTCAGGTGCATAAAAACTACTACAGTTTATTGGAGTATCGCATCTTGCTGATCTATAGTTTCTGTATGACCAGACAAAAGAAACATCAATTGGCTTTAGATACCACTCAGTTCATTTTAAAAAACTTGAACTATCATTACAAGTCAAATCAGTCAGCTGTTAAATTGATCCTGCTCGGACTTTTTTTTCAGTCGTATCAATTGTTTATAATGGATGACAATGCCGAAGTGATCAACACCTGCAACACTGGTATACAGATGTCAAAGGAAAAATATTGTATGAAGTATTTGCCAACCTTCTATTTCAGAAAAGGAATTTCTGAATATAAGTCTAACAACACTTCATATACTGAAACACTTAAGAACTGTTTAGAAACCTTGAAACTATTAGACAATCAAGAAATGCATGATAAGTACTTAAGTGTATTAAATAACAAGTATTCAATTCATTTATAACTACTAACATTTTATAAGTAAACTATACAATAACACCTTTATTCAGATTTTGATTAAAGGTGTTATTGTTATTACAACTCTATTTTTTTGGGGTAATGGTGTAACTCAATTTCCTTCTGAATCTGTGAATAGTAGAATGTTTTTCATCTAGTCCAGAATTTGATGACTATATTCTTTATTGCAGTTGCACTAAATAAAAAATATCCATATATTTTTAAACAATCCCTCAATATAAAATTGACTGAAAATTCATAACATGATATAATTTTAGTAAATCAAATATTGAATCGTAATGAAGCGATTCAAATGAAAGCAACGGCGCTTTCTAATGTTCAGCACATGTACTGGACTTAGAGGGTATTTTTTGTTTTTGGTGTTTTCTACTGAGCTCCTCTCTGTCTTATGTCTGATAGTTTTTAACTATCTGCTAAACAGAGGGGAGCTTTTTGTGTGTTATAGTTCGTCATTAAAACGCGCAAATTGGTCAAAGATCGTAAATATAAGGGGGGGTGACAAATAACAATCAAAGCAATATGCAAAAGCACTTATAAGCTAACCAATTAAATAGGAGGATTAAAATGGCACAAATAGGTAATTATATTCTTTATATCATCATGGCTTGTTCTGTTATTGGAGCAATCGCCGCAATTAGAAATGACGAGTCGGAATTGGCTCAAGAGTTTATGGAAGGACTAAATTCAATAGGTCCGATTTTCATGGCAGTTGGTGGTATCATGGCTGCTGCACCTTACTTGTCAATATTCGTTGAAACTGTTTTCGGACCAGTTTTCGGAGCAATTGGAGCAGATCCATCTATCGCAGCAACAACATTTATCGCTGTAGATATGGGTGGTTATCAACTTGCTGAAGCTTTAGCAAGTACTAAAGAAAGTTGGATTATGGCTATGACAACTGGTTACATGGCTGGTGCTACTATAGTATTCAGTATTCCAGTTGGTTTAGCGATGTTACAAAAGAAAGATCACAAATACATGGCTCTTGGCGTTATGTCAGGTATCTTAACAATCCCAGTAGGCGTATTTGTAACAACTATAATCTTAGCATTAACCAACGCAAGCGTTAGAGGTGTTATCTCTACAGATGCAGAAGCTACATATCAATTGGCATTTACTTTCGGACAAATTATGATTAACTTAGTACCACTAATCATTTTCTGTGCTTTACTAGCTATCGGATTACGTATATTCCCAGATAAAATGATTAAAGGATTTATGGTATTTGGTAAGTTCATGGATACTGGTATCAAACTTGTACTTGTATTCTCTATCGTTGAATATTTCACTGGATTCTTCTCAACAGTTCTTGGTGGTTGGGGCTTCGATCCAATTATCGCAGATTCAGTTGATCAATTTAGAGCACTTGAAATTGCAGGTTACATAGGTATTATGTTGACAGGTGCATTCCCAATGGTGTATCTGATCAAAAAATACTTGGCAAAACCTTTACAAGCACTAGGTCAAAGATTCGGTTTCACAGCTTTAGGCAGTGCCGGTATTTTAGCAGGTGCAGCAAATATCTTAGCTCTATTCCGTATTATTCAAGACATGGAAGCAGCAGATAAAGTTAAGTGTATTGCATTCTCTGTTTGTGCAGCTTTCCTATTAGGGGATCACTTGGCATTTACAGCTAACTTCCAACCAACTATGATCATCCCCGTTATGGCTGGTAAACTAAGTGCTGGTCTACTTGCTATTGCTATAGCAACTAAACTTTCAGTACCTAAGGCAAGAGAACTAGAAGCCCTAGAAAAACTTGCAGCATAAACTTAAGAACCACAATTTACATGAATAACAACTCTCTTTACACAGAAAGAGCAGATAGTTAAATCTGCCCTTTCTGTGTTTTTATTATAATTAAATCACTGTTTATATCTAGATTTTAAATCGATTGATTTGATCATTTATATTGCCTGTAATATCATAAATCATTTTTATATCCTCGTTAATTCTGCTGAAACTTTCAACCTGCTCAAATACTGCAGCCGTAACTTGCTCTGCAGAAGCACTGTTCTCTTCCGTTATTGCAGATATCGACTCTACGGACTCAATGATATCATCTTTATCTTCTAATATTTCAACGGATGTAAGGTTTATTTCTTTAATGATCTCCTGCAAACTCATTACATTCTCAAATGTCTTTTTGAACACTTCTTCTGTCTCATAAATTGATTCATTTTGTTTATCTTGAGATTTAAGAACTTCACTAATGGAATTCACAGCTTCAAAAGAACTATTTTGTATATTCGCTATAATGTCTTTAATGTCATTTGTTGCCCCGCCAGTCTGTTCAGCAAGTACTCTGATTTCGTTGGCAACAACTGCAAAACCCTTACCTGAATCACCAGCTCTAGCGGCTTCTATTGCCGCATTAAGTGCAAGAAGGTTGGTCTGATTTGCAATACCATTTATTATGACTAGTATTTTTTCAGCATTTGAGGCGTATTCATTAACACCTAACACCGCTGTATTGATTTCGTCTGACTTAACACGTACTGTCTTTGTCACCTGTCCAACACTCTGTATCGAATCTAATCCTGTATTGCTGAAATCAGCCAATACTGCTGATATGTCATGAGCTTCATTAATCAAATGTGTAGACTTATTAATCTTTTTTCCAAAGGTTAAAGTTTTTTGAGCAATTGTATCAACATCTACAGTTTGGATATTTATACTTTCCGATACATCTTTTATTGCATTATTGACCTCTTCAACAATGTTTACATTTTTTTCAGTAGCCTCTGAAAGGTTCTCTGTTTTTTTAGCACTAACCGATATCAATTTTTTAACACTCGAAATCAGATTTCTTATCTCAGCCACCATCATGTTATAGTTATCCGATAACATACCAAGCTCATTTTTTGAATCGTTTTCAATCAAACTCGTCAGATCACCATGTTTTGCAGAGTTCATCGAGTCTATCAAACTCCTTATTGGTTTGTTAATGCCAATGATAATGAAGAAAATAAATACCGCTGAAAGTATAATAGCGACAGCCATTAATGCGATATTCGAGTAAAAAGCTTTATTATATACCTCTAATATACGGTCTTTAGGTATATTTATCATCATGCCCCAGGTAGCATTCAAATTATCAAATTCAAAGGGTTTGATTATTGATAAGTACTCTATTCCAGCTATATCAGTGAACTTGCTTTCCATCTTTGATTCCTGAATAAGCTTTAGTGTATTGGATGATATACTTTCAGGGTTACCGCTATTTGCAACTATAGTGCCTAAGTCGGTAAATAAACTTGCATTGCCGCCTTTACTGTTAATTTTTTTAATACTGCTGATTTCTTCCTGCAAGTAATTTATATCAATATCCGCTGTGGCAACCCCTATAAACCTTCCAGTCCTATCATTTATGGGATAGGATATTGTTATCATCAATGTATCAACACCGCTAAGTGAATAAAAATAGGGTTCAGATATAAATGCACTATTATTTTTTCTAGGCACCATATACCAGTCGCCATCACCCTCTACCTCAAAATCAACAAGAGGTTCTACAATATAATCTGAATCCTCTCCTAAATAAACATAGGGAACAAAACGACCATCTGCATCACTTCCAGTCACTGAGCCATCACCCTTATAATCAATATCCTTTCCATCAAAAGCATTTTTTTCAAATACAATAGCATGGCCTACAATATTGTTGTGTCTAGACAGGCTTTCTTTCATCAGTTCAATTATTTCAGTCCTTTTGATACGGTTGTTTTTCATACCCACTTCTATAGAACCTCGAATATCATCGACCGTCTTGTCTATTAGATTCAACTTGCCAATAAAGCTCCCCAATGCACTATTGGATATTTCCACATAAGTGTTCTCCGCACCTTCAATACTTACGTTCTTTAAATTATGTAGAATATTAAATTGTATGCCAACATTAATAACTATGATGACCATTGTTAACAATGCTATTTTTGTAGAAATCTTCATGTTTTTCATTCCTATCCCCCGCTCCTTAACAAAACTCAAGCCCTACCGAAACTGGTTTTGTTTCGAACAGGGCTTAATCTTATAACTATTTCTTATATATTAGATAATCTCTACTGAGTCGTTACATTTCAGCATCATTGCATTGGCTTCATCAGTATCCAAATGCATCTCAAGCTCATATCCTTTACCAGCCCTGATCAATACATTATCAAACTGTCCACCGCGACCTGAAGTCACCTTTACAGAAACAAGATCTTTATCACTGACACCTAATCGCTCCGCATCTTCCAAACTCATATGAATGTGCCTTAAAGCAATGATGGCACCTTCTTCTAATTTGACAGCACCTTTAGGACCTATTAGTTCAATTGGAGCAGAACCCTTTAAGTTTCCGGATTCCCTTACCTGACCTTGAACCTTTAACCTGATGCAATCACCCTGAGATAACTCCACCTGAGTTTGATTTCTTTCAGGTCCAAGTATGCGAACTCTGTGGATTTCACCTTTTATACCTTTTACTATTAATACCTCATTACAAGCATATTGACCAGGCTGTTTTAAATCTCTAAGTTTGGTCAGTTCATAGCCAGTTCCAAAGAGTTGATCAATGTCAGCTCTTGATAAATGAATATGTCTGTTAGATACGCCAATCGGAATCGCTTTTGATGAGGTTATTTTCATCTCTTCTATCTGATTTATTACAATCTCAGTTATAGAGTTTACTAATTTCTTTAATGCATCATTCTCCATGTCAATCACCTCAGTTATTTAGATATATCCTTCAAACTTCTTAAAACATCTTCAACTATGTTGGCAATATCAGTTGATGATACAGAACCAATTTTATCACTGATACTCTCTTGAGTAGCTGTACATGCAGGTTCCTCTCTCTTGAAATCTTTTATGCCATATGCAATTCTCTTGATGTTAATAAGATGTAGAGGTGTTACATTATCAGAGGTAGCACTGCCACCCCAAGTACCACACCCTAAAGTAAATGAAGGTGAAAGACCGGTTAATACGCCAACGCCTCCTAAACTAGATGGTACATTGACTAAAATTCTGAATACTGGTTTTTCAGCAAATCTCATGATAATATCTTCATTTTGAGAATGAATACACATGGTATGGCCAACACCACCATTATTTAATAATTCAATACATAAGTTGCATGCTTCTTTCCAGTCATCCACTGTATAGAATCCTAAAACACATGTCAATTTTTCATATGACAGTGGGAAACCTTTTCCTACACCAAGTTGTTCACCAATTAACACTTTTGTGCCTGCAGGAATATTAATGCCTGCTTTTTTAGCAATGTCCTCAGCACTTTTACCTACATATGCAGCATTCATGTCACCATTAGGTTTCACTACACAATTACCAACAATTTCAGTTTCCTCAGTCGTCATGAAATATGCACCAGCTTTTTTAAGCTCTGCAACAACTTCAGTCTTGATACAATTCTCAACTACTAGAGACTGTTCTGAAGCACAGATTGTACTGTTATCAAATGTTTTTCCTATAATGATGTCATTGACTGCTTTTTTAACATCAGCAGATCTTTCAATAAATACAGGTGAATTTCCAGGACCAACTCCTAAAGCCGGTTTACCAGCACTGTAAGCTGCCTTCACCATACCAGGACCACCAGTTGCGAGTATCATAGAGACTTGTGGGCATTTCATCAACTCATTTGTAGCTTGCATAGACACATTTCTCATACAACCGATAATGCCTTTTGGTGCACCGGCACTTTCTGCTGCCTCAGCCATAATCATTGCCGCTTCATATGTACATCTAGCTGCAGCAGGATGCGGTGTCATTACGATACCGTTTCTTGATTTTAAACTGATGATACTTTTAAATATTGCTGTAGATGTTGGATTTGTAGAAGGAATGATTCCCAGTATGACACCCATTGGTTCAGCAATTTCAATGATGCCATTTTCTTCATCTCTATTGATAATACCTACAGTTTTCATATCACCTATAAAATCATAAAGATCCTTAGATGCCACTAGATTTTTTAATATTTTATCCTCAACACGTCCAAATCCTGTATCCTCTACAGCCATTTCTGCTAATTTTTCTGCATTTTGAACAGCAGCATTCACCATAGCTTTTATGATTATATCAATCTCCGCTTCATCAAAAGATGCCAGGCGTTTTTGTGCTTTTTCACTATCTCTCGCAATGGTTCTTGCTTCATAAATGGATAGTAGATCTTTATCCAAAGTCATATTAGTTTCCTTCCTTTGTCTTATAGTACTCACTAATTATTGAACGAAGTTTCTCTTTATTAGCGTTTGAAATCTCTTTACCTGTTATAGGGACACCATCAAGTGATCTTAAATATTTTCTAAGATTTTGAACCGACATTTTAAGCACCTCTGATTCAGGCAACAAACCCTTTTTAACAGGTTCAGGTTCTGCTTTAACAGGTTCTGGTTTCACAGGTTCTACGATTACAGGGTCTACTTTTACTTCTAACTTAGGTTCAGTCTCATTTACACTATCTATGTTTTTTGGTGGTTGTTGTGTATTATCATTGGGATCTTTGGGCAAAATAGCATTCATATCATCATGAGGTCTAGGAATGACATGTACAGATACAAGCTCACCAACTCTTTGAGCCGCTGCAGTTCCAGCATCCGTTGCAGCCTTTACAGCGCCAACATCACCTTGAACCATTACCGTCACATATCCTCCACCTATATATTCTTTTTCAAGCAACATGACATTTGCGGCTTTAACCATGGCATCTGCAGCTTCAATTGCGCCTACTAACCCTTTTGTCTCAATCATGCCTAATGCTTTTCTTTTCATAATTTCAACTCCAAACATTCTATTCTGTCATAGTTGGAAGTAATACATCAACCTCATCATGTGGACGTGCAATTACGTGAACTGAAACAAGTTCGCCAACTCTTTGAGCTGCAGCTGCTCCAGCATCAGTTGCCGCTTTTACAGCACCTACATCACCACGTACCATTACTGTGATTAAACCACCACCGATTTTTTCTTTACCTACTAAAACGACGTTAGCCGCTTTAACCATTGCATCTGCAGCTTCAATTGCGCCTACTAAACCTTTTGTTTCTATCATGCCTAAAGCATTTCTTATACTCATTGTCTGCCTCCTGTTTTATAGTTTACTTATTATTTGATAGTTCCTGCCAGTTTGCCGGGTAAGTTGAGAAGAAAAACTTACAGTATTCAGGTGCAGAAAATGTAATTGATGAATCTTTTGGAATATAGAACACATCTCCTGCATTACCGATATATTTTCTACCATCAATTGTAATTTCAAGACTACCTTCAATAATGTAATCCACCTCGTCATAACCCAATGTCCAATCAAAAGAGCTGTTTTCAATTTCTAAAAAACCTGTAGCCATATTTGGACATTCTTTGATATTTAATACTTCTTTTATACCAACTTTATCTGTTGGAATGCCAGTATCAAATCTATCACATTTAACAGTCTCACCTCGAACAAGTCGAATGCCACTTGGATCACATTCTTTTACCATCTCAGGTCGTTTTTCAACTGTACCTATTTTTGCAACTACCTTGTTTACAATTTTATTGATTAGTTCTTCAGTAATATTTAAACCACTGTCACTTACCTCATTGGCAATTATACTTTCCACAGAAACATCCTCTTTCTCAACTAATGGTTGTGATGGTGCTACAACTGGGATTTGATCACCTTTAAGAATTTTTATCCCAAGTTCGTTTGCACAATCCTTTGCAGCTGGTGTCACTATCGTATTGTCATCTACACAGATGTGTTTCTCTTTATTATTAAATATAGTTCTCATATCATTAACTGTTATTAGTTTTTTCAACGATTTCACCACACTTTCTTGTTTATTATCATTCATTTTGGTTTATAGTCATTCTTTTTTTGTTATTACATTAACACTTTTTTAAAATCTTTGTGAGGTGACGGAATAACCACGTAGTGTACTAAATTGCCACTATCTTTGATCACATTCACCCCTGCTTCCGTTGATGCATTTACATCAGATACATCACCAGTCATTATTAAAAATGATTTTCCCCCGATACCTGTTCCAAGTCTTATTTCCATTAATTCAACGTCTGCTGCTTTTACACAAATATCTGCAGCTTGAATTAAAGTTGGTATGGCAAAACTTTCTATAACACCTATGGCTTGGATGTGTTCAATTTCTGCCGTGCATGCTATTGCAGGAAATATCTGTTCATCAACATTAGGAATCACCAAAGAATCGTTCATGAACTCTCCACCAAGCTGTTCAGCAGCTTTCACTGCATTCTCTACAGCTGATATATCACCATGAACAAGAGTCATATATTTTCCAGGGCAAGTAGGCACTGCAGTAATTAACTCAATATTCGCACTCTTCAACATGTGATCTGCAACTTCAATGCCCTTTGCAATACTACTAAATTCTACAAGACCAATCGCTCTAACCAAAATCTCTACCCCCTTGCTCTGCTTCAATTATTATGTCGTTAGCAGTTATATCAACTATTTTCCCAGTAATACTTGCATGAACATTTGCGCCAAGTGCATCCTTTGGAATCATAGCTATTAACTCTCCCTTTTGAACATTAGTGCCTATTTCAACAGTTGCCATAGCAGGTGCACCAATATGTTGTTTTAAAGGTATGATCACTTTATTGTTTTCATGATCCCATTCTTTTATCGGCGCTTTCACATCATACTGTTTTAGTCCAAGTTTTCTGATCAGACGTTTTACAGGGATTTTTCTGTACTCCCTAAAAGAAGATGCAACAAACTCCTTGTCTTTGTTATCAACTGTTATACCAGCATTTCTTAACTCTTGTTTAATCAAAACATTCATCTTCTTTGGTGATAAATCGTTAGGACATGCATACAATTCACATGCACCACACTCAGAACAGCCAATAGCAGTTTTCATAGATTTATAGTCGTTTATTCCATAATTCACAATACGCATGACTTTATCCGGTTTTACATCATGTCCAAGCATATCCCTAGGACATAAGTCAGTACACTTTGAACATTGAATACAAGCTGTTCTAGATTTTTTTATTGAATCATGAATGCTCATTGTCTTATTTTTAATCAAACTATGTGTTTCATCCATTAGAATGATTGATTTTGTTGTTTTTGTAATTGGTAGTTTAAAATCAGTTATCACTTGTCCCATCATAGGGCCACCATCAATAATCACTTTATGCTCAAGATCCTCAACACCACAACTTTTCAATACGTCTTCATAACTGACACCAATTGGAATTTCATAAGTGGCCGGTTCAGGCACTTCTCCTATTACAGTGACATAAGTTGTTGTAACCGCTATGTCGTTGTAAGCATTTAGTACATTAAGTGCCGTTTCAACATTACAAACCATACAGCCTACATTTAATGGAATACCACCAAGAGGTACGATTCTCTTAAGCACCTCATATACTGTTACTTGCTCATCACCTGCTGGATAAAAATCCTTTAGTAAAAACAACTCTATATTCACATAATCTTTTAGTAGCTCTTCCAGTTTTTCTATGACCTCTTGATGTTTTTCCTTTACTGCAATGAAAGCCTTTTTACCTTCAGTAACATCAAGAATCATCTGTAAACCATCAATAACTTTTAATGCTCTTTTATCAAGTAATTCCTGGTCAACACGAATAAGCGGTTCACATTCAGCTGCATTTAGAATTACATATTCCACTTTAGTTGATAACTTCACATGTGTCGGAAATCCGGCGCCCCCAGCGCCTACAACACCTGCCAGTTTTACTTTTTCAACTAATTTTTCTATCATCATTACCTCCTATAGTTCAGCATTTTCATCAATAATGCCTATTATTATTGAATCAATTGGTGCTTCATCACTGCCCAATGACTTTCTTGCTGAACTACCTTGAGTTATTAGAACTCTCTCTCCAATACCTGCTCCAATTAAATCCACAGCAACAATATTTCTACTGTTGTCATGGTTTTGTGAATCAAGTAATTTAACGATCAATAGTTTCATGCCTGTCAAACTATCTTCTTTTCTGGTACACCATACACTATTTATAACTTGACCTATAATCATTTGCCTCTACCACCCTTCTAAAAACCTTCATTCAACGCGTCGTTAAAAGCTGCTTTCAGTGCACCTATTGCTGTTTCTACGGAAAATGTATCACCCATTATTGCAATCATTGCTATATGTTGTGGACAAATTCCCATGATTTCTTCAACTGTTACATCAGCAGCTTTTTCTGCAATGTCTGCAGCCCATAACATTTCTGAAAGTTTCCCCTGCAACAGACCAACTGAATCATATTTCAGATCCACTCGAATCCTACTTTTTGGCAGTCGATTCTGAATCATATTCACCACACCATCAGAAGGTGATTTAATTATTTTAAAATCCATCATACCCTCCTAGTTAAACTTACAGTTCATTGCAATGCCAACTGGTGTAACAAATAGTGGATTAACCGGCTTATAAGTCTTAATGCCTACTTCCTTTTCTATCTCACGTTCAATATTTTCTAAACAACTTGTACCGCCTACTAAATAAATTTCATTGATATTGAAGCTTGATATGTGTTTTTTTATAATCGTACCAACCTTCTGAGATACCGGTTTTAGAACCGCCGATATTTCTTTCTGTCGTTTTACATCTTTTTTTAGTTCTTCTGCTTCTTCAAATGTAATTTTATAAGCACCTGATAATACAAGTGTAAACTGTGTGCCGCCCGTTGCTTCGTCAGCAACATATACAACATTTCCGCCATCTAAAACAGACAACCCGGTAGAGCCTCCACCGATATCAACAACAACACCATCAGTCATACCAAGTACAGCATTTGCTGCTGTTGGTTCATCAACAACATTAGTCACTTCAAAACCTGCACCTTCAACTACATTTTGTATGTACCTCGAATCGTTAAGTGAAGTACCTGGAGGGATTGCAACAGCTGCATAAATCAATTCACAGCAGATTTTTTCTTCTATTTCCGCCTTCAGTTCTCGAACAATCTTTATGGCTTCAATGAAATCTACTACCAATCCATCTTTTACAACCTGAGCAAACCTATATGCCCCTGCAATGGGCCGCTTATGTTCATCCAACACCGAAATCACTATATAGGCTGTACCTAAATCGACACCTACATATAATTTTTCTTTATTTTCTGGAATGATAGGTTGTTTAATAACTTTCTCAAAGTCAGAAATAATCTCATTCGTTCTATCAAATAAACCCATTATTTATCCCTCCCATAATACATACTTAATATTGTCCACTAATGAATTTACAGATCATAATATACAAAAGGCTACTTAATCGGTTTAGAGCCAATACGATATCACCCTTTGCACACATATCCTCTTCAGGCGTATAAAACGCTTCTACGGCAGCAATTTCCAACTGTCTAACCATAGCCCTAATTTTATTGATATATCCATATATCTGTCCATACTTTGGATTCGGAAGTATATGTTTTACTCCAAAATGTTTCTCAGGATAATGAGAGTACTCTCTTATATCCGCATCTGACCATTCATTAAATTCTATAAATGCCAATGGTTCATCTAAAACTTCTGCCCTCATAATTTTCTGGAGGTATTCAAATATATTCGTTAGATCATCCTCAATTTTTTTGTGTCCGCAGAACCTTATCTGATTGATGCAACAAATACATTCCGCTTCAAGGAGATCCAATTGACCCCTAAACTTGATTATTGGGTCGTATTTCGCAACCAAAAATTTGCCTTTTAAATGGGTGCAATGTTCAGGTTTTTCCATGATAATCTTTCCCGAAGGAAGGTAAACATATCCTTGCTCAGGTACTTTTATGTTATCCAAGTCGACCTTTCTCACAGCCTTCTTTTGATCCCTTTCTGATTGCTCAGTCTTTACAGATGATTCTGACCGAATTATTCTTATACTTCTCTCACTTAAAAATTGTGAGGCAGCAGGAGTTAATCTTTCATCTCTGTATAGAGTAAAAGAATCAAATATTTCTGCTTTGAATTGAGCTCTCAATTCAATTTCAGTTATAATTCTCATAAACTACCTCCTTATTTTTATTTAATATGACTGTAACTATCCAATCTTAGGCAACACAGCTTCAACATCACTATGAGGTCTAGGAATAACATGAACAGAAATAAGTTCTCCAACTCTTTGAGCAGCAGCTGCACCAGCATCAGTAGCAGCCTTTACTGCACCAACATCACCTCTTACCATGACAGTTACTAAACCGCCGCCGATATGTTCTTTACCCATTAAAGTTACATTAGCTGCTTTTACCATAGCATCAGCAGCTTCTATAGAACCTACTAAACCTTTTGTTTCTATCATTCCTAAAGCTTGATTTGATTTCATAATTTATATCCCCTCTCAAATTATCATAAATTGTCGTCAGTAATTATTAGTATTCTCTTGGATTTTCAGCTACAAATGTAACGGCGTTTTTAAAAGCTTCACATGCAGCTTTACACGCTGATTGACTTCCAGTTAAAAGGCCACCACCAAAGTTTGTTTCACTAGGCGGTCCGTAAAATGCAACCATTTTAACATCGGCAGCTTTTATAGCAGCATCTAATGCATAAATAGCTTCAATTGGAGGTGCAATAAGGTATGCAATCGCTTCACCTTCATTAACTCCAGCAACCTCTGAAAGGTATGACCCTGTTCTTGAAATTGTATGAGCGTAATAACAAATGCTATCGTCTTCATTGACACTATAGAAACATGCATCATTTTCGATAAAATCTATCGCTGAGTCTAAACCGCTTCTTACTTCAGCAGGATTTGGACCTGCAATGATTCCGATAAACTCACCTGCCAACTTAGAGTTTGCATTAACAGCGCCACCGTAGAATGATTTTGCATAAACAACACTAATGTCTGCTTTTTTAGTTGCATCATCAAGTGCGGTATAAGAAACGTCATCAAGGTCTGTTGTTAAAATACCAATACTTCTATGCTCTGGTTTTAATCCTAAGTTTGTAGCCATTTCACGATCGATGTTGGAAATAATTTTTGTACTCAGTACGGTTCCCCGTAATGCATCATTTTTCATCTTTATTCTCCTTAATATCATGTTTGTTTGGTTTCGAAAACCAATGTTTTAATTACGACTGGCACTACAGTACCGCCAGCAATTGACTTACCAATATCAACATAATCCCCTTCACTAACCTTTACCTGGTCAATGCATATTACAGTCACACTACTATCTATAAATTTGATTGTCTGCCCCATGACTTTACCTAAATCCTGCTCTATAACCAATATCAGTGGCAATCCCAGTTTTGTAATTTTTTTAGCACCTTTGACAATACCTCTAGCCAGTATGTTAATATCGTTAAAAGAAAGATATTCTTCATGTTGCAACGCTATTGCAACATTTTCAAGGGCGTCTTCTTCAAAAAAGTTATCTATGCTTTGAACAATTCTTCTACTGATGAAATCCTCATTCAAATTTAACTTCTCTTGAAATGGAATAATCACAGGAATGTTCTTCATAGGTAAAATAGAATCATTCACCAGTATTGTACTACCACTTACATCAACAGTTTGAGCGCCTGCTCCTATAACAGTTGCTCTTATTGTTTCAGTTGGTACAATCAACTTGTAACCATTGGCTTTCATGGCAATTCTCACCTGGTAACCCAACATCGGTCCTATATCTCCATACCTGGCAACTTCCATCAAATTATTCGCCTGATCTACATTAAAGGCGTCATTGTAAACATAATCCGCAACCCCTCCGGATATCATCACTGCATCAATTTCATAATCCAATCGTAGCGCTTTTGATAACAGTAACTTATTTGACAAGTTACCCAAGTCTTTTGACTGCATACATTCAACGATGACTTTTGCCATTTTCCTGCATATCAGCGTAACCTTTGACAGATCTGCTGCGTCTCCATGATTCATATCAAACTCATGTTCACCTATAATATGTTTCATTGGCTCTGTAATCTTCATAACTTTCTTGGTATTTTTATCAATATGTAACAGTCGTCCCCCTACATTGATACAACAACTATCTATTGCCTTGCCATTTTTATATATGCCAACATTGGCTGTACCGCCCCCAATATCAATATTTGCAACAGTACAGAAATTCTTTTTAGAGTAATCAGCTGCACCAGAACCTTTACCAGCAATAACCGCTTCCAGTTTTCCACCAGCCGTCGCTACAACAAAATCTCCAGCAAAATTGGCTATTTGATTTGAAATACTTTTCGCATTCTCTTTTTTGGCTGTTTCACCAGTGATAATGACAGCACCAGTATCTATATCATTGGTGTTAATGCCTGCTCTTTTTAGCTCTAGATTCACTAGGTCAAATACACGTTCCACATCAATAAGATAATTATCTTTAATGGGTGTAAAATGTATCTCACTTTTATACTCCACTGTTTTATCCGTTATTTGCATTCTTGGAACCAAAGTGCCTGGTGCTATATTTTTGACTGTCAATTGACTGACTACCAATTGAGTGGTTGTTGTCCCGATGTCAATGCCAACACTTTTTATTATTTCGGTTTGTGTGTTACTCATATGCTCACCATACCTATTTAAGAATCTCTGATAATTTAACTCCACTGGCTTTATTGTCAATCATTTTTTTCACAACTGTTGCCATGTGCGCACCCGCTTCAACTGGAGGTGTTCCACCTCTATGAATATTTGAGATAACGGTCCTATCAGCTTCTACAGTATCTTTACTCGGTCTATAGATCATGTATGAACTCATACTCTCAGCTGTTATCAGACCAGGTCTTTCTCCAACCAGCTCTACAACAACATCACAATCAAGCAATTGGCCAATTTCATCCTGAACGCCAACACGTCCGTACTTTACAAAGAAAGGTGTTCCTACAGATAAACCTTCAGCCTTTAATCCTTGCATCAATGACGGTAATACATCTTCAACATTCGCTTCGATAGATGTAGAACTTAATCCGTCAACAACTATAATTTGAACATTTTTACCTTTTTCACATTTCTCAAGAACAAGCTTTTTTGATGCTTCGTTCAGTTTTTTACCACGTTCAGGTGTTTGTAAATAGCCATCTTTATTCTCTACAATTGTTTGTGTTTTAAATAAGTTGGTTCTTTCTAAAAACTCATCTGAAACATCCTGATAAACGGCATCTTGTGCTGCAGCATGGTCTGCAAGGAAATTAAGGTACGATGCTGTTCTTTGTCTCGCACCAGCTCTTCCCATTAAAATTCTTGCTGGAGTCGCAGCTCTCATCATTTTTAGAGCTTCCATATTATGAGGATTTTTCACCATTATTTCAGTATTTGAGTCCAATTGAACAGGTTCACAGGAAGTACATGTCTCATCACTTGAGTTAACCTTTTCACTAGCATTTTTGATAATGTTTTCAGATATCTGAGTACTTTCAATAAGCCCTTTTTCCATAAGTGCATTTAGTACATTCTCTACAATTAGTTTTTCCGTTTGGTTATCCATCTCTCTCCCCCCTTATTTATCAAAAATCGATGCATCTCCTGCTAGTTCAGTTAATTTACCATCTTCCATAATGCCTCGTTTCTCAAGCCATTTTTCAAATTCTGGAGCTGGTCTAAGATTAAGTATTTCTCTTACACTTGCATCATCATGGAAACTTGTATCTTGATAATTAAGCATACAATCATCTCCACCACTTACACCCATGAAGAAGTTTGATCCTGCCATAGCACATAACATTGTGCCAATCTCCTGATCATCTTGATCAGCTTTCATGTGATTTGTATAACAAGGTGCAATACCCATTGGCAGCCCATGCATTTTACCCATGAATAAATCTTCTAGGTCAGCTCTGATAACTTCTTTACCACTATAGATTGTTTCTGGTCCAATAAAGCCTGAAACGTTATTCAACATAAATGGTTTGTAATGTTTAGCCAATCCATAACATCTAGCCTCAAGTGTCATTTCATCAACACCAAGATGAGCATCCAATGAAATTTCAGATCCTTGACCCGTCTCAAAATACATAACATTCGGCCCTGTTGAAGTACCCAATTTAGTTGCCATTTCATTTGCCTCATCCAACATTGAAAGTGAAATTCCAAATCCGTCATTGGCGATTTGTGTTCCAGCAATACTTTGGAATACCAAATCTACCGGCACACCTTTTTGAAGTGCTTGCATTTGAGTTGTAACATGCGCTAATACACAAGTTTGTGTTGGAATTTCAAATCTCTTTTGTACGTCAACGATTGCGTTCATTACTCTTGAAAAGTTTTCAATATTGTCTTCAACCGGGTTAACACCTATAACAGCATCTCCCGATCCAAAAGACAATCCTTCTTTAAGCGAGGCAATTATACCTTCAATGTTGTCCGTTGGATGGTTTGGTTGATTTCTAAAAGACAACGTACCAGGTAATCCTAAAGTGGTATTACAATGTGTTTGAATCTTTATTTTTTTAGCCGCGTACACCAAATCCATAGATGACATCAACTTGGCAACTGCAGCAATCATTTCACTTGTTAAACCTCTACTGATATTCATCAGTTCACTTTGTCCAACTTTACTGTCCAATATGTAGTCTCTTAATTCTGCTACTGTCCAGTTCATAAGTTTCTTGTAAATTGTTGTATTTACATTATCGTAAATCAATCTTGTGATTTCATCTTTTTCATATGCTATTACCGGATTCTCGTAGATATCCTTTAACTGTAGATTGGCAAGACACAATTTGGCAGCAACTCTTTCCTTAGCAGTTTCAGCTGCTAATCCTGCCAACACGTCCCCCGACTTTTCCTGATTTGCTTTGGCCAATACATCTCTTACCGACTTAAATGAATAAACCTTATTATGAATAGTGCTCCTTAGATTCAAATGAATCCCTCCTTCTCTCTAGTTGAATACTATTTCTATGATTGCTGACAATCCAATTGTTTTGTCAGGTTCATAAACTCTTTTAACTCCTGTATACATTCCCCTGTAAAAGAGGAAACTGCAAACGTAGGGCCTTTAACTTTCACCCTTTCCAAAAGTTTTTTTGCGTTCTCCAAATCAGACTCTGGATGATCAATCTTTGTTATTATCCCAATGGATTTACAAGGAAACGCACGTGCAAAACCTGGTGGGAAACATGTTTTATTCACCGTTGAATCTTGAACAAACAAAACAAATTTAGCTTCCATTGCAGTACTCATCAACGCTTTGTACATCATTGGATTTTCCATATATTCACCAGGTGTATCTATTGTGTGATTTTTATATTCCAATGTCTGGGTCTTTGTTGCTATACCATCAATGCCATGAATCCGCATGACTAGAGATGTTTTTCCAGCATCAATTGCTCCAATTACCATAATTTTTTTCATAGGGCCTCCATCACGATCTTGTAATGTCGCAAGTAGTAAAGTCCAACAATCTAGTTAAAACTGTTTTAATTTCCTTTAGTCCAGACTCAACACTTGATACATCCCCTACAATAACCAAAGCTCCTGTAAAACGGTCCAGAAAACCGATTTCCACACCAGCCGCTTTTGTTGCAATATCAGCTGCTATGATTGCTGCTTCACCTGGTGTAGATGTAACAATACCAATTGCTCCGCGATTATCTATCCCCAACTTCTCGTATAAATCTGCCACTGGCTGAGCAATGATATGTAACAATGTCAGTTGTTTCCCCGGTACATATTCCTGTATGACTCTTTGTATACTTTCATCCATATAAAATCACCCCATCTCTACATAATGATTCCAATCTTTAATTTCATTTCGATATCCAAGTCTTTTGAGCAAGTTTATGTGTTTCAACTACAGAAATAGTCCATACACCAAGCCCTCCAGACAATCGACCAATCAAGCTAATATCCACAGTAGTCAGTTTATATGTGATGTATCCAAACATGAACATCCACATCAACATCATTAATCCCCTGACTGACTTTCCAAGTAGCACATAACCAGAACCTGGCATTACCATGGATAACAATACAACTGCAAATACCTTATGTTTATTTTTCATCTATCTCACATCCTTAAACTATAAAATTAATATCCAACAGGTCTTGGCCATTTACCCAAGCCACCAGATAAAAACGATTCTTCTTTGACAAATTTATATCTGTGGAATACAAACCATACCGATGCAAGAATGTAGAATGTGAAACCCGATATCAAGTTAATGGAATATCCAAAATACATACCGATCAATGTTGCCAATGTCAAAATGACTAATATTATTGTTGGCATTGGATGTAACGGTGCGATATAACCTCTTTCAATAGATCCCATTGGGTACATTTTTCTGAATTTTACCATCATGTAAGCTGTCATCAGATAAACCATCAATGCAGAGAAGATGGAGAATGTAATAACCTGGTCTAACAAGCCTGTGAAACCAAAGGCCAATGAAATCGGTAGTAAAAACAGTATCGCACGATAAGGTGTTTTGTATTTTGGATGAATCGCAGAAAAAATTTCTGGAATCAATGTATCTTTTGACATGGCATACCATGCACGACTTGCATCAGCTATACAACCATTTGCACTTGCCAGACATGAGAGTACCGTTCCTAAGAATAATGCATTAACTACAAAAGGTATTTTTGTTTTTATTGCTGCATCAAACAATGGATATACCGATACTGCCAGATCGCCTGATGCAACAAGTCCTGAACAAACAAACCATGTTGCTGTAGCACCGATCAGTAACGTAACCAATCCAACTACGGCTCCTATTGGAAAAGATCGACCCGTTGACCTGCACTCTGCTGCTGCCAGTGCGGTACCTTCAATTCCAAGGAAGAACCAACACCCGAACTGGAATGCACCTAAGATGCCTATCCAACCGTAAGGTAGACCATTTGTCATTTCCTTCATTCTCAACATGTTACTTGTTGGCGAATAAAACTTTGTGCTGAAGAGTAGAATAAATATGGTGATAAACGCTATCCCTGTCAGAACAATGTTTAAGTTCAACGTTGCATGAACACCTCTGTAATTCATGTATGTTAAAGCCAACAGACTCAGTATGATGTAGGGAAGTGCTTGTATATCGGGATGTAATGTCTGTAGTATCTGACCAACTACCAAAGCATCTGCCGCTTCTAACATCACATACTCGAAAACCAACATCAGACCTATGTTAAATGCTGCCAATGGTCCCATCAAATACTTGGCCATTGCATACTGTCCGCCGGTTTCCGGTATAACCGATCCAATTTCTGTATTGATCATTATCAAAGAAATATAAAGAATTCCAATTATCCAACAGGCTATAATAGAACCAAATGATCCACCTTTTCCTATTGTGAAATTCCATCCCATGAATTGGCCTACAAGTACGATGCCAACTCCTAATGCCCAGATGTGCATTGGACCTAGCACTTTTGATAAATGTGATTCAGATTTTTTTTTACTTATGTCATTTAATTCAAAATTCTGTTCCAAGTTTCGAGCCTACCTTTCTACTTTTTTATTTTTTGCCATCTCTAATTCAATTTTTATAAAATCTTTTAGTAATAATGCAATTAGTAATACACAGAGTAGCCACGCTACCCAATTCATAATGATCCAAATACTCATGTAATATGCTCCTTATTGAATAAACTAAGCTGTTTTCCTATTACTCTTCATACGTTTTTTGCCTTCTTTTGTTTTCTTTTCTGATGTTTTATCTCCATAAATATGATCAATCATTGATTTAAGACTTTTTTCAGATTGTATGATAATGAATGACATGTATAAAACCAAACCACCAATTGTTAGTGCAAATGTTTTTATATTAATTGTGTAATCCATTACCCCTGTTGATTTCTCTTTCATAAGCATGGCTGTTAAAAGAGTGCCGAAACACAAAATCATGATAAACAGCGTATCAAATATATTCATGAACATGTCGCTCGTCTTTTCACTTTTGTTCTTCTTTTCATTAGTTCTCATACACTATCACCTCACTTACTTAGATTCCATAGATGCCATAATATCTTCTTGATACAATGTCTCTTTTTTGTTTTTTATATGGATCAACACGCCTATAAGGGCCGCAGTTGCAAATACACATACAATTACACCTGTTAACATAATTACCATTTTTTCCTCTGTCGTTGTGGTAAGTGGCATTATTTGTGATATAACGCCACAGATTACAAGCCATAAAGCTGCCATAAATCCTATTATTGTATTACGATCTCTCTTATACATTTTTTTGATCTTTGTTTCCAATATTTTCACCTCCTAGCGTCTCATCAGCAATTTACAAAATTTGACAAAACCAAAAAAAAGAGCTTTCACTCATTACTTAACGTAATGCAGTGAAAGCTCCATTGCTCTCTTATTTTATAAATGCGCCGTTGCATTTATGCTATTCAAATTTAATTAATTTTATCAAAAGGATGAAGAAATGTCAAACGATTACTTAGAATTTTCAGATAAATCATTCTCCTAGTGTTAAAATGATTGATTCAGCAACTTGTTTCATAGTTTTCCTTTTATTCATGCTAATACTACGAATTTTATTAAATGCGCTTTCCTCATCAATACCATAAAACTTCTGAAGAATGCCTTTTGCCTTCTCCATAACCTTTCTCGATTCTAGTGCGTCAGTAAGTGTATTTACTTCCTTTTTTAAAACATTGAACTCCTTATATCTTGAAACCGCAATGTGACAAGCAGGAATCAGACTTCTTTTGTTTATAGGTTTTACAAGATACGCTAGTACGCCAGCTTCACGTGCTCTTTCAATAAGCTCGTCCTGACTGTAAGCTGTTAACAACATTACAGGTGCTAGGTTTTCCTCATTAAGCTTCTGTGCTGCTTCAATACCATCCATGATTGGCATCTTTATATCCATCAGTATTAAATCTGGTTTTAAAGTCTTCGCAAGTTCAATGGCTTTCAGGCCATCTCCACACTCACCTATGACTTGGATTTTTTCTTCTAAAAGCATTTCCTTGATATCTCTTCGTGTTACTGGTTCATCTTCTGCTATTATCACTCTCAATTTTTTCATAAGGCCCCCACTTTATAACTTAAAAGTAATTTGAGTTTGTGTTCCGTACATATGTCCTTTGATACTAAATGTGCCTTTAAGGGTTTCAGTTGTTATCATTTCAATAATTTCCAACCCTAAACTGTTCTTTGACTTCTGCGGATTAAAGCCCGAACCGTCATCCTCTACTAAAATAGTTACGACGTCATCCTTTAGATCAAGTTTTATACTGATAAATCCTTTTTTTCTAAAAGAAAAACCGTGTTCTATGGAATTTTGCACCAACTCGGTTATGCATAGTGAAATACTACTGGCTTTATTGGCATCAATATACACATCTGGTCCTTGCAATTCTCCTTTGATATCTTTATTTGATGGTACCATGTCTGTTAATATCATATCCATAATACTAGCAATTGTCGACTTAATATTTACTTCTTCAATACCATCCTTTGATAATTCCTCATGAATGAGCGCTATACTGGAAATTCTATTTATGCTTTCTTTGAAGGCTCTGATAACAGTTTTGGACTTAACCCGTCTCATCTGCAGCCTTAAAAGACTTGCTATGGTCTGCAAATTATTTTTCACTCTATGATGAATTTCTTTGACTACTGCAGATTTATAATTCAGTTTACTCTCATTTTTTTTAATCAAAGTCTCATCGGAAAGTATGATAAAACTACCGACGACTTCATTGTTTTTAACCAAAGGGATTTTGATAGCCATTACTTCAAATTGATCAATCATTAGATTGGATATTTTGATATTTCTACTAACAGGCTCGTTGTCTTTATTGAATACAGACTCTAATTCCTTAAGATTAATTTCAGTTCGAAACAGCATTTCTTCTGCCAACATATTTACATGTGACTCATTGTCCGTAATCATGACCAAACCATATGGTATTAATGTGCTCTTTGGATTTTTCCTTCGAATCTCTGATGTTTTCTTAAAAAATGCATCCATATCATTCGTGGCAATTTCATTTGCACTCTCTTTTACTTTGAGTACTGCATTTAACTTGTCATTGAATTCAAACTTGAACTCATAATCATTACCCGTAGATGAAGCGTCATGATTGCACAATGAACCATAAGTATCTTCACTTTCACTATCCTTGTTTGAAACCACTATACTCAGTTCTTGATAATAAGACATAAGATAATACCATGAATCTTTGACTTTCATAAAAGTATTTTCTATTTCATCTTCAGAGAAATCTATGGCTACAATTTTGATTGGTCTTTCCTCCATTAATCAATACCCCGCATATTTTCTATTTCCAATAGCTCTGACTCACTTAATTTCTCATATCTATATTTAAGTTTGCTCTTCATATGAACCCAATAATAGATTCCGAGTGCCAACATAAATACGGCATATACTATTTTAAATCCTGTATTATAATATACCAACATTGTTACCGCTATTCCAATCGACCAAATGAAGGCTATAAAGTTTACACCGTAACCCAAACGGTTCATAAAAAACCGACCTCGGTCTACACCAATTTTTTTTCGTCTACCAAGGGCACAATACAATACAATGCCATAAGATAAATATAACCCCACTGTACTTAGTGATGTAATTTTAGGCAATGCTTTAATAGAGATTGTAGCTAATGATATATCCCCTTCTGAAAACAGAGCCGCGATAATCAATAAAATCTCCAAAGCACCACAGAGTAAAATACTATATCTTGGCATAGCATTATGTTTATCAACACTCTTCCAAATTTGTGAAAATGGTAAACCATTGTTTCTAGATATTGCGTAGATTATTCTTACGGTTACCGTTTGTGCAGCCAATCCACAAGTGAACATAGCCATTACAATAATCAAGGAAATAAACTTGGAAACAGTTGGTCCCATAATGGAACTTATTATATTAAGTGATGTAATACCTACATTTGATTCGGCATTACCCAATACAGCATGCCCTTGAGTAAGGCCAAATATAAGTAATCCACCAAATATAATTGAAAAGACTACAGACAAAATCATACCATAAGGCACCGTCCTAGTTGGATTAATACACTCCTCTGACACACTTG
Organism: Clostridiales bacterium; assembly: GCA_016342415.1. Lineage (GTDB taxonomy): Bacteria > Bacillota > Clostridia > Peptostreptococcales > Acidaminobacteraceae > JABXKX01. The sequence goes on from JAEIOD010000001.1 coordinate 457,058, forward strand.
CTGAAGCATCAAATGCCGTTAAAGTCCATGCAGCCATCAATAAAACAGGTATGATTGATGAAATGTTCATATTGTCAATTACATCCGTAAACACCAAACTCTCTACTGCGATGTTTGGTCCTGAAAATACTATAAGTAAAACAAATATGGTCAACACACCAATAATATGTATACCCACACTTATGTTATTAATTTTTGTAGTAGTTTTTATACCCATCATGCAAATTAAGGTCTGAAGCATTACAATTACCGAACACACACTCATGAGCTGCAGTATCGATGGTGTTTGTATACCGTTCATCTGAAGAAAAAACTGACTTAATCCGAAATTTATACCTGCTGTACAAGCCAACCATCCAATCAATGAAATACATCCATTTAACCACCCGATTGTTGTGTTTCCTAAAATATTAGTCCATTCGTATACACCACCGGCTATAGGATAACAGGAAGATATTTCTGCCAATGATAAAACCATAAACATCTGAAATCCACCCACAAAGAACCAAGTATATAATTCGTATTCACCATTTCCACCTGGACCTGATCCATATAGGAAAATAAGACCAGTCAGAACCGATATAACTGAAAAAGAGATAGCAAAATTCGAAAACACACCAACACTTCTTTCCAATTCTTGAATATATCCAAGTTGTCTCAGTTTCTGTCTATCCTCTTGTGCTTGATTGTTTCGACTTTTTATTAAATTCAATTATATCCCCCCCTTAAAAATCAAATTGCACTTTTTAATAAATACTTATCTTCTCAACCTTTGCCTCAATTTCTTCAGGTGCATCAGGCATAATATGTTTATTACCAATCATAAAATAATAAAAACCAGTAATGGAAAAGAAGACTACAGCGTACATGATATACTGACTTTGTTTAACTAACATCAATATCATTATGAGCAATAATGTTGTTGCAATGATTAATAAAAAAACAAGCCATAACTTCAGTGAGACACTTCTTATTTTATCATCTTCAGTTATTTTTATTTTTATATAAGATAAAATCACAAGAAAATACATTAACAAGGCAAAGAAACTTGCCAGAAAAACAAGTGTTTTTATATCAGCCATTAACGACAGTGCAACTCCCATCAAACCAGATAATACAATTGCCAGATAAGGCGTTCGTGTAACAGGGTGTAAAGAACTGAGAATCTGAGGTAAGTATCCTGCTCGTGACAAAGAAAACACTTCTCTCGAAAAGCCATTTATTATGCCATGTAAACTTGCCAACAAACCACACAACGCCAGAGTAGAAAATACAACAATTGCAACTTTGTCATTGGGTTGAACTATCATCAATATACTTGTAAGAGGTGAATCTGTATTTATAAAATATTGCATGGGTACTGTTGCAAAAGCAATGATCAACATACCAATATTCAGTAATACTATTGTGATAATACTAAATGTAAATCCATGGCCAATACTAACTTGTGGATTTTTCGTCTCCTCAGCGGCCAATGATATACCTTCAATACAAATATAAAACCACATGGCAAAAGGAATTGCAGCAAAAATGCCATCAAGTCCATTAATGAACATCGGTTGACTGGTTAATGTCACTATACTTACAGATCCACTGGTTCCTATGAAGAATAACACCAAAGCACTAATAGCAACGCCAGTTATGATTAGCTGGAATACACCTGATTGTTTGATACCAATAATATCAATAATTATAAATAAGATGTATATAACAGCAATAATATGTATGTGTGAAATAGTCGGATATAGTTTTGAAAAGTACAGACTTATGGAAATTGTAATTGCAGCGGCTGCACACATAAATTCCATAATGGTAGTTATACCTGTCAGATACCCGAAAAACGTACCTAACCCCTTCCTTCCATAAGCATATGGTCCACCAGTATAAGGAAGCATTGTTGATAGTTCCGCAAACACCTTAGTCAACAGAATGTAAAATACCGAAACAATTAATGTGGCAATAATGAAGCCAAAGGCGCCTGATAGTTCAACACCATAATTCCATCCAAAGAATGTTCCAGCAATCACAGTGCCTACGCCAACACCCCATAAATGTATGCCTGAAAATGCTTTTCGTAAGCCAGATTTCTTTTGAAAATCATCTATTTCTCTTTGTGTTATTAAAATTTCGTTTTTATGATTCGTCATAGGATATCCTTTTTTATAGTTCATCAAATATTAATATTCTCAAGATGAATACTATTCATAAGTATAATCTTAGCACAGTTTTAGTATGTTTTGTATACACAAAAAAAATCCTCCTATAAAAACAGAATGTATTTATAAGAGGTTTTTCTATTAAATTTCCGTATGATTATTAAATCAACTGAATTTTTATACCTACTTGAACATCAAGTCTAGATAAAGGAGTAATCATACGAAAGGTTATTTCTTACTTGGAAATGGTACACCTTATAATTGTGCAGTAACAACATGGTACACCATCTCTTTGACAGATATAATTTTAACCCATTGCCAACTTCAACATTTTTCTTTATTGACTCAACGTTTCCACGACCTGCGCTTTGAAAACTATAAAATATAAACTTTTCCACTAGAAAACGACACCTTTATGCAGTCGATTTCAATTCATATACTACAACTCCAGAATCATTTTTAATGTCTTGATATCTGTCCATAGCAATTAATCCCTTTCATTGAAAACTAATTTGCCTATCTTCATTTTAATTTATTCCTGTATATTTATTAACTTCCAATATACTTATTCATTTATATTTCGACAGCATATTCAGATATGTAAAAATGACATATAAAATCAGAGTATTCCCTATGCGTCTCTTTCTCTAGAATCTCCAAGGTTTGCTGGTACATCTTCTGAGAAAATAAAATTATTTAAAAAACACTTCTATTCTGCTCGATTTTCAATCTTTAAGAAATTATCATAATGTTATATAAGAATTCACATCATCAGAGCAAAAAAATGGTATGATATAAATACCACACATTTAAAAGTTATAACTATTGAATATAATATAACAAGCTTTATTTCTGAGATGTAATTACGACATTTAATGTGTTAACATTTAAAGGATGTTACTTCTATTTGTGTATGCATGACTTGATAACACCAAAGCAGACACAGAAATTGGTACTAATACATAAGAGAGGCTTTAATAAATGAAAATAACGCAAAAGCATTTACAATATCTCAACAAAGAATTTGATGTAGACGATTGGAATCAAGTGGAACATGAACTAAAAGCAATTCTAACATTTGTTATGACTTCAACAGATGACTTAGAACTTGTTATTCATTGGAGCAACGAACTCTTAGATGAAGTTGAATATAAAGATACTCAAAACTATGTCATACTAAGTACTAATATGTCCAACAAAGAAATCGCATCAAATGGAGAAGAATACAAAAAAAATATCTTATTCAAAGCCAAGCCTTACTTTCATGAAATCGAAATGAAAATATACAATAGTGAGTTCATTAAATCACTCAACTGTTCATTTGATCATTATAGAAACATCCTTAAAAAGAATATTCGACTCTACAACGAAACAAACCTTGAACTGAAGGAAAAAGAGGATGCATTATGCTTGAAATATAGAAAAGAAGTCTCTAATGTTGTTGTTGATTATAATGGTGAACAGCTTACTAGAGCTCAAGCATACAATCTTTTGAATACCGCTTCACAAGAGGACAAACCTGTTATATGGTCTTTTATAAATAACGCGTGGCTTTCTAAGAAAAGTGAACTGGATATTATTTTTAATCAAATTCTAGAAATAAGACACCAAATTGCACTCAATTGCGACTTTGAAAACTATGGAGAATACCTTCACTTATCACATAGTCGACTTGAATACAGTTTAGATGATATCAAGTCATTACATGATTCAATCGAAGAAGTTCTGATACCCGAACTCAAAAAAATGGTTGCAGCAGGTAAACCTGAACTGGATAATACTTTGAAATATCCATGGGAGGATGCTTTTAAGGCAGCGAAAACAAGTCATAAGCCATTTGAAACCTCTGATGAACTCGTTGATAAGATAAACAATATATTACAAAAGATTGATCCTGAATTTTCAACTATTTTTAGCAATATAAGAGAGAACGGCAATATGGATTTGGAACCTCGAAAGAAAAAAACTACCGGAGGTTTCTGTTTCCCTATCGATCGAACAGGTAGCCCGTTTATTTGTATGAATGTAGCTGGTCGACCTGAGGAAACCAATATACTCATTCACGAAGCAGGTCATGGTATCCATTCTGTCTTAAATTCTCATCAAAAGGTTCGAGGATGTCGAATGTTTAGTAGCAACGGTGAATTGGCTGAGTTTCCACCAAAGTTTTTTGAACTTTTAGCTTTTGATTATTATGATGAATTCTATGACAATATGAGTGATACTACCTTAGCTCAAAAAGAACATTATATAACACTGCTCTATGCACTTAGGAAATATGTTATTATCGATGCCTTTGAACAATGGATATATACTAATCCTGGTCACTCTATTTCTGAAAGAGATGAATCGTATAGCTCTCTCGTAGATAAGTTCAATGTCAATGACAACTGGGAGGGTTATGAAAGCTTCAAGTCTTTAGAGTGGTATAAAAGTCAGTTGGTTGTAATTATGCCTTTTTACATTGTATCTTATGCAATTGCACAACTAGGCGCCATCAATCTTTATAAAAATTACAGGCAAAATAAAGATAAAACCATTACTCAACTCAAAGAAATGTTAAGAATGGGATTTTCAAGGCCAATTAGTGAACTATACAATACTGTCGGATTGGAATTCAACTTTTCTAGAAACACTCTAAAGGATACTGTTGATTTCATATCACAAGAAATAACCAACTTAAATTTAAATAAATAATATTAAACAATGACAGAATCAAATTATGATTCTGTCATTGTTTTGTCTATATCATTTAACTCGAATTAAGTCATTAAGAAAACATCATAATGTGATATAAAAAAACACATTCTTTAGATGTAAAAAAAATGGTATGATATAAATATCACACCACAACGAGTCATCATCACCGGCTACAATGAATCCTATTCTACTTTAATCAATTTTATCTGGATTACAGGTTTCAATATGGTGTTACAACATTTAAGTATGTCTCATCCACTGATTTTGGTCTTGGGATATCGTCATCAGCTGCAAAACATAATGTTGATCCGAGTAGAATAAACAGGCTCAACAGTATAGCAATAGATTTTTTTAGCATAGTATTATCTCCCTTCTATATTCACAGGGTTATTATATAATTATAATTTACATCAGTCGATACAATTTGAATTGTATTGAAAAAGGAGCGCATATGTTTAGAATGTTAGATATGAGTGAGTTTGGTGCTCAAGTACGAAAAATTAGAGAAGACCTGAACTTAACACGTAAGATCGTTGAAGAGTTAACAGGTATTACCAAAGAAACTCTTAGAAAGATTGAAAAGGGAGATGTTGTACCTCAATTTACAACATTGCAACTCTTATCGGTAGAATACAAAATTGATTTAATTGAAATCTTTAATCAGTACAAAAACAGTAATTTGATTTTAAATACACATAATCTCATTGACGAAATTCTAATCAGTCACTCCAATATGACTGACTCTCTCTCTCAATTTGAAATATCAACTGAGAATACAGCTATGTGCAATCTGATTGATCCTGTTGAACTGAAGCAATTTAATAATTTAATTCAGTTTCTACCGATAAGTTACTTTCCAGAAAAAGAGAAAAAAACAGAAGCTATAACAGGTTTGTTAACTTCTTTTAACTTGCACCACGAAGCATATGATTTTGAGAACTTCGAAAATTATTCCTACAGTTATCTAGAGCTACGTACACTACATGTGATAGGTGCTTTATACGCTGATTTAAAAGAATATTCATTGAGTAATCGCATTTTCAATTATTTGATGTTAAACATCAATATTGATAAATATTCTTCTTCTCCAACAAAAAAACTCTATATCAAATTGTTATGTAATATTGCATACAACTACCATTCATTAGACCAACACGAATCTATTATCAAGGTCGTCAATGAAGGTATCGATTTCTGCAATCAATTTGATTCCAGTTACTTGTTGGAAATGCTATTGTATAGAAAAGCCGTTTCACAGTATTTCTTAAATGATCCAAAACACAAAAAAACATTTAAACAGGTCCGTTCAATTCTTGAAATAAAGAACTATGATGAAAAGATAAAGATCTATGCTAAGGTTACTAAAGAAAAATACAATATAGATTTTTAATTTGGTTGTATTCATCATAAGACAAAAAAACGGCTTAAGTCCATTATAATGGTCTTAAGCCGTTTTTATATTTATGAACTCCCCTCATCAGCAACAGTTGATGACAATCTAAATCCGTTTATCAACTTATTTAATATGATGGAACAGAAAAGCGAATTTATCTGTTTCCTCTTTAATGATCTTTTCTTTTGATTTACCAGCACCATGTCCTGAGTTTATATCTATTCTAATCAACATAGGTTTATCACTGGTATTTTTTTCTTGTAATCTTGCAATGTATTTAAAGGAATGTGCTGGTACAACGCGATCATCATGATCTGCTGTAAACACCATCGTTGCAGGATAATCTTTTTCTTCAATATTATGAAGTGGTGAATACTTGATGATGTTATTAAAATGAGTTTCTTCTTCTGGATTGCCATATTCAACAGCCCAACCCCATCCAATTGTAAACTTGTGATATCTCATCATGTCCATTACACCAACTGCCGGGAAGACCACTGTAAACAAATCCGGTCTTTGATTAGAAACAGCACCCATCAATAAACCGCCATTTGATCTGCCGGAAATAGCCAAGTGATTCTTTGAAGTGTATTTCTTTTCAATTAGAGTTTCTGCTACAGCAATAAAATCATCATAACCATTTTGCTTATTAAAGAGCATACCTGCTTTATGCCAAGCTTCACCGTATTCAGAACCACCTCTAATATTAGCTTCTACGTGTATCCCACCTCTTTCTATGAAGTATATAACTGCTGGATTGAAAAATGGGTTTATAGAGCTATTAAAGCCACCGTATGCATACAACATAGTTGGACTCATTCCATTTAATTCTATACCTTTTTTATAAGTAACAAACGAAGGTATCAGTGTACCATCTTTGCTATTTGAAAAGACTTGTTCAGTGATATAATCAGAAATATCATAACTCACTTCAGAAGTTTTAAATTCTTTTGACTTTAAATCTTTTAAGTTAAATGAGTAGAACCCTATAGGATGTATATACGATGTGAAACCATAGAAAATTTCATCAAAGTCATCAGAAGTTGTAAACTCAAATGGTGTACCTACATCAGGCAGTTCCAATTCATTTTCATATTGACCCTCTAAGTTATGAATCTTAATGACGGATTTTACGTCTTCTAGATATATTAAAATCAGTTTGTCTTTAACCAAAAAGACTTCCTGTATATTTGATTTATTTTCTTCAATTACAGTTTCTACTTCCAGAGTTAAAGTATTTAATTTAACGACTTTCTTATTATCAGCATTTTCATCAGACACAAAGAAAGCAAATTTATCCTTTGATCCAACATAAACTTGTTCGGAATCAAACCCTTCAAATATTTTTTCGAACGCACCTTTTGTTCCTTCTGACATTAACTTAATTTCACCACCATATGTTCCTTTTCTTGAAGACATTATCAAAGACTTTTCATCTTCAGTAACAAATACAGTATGATATCTTAGTGGATTTTCCTTATCAGAAAAAACTTCTCTGTCTTCACTTTGAGGGTGTCCTAATTGATGATAAAAAACTTTCATATCGGTGTTTTTTTCAGATAAGACTTTGCCTGATTCAGGTGCGTCAAACGCTGAATAGTAAAACCCATCATCTTGCCAAGAAGTAAAAGTAAATTTTACCCACTGTAGCTTATCTTCTAATATTTCAAGTGTATGTAAATCGATGATTCTAATCTCGTGCCAATCAGAACCTGCTGATGATTGTAAATAAGTTATATATCTATTGTCTTTGGAATGACCGTTTAGATCTATTGCTACTGTTCCATCATCAGATAATGTATTTGGATCTATTAAAACTTCAGGAGTACCATCAAGTCCTTTCTGAATATAGTAAACACTTTGATTTTGTAGTCCATCATTGTATACGAATATAATATTTTCACCGACTATTCTAACATTTTCATATTTAGAATAGTTAAATAGAGTTTCCAATCTATCTTTGATTTTAGATCTATCACCAATACTGGTTAAATGAGATTGAGTCAAATCATTCTGCTCATCAATCCATGTTCTTAAATCCTCATTAGATTCATCTTCCATCCAACGATAAGAGTCTTCTACAGTTGTTCCAAACAAGTTTTCAACAAAATGTTCTTTTTTTGAATTTGGATATTTCATCATGTCCCTCCTTTTATATTTTCCTCTTTTATCTTATCAACAAACGGATGTATAGTAAATATATATATCAGTAGGCAGTAAGGACATAGAGCAACTCAAACAAACTGAAGACTAAATAGGAATGGTCTAGTGAAGTCTTAAATTAACATAATTAGAAATAGCCTACGACAAATGAGTAATCAGACGTCGAAGGCTATTTATGTTTTTGATTAAGTTCTATAGATGTGGCAAGTCACCTTAACAAATATTACAATAAACCTTTATTATTATTTATGATACGGTTCAGCGTACATAACTATACTGCGTTTTTTCTAATTTATTTATATCAAACACAAGTAGTCTATTTCAAATCTAGTGTTAGCTGTTGATTTTAGATTTAGTCGAAATCAAATTTCTACTTAATATACCTGCATCTAATAGTTCTTTTGATTCCACAGCCCAATTAGGGAAGTTCTCTATTGATAATGCTCCTAATAAACAACTAACATGACGATATATTGAATAAATTTCATATTCAACTTCATCGTAATCACCATATTCCTTAATAAACACTTCCTCGCTTTCTTTACTTCTATTTCTTAGGTTTCGTCTTATTAAACTAAGTTCTTCACTCAGTAAACCTTTTTTCATATAGTTGAAATCAAACATAACAACTTCATTATCAGTTCTATTAACAAAGAAATTTTTATAATAGAAATCACCATGAGATAATATTTTATCACTTTTCTTCAAATAATCATTGAATTGAATTCTCACGGATAACAACAAATTAAAAAAATCATCATTCCCGTATTGTTCATAACATAAAGTTATTTCATCTTGTTTAAATTCTACATCATCCTCAGATAGAAAATCAAAATTAACGGTTTTATCATATGATAGAGCATGTAATTGTTTAAACCATTTTGCAACTGATTTAATCGCTTTTGGATTTCTAAAGTCATCTTCACATCCAATTCTATATTCATGATTTATAGTCATATCTTCTAACAAGATTGAATTCTCAGTTGTCTCATAGAATTTAATAATTGGAATTTCAGTTCTTAATAAAGCTTGATAGCAAAGAATCTCTTTTGCATCTGACTTCTTCTCAAAATATTTAAGATAGTATTTCTTTCCTTCTTTCAGAACCTCATAAACATGAACACCATTTTTTACCTGTACTTCATTTACTTCAGATAATGTAAATTTATCTTTTAGATATTGAATAATATTTGTCATCATCTTTACTCCTAAATAGAATAGTATGTTAAATTTCAGTCCTCATTTGACCTGAGTAGATTTACTTTAAAACAGATTAATTTATACAGCTATATCTAAAACAAGATAGCAATATGTTGAAAAGAACGCAGTTATTTATGATATGGTATGGTTCACTGTAACGGATTATTCCAAATATCATGAGTTATCTATAAGTCTATTAAGCAAAACAACTAGATCTCTTCCTTTGAAAAACACATATAAGTATCATAACCTTCGTATCCAACCATTGATGCACTAGTACTATAGATTCCTTCAGGAACAAAATTAATAATTTCATTTACACCTTCATCCATCCAGCTTTTGGTGCTGATATGAAAGAGTTCAGCCATTACTTGCTCATTCTTATAGGGTTCTAATATCTCACAACCATATACTTCACCAGAATTTTCTCTTTGTCTCATTGTAAACACACTACCAACTATTCTGTCTTGTTCTATCAGTACATGAACTTTCCAGCGATCCATCACACTATAAATTCCATCTGCTAGCCAATAGTAATTATGGAAATGAGTATCGTGAAAGTTTCTGTATTCATCTTTTCTCTCATCAGTGAGAAGTTGAATATTATGCTCAAGTGCTAAATCAATTAGTTGATTTGGGATTATTGACATTTGAACCGTGTCTTCAGTACATGCAAATCCTTTTGATATTAAGAATTTTTGAGAATTAGTATTTGCTCTAGTTGTGCCAAAATCACATTTGAAACCTTTGTAGTTTAATTCTAAGTAATCCATAATTTCAGAAGCTATTGACATATAATCATCTGAACAATCTATATAAGGTCCTTTTATACTAAAATACTTGTTCTTCAAGTCCATGCCGGTCATAGCAATACCTTTTAGTTCATCCTCTTTATAAACAGCTATTATTTCATCTTGCTCATCTGCTAAGAACCTTAATAGACTGTCTTCCACTTGATCAAAAGACTTATACGGGGGTGTTGTTCTTTTGTTTTCATCTTGATACACATTCCACACATATTTTGAAACAATTTGAATATCTTCTTTTTCAATTATCTTTATCATTTTTCCTCCGTTATATACATTAGATACCACTACATCAATTGTAAAGTAAGTAATTTCCAGATTCAAATAAAAAAGCAATAACTATTGTTTACATTAACATTACACCCCTGAAGCTGAATCCTCAGTTTAATCTAAGGTGTACACAAATAAATATAACTCCTCAAACATGCGAGGAGTTATAGATTGTTCACTTATTATTTTTAAATTCTCCGATTATAATTATAGCTTATAATTTTACATCAATATTACTTTTGGTACGGTTCACTTTCTTATCAGGCTATTCGAAGTATACCCTTATTCGATTCTTTTGATTGTCGAACTATGCAGTACGGTTCACCGTACTGCACTAAACTGCGTTTATTTATGCTACAACTGTCAATTCGTAATATATAAGTAGGGTTTATAACCATTACTTAATTTTATATAATGAATTCTTGTTTTATTATCTTTCCCTGTTGGCTTAAGACTCAATTATATCCAACAGATTCACCTAAATTATTCAATTCACTTTTAGGTTCTTTGGGGAATGAAGCTTGATATACATTGATCAAAATGTTCCCATAAAAATTTCTAAGTATTTATTTTTTCTCGCTTTTTAGGATTCTTTTAATTCGATTAAATAAGACTTCTATTTCATTCCATTTAGATCCTTCGCTTGTGTTTCCAAATAAGATAATAACAGTATCCGTCTCTTTATCATATCGTGCTATACTTTGATAACCTGGTAAGAATCCTGTGTGACTATACACATATACATTTGAAAATATATCTTGTTCGGAATCACTTAGTAAACTACCATCATTGAGCGCTCTAATGAATACACCCACATCTTCCGCAGTTGCAATCATCGAACCAGCAGGTGATCGAAAATTATTCTGTTTTATATCTGGTTCATAACCTTTAACATATCCACTCATAAGCTGATCAATATCAATATCTTCAAGCAAGTGAGAAGTATTATCAAGCTTTAAGGGAGTAAGTATCTCCGAATCGATATAATCCATATAATTATAGCCAAGAGCTTCATTCATAATCATACCTAACAATAGATAGTTTGTATTTGAATAGGCATACTTCTTATCAGGTTTAAAATCAGAAGGCATATCTAACACAAGCGATAAGCATGCCTCATTTGAATATGGAGGTGCTGCCCAATCAAAGTTATGATCAGTATAATTCGGAATTCCACTTCTATGCATGATTAGTTGCTTTAAAGTAATTTCATCAGAATGCTCAATATTATCTTTAAATTTTGGAAGCAAATCAGCTAATGTATCTTCTAAGCTTAAGATACCTTCATCAATAAGTTTAGTTGTTGCTACAGCAACATATAACTTTGTGATACTAGCGATTTTAAACAAAGCATCTGTTTTAGCAGGTATTTCTTTAGCTCGATTGTGATATCCAGATGCATATGTAAATGCCTCACCGTCTTGACTGATATATACAATAATCCCTTCAAATGCTTCATTATTATCGAGCTCCTCTTGAATGGTAGCTGATAATGGTGTTAACTTATCAAATATATTTGACCATGGTATAAAAAACACAATGCTCACCACAGATGCAATAATCATAATTACGACAAACAATTTTCTTAAAGTCATATTGGTTCCTCTCTCTTTATCACACCAAACCCAATCAGTCACTTATGCCCCACAAGTGTAGAGACTAGTACAACTCATTTCATCTAATGTACTTGCTTGTTCATGGGTAAGGTTCATCGTACTACTTTAAATCGAGGTAATTATAACTTGAAAAGATACAGTATCTCAGACTAAAACCTTTTATTTTAATCCAAGACTGATATAAGGTTTAATTTGAATCTCTAAATACTTATCTGTTAAATCCTCTGCATAAAGTATTATAGCTTCTGTTTTGATTTCTTTACCGTTTTCATCTACATATGATTCTATTTTATGTTCAATATTATCTATAAGAATATGATTGATTCCAATTACTTCTCTACCTTCAATAAACCAACTAAGAGAAAAGTAGTTTTTCTCATCATAATCCAATATTAATTTGTTTGATAAATCAATTGTACTCCACTTTGTTATTGATGTCGTATCAATCACTAAATTGTTATCTTTTTCTTCTAATAAATAGTGATAATAACCATCCTCATCTATATCACAACTTTTTTTAAATAAATTTATAAAAAATTCATTTAAACAACCAAATACTCTTATTTCAAAGTCTCTCATAGTTTCTAGGTCTCCCCTATATTCAATTTTTCCACTTTCAATTAACTTTCTAACCCGAAAATCAACATAAGTATCACCAATAAGCTGCTCTGATTGTCCCATTGTCTTTCCAACAACTTTCGCTGCTTTTTTAAAATTAAATGTGCAGTTTGATAAAATATCGTGATCGTAATAGCTTTCATCGACTCCAAGTATTCTGTCATTCTCCAAAATTCTCAAGTTTTCTTTAGATGTTCTAAGAATCTCCCAATCATTGATCAAACTATTGCATCTTTCTTTTTCAAACTTCTTCATGGTTATAATGAGATGCTCTACTTCTTTTGGAGCACATTCTGCAAAAGTTCTTGGCTTATATCTGGTGTTATCATAATCCTCTACATGCAGTTGCGAAACATTTATCTCATATAAATCCCTTTTATTTAATAGTGCAACTAAATATCTAAGTCCCACTTGATTACCAGTATTTTCTCCGTGCCATATTACAATTTTTGAATCAATATCAATATTTTTTATACTATTATATGTATTGATAAATTCTTTCTCAATATCTTCAAAATAATCATATGCCGAAACCTCTTTTATAATTTTTTCAAACCATTTTATCCTTTTTCCAAGTCCCGTTTCATTATCAATTCCATATATTGGACCAATTGAATGATCTTCTCTAAAATTTATTATTTCACCTTTAAACTCATTTTTGTTATTTTCAAAATAGAATTTTAATATTCCTAACTCTGAATCCCCAAAAACAATATGAGTATATTTACTCATGCTTACATCTCCTTTCAAATTCATTTTTTCTGACATAACTCTATTTTATACTCTAATGTAAAAATTACTAAGCAAAATAAAAGTATCCTTTATCCAATGAAAATGTTACTCCCACGACCAATTCATACGACGAACAACATATCCACGGTTTCTGAAACCACTTATAAAAAGCTTCATTTCTTTTGCCTCAAATTACTACTTTGGAGTGGGTTATTTATTGTGGTGAAATGTATTATACTTTCATTAAACCATATATCGATGGGCATAAACCCTTCCAAATACATATACACAATCTACATGTTAAAATCGATACTTATTGAATATGCCATGTTAAACAACTTTAATCCTTTCTCATATCTTGATTAAGCGTAACATATGACATTACATTACTTCTCTCAATGTAAATGATTTGATTTATAAAATCAAGTTTTCAGTGATATGGATTACACTAATCTGTTTGGTTGATGGAATAACACCATCATATAAATACAATTAAAAGAAAACACCTATCATCCTCACAAGTGATAGGTGTTTTCAATTTAGTGCTGCCATAGATGAATTGATTCAAACAGCCTATTATTCATAAGTGGATGACACTCTCTTATTGGTCCATCAAATAACCAACATGTTATAGATGGTATAGGTCTTATTTGATATAATCATTAAAAAGGAGATAAACTATGGATTATACTAAAACTATGAAAGTCGTTACAGAACTCGTTCAAGAAGTTGGCGCGTTTCAAATTGAAAAATTCAAATCAAGAGCCTTCACATACGAAACAAAATCTTCAGAAATAGATATTGTAACGGAAGTCGATAAAACATCAGAACTGATGCTTATGGATAAATTAGCAAAGGAGTTTCCTTCATTTGGGTTTTTAGCAGAGGAATCCGGCGAGAAAGATATTGATTTAGAATATATTTGGGTCATTGATCCACTAGATGGTACCACCAACTTTTCAGTTGGCGTACCTATATTTGCTATTTCAGTGGGTTTACAAAAAAATGGAGACAGTGTTCTCGGTGTTGTTTATATGCCAGTTACCGGAGATATGTACACCTCTATAAAAGGCTCAGGAGCATATAAAAATAATAAAAAGATTCAGGTGAATAAGACCAATACCCTTAGAGAATCTGTTATTGCTACAGGTTTTCCGTATGACCGTGCTGAAAATGTAGTGAACAATGTCAATGAGTTTACAAAAGTAGTGACTAAAGTCAAAGGCATTAGACGTCTTGGTGCAGCTGCTTATGATTTCTGTTTACTAGCTGAAGGAGTTTATGCCGGTTATTGGGAATACGGACTAAAACCATGGGACTACGCAGCTGGTCTTCTTATTGCAATAGAAGCAGGCGCAGTATATGAGATGATGACAAAACGAGATCATTCCATGATTGTATCCAATCCGACAATTTTTAACGAACTCAAAAGCACTTTAATCTAAGAAAAAAGTGATTATACCACAATTTTTAATAACACCTATCCACAGTAACAGTAAATTAATGAAGGTGGAAGTATATAAATGAAACGATCTAATTATAGACATCTAGTAGTGTCCACTTACATATTTGGGGGATTATTTCTCATACTGAATAATATTTTTGGGACTATAGTCTTTGCTCTGTTAATGGTTGTTGCGACTTGGATTGCTTTTAAGTGTAATTGTCCTAACTGTAACAAA
Organism: Clostridiales bacterium; assembly: GCA_016342415.1. Classification (GTDB taxonomy): domain Bacteria; phylum Bacillota; class Clostridia; order Peptostreptococcales; family Acidaminobacteraceae; genus JABXKX01. The sequence goes on from JAEIOD010000001.1 coordinate 472,394, forward strand.
CATTTTGATTTGAAGTTTAGCAGGAAAACTTTAATGCATTGTCCTAGATGTGGAGAAAAAATCTATTGGGATTAAAATAATAAAAGCCATTACTCTTAATCTCATTCATTATAACCCCCTCTAATAACAAACCGTCACTGAAATATTATCATAACACCTGATTAAAATTGTTTGGTTCCTTTACAAGGAACAGACTAACTTATGACTGAAAATGCATCATACATGGACAATCTATCCATGTATGATGCATTTTCATACTTGAAGGTTACATTTTAATACATATTTTTTTGTGTTATGTAATTTTATGTCATAATTGAGTAAAGGAGGGTTCATATGAAAACATACATGAAATATATAGGGATAGTTGTACTTTTAATACTTGAGATATTATCAGTTTCTAAGTTTTCTGATTTCGGCTTAGAAAATATTTTTGCTCTTTGGGGCGGTCTTTTCTTTATTTTGTTTTATAGACAATTTGTCAATTTCGACAGATCACCTAGTGTTCATCAAACACCTGGTGTTCATGATATAGCTGGCGGAAGCGCCTCTGGTGTTCTTAAGCACTCAACTCACTTAAGGTTTGGAACAAAAAAGCATGGCAAAATGAAAAAACATAGTGGGGCAGCTTTTAAAAACTTAAGTTTAAAATTAATCTATTTAACTCTTACACTTGCACATATCGGCATATGTTATTACTTAATAAAGTTTCCATCTTAATAAATGAATTAGATTAGGATCACATATAATGAAAGAATTCCTTTGAAGAGGAATTCTTTTGTTTTAAGTGATCCTTGATGCTTTACACTCTATTTTCCTATAAATAGGCTGCTTGCAAAGTGATCTAATATTTTATTGTTGTTCAAAATCATTTGCTTTCATCATCAACTTGATATACCTAATAGATGCTTTAAAAGAACCTACTGTTAATCTGTACATACTTTTAACACCAAATCTTTTTAGCATTTCTGTTGATTGATTCATACTTAGATTGATATACATGTTGGTCACCAACATCTGATAATAATACGCTCTTAAACTCATCTTTCCAGGTTGAATTGTCACTTGTCCAAAACTCCATTTTTCATAATCATCTGTACTAAAGATCAATCGTTCTTTGAATTCTTTGTAAAGAGGTAAATTAGGAAATGGCGTTAACGGACTTACACTTGAGATTTGAGGTGACAACTGTTTAACATGTCTTCTGAATGCTCTGAAGTCTTCTATTGTCCAATCGGGGTGTGCCATAAATGAAGCCCAAACATCTATGCCAATCTCTTTAAGCAGTGCAGATACCTTTTGACTGTCTAGTGTACTGGTCTTTTTAGTATAATAGATCATTTCTTTTTCACTAAAAGTCTCATAGCCTACCAACAAGGCTTTAAGTCCCAAGGATTTGAATCTCTTTAATGATTCAACATTGTTCAATATACCTTCAACTGATGCATAAGCAATAAAATTCTTTTTAATGTTCAAAGATTCAACTAAATCAAGAAAATGAACCATTCTTGTTTCAGATCCCAGAATATCGTTGTCATATAGCATAATGGTATCTTCTTTGATATTCAGTAAATCCTGTTTGATCAACTCCTTATCAAACTCCACTTCCTCATGACCTTCAATACGCCATCTCAAACAAAACATACACGTTTTATTACATCCCTGCGATATCTGCATAATCGCAGAAGGTTTGTAACCAAAGTATGAATAGTTATGACGATACTTCGCTGTAGAGTCTCTATCTGGTAGTATGTATTCATTAATACCATTTATCTCTTGACCTTTATAGCCATTATTTTTATTCAAAACACCTAATATCTCAAAGTCCAAAGTGTTTAAAGATAGGTTGTTATAAAAGACATTGATGTTTTGTGTTGTTGTAAACTTGAAGATATAATCAATGTCATCATCAAAGAAACTTTTAGGACTTAAAAGTGCTTGGGTTCCTCCAACAACTGTATGAATCAAATGATTGTGAGCTTTAGTCTCTTTCGCAATTTTTATAACGGCATTTACATCAATACACAAACTCGTAATCACAACCACTTCAGGTGCAAATTCCGTTAATTTTTCATTCAATCCTTTTGTATCACACATCATATCGAATATGTCTACATGATGGTTCTTATCCAAAACAGCATATAACATCTCAAGTCCCAAAGGTTCTGAATACATAAAATCACTTAAAGTCACTGCCTGTTTAATCCGTGGTGGTCTTACAAGTAAAATCTTCATATGCTCTCCTAAAATATATTTGGTGTGATCCCTTTTTTGATGTGACTCCTATAAAACAAATTGACTATAGTATAGAATAAATAATCAATCGGCCTTTTAAAGAAATCTTTTCTTAAAAGAGTTCTTTTTATAATCGATTTGAAGGAAAACAACTCATTGTACAAGTCCCAATAAGCTTTCGTCAATTCATCCGGCGTCATATTTTTTGGTTGATGTTCTGCTTTACAGCCATCAAAAGAATAAATATCGTCTGATAAGATACGACCCTCATCCATCATCTCTTGAAAAAACTTGGTTCCCGGGATCGGTGTTAGGATATAAAATCTTGGTACACATATCTTATTTTCTTCTATAAAATACTTGGTCTTCTTTATACTTTCAAGTGTATCTCCTTCACCACCAACAACCATTTCGGTAGAGACATCTATGCCCGCTGAAACAATATTGTTAATGAGTTCAGTGTATTCCATCGGATCGGCCCAAGCTTTATCCATATGATTGAGCGATTCTTGAGAAATGCTTTCGATACCAAAACTGAGAGCATAACAACCACTATCCTTTAGTCGTTTTAAAAGCTCTTTATCTCTTCCTATTTTTATATCACATTGACTCATCCACTTCATTTTTAGTGGTCTGATGATATCAAGAAGCTCTATTAAGTACGCTCTGTCTCCATTGATATTATCATCTAAGAGTGTAAACTTTTTAAAACCCAATGCTTTGACCTGTTCAATATCTCTTTTTACTTCAGATAAATCTTTTTTTACATAAGAGCCTTCATACAGACAAGAGACTGAACAAAAGGAACAACAATTCGGACAGCCTCTACCCGCTTGTACCGGCAAGAAATCACCAATGGATTTATCAAGTATCAGATCAAATCTCGGTAGTGGCGTACTCAGCGTATTAATGGGTTTATGGTATATATCCTTCAAGACGTCGTTTTCATAGTCTTTTAACAACTCTTCCCATACTTCTTCTGCATCACCTACTACAACAGCATCACAGAATTGAACTGCTTCTTCTTTCATAATGGAAGCCATATAACCACCTAGAACAACCTTTTTGCCTTTGGAGCGGTAATGCTTCGCAAGATCGATAGATCTTAGTACACCGTGTCCCATGGTACTGATGGCTATCAGTCCAGCATCAGTCTCTAAAGGTACTTGCTCTATGGTTTCAAGACATATTTCAACATCCCAGTCCTTCGGTGTCATCGCAGCCAATAAAGGCATGGCAAGTCCAACAAAATATAACTTTTTCTTTTTAATCGGTTCATGATTTTTATCATATGGACTTGGCTGTATCAACAATAGTTTTTTCATCTTAACCTCTGATCATTTTTATGATGTATTGAAGTGACACTCTAGAACTTCCAATTAACATTTTTATATTAGGAGCAACGCCAAATTTTTTAACCAGTCTAATAAGATGTTTCGGTGGCATCACAATTTCATAATACAATTTAAGTATTCTATAATAGAATAATCTTTTGGACATGTATTTTGGTTTTAAAACAATATGAGCCATATCCCACAACTCCACCTCATTAGGATCTTCTATAAAGTCTTTTATATATTCAGAATATATACCAGTGCCTTTTAGAGGTGTTAACGGCTGTAAGTTGACAAAATTAACAGATGTTTTCCTTAACCATGTTTTTAAATCTTTAAAATCTTTCTTATCAAAATCCAAGGGAATGATCAAGGTACTGTAACACTCCACATCCAGCTTGTTCAGTATGGCTATGGCCTCTTCATTGATTTTAACGGTTGTCAATTTATCATAGGACTGAAGGTCTTTTTCTCTAACCGATTCTATGCCTACAATAACACCATGAAGACCGACGGCTTTAAAGTCGGCCATCAGTAAAGGATATTTGGCGATAAAGTCCGCTCTACCGTATACTAAAAAGTTTTTATCCATCTTTTCTTTTTTCAATGCGTCAATAAATTTTCTGACCCGGTCTTCTGAAAACAAAAAATTGTCATCAACGATATATACATCTTTTTCTTTTATAGCTTTTAGTTCTGAAATAACATCTTCAATGGTTCTTTCATAATAGTGTCCACTTGTAATCTCATGACAAAAGCAGAAAGAACATTTAAAGGGACATCCAAAGGATGTTTTTATTAGAGCACAGGGATTATGAAACATGTAGTAATACTGTTTTCTATAAGGGCCATTGATCTCCCTGTCCGGATGGTTGTATGTAAACGAATCATTTAAAGTTTGCCGATCAATAGTGAATTGTATCGTATCAATTGAAGTGTTCTCTTTTAATCCTTTTAAAAGCATATTGAAGGCATCTATACCATTTTTCCAAAGACGCACATCAATGTATTGATTCTTAAAATCATCCGGTACGACTTCTACATGTACCCCACCCACTGCTGTTACAATAGTGGGATCAAATGATTTAACTTCTTTTGAAAATTCTTTTATCAAATTGACATGGGTGTTATAACCGGTAAAAACAACAATACCCGGTTTATGACGCTTCAGATGTTTTACAAGTTTTCTATTGTCCAATAACATATCAACAATGATTAAAGTGTACTCATCTTTTAAAGATCTATCCAAGTTGGAGACCAAATACTCAAGCTCTAATGGTTCACAGATCATAACATGTTTTAAACCTATTGTATCTTTATGTGGTTTGGGTCTTACCAACACTACATTAGTCATGTTTAAGCTCCATTTCAAACAGGTAAATACTAGGCATGTACCACTTTTCTTTAATTCTTGTTGTTGATAAATGATTAAAATCATCTGAAGCGAGCTCTATAAATTGACTCACAGATGGGTATGTCGCTTTTCCCGTCGTCAGTTTCACAACAGCCATACATAATATATCGTAAAAAGAGTTTTTACTCGCAAATGCGATGAGAAGTTTCCCATCTGTCTTTAACATCCCACTCAGTTTATTCAGAACGTATTTTTGATCTTTGTAATAAGGAAATGAATGGGTGCAAAGTACAAAGTCCATTTTGCCTTTGGTTTCAAACTCATGAATATCCTCACACAGCCACTGGGTTTTTAAGTTCAACTTAGAAGCTATGTCTATCATGCCTTGTGAATAATCCAAACCATAACTATATTCTGTTTCAAATTTTGATTCTATTTGCTCTATTAACTCCCCTACACCACAGCCGACATCAATGTATGAGCCTATGTTTTGATTCGGAACTGTCTTTTCCATAAGGTTTAATACTTGTGTTCTGGTTGGTTTCAAAGATACTTTTTGCACCCATAGATTTTTATATCTCGGTGCCCAAAAATTCCATACTTTTTGACTACTCATTGCCACCTCTTTTGAAGCTGTCTTTTAACAGCTTGTAGATAAATTGTCTCGCAGATTTCGAGTGAAAATACTGGAAAACAAACAATGCCATAAAAGCGAGTTTAAAAGTGATTTTATGCATTTTAACCGGTTTTAAAACAAGATGCAAAAAATCATAATGTTCACATTTAAAATCGATGATATCCTTTTCATAAGCTTTGTATAACTCAGTACCTCTTAATGGTGTAAATATTGAAAATGTATAATTAAGAAGATCGTGTTTTTTTATGTATTGTCTTAATGTCTTAAAGTCTTTATACTCATCACTGATATCTATCATAAAAAGTGCAGTAAATGATAAATCCGCAGTCTTTAAAACTTTGATTGCTTTTGTATTGATATCTGGTGTATACCCTTTATTAAAGTCTTCTAAAGTACTTGCTTTAACGGATTCAAAACCTACAATCACTTCAACAATACCAGCAGTTTTTAAAGCTTTTATCATATTTGGATGAGTTGATATGAAGTCAGCTCTTAAATACACGATCATCTTGTAGTCTGTATTTTTAAAGGCCTTTAAAAAGGATTCCCCTTCTGTTTCATTCTGAATAAAAACATCGTCTACTACCCAGTAATAGTCAGCTTTTACAGATTTCATTTCAAGTAATAAAGCGTCATAACTTCTGGTTACATACTGTCCTTTGTTCAGCTGTTTGCAAAAACAGAACTCACATGCATACGGACAACTATGGGACCGCTTAAGCAAAGCAACATTTTCATATAACAAATAACGTGTTTGATGTTTAATCCTATCAAAATATGTCCTGGATGGGTTGATTGTTTCAAAGGATGTCATCACATCACTTTCAACATATGAAGGTTCTGCATTTAAAGAATAAATGCCACTTAAAGAAATCTGTTTATTGAATGCAAGATATTCCATCAGGTTTTTAAAAACACTGAGTTGATTGGATATGACTAAATAATCAAAAGCACTCTTTTCATAGAGTTTCCAGTTGATCTGTACATCTACACCAGAACCTATGACAATCGTCTTAGGTGATCTTTCCTTCAATTGCCTGGCTTCTGTCATCATTTGATCTCGTGCTGTATTATAACCGTTTAAGACAACCACATCACCTATGACTTTTTCTTTATGGTACAACTCATCTATAATAACCCCGTTAAGATCAAGATCATCAACGACAGCCTTTAGATACTCTAACTCCAGTGGTTCTACTTTAATGGGATTGATCCATGAAAATGGTGTTTTCCGTCTTACTTTCTTTAATATAATCTTCATAGTTTGTCCTTAAAAACATGATAAGTGATACCATGTGGTTTATATGATAATAACGGCAATATTCTAGAGATTAAATAATGCAACACTTTATTGGAGTGGTGCACATATAAGTATTTCTTAACAGGAACACACCCCAGTTTTTGTTTGGTCTCTTCTGCGGTTTGTCCAAATTCAATATGCTCTACACCCCTATCAATGCCGATTCTAATGATCTCGATAAGTATAGACATATACAGGTCATAGGTTCTATTAAGTGCTTGTTTAAATCCGCCAAATAAAAAAATGAGTTTATTAGATGTATGAACCAGCTGAATAAAACCTACGAGTTCACCGGTTTCACCAAGTCTAAACTCGTATAGTTCAGATGGAAACTCTCTGAAGAATTCTAAACTTAGACATTCCAATTTATCTTTGGAGTTTTTATAAACTTCTAAATACAGTTTGTGATGTTCTTCATTAAAACAGGTCTGATCCATTCTGATCATGGCGATTTCAGATGACCTTCTGAGTGCTTTTTTAACTCGATATCTATAGTGGCTTCTCAGTGATTTTAGATAGTGTTCAAATGAAGTAAATCTGTTATAAAATTCATGACTTGAAAGCGTATAAACACAAGGCAACTCCAAACCACTGTCACCATTTAAAACAATACTCAAACCTTGAGTCGTTTTAATAAGTTCGCTTACAGATGCATTATCACCAATATATCCTTTATCTGAAACAGAATAAGGTTTACCTATGATTTTAAGCGGTAGTCTGAATGCCAATTTTGGCATGAAATTGAATATATCTACCGTTTGTTTGTACCGAATAAAAAAAGCTGACTGATCAGTATAATACACTTGATGACATGGATTTAACTTCTCAAGACAAGCCAGTTCAGTTTTTAAAGATTCAGGAATTGTACACACGCTTATTTCTGTTGTTTTAATCATAAAGAGGCCTCGTATATGCTGCATATGTTTTGTATACACCTTCTGACCATTTGATTCCAAAATTACTAGAATCACTGTTGTCTGTTAAGATCCATGAGGACTCACAGTAGTCGTATTTACCCATTGTTATTTGATTTAATGCATCAAATAATGATAAAACGGCACCAGTCTTTTGTTCAGATAAGATAACACCTAGCTCTACTATTTTAAAGGTGCTAATCTTCTTACGTAATATCTTATGATCTATAACCGTTTTTAAAGACAGTGATTTCCCCGGTGGTATCAATTCGTTGTAATCCGGATACCATAACATAAAGCCAACAGGTTTATCATCTTTTTCCAGTATCAAAAGATTTTCTTCCTTCAAAAGAACTTTAAAAGGTTTAAACAGTTCATAATCCTCTTCGAAGTTTCTTTTAAAATAGAATAGATGATTTTTAAAAGCATCGTTATTCAGTTCTGTATAGATTCTGATATCTTTTTTGAAGTGTTTATAACTCATGGTTCTTACTGTGTACTTTGAACCGATTCTTTTAAGCAGTCTTTTGGATACTGGCAATTCAAAATGTTTCATCTCTTGTTTATAAGTCACTAGATCTATGGATTCAAATCCTGCTTTTAAGAACAGATGATTGTAATACTCCGGATTATAGTTCATACCAAAACTGGATTCCTGATCATAGTGTGAATTTAAAAAACCCAATCCGTAATTCACATGGATGTTTAGAGAACCAGCAACATTCACTGCACCCCACTCTTTCCCAGTAGCTTTCGTTTCTTCAAGCAGCAATGAAAAAGCGGCATCATCTTCTGAAACTGCTTCAAAAAAGCTCATTTGAATGTATGTCTTCATATCGTCTACTTGTGCTAAAACCGTACCCATAATGGGAACGTCTTCACTGTAAACCAGTATCGGTTTTAACTGTATTCTTTTGTTGATGGTACTTTTATTTTTAAGAATCGACAATAACATGCTGGACATGTCGTCTTTTTTTCTAGGTCTATTTTTGTATATTGATTTGTAAAATTTATAGTATTCAAGGTAATCTTTTCTATCCAATATTTTTAATTCCATATTTCACCTCATCTAAACCATTATACCATGTTTATTTAGAACATTACCTTTAATCATTAAATACTAACATTGAAAAAGGCCCACTAATATAAGTGAGCCTCTCAATTTACTATTTTAAAAAACAGATTATTTAATTTCTAATGTTTCTCCCGGTAATATGATAATTTTATTCTCTGCAGAAAACTTATCTGCATTATCTTGATTCCAGTCTAGTTCACCATCTGTGTGAATAGGCATGATTACTTCTGCTAAAATCGTATCCGCTACCAGTTTTGCCTCAACAGGTCCCATGTTATAAACCCCATCCATTGGTATAAAAGCAAAATCAATGTGTTCATCTGCTAATTCAACCATTTCTGGAACATATGATGTATCACCAGCATGGTATAAAGTCATTTCGCCAGCTTCAATCAAGAAACCACAACCTTTTGCCTTTGGGTGATTACCATTGTATGCTGTTACTGCAGTAATTGATAAACCATAAAGTTCAATTGTATCGCCAGTCACTAAATCTGTCGGACACATAACAACTTGTCCCTCTTCTTTTAATGTCACTTTATCCACCTTATTGTGGTCACCATGTTGATGAGTTACCAGCACCAAATCTGCCGGTGTCTCATAGTCAGCATCTGTACCAGCATACGGATCAATATAAACAACAGTTTCATCAGCAAACTCTATTTTCATAGTTGCTCTACCAATATAAGTGAGTGTTGCTGGTAATTTCGGGTTATCAAGATCTTCTGGTTCTACATACACTTCTACTTCAATTACTTCTTCTACTTCTTCTTCAACTTCAGCTACATCAGTTTCTTCAACGTTGTTTGTACTAACAACTACTTCATTTGTTTCATTAATCAATGCTGTATTACTGTTGCATGAAATTAACAACGACATCATTAGTACAAAACATAGACCTACCATTTTTTTGTTCATAACACCCTCCATATAATATATCTTACCTCTATTAAAATTTATCATGAAACAGTAAAACGCCAAAGCAATTGTTTGTTTAATTTTCTTAATATTCTGATAATATGTATGATGTAACTGAACTTTTAAATAAAATATAGAAAATAGAATCCTAATATAATCTCCAAATATTCAGGTCATTCAAATTGCTGAAATAAACTAGTTATTAATTCATTTAGTCCATTTATAATTATTTGTAGAAATGATACTATAACATATACAAAGAATTATTTGTCACATCATATTTGGAGGTTATTATGTTACACAAGTTAGAAGAAAAAGACCACTTAAGAGTAAAAAATCTAATCAATCCTAATTATATAAGCGTGCAATTGCAATCTGTTATCAATGGTACCAATCCTGGTTTTGTGTATGTGGACACGTTAGAGTCTCCAGAGACAGCGATTGTGTACCATCAAGGAGAAGGTGGATTTTACTTCATCGGAAATCACGAATCAATAACATTCTTAGATAATATCGATTCTTTTATGAACTCTATAAAAGAACAATTACAAAACAACGATATAAACGATTTTGAATTTAGTGGTGATTCCAGTCTTTGGGACAATACTTTCAGACGTATTTATTATATGTACGATCTAAGTATCTCGAAGCAAAGAGTTTATCTATTAAAAGATAAACAATCCATCACTAAATATCCATTGCATAATGATTTTAAATTAAGAAACATAGATGCAAACTTGTTAAGTCAACCAAAAATTAAAGGCATTTCTTTTGTTAAAGATGAAATTTTAAACTGGTGGTTCGACTTTGATGATTACTTATCACATGAAATTGGTTTTGTAGCAATAAAAAACGATAAAATAGTAGGCAGATGTATATTGGATTGTAAAGCTGATAATCTTATGGCTGTCGGAATTGCAGTAAAAGAGAAGTTCAGAGGTTTACAAATTGCCACATCTTTAGCAGCAGAAGTTGTACAACAAGTTATAGATAAAGGTTATACACCTTATTGGGAATGTATGGATGATAATTTACCTTCTATAAAACTTGCTGAAAAGTGTGGTTTTACATTGGCATTTAAATACACTCTATATCACTTTAGTTTCTAAAACAAAAACATGCTCATCGGCATGTTTTTTCTTTACCCTTATCATCTATCGTTACTAGAATATTAGCTTTACCAATATCTTTCAAATGTTTATTTTCATTTGATGCTTCAAAGTCACATTGTTTGAACATCGCATCTGTTAATTCAATTTGCTTGGTTAAGCATATATGCATAGGGATGCCACGACGTTGAGCCAACGATTTTTGAAAACCAATTTCCTCAAATTTATTTTCCTGATTACCCCATGCTCTTATATCAACTTGTATTCCAAATCCAGGCTTAAGTTTCTTTCTAAGAAAATCAAAAATGTGTGTTATCATTTTTTCCTCAATATCTTTCATTTGGTATTTCGGTATAACAAGTAAATCTACAATTAAAGCTACTGAACCACCATCCCATATCAAACGAGACATACCGACAATTTCATCTTCATGATATTCTGAAACTAGTAATGAACTACCATTCAGGCTATTTTGAACTTGCTCAGGGTGAATTTGTCTAAAACCTACCGATGCCCTTATATAGTTGACTTCATCTGATGAAATGGTATTTTTGATATATACGTCCATATGACCTCCTGATATGTTAATTATCTGTTTTTAAAAATTAATCACTGTAACAACCGGGTCAAAAGCTATCCAAATCCAAATAGCATATGACGATATCAAAATTCCAAGAGTATGCATTATCATTAAAACAATCTTTTTCTTATTAAGAATTTCAAATATCAAACCTGTAAATCCTCCAATGAGTAAAGTTATAAATCCAAAAGGTATAAATTCTCTTTTAATATAAAAGAGAATTACTATTGTCACAGTAATTATGTATGATAGTTTATTTACTACATTCAATATTTTATTCATAAAATCCCCCAAATGCTTATCATTTACTAGCACCTCTTCCAGTTATAATTTTACAGTATAACAACTCTTGAATACAATAAATATTGGAAATTGTCATATATGAGTAATTGTTTTTTAGTTATCAAGGAAACTAGAAGATCCTTTCTTTTATCAACCAACAATCATTGGATGCTCTACTTTGCTACGCCACTCATTTAAAGGTTCAATTGCAAAACATATCACAAGTACTTCATGGTCTCAGTTAACTGATCATCCCTTTCAAAACAAAAGCACCCAAGTCTTTCAGAAACATTCATTTCTTAAACTTGAGTGCTTTATTAGTCTTTATTCGATACTTTTTAACTAGTTCTTATGATACTTATCCTCTATGATAACATATCGTACATGGTTGATCTTATCCCATTCAGTTTTTCTATATTTTATAGATTTTAAATAATCATTAATTCTTTGAATATCAAACTCTTTGTACCTTTGAGACTCAGCCCATGTTTTCATACTCTCATGTTCTGGATGAGTAGAATCATTATAGATTTCCAAGAAACTATAATAACCATAAATACCACCTACATCTTCTGGTGGTGCCGTTTCAGCACCAGAAAGTAATGTTGCATAACCAAAATAATAATCATCAACAATGTCTTCTAATGTGATTTTAAAGGTCCATCCGTCACCAAAATCATATAAATACTCTATTTCCTTATAGGTTTCCAAATAAGCATCTATCTTTAATCCAGACGGTTTTTTTACAACCTTTTCCAAGTGACTCTGATGCCTTATTTCGAAATCTAAAACTCCTTTTGGTACAGTTTTTAATCGTTCTTCATACATCTTTTTATTTTTCATATAATGTTTGTGATTTAAATAAGCATCATCATTATCAGTCACTCTCACATTGTCTTTACTTAAGTCAAAATCATATAGATGATAACCGCCACAAGGGTAGCCACTTTGAAAATTTGTTACATTTTGTATAATATCATGCAACCTCTTATACGTTGCACCTGCTGGTAGAATTACTTTTCTCCATATTATTGGATCTGAATCTTCTAATACGATATTAATTATATATGATTTCATAAGTACTCCTTCAATTACATTGTATTACTTGCATTCTATCTCAGAAGATTAAACAAGTAAACAGTATGATTATTTATGCCAATCATTTCAACGAAAGTAAGCACATGTTTATACATCATGCGCTTACTTTGTTTATTCTTATATCATATTTAAGTATTGATTAAAGAAATCAACCATAAACTCTTTGTTTGAAACCCAATCTCCTATTAATTCCTCGCAGGTAGTTTTAGCTTGTTTGACATCCTCTTCACTTATAATACCTTGTTCTAACGCTTCTAGTAATTCATCCTCATCTAGCACAGTAACAGTTCCTTTTGAATCGACTACTATATCCAAATAAAGATCCAGGTAATAAGGTCTTCCTTCTTCATCTACACGATTGTGTTTTGTCATATCAAAGTACCATTCAATGATGTCATTATTGTGATTATAATAAGCACTGGCACACCAAGTCTTATCTTTGGGTAGATACATCACACACTTATGGTTATTGTCTACTAGAACATCTTCAGAATCATAATCAACTGGTATGGGATGTTTAACCTTATGAATGTTTATCATGCCCACATGTCCTTCAAAATAATCCTTCACTGGAATGACTTCAGAAGAATGATCCAACAACCAATTAGGATCAATATCCGATCCATCTAAATATCTCTTTTTCATAATATTCCCTCATTTCATTAGTAGTGATACAAGCAGTAGAACAATGCTAACAACAACTGATATCGTATGAGTTGTCAGTTTAGTTAGACCACTACAAAAAGTCTTTGAATTTGAATTTAAATACATTAAATAAGGTATGACCATCAATAATATATCCATCATCATTATATCTTATTTCCCATCTCTATTTACATGGTTATTCAATAAAACAAAACTACCTTGAGGACAACCAATATTGTCTGCTATGACTTTACACTTTGCTCTTAATAAAAAATAAATTTTTTTATCAAATATACAACCGAGTGTTTCATAGTTGGCTTGACCTTTTGCAATAATCAAATCCGATGCTTCAAATGCTTTCTTATAGCTATCAGAACAAATATCCAATAAAGTCCCTTGAACGGCTGCACCGTTATCTATAACCGTTACCAGCTGATCCATACCCACTTCTACAGCGTCACTCATGGTTGCATCATTTACAATCGGACTACCCTTAACGACATAAGTCACCTTTTTCTTATCCATCATTTTTACCAATAGCTTATCAAAAGCTATTTCTCCTGCATTATCTGATATAAACATAATCCTATTCGCTTTTTTTATGGCAGTATTTAGTTCCTGGCTTGCGATACCAAATAGAGAAGCATGTAAACTTTCATCTATGGAATTCTTAACATCTTGTTTTTTTATATCCTTTCCTAAGCTGAAGTCAATTATATTTCCAGCGATACTTAATCTTAAAGCCGTATCAAAAGCGTCCTTACTGTTTTGGATTAAACCATTCAGATTCAACTGATCTATGAACTCTAATGCAACTTTATTGAAGATACTCTTTTCATGATGATACGGATCTATGACACCTGATTTTTCTTTGGCATAGTCATATACCAATCCAGTGATATATGGCGCTGTAACGTTTGTTTTATACTTTTTTAGTACATTTGCTCCATAAGATTTTATGTCTTCCCTAATAGCAAAGTCATCACTTACTTTCTTTGCAATCCTTATCACTTCTCGTTCTAGACATTCAATACATTGATTTCTTAGTTTCATTTCGCCCTCCTTAACCAATACAAATTATTACATTACAATTTTATCTAAAATATTACTATTTGTATAACGAATCATTACGATTGTTTTGATCGATAATTTTGATTATAATAATAATATCATAGGAGGAAAAAATGATAGAAAACTATAAAACATTCTTGGTGTTAACCAAAACCATGAATTTCTCAAAAACAGCTGATTACATGAATGTGGTGCAATCGACAGTATCGGCAAGAATCAACGAACTGGAAAAACAGTTAGATGTGAAGCTTTTTACAAGAACCAACCGTTCAGTTGAACTAACATCTGCAGGTCAATCATTGATTTCTTATGCTAAAAAGATGATAGAACTAGAAAAAGAAACCATTAGAAAAGTACAACTTCATAATAAGTTTAAGGACTGTCTAAGTATCGGTATACCCAATAGTGTTTTTAGAGAAAGAATGTCACCACTCATCTATGAATTTTATCACAAGTATCCTGAATTCTCTTTAGATCTCAGGTTCTCTAAAACATCAGAACAACTGAAGATGCTTTTAGAAAATGATTTGGATATTGGATTTGTTTCTAGAGTACCTTCAACCAGGAAACTTAAAGTCAGTCCTTGTTTTGATTATTCATGGATTTTAGTTTGTAGATCAGATTATGATATACCAAATAAAATTAAAAGAAGTGAATTATTAAATCATGACATCGTTTATAACAATCAAAATGAAGAATACAATGAATGGCTCAGCCAAGTCTTACCTTGTGACTTTATCCCTAGAATGAATCTGAACAGTACATCACAACTTATTGATTATGTAAAAAGAGGATTTGGATGTGCTTTTCTTCCAAGCTATGCGATTTCTGAAGAACTGATTAATAGTACATTTAAACAAATAGAAATAACGGATATAAAGGCAAATTCTTTTTCTATATATCTTGCTATTAACAAAGGCAAAGAGCAGTCTGAGGTTGTCCAAAAATTTGTAACCCTTATAGAGCACAATCCTGAAATATCAACCCTTTCATCTCATCAAAAAAACTTGTAAGAAATCATAACCTCTTACAAGTTTTTTATATATTAGTCTTTCTTCACTTAAATTCCTATATCTTAATTTCATACAAATAATACTGCATCATCTTTTAAACTTCAAATAGAATCTGTCTTAAATGATCCTTTACAACTTGAATATCACTTATCTAAAATATCATTAAGCTGTTCAACGAATACTTTTTTTCATTATCGTCAAGTGTGCTTAAAATTTCAGAAGCTTCAACACCCTTCGCATACTCCATTATTATATAGGGCAATGAATAAACATCTTCATATGTTCCATATGCTATGACCTTAGGCGTATTTACTTTATTCTTATTGGCAATTTTCATAGCTTTTAACTCGATATCAAAGTCACCATATAATCCCTTGACCTCTTTAGGTGCATATATGTTTATGACACAATCACCAACTTTGAAAACCGCATTACTCCCCGGTGTCAGATTGTCAATTTTTCTTATGTTTATGCTTTCCTATTTAAATATCATTTCTAATACCGGTCTGAATAGTTCAATATCTTGGAAAACTTTGCCCCATGATTCAATAGAATACAACTCTACATCTTGTAAGTATTCCGTCATCTTTTATTTCCCCTTTATTATTTAACTTCTCTTTCTATTCAAATGAACACTAAAATAAGTATTTGAGTTTCCACATTACCTTATTTTTAAATCCGTAGTCAATCAACGTCACCTTTTTCTAAAATAGTTTAACATCATACTTGCAATGAAACAATCTGTAAATCAATTACACTAAAAAACTGAGACGCCCACTAACTTGGGTACCTCAGTTTTTTTTGCTTATAAATTTAAAAAAGCACATGAATAGACATCATGTGCTTACTTTGATTATTCTTCTAACATTCTTTCGTTTACAAACTCACTTACTTTTTCGAACTCTTCATCACTTTCAATTGCAGTAACTTCGATTGTTCCATCTTCATTATCAAAAAACCTATACAATAATGCCATTTCATCGACAGGATGTAATAGTGCTATATATTGTTGTTTTTCAACTTCAAAAACATCTATGATTGGACACTCTAACTCTGAACCATCATCTAATGTTAATGATACTGTATCATGCTCGTGTTCATGATCGTGATCGTGACCGCAACCACAATCGTCTACTTTTAATTCATCTTTATTACTCATAATATTCTCCTCTTTAATAATGTTCTACGTTACTTACTACATCATACATAATTCCACATAACTAAACAATAAAATTATGGTTTATTAATAAATATTATTATATCCCTATTAGTATATTTTAAACTAAGAAATAAATGTATATTTAACACGTTTTGATATTAGGAAATACAAAATCATCAAAGTTGAGTTTAATACAAACCCAATACTGTAAACATTGAAGCTTAAAAGACTGATAATAATTAAAATAACATATTGCCCTATCATAATCCATCTGGCCATCTTATGTCTTGTAAACAAAGCATACAGGCCTAAAGCTTGCGAGATCAGCAAACTCATTATGATGACAATACCAACCATATTATACAACGAGTAGATTTGAGTAAATTCGATTACATTTCTCGAGAAGTTCAAACACAGTACCAGTAAAACATAATAAAGAAAGCCAGCTAATTTTATTTTGCCTTTATGATCCATCATGAGTTTTTCTCGAATAAAATCTTCATCTTTTATCTCTAGATTTTTAGTTTTTACGTATTCTATGACATCATCACCTGACAATGTATTCAGATTATCCATTAGTACCTCTTTCTTTAATTGATCATCTTGTCAATTCATCCACCATCAAGTGGCAAATATTCTATTATACCAAGAACTATTATATCACACCAATCCCAAAACTAATAAAACCTTACCTAAATGAGCAGAAATTATCAGGCAACATCTTAGATAAAGACTATAATAAAAATAGGAGGTACTTATGAAAAAATTACTATTGATTCTAGTTCTATGTTTAGTAGGATGTAATGATAATACCATTAACGAAGTCAATAATCTGATAAAAAATCCACAAAATAAAATCGTTGAAGTAAATGATCCATCGGTTCAAATCACTGATCCTCTAGAAACTACAGAAGAATTTTCTGACCCTACAGATCTAGAGGTCTTTGATGGAACTTCATACGATATTCTCTTTTCATCTGAACGTGGTGGTGATCGCGATCTATATCTTATGAATGGTGATGGATCTAATCAAAATCCTATATTGGATCTGGATTCCATAGAGGGTCATGGTGACTTTGCACCAGATGGTTATACCATTGTTTTCTTTTCAACCATGGATGGTGACCGTGAACTTTATACAATCGATATCAGAAATCCAAACCAGAGTCTAAAAAGATTGACTTATTCTGAGGGGGATGATCATTTACCCGACTTCTCTCCAGATGGTACTATGATTGTATTTGAATCAAGTAGAGACGGCAACTTTGAAATCTATCTGATGAATGCTGATGGCACCGATCAAGTGAGACTGACAACCAATACAGTAAAAGACAAACAACCAAAATTCTCACCAGATGGTCAAACAATCGCTTACACAACTTTTAAGGGCGGCGTTCAACACTTAGCCCTTATTTCATTATCTGATATAAAAAAAGAACCTAGAGTATTAGAGACCAAACATGTAGGTTATATTGATTTTTATGACAATGAACATATCATATGTCATGGCAGTAATTCTGGACGTGTGGAATTGTTTACCATGGATATCACAACCGGTCTAAAAGAATCCTTTATGACAGATACTAAAACACTTTGGATACCGGTCTATTCTCCCGATAAAAAATGGGTGTTATTTAACAAAGAAGCTGGCTTCAAAACTGGAGATCTCTTTATTAATAATCTGACAGATGGCAGCACCCATCAACTAACAGATGATCCTAAGTCTGATTGGGGACCGGATTTCAGACCTATTCCGGTTCAATATAAAGTTTACTTCGATTCAAACATTGATGGCGATCGTGACATATATGAATTTGATACTTATACGAAAGAATTAAGCAACTTAACCAATAACGATGATGAAGATGGTATTCCTTATCTATCACCTGATCAAACAGAGATTGTCTTCTTTTCCGATCGTGATGGTGATGATGAAATCTATACCATGGATTTAGATGGGAATCATGTCATGCAACTCACTTTTAATGATAAAAAGGACAGAGCAGCTACTTGGTCACATAATGGTGACGCCATTGCCTTCTCTTCCGATAGAGATGGTGACCTTGAAATATTTATAATGAATAGAGATGGTTCTCATCAGACACAGTTAACTGATAATAACACCAAGGACTTCTGGCCGGTGTTTTCGACGGATGATAAAACCTTGTCGTATACCTATTTTGATACCACTCAAGATACATACCATATCAACATAAAAGACTGGTTAAACAAATCTGACTTCGAGTCTGAACTCTTGCTGGAAAACTGTTCAAGATGTTCATACTCACCAGATGGCAATAAGATTGTATATTCCAGCAAGGAAAATGGCACATGGCAAATTACACTTTATGACTTTAAAACGGATGAAACAACCCTTTTAACCAGCAATTCTTATGCCGATTGGGTACCAACATGGATAGATGATGATAATGTAATCTTCTCAAGAGAATCAGGTTACAAGGCAAGTCTTGTTCTATATAACATCTCCAATCAATATGAAACCATACTCATCGGAGCCAATGCTCAGAACTGGCGACCAACTGCTGTACCGTATCATTTGGACTAGATTTTAAAAATCTTTCAAACAAAATGCTCCTTACATTCACAGTAAATAAACTGTCCTTGTAAGGAGCATTACAATTTTATTGTCATTGTAAAAATTAAATTTCACCTTTATCTCTTAACCATAATGCATAATGCATAAATCGACTGCTTTTTTCTTTTATGTCTTCCTCTGATAGCCCAAGGAAATTTGTTAACTTACGTGCTGTTTCACGCTCACAATTTCGCACAGAAATATAGTCATTAAATACTTCAACACGTATAAGGATTTCACGACCGAATTTATTCAATGAGTTATTGACAACTTTGTAAAATCTCATATCCAATTCAAATATCTCTTCTGGATGGTACTTCTTCAATTTATAATTTACCGTATTTATTATATAATCTACAACATCCTCTAAAGTATTATGATGCATTCTTCGGTTAAACGGGTCCAGTAAATGATTGTATTTAGAGCCCATTATGCTAGATTTTAAAACCTTTTTTTCTAAGACACCAGGTATGTATTGTATTGCTTCCAATTCATTTTCTATATAATCAATGAACTCCTGGATACTTCTTCGATTTGGTTTTAATACTTTACTTGCATGTTCATAAAGCTCTGTTGTTGCCTGTACCATAGAATCATCAACTTCATCATAGAAAGAATAAGTAAGACTAAACTTATAAGACAATCTTCTCATTTTATTTAGAAGGCAACTATTAAAAAACTCCTCAAAACTCAAATTATTTTTGTCTATAACTTCCTTCTGAACCTTAACCTCATGATCTAAAGCGAGCCTATTTAGACCATTATGAAGTATCTTAGATTGTAATCGATCAAATTGCATCGTTATCCTCCTTGTGAATGAAGTTCATATTCATAAAATTATCCTATCCAATGAAACTTATAAGAGTTAATTTTGCCTCATCAGAAAAGTCAATAACATTAAGGCTTTAGTACATGCATCAGTTGTTTAACACATTTACTGTCTTTACAGTGTACTTCATCTCCAGCTTGATATTTACCCGATTGAATCAAGATGGATTCACACCCTGCTTTTGAAGCACCTAATACATCCGTTCTCCAATCATCACCAATCACAGTGACTTCCTCTGGTTGTGCATTCAGTTTTCTAACACCAGCCATAAAATATTCTTTCGACGGTTTACCGATTACCTCAATCGTGACATCTGATACGGATTCTAATAAAGTCACAAAGGCACCTGTGTCCAGAGTCTTTTTACCTGACTTCAAATAATAATGAGATCGGGATGCAGTTACTACAGGTACACCTTGGTCAATCCAATCGAATATCTTTTGCAGTTCAGAATAACCAATATTATTCTTTTCAAAGTCTAATAAAAGAATGATTTCGGGATGCTCATGATCTAGTTCTATGGACAACTGATCCAGTTCTGTTTGACTTCCAATGGCATAAGCCTTTTTATAGTTATTCTTTTCTGTATATAGGTTCATCGCAACAATCGGATTGATGATTTGTTCTAAGCCCACATGAATATCAACCTGCTTAAGTCTATTTTTAATTAAACTGGGTGACTTGATTGAATTGGTCATAATTAAAAATTCCATCGAAGATTCCTGTAATGTCTTTACAAACTCTACAGCATCCAAATTAGCCAAATCACTATTAAGTAGTGTACCATCTAAATCAATAATGTATTTCATTTGTTCCTCTCCTTTAATATCATCTTCCGATACGATTGGCTTACTCAAACAAGTGATTGTCAAGTCTAATCACATGGATTACAGCCTCCTCGTAAGGATGTTTTTTTCTTAGAGCTCCTAAAACAGCTTTAACATATTGTTCTTTGCATCGTAATTCCAATTTATATTCTTTGCCATAATTCACGGTGTTCTTTTCACCGGTAACGGGATTGGACCTTTCTGATGGTCTCCAACAGCCTTCAATTTCATAATACGATGCAACATGATCGTAACGATCATATTCACACGCACCTAAACTCGTAGCCAATTCAATCATCTCTGGTATTAAGTCTTTAGAAAGATATAATTCTAATTTATAATAAATCGTTTGTTCTGGATTCAATCGTTGCTCCTTAGGTATTTTCAATGTTTTCAATAAAATATGAACAGTAATTATTAGCACCTCCGATATACAACAGAATATCTATATCATCAGCTCGTCTTTATTTAATGTACGCAGTGCATCATTATAATAGCTTGTAAATTCATCTAAGTTATTTAACAGCCAATACAGCTTTTCCTTGCCATAATGATCGTGAATGAGTCCCCATATTTCTGAACCAATTATATAATTCATGGTATGTAAAAGAACCGGCATTTGAGTTTTGTCATCTTCTGGTCTGTATATCTCCAACCAGCTGGCAATCACCTCCTGTAAACATGATTGACCTTCCAAACGAAGTCGTTTCACATCAGTCTGCAATTTTTTATGAATAACATCATAGATCTCAGTGAAATAATCCAAAGTAAATTTGTCCATACCCAGATTCTTTTCTATGGATGGATTAAAAGGTTTTGTTAATGTTGTACTCCCGTTGTTGCAATACTTAACCGCTAGTCCTTCATAAGCTAGGAAACAATAAAATTGCTTTTCTTCAGTTTTAGGTTCATTAGTCACTAACCTGTCAAAAGATCTATGATGGAGTTCGTATAACATACATTATTGAAGATATCCAAGAACAACAGTAAAAGAATCATGCTCTAACTCACAACTTAAGTAACGAGTGTGCGAGCATTTTTTCATCAAAGCAGTTATCCTTGATATCTCTAAAAATATCAAACATGTCCGTTATGGTATCCATTTTCATATTTTTCCCCTAAATATTGTATTATTCATCTGTTAGTACTAAATGCATTAGAACATAACCGTCATCTGATAAAGCAATTATATAAGTTGCTTTAGCGATTACTTCATCATTCTGTTTAACCGCTATTAATAAATCTACATTTTCAATAACAGCATCCTCTAATGGTGACCAATAGACTATAGAGTCCTTATAATCTATAAAGATGCTATCCCCTAACGGTTGAACAGTACCACCTTCCCATGACAATAACTCACCAGCACTAACAGAAATATCAAGGGTATACTCTGCATCTTCTTTCAGTGCTTTTAAATCTAGAGGCAATCCTGGTACACTTGACATGGTTAACTGATAACGGTCTATAGATGTAGTAACCTCTAGATACTCATCAAACGCTACAAATTTCAACACTTCCTCAGAAATCACAGACTCATCTGAATTTGATAACTCATTACTGGTTTCGCATCCAATGAGTAAACTCACTAGAAGCATTAACAATACAAATCGTTTCATAGCAACTCCTTCCAATTAACAGTCATATATTGTTTACAAGGATTTTCTATTTTATAAAATCGACTGCTTCAACTCCTTGTTTTTGAATTAAATCTATCTTATGTCTTAGTAGAAAATCATATACTCTATCTCGCACAATCTTTTCTTTTATTAAATTACCATCAGTTGATTTTTGTCCATATACACTACTTTCCAACACCAATATATTTTGAACCTCTCATGATTAAAATCACAAGAT
Source organism: Clostridiales bacterium (assembly GCA_016342415.1). Taxonomy (GTDB): domain Bacteria; phylum Bacillota; class Clostridia; order Peptostreptococcales; family Acidaminobacteraceae; genus JABXKX01. The sequence goes on from JAEIOD010000001.1 coordinate 495,224, forward strand.
TCCTAGGTAGAAAAGCCTAACGGCTTTTAATGGACTAGGCTATCCCG
>JAEIOD010000046.1 GCA_016342415.1 Clostridiales bacterium
TACTTATATAATTCGACATAAAAAAAGAAAGTCCTTTTTGAATAAGAACTTTCTTGATTTTGTTATTACTTTTTCAGAGGCCTCCCTAACGGTAGTTTTTATTATTATACATTGCATTATCAGCCTCAATCATTGCTTGTTCTAATGGTTCATTAGAATTTTCACGTATATAATAGCCAAGAGCAACATCAATATTTTCTATCCGTTGATCTTCTAACTCTATTTGACACAGTTCCAATTGTTCCATAAGTTCAGCTATTTTTTCCTTTATGACTGTTTCATCTGAATTCTTCATTATGACTAAAAACTCATCGCCACCCATTCTACAGACTATGGATTGGTCAAATACATTTTTGAGACATTTACCATATGCTTTGATATAAATATCACCGACATGATGACCCATAGTATCATTTATGTATTTCAATTTATTCAAATCACTTATAATAATACCCTGTGGCAATTCTAAAGTCTCTAACTCTTTTTGAATAGAGTTGAAATACAATCTATTGTTCAGACCCGTCAAAGGGTCCAAGTACATTTGATGTTCACGATCTCTTAAAACTGCTGTTTTTTCTCTCTCTGAAATAAGAGTTTTAATGGCTCTGACCAACATGTAAATACCGATGGTTACTATGATTAATAAAATGCCGATGACCATCAACAAATATGTTACATTTCTAGAAACCAGTTTTGGGACAGTGCTTAAACCTTGCTGTTTTTCTTCTTCATAATTTACTAATATCAATGTTTTATCAATAATCGAAGCCAATTCCTGTTTGTTTTTATTAATACCAAAATATAGAAACGAATCTGAAGAGGTTTCTCCCTTTTTAACAATGTTAAAATAACCCAATCCTGTCAAGTAATATTCTGCAACCGTTGGATTTTCAATAAAGTAATCAACTTTACCCCCGTTTACCAACTTCATTGATTCTTGTATATTACGCGTTTTGACAATAGTGACGTTTCTAAGGTTTTTAAGTAATAACTGCTCATGCCAAAATCCATTAATCACTGCAACTGTTTTACCTTCCAAACTATAGATATCGTTAACAAGTCCCTTTGACTTATTGCCGTAAATATGGTCTCGTTCTTCTCTAAACGATCTTGGAAATAAGAAATGGTCTAACCGATCAGATGTTTTTGCCATATTAAGGATGTCCACTTCACCCTTTAAAGCAAGATCATAGATTTCATCAAAATCCCCATAGATGTATTTAAACTCAATACCGATTAAAGCGGATATTTCGTTAATAATTGCACCTGCTATACCTTTGTATTCAAAATCCTTATAATAATCAAAAGGTAAATAGTCTTCTACAATACCTACAGTGGCAACTTCTTTTCTTGTCAACCAATCCAACTCGCTATCAGAAAGGTTAAGGATTTTCCTATTGTAATTAATTTGTGCCAACTGAATGGCCTCTTCAATCGAATCCTGTTCTGACACGATGACTTTATCTAATATTCGAGCAAATATCTCTTGGTTTTTATGAGTTGCTAAAGTCATATCAGATGTAATATCTTCTACTGTTGTCATGACTTTAACATCTGGATACCTGTAAATGAAGTCGTATTCTATTCCACCACCTGAAGTAATAAATCCATGAATATCATTTTGACTCAACGCCTTCAATCCTTCTAATTGTCCTTCAAATTCAATAACTTCAAATGTTATATTGCTGAATTCCTTAGTAAACAACTCAATGGCAATATCACCTTCTAAGAACCCGATTCTTCTAAAGTCCATATCTCCAAGAGTTTTCACAGGACCCTCTTTTAAAACGAATACAGCATAAGGGTATCGATGCACTGGTTGTGTAAAAGCCATGAATTCTAATCGTTCATCAGTCACATTGGCTCCAAATAATATATCAATATCTTCATCTATCAATCCTTGATAAACTTCAGACCAAGTTTGATTTGAAACAATTTCAACATTTATATTCAAAGTTGTTTCAATGATGTTTTTTAGATCAACAACATAACCTTGTTCTTTGTTTTGAAACACAAAATAATCCATACCTGTATATGGATCTAATCCTAGACTAAAAGTATCTGCCTGATGCTCTTCTAACCAGATCTGTTCTTCTTCAGTTAATTCAAGCGTCTCACCATAAACAATGGGCAGACAAATTAAGATAAGTATGAATATTATGATTTTTTTCAAATTAGCCTCCTAGACCTCTTCATTATATCATAGCTTATATCAGTAATTGCATGAAGTTAAAGAACTTCACAAAAAGGGAAACCCTCTACTGTGTAGAGGGAAACTTAATGTGCCAAATATAATGATCTGCTCCCGGAGCCCAGAAATCTCTAAGAATTTTTGTTGGTTCACCAAACTTTTTTGTCCAAATCTGTTTCGCAATTGTATAACCGCTATCCAAACAATATTCGTTTGTTATTTCACTTAATCGGTCTATAATTTCATCAACTAATTTCGTTCCGATGCCTTGACCTTGGTACTCAGGATGAATCAAAACAGATCCTAGTTCTTTGACACTTTTTAATTTAGGTATATGATCATAAATCAAATGACCCGAAGGACCTATTGCTGCTGTACCTACAATTTTATTGTCTATTTCATAAACTAAAAAGTACATTTCCTGACCATAAGAGTTTATATCTTTTATTATATATTCCATCTTTGATTTTACTTCCCCGTTAATATCATCTACCAACTCAGCTAAACCTTCTTTGGAAAAAGTATCTGATATCACCAAATGAAAGAACTCTTCTAAAGCTTTTAAATCTTCTGTTTTAGGTCTTCTGATCATAATGTAACCAACTCATATCGTTCACCAAAATTAATATGTTTAGCATGTACCAACGAATCTCTTCCGTTATCAAACAGATCAACATGTTCTTCGTTTTGTAATAAATCAATACAGGCTGTATCAAGTGCTACTGGATCTAAAGAGGCCAACACACCGAAGTTTTTAGCCACAGGATGCATCTCTTCACCAACACAATCACAGTCTTTTGTGATATTGGTCATAAATGAAATATAAAGATGAGATTTATTAAGTTGCGCACCATAAGCATATTCTGTTATCTTTTCTCTAAAGTTAGCTGCACCCCAGTCATTACGAATCGCGCCAACTGGACAAACAGCAATACAGCCTGCACAACCGATACATTTATCGCCATCTATATGGGCAACATCTGTAATCGTTATGGCATCCACATCACACTTCTTAACACAGACACCGCATGAAATACAGTTACTGGCTTTAACAGTTGGTACCATTCTTGAATGTTGCGCCATCTTACCACTTCTTGATGCAAAACCCATCGCAAGTTGCTTAAGAGCACCACCAAAACCGGCCAGTCCATGTCCTTTAAAATGACTCATAACTATAATTTGTTTGTAATCATCAAATGCTGCTCCCAATTTCACTGACTTAAAATACTCCTGATCAATGACAACTTCATGTACTGCTTCACCCATGTCACCATCAGCAATAATGATTGGTTTTCTTGTAAATCCATGTTCTTTGGCAAGTGCTAAATGATTGTCTCTTGTGGTTCTTGAACCTCTATAAAGCACATTGGTTTCTATAAATGAAGTTTCTCTATTAGTTGCTTCTAAATAATCAATGATGCCATCGTAGCTTGATGCTGGAATAAATGTCTTATTACCCTTTTCACCAAAGTGTACTTTGATGGGTACATTTTGTTCCAATTTAGCACCGTCTTTTTCTACCAGTTGAATCAGCATCTCTTTAGCCAATTCCGATAATACCGATGTATCATTTCCTTCATAACGTTTAAAATAAACTTTTGACATATCAAGCCTCCTATTTCATCTATCATACATAATATAAATGTTAAAATCAATTTCTGTTCGTCTATTAGATGTGAAAAATAATCCCTTTCGGGATTATACATGGTCTTCAGATATCAGAGTCACTCTATACATATAAAGTTGCAATCATATTACCTTTTTTAAGTGCTGTATCATCATCCATTATATCAGTTCACCTGCTTTTCCAATGCCTGCAGATAACAAATTGTTCTTCTTCAATATCATGGTCTGCCTTAGTTCAGGTCTTTAATATTTGAAGTTTTGATATGAGTTTTAAAACATAAGCAAACTGCATAACACGTCCTTCATTTAGTATAATAATACCATATTTGATTACCTTTAAACCCACATTTTTTATACAATTTTTCAGGTTCTGTTTTATTATCAACTTCACCTGAAACAGTCACAAAATCAGCTTGCTTCATTCGAGACAACAATTCATTCACAAGAATTTTTCCTATGCCTTTACCTCTTGCTTTTTCATGGACTTGTATCCATTCCAAAGCACCTTCTTTAATTGTCTGATCATATTCAGCAATACCAAGAGCTAATATCTCATTATCTTCTTTTATCCATATCCACAACGACTCATCAAAGACATCATGGATTCTCCAGTTTAAAACTTCAGCTTCCGTTACTGAAATAAACTCATAACTGTTGTTGATAAAACTCATCACCTCTTTTGCTTCGTCTGCTTTAACAACTTCTATTTGATACTCATGAGCTATTTTATGAACTCTTTTCATATCATGATGTAACACAAAAAACTTGCTTTCTTTAAATCCTTTTAAGGGTAATGGATGGCATGCATCAACACCCATAAGCGTTTCTGTATCAAATGATTTTAAATCCAATCCTCTAAATCCCAACAATTGGTCATCTAAAAACAGTACCTTTTCTTCTCCAACTTGAATACATTTTGCATTGGGATGATCAAATGCACTCTTGTACTTCCAAAATGCCGTGCTAAGAGACGACGGATCTTTTATATAGTGTTTTCTAATCTTTTCTATCATGTCGCCTCCTTATGATTAACAAGCCACCGCAAGATGAAAACTGACTATATTCTACAGAGAAATTATCTTCCAGATACCCTTTAAAGTCTTCATAAACAAAATAGTATTCTGCTTCCTCATAATCCCAATGGCCTATGTTCTCTTGTTCACAGAAACAGTAATCAACTCTGGTCTGAAATCCGATATCACCAATAATCAATTGACCATCAGGCTTTAAAAAACTAACCAGATGTTTAATATACATTTTCTTTAAAACTGTTGGAATATGATGAAAGGCATAAGTCGATACTATAAAATCAAATGCCTGACCATATAGTTCTACGGGTAATCCTTCTGTTAGGTCCTGATGATATAATTCGACATCTCCGAGCTTTTCTCTTGATGCTTCAAGCATTCTTTCAGAGAAATCTACCCCTGTTATATCTGCACCATTTTTTTTTAGTTGTAAAGAAAGCGTACCTGTTCCTATACCTAAATCCAATACTTTAGGATGTGTTTTTGAGTGTACTATTTTTTCGATTGTGCCGAATAATTGATAATATCCTTCAAAGGGATATCCGACTCCATTTAAAATACTGTCATCATAAACGCCTGACCATTCATCGAATCCTTTTTCATTTAACATATTTAGTCCTCCAACTCCATTATACACGTCAATGGTATTTAGATGTTTTACAAAAGTATGACACCAAAAAACCGGCATGCCGGTTTAGTGTAACATCATATGATCAGTACAATCACCATCTGTAATTTCAGGTTGCTGCTTGGTAATTTTATAGTATAAAGTTTCCAGTCGATTTCTCTCAGGAGTAAACAGAAAAGAAATGACAAAGCCTATTATCACTATCAAAACACTGGATAACCATACAATTTTTTCTGGTCCGCTGTATAATTCTCCACTATGATCAATAATTGGTTTAATCTCATTATCAAGTTTTATTTCAACAATTCCTTCATCGGTCTCATAAGAATAACCCTCAATAGAAGCAACAAAACTGTCTGACTCAAACACTTCAAAAGTGTGATTTGAAGTACTTATTGGCATATACTCATCAGAGACTTTGCTCTTAATGAAAATACCATCCGTTAAAGGACTAGATCCAAACACAATCAGGTGATGTGATTCTGTAAATTCAAAATCATTAAATATCAAGTTTTCAGTTGATGGTTCAAAATACCCATCCCCTAAACGATATTTTCCGTTGAGTCCTTTTAGTAAAGTAATATAACCTTCATAACTTGTATTTTCTTCTTCAAAATAGAAGTTCACCAGAATATACTTTTCAACCTCTACATAATCATTAACAACTACATCGCTGTCAACTCTTTTGCTGATACCGGACACCAAACTCTCGTTTGTAAGTTCCAAACTGAAAAAATGAGTATATAAAAGAACCGCTAATATCATAGAACAAATTATTATTAAAATTCTTAAGATGAGTTTCAAATGTACCTCCCTAAAATGTATCTAAATTTTCTATTTCCAAGTTTTCTTTAAAAAGCAGTTCTCCAATCGGATCTTCCGATTTTCTATCAAATTCAAAATAATAATTAAAAGCACAAATTTTATTGTTAACAACTTCAAAGATCAAACCATCGTTATTGTTATAGAACTGACCAGTTCTAACAACTCCAGTTGAAAAATCATAATGACTAACTAGAATAATTCTGAGTCCAGATCCTATATCTGTTTGAAAAAGCAGTTCTTTCTCTTCATCACCATTAGAATCCAAAACATACGCTTTTTCAATATAACCACCTGGCAAACTGGAGATGACTTGATTATTCTCTGTTATTACAATCTGCTTTGAGTTGGCATAATCCAATGAAACTAGATAACATAATTTCGGTAGATCGTTCTTTATTTCAGAAACTTTAACACTACTTTTAATATCCCCTTTATGTCCAAGTGATTCGAGATGGTCTACCATTAGATTAATGACATCCTGATCAGTCACGGACTCTAACTCCAATTCCAAAGGTTCAATATAAATAGTTTTATTTTGACAACCTATCAACACGCATGTCAGCAAAATGAGTATTAATATTTTAACTTTCATGTCTACCTCCAAAATCTGATAAACTACTCATACCTATACATCAAAGATAGTCTTAATTGATGTCATAATTTGATTCATGTTATTATAAGGCATATAAACAGACACACCAATAATACGTTCTTCACTGTTAAGAATATCTTCAATCATCGTTTCACCTTCAAAACTACAACAAGATTCACCACCATATATTTCATATTCAAATGGTACCACTTTTGTATCCAACCAATGAATGATCTCTGCTTTATTATAAAATTTTTCAATGAATATTTTATCGATATTAAATCCGATATCAACAGATTGATAGGTAATCACCGGAATTTGATAGTACTGCAAATAATGATGCTGATTCAATTTGATGTAATTAAAATCATACAATCCGTATTCCGAGGTTTCTTTTATTGTATTGAACAGTTCTCTTGATAATCTTTTTATCAGATTTAATCTGAAATGCATGAACGAGATCAAGTCATCCTCAATATGGATAGTACTTATAAAATATTGCTCCGTAAACTTCACATACTCATAAAGTTCTTCTTTAGTATACCCTTTTTCAGCCGCTACAATAAGTTTGTCCTCATTGTCATCTTCACGTTTAACAATACCAATAACAATTCCTCTAAAAGTTTCCAAGGGCACATCAACACCAATGATATAGGCATCTATTTCTTTACCATCACCTGATATGGTTCCTTCAATATAACCGTAATTGACAGGATAAATCATATCATGTTCTGGATGTTTAGAATTCAGGGGACGATCTATTTTAATAATCACTTCTTTATTTAAATAGGATGTTAAATCTTTCATTATACGACCTCCGTTTCATCTTTTAACGCCACTTGATAAAATAAGTTTATTGTAGACTAACTCACTATAAACTTCTCAATAGAATTGTTCTTTCATGGACTAATTTCTGATGCATCTCATTTGTCCACTTTGGATTTTTATTCTTAAAAAACTTGTCACAAGGAATCAATGAACATTCGCCACAATGTTTAAGTTTTTTATCTATAACAGCACATTCATAGAAATCACAAACGTCTAAATTGACTTCAGATAACCACACTGCTTTTCCTTCTATGGCATGGCAGCCCTCACAAGTCTTTTTATAAACTCTACAATCACTACAAATGCAGCCACAGGCTCCAACATACTTTTCCATACACTCTCCTTAATCGTGTTCATCTATGCTATCTAAAAAAATATTCTCTTGTAAAATATCCTTTTTAATCGTCATTCGCCTTTTGAAACGATTACAAGTTCCCATTCTTTTAAATCGTAGTCAAAATAACCAGCATGAATGATAGGGTCTTTCTTTGTAATTTCTCGAGCTTCATTCAAATCAGAAGCTTCAAACACAACCATGCCACCGGGTTCGTTAACATATCCACCTCCAACGACAGTTCTTGTTTTCGATAACTCAAATAGGTATTTCAAATGATCATCAAAAACATGTGCTTCAATCTCATCATTTGAAATTCTTCGATCATTTCTTATATATAATGTCATACCAGGTTTCATTTTGATTCTCCTTAATCTCTGTCTATATTATACGCTTAAGGAATAAAATAGAAAAGACCTATAAGAAGAATATCCCCCTTACAAGTCTCTTAAATATGCAATGAACTGATCATTAGATGAGAATGTATTAACAATCTCATTATGTTCTTTTAGTATAAAACAAAATGTTTCCTCGTGAATCTTAGTCATGTTTTTTATGGAATCGAACCTTTTTGATCTGACTTCTTTGGTTAAATCCGGAAAAGGATAGGCGTTATAATTTTCTTTCAAGACATCTTTTGTTGCCTTACAGACTTGGCTTAATGCAAAATAAACTTTCATAAGATCCTTTTCTTCACAACCGTGATACACTTTATTGTAAGTCGATTTCAATTCTTCATAAAATCCGTTTAACTCAACGATATGATGCTTATCAAATTGCTTTTTCGATAATTTTTCTACATCTAGGATAAGCTTTTCTATCTCAGTACTGATAACCATATAACTATGTGAAATAATTTTCTCTATACGCTCCTCAAAATCAACTGGTAGAACTTCATAATATTTGATTTCCTCTTTTAGATGACTAGGTGATTTGATAATATATTGCTTGTTTATATATGCTACTGCTGTTATCAAATGATCTAGAATTTCAGATACATAATCTGAATTTTCTTGGTACATGTCAAAGTACAGTGCTTTTGATTTATATAAATGTTTCCGTATGGCTGTTTTCAAATCTGCATCCAATAACTTCTGTGAACGCATCTTCATATCATAAAACTTACTCAGGACGTCATCATTTCTATAATAAACCAATTCTCCCTTGCCTATTAAAGAAACAAAATCTTCTTTTAACTTGATAAATCCTTCAAGTCTTTCCCATGTGATTGGCCAAAAATCATAACCAATCTCATTTATTATAAATTGCAAAGACATTTCATTTGCCTTCTTTGTTTTGGGAATAAAAAAGAAATCCAAATCAGACAGTTCATTGTATGTCTGTGTGACATATGATCCATAGCAAATAACCGCATCTATATCCTCTTGATAGTCCCTTTTGACTTTTTCGACTAAACCATCTATTATTTCACTCTTATCTTTTGGTAATTTAAAGTTATTCATATATTTCTCCTCCACTATATTATATCAGCTCTAAATATTTGTGCTATGTAGACAACAAGTTATAAAAAAAATAATCAGATTGTATACTCTTTTAAACCTTTCATAATCAAGTGTTTGCAATTATTACAAGACAAACGTTACTTAAGAGGCAAATGTGTATCCAAGTATACATTTTTCTGAAATCGGTATCCTGATTTTTTTTATGAAAAAGTATTGCTTTTTCTGATTAGAGGAGTATAATCGGCTATGTTAAAGAAATAGGAGATGATGCTCTCCCTGAAAGTTTAACTTTCAAAATGCCGATTCGGATGATAGCTTCTGCAAAAAGCACGATGTGCTTGGTTTGTGTGGCTATTTTTTATGGAGGAAATTATGACTTTAGATCACATTGTTTTAGGAATTGCAATTTTTTCAATCACTTACTTACTTATCGTTACAGAAAAATTTAACCGAGTTGCCGTTGCAATGACTGGTGCAGCTTTAATGATGCTACTGAGTGTCGAGAAGCAGGAATCAGCCATAGAGCACATCGATTTCAATACCATCGGTATTCTAATTGGTATGATGATTATAGTAACGATTACCAGAAAATCAGGCATTTTTGAATACCTGGCAATCAAATCTGTAAAAGCAGTTAAAGGACAGCCCTGGGGTATACTGGTCTTATTCTTAATTATTACCGCTGTGGCATCTGCATTGTTAGACAATGTAACAACAATTTTATTAATCGCACCAATTACTTTGGTTATAACAGACACACTCAAATTGAATCCAATACCGTTTCTGGTTCCAGAAATATTAATGGCAAACATTGGTGGTACAGCAACACTTATTGGTGATCCACCCAATATTATGATCGGTAGTGCTACAGGTTTATCCTTTATGGATTTCCTTGTTAATCTTGGTCCTGTTGTTGTTGTCATTTTTATCGTAACATTATTTTTATTAAAAACAATTTATAAAGGCTGTTACACCTGTGAGGAATCAGCAAGAAAAGAGATTTTATCATTGGATGAAAACTTGGCGATTAAAAATATGGCATTGCTTAGAAAAAGTGTAATTGTATTAGTGATGACTATGATTGGTTTCATGATTCATGGTACTTTTGGATTAGAATCAGCGACCATAGCCATTTCTGGTGCAGCTGTTCTTCTATTTGTCAGTAAGCTGGATCCAGAAGAGATATTCATTGAAATTGAGTGGAACACAATCTTCTTCTTCTGCGCATTATTCGTTTTAGTTGGTGGACTTGAAGAAGTTGGTGCTTTAGATTATTTAGCTGAGCAGTTGGTTCGCATCACGAATGGCGACGTTGTATTATTAACTTTTATTATTTTATTTGTTTCAGCAATTGCATCAGCATTTTTAGATAATATTCCTTTTGTTGCAACAATGATTCCATTATTAGCGAAGTTAGGTGCTATCAGCGGACTTGATATGACTTCTGTTTGGTGGGCTTTATCACTGGGTGCATGTTTGGGTGGTAACGGTACATTGATTGGTGCTTCAGCAAATGTTATTGTGAGTGGTATGTTAGAAAAGAAAGGCCACCGATTATCTTTCGGTGCATATATGAAGGTTGGTTTTCCGTTGATGTTGGTCAGTATTGCAATTTCAGCTGTATACCTTGGCATTTTCTACGTTTAGATTTATACTGATTTAGAGAGGAGCTTTTTATGAAAAAATTGATCAAAGCAACAGAACTTCATCAAACTATGAAATTAAGACAAATGGGTGCAGATGTAGAGGTTATCAACTCAAAACTGTGTTATGTCAAATTTGAATTTAATAATATTAAAGTTGCCTATGTCTACAATATTAATAAAAATGATGAGTACTTCCTAGAAAGAATCAAACCATATCCTTTGCCATTAAAGGCATTCGCTAATGAGGAAAGCGTTGTGGAAACAATCTCTATTGATATCGAGCAATTCAAGAATTTGACTGCTTCAAATAACATCAATGAGTTTATAGAGTTTCTTCAACAAATGAAACTTGCTATTAATAAATTTGAGGATCTAATTCTCTATTACAATGTTTCATCCGAGGATATCAACGAATTTCAATCGATCTTAACATCTTTAAACCAAAAGATTGATCATAGTAAAGATCAATCTGAGAGAGTCTATTTTAAAAAGAATCCAGAGTATTTGTAAGCATAGGTAACCTATGCTTTTTTTATGGCTTAATTATGACAAAGTCGTTCTGTTGACATCCTATTTCATCTGCTATACAATCACATTTTGCTCTTAATAAGAAATAGATGTTCTTATCAGACAAATGATTGAGTGTTTCATAATTTGCCTGACCTTTTGAAATGATTAAATCTGAGTCATCAAATACTTTATTGAACTCCTCTGAGCAGTGGTCTAACATCGTACCTTGTATTGTAGAGCCCGTATCGATAACTTTTAAGAGTTTGGTCATGCCTACAGTTTCTGCATCTACCATAGTCGCATCATTAACAATAGGTCCGCCCTTAACTACATAAGTTGTTTTGCATTTTGGCAAGAAGGATACCAACAGTTGATCAAAGACAATTTCACCGGCATTGTCGCCAAGTACCAATATTTTTTTGGCCTTCTCAACCGCTTCTTTTAGTGTATGAGTCGACTCACCATGAATTTCAGAAGTCAAACATAACTCAACTGAGTCTTTTATTAAAGATTCATCGATATCATACCCCACACTAAAATCGATTATATTCCCTGCAATACTCAGTCTAACCGCTGTATCAAAAGGCTGTTCGCTCATTAGTACTTTACTTCTTAAATCCATGGTTTCTATCATGTCTTGTGCGATTAAATTATGTTCTTTTTTATCTTCTTTAAAAGCATCTACTACACCCGAAATCACTTGAGCATATTCATATACCAGTCCTGTAATTAAAGGTGGAGCAACTTTAAAACTATGTTCTCCTAATGCTTTTAAGCCAAAACTGATTATATTTTGCTGCGATATTTCATCATCAGTCATTTTTTTTGCCAAAGTTATGGTCTGTCTTGTCAGACATTCTATACAATCGTATTTTACTTTCATTTTTACCTCTTCTTTAGAAATGATTGAATTAAGGTCATATGACTCCCTACCATATTTTTTGGTAAGTCTTCAAATGGAAAATACTTAAAATCCAATGATTCTTTTTTATCTATTTTGAGTATACCGTTAAAATCCTCAGTCTCATAAGCAATGGATACGCTGTAAAATTCATCTCCATTGTGCACTTTGATAAAAGAACCAGATCCGGAATGGACATCAACTAAATTTAAAGTACCCACTTTAAGTTGTGTTTCTTCATAGATTTCTCTTCTAGCTGTTTCTTCGGCAGATTCGCCCATTTCCATCAATCCTCCGGGTAGGCCCCATTTTAATACAGCACTACCTTTTCTCTTCTGTAAAAGTATTTGATTATTTTTGTGCAGTATGGTCACTGAACCTACCAGTATTATGGGTTTATGCCCAACCATTTCTCTTATGTATTTTACGTAATCCATCATTTATCCTTCCATTTGTTTATTGTAGCAACACTTATAAGATTAAGCAATTTCACTTTTGGTAAATTTATAGTTAATTAACAAAAAAATAAGATATGCAACATATCCTATTTTAATAACTTTTTTCAATTGATTCTTTTAGAACTTGAAAAGCACCATCCCAAGCTTGATCAAAATAGTCTTTTGCCTTTCGCCAATTATCCGAACGTTTCCAACCACTATGTAGTAAAGTTACTTTGATACCATCTCCCACTTCTGAAAACATAACCACAACTTGTGTCAAAGGATCTGCATCATTCATAAATTTTTCGAATTCTATTGGCCCTTTCCAATCAAAGGATAGATGGTTAGGCGCATCTATACTTTGTATTCTACACCCTATGGTGCTATTGTGATTTCTGTCTTCTAGATCCCAAAACAATTCATAAGCACCGTCAATTGTTGGATTGATTATAGCATCATTACACAACCATTTAGTTATTAAGTCAGGTTCAACAAAATAACTGAATGCAAGTTCTTTTTGAACTTTTAATAGTATACTTTTCTCAATAATAGACATAGACACCTCTTTCGTATTTAAATTGATGTTTTTATAACTATACCCCATATCTCTTTGCTCAAAAAAATATATTTAAATTCAATTACTCTAATAACTTATCCAACTTTTGTAAATATATCATTTGTTCTATTTTCTTATCTTCATATTTTTTATTTAAGGCAACAACCTTTTTTATCTGTTTGTATTCGTCATGCTCTAATTCAGTTTGATCTTGGCAACACCTACATTCTATAATATATATTGCATCGATATTTGAAAGTGGATTATAGTATTTTTTTATCAGTTTGAATCCCTTATCACATTCACAAACTTCACAACTAGGTGGGACTCTTATTAAGCGCCATTTCCCACCTTTGGTCATTTGATCTTTTGTAATAAATCCTAGAGACTTTTCTTTACTATTCATTATTAGCATACACCCTCCTAAAATTTTGCGACGATTATACTTTGATCATCCATATAATCATTAAATTCCAAAGACCTTTTTTTTGCAACATCACAGATGTTTTCTAAACTTTCCAGTTTGATGTATTCAATCAATTCCTCTTTTTCAAACCAATCACTGATACCATCACAGCAAAGTACAAGTATATCTCCTTTGGAAGTGGTACGGGTTTCTATTTTATGACAAGGGACTATCATGGGAATGAATTGATTAAAGGAACTCCACAACATAGGGTGCATATGACTGATATACCCTTCATAAGCTTCTTTATCAAAGAATCCCTGTTCTATCATCCATTCAAACTTTCTTGGCGTTATAGACAGTTCTTCTACAATATTTTCATGAGCAAAATAAATTGGTGAATCGCCTAAAGTGGTCGCTGTTATTTGATCCTGATCTATTATGGCTACTGCAATGGTACCAAAATGAAGTTTATCTTTTTTCTGGGATATATCAATCAAATCCTTATTTATGGTTTTAATCAATCTATCTAAGTACTCTTTGGGTAGTAATCCTGATGTTTTATAGGGAAAGTTTACCGCAGTATCTCTACAGAGCTTTGACATCACTTGTTTACCATCGTCTCCAGCACCCGAAGCACCATCTGATAACAACAAAGTCGTTTGATCTTCTGAGACATATACAATATCACCATTAACACCCGATAATCCTACTCTTGATATATTACTGATCATACGACTCTCCTTTCTTTCCAATAAAGATCATCAATGGTACATATGAAAAAGACCATGTATTTTTAATTGAATATTTGTTCTGGATCAAACCTTTCAATTCGTTTATTTCTTCTATGGTGAGAAGTGAACTATCGTGTAGTAAGGCCATCTCAACAAATTCCAGTTGACTCTTCTTTTTATACTCTATAATTTGAGTTCTGAAGTCCATGTTATCACTACATATTAGATAGGGTAAAACTTCTAAACGAATGGACTTGAAGCCTAATTTTGTCATAAGCTTCAATATTTCTTCTGGAGAATTCTGATGTTCACATATTGAAACTTCTTCACATATTTTATCAAAACAGTTGCCAATAACTGTCATCAATTCTTTTTCTCTATCCGTTGACACATCTGGATCATATTCAATTCTGCCTTCATTTCTGACATTCATGACCACTGCCGTCCCACCTGGCTTTAGGAGTCTCAAATGTTCTTTTAAGAATAGTTCATTTTGTACATGTTCAATGACCGTATGAGAAGAAACAATATCAAAACTATTGTCTTTAAACGGTACTTCCAAGGCGTTTCCTTGAATATATTCGAGGTTATGATGAGTCCTCTCCTGATTGCAATAGTTTATAAAGTTAGTGTCTAAATCGAGTCCTACAATCCTGCCCTTATGTTTTCTACTGAGCACTCTTGTAAAAGTTCCAGGACCACAGCCGATTTCCAACACGCTGTCCTTTTTTTTCAAACCTACTTTTTTTATCCAACTCTCAATAAAATCCTCTGTAAATCTTAGGGTTCTTGACAAATTAAGTGTTTCGATACCTTGTACCTTGATTGACCAATCTGTACTCATTCAGCCTCCTTACTAGTAAGTTTTTACATTTAGAACTAATTTTATCATATAATATGTTGAGAAAACCACTTCAAATTGAAATTAAAAAGAGACTATTCAGTCTCTTTGTTTATATGATATTCAACACCGTCTGATGTATTTCTCAATTCCAATTGATAATGATAGAGTTTTAAGGTATTTGAAACGATGGTTAATCCCAATCCACTTCTTCCCTTGTTACCTTTTACAAACGGACTTTTAATTTTGCTCAGTAAATGAGACTCTATTGGTGGTCCATCATTTTTAATAATTATGTCGGTTCCCAACGAAACTCTTATTTCAGATTTAGCATATCTTAAATTATTAGAAATAATATTTTCAATAATCCTATGCCAAGACTCCTCATCTCCGATGATGTCATGTTCACCAGTAATGGTTATTTGAATCTTATCCTCAATATTTAAAAGGTCTGAAATACTTCTAAACTGTTCACTCAAATGGAGTGTTTTCATCTGAACGTTGTTTCTAGATAAATAATCCACTTTACTGATAATTAGAACATCTTTTGTTAAATTTTCCAAGCGATTTAGTTCTTGAATTAAAATTCTCATGCTTTCTTCTTTACTACCACTCGGATATTGGTCATGAACCATGGCGTCTAAATATCCCTGCATCACCATGATAGGTGTCTTCAATTCGTGACCTATAGTCTGAAAGTTTTCAGCTTGTTCTTCTTGTATCAGATGTAATTGTTTACTCATCCGATTCATAGCTTCACCTAATCTGCCTATTTCATCATAGGGTTCAATAGAAATCTTAGTATCAAATTGACCTCGTCCAACTTTGGAGGTTCCTTCTTCTAATTCTTTTAATCTTAAACTTATTTTTCTGAAAACGAAAAATAGAATCACAATTGTTAAACCAATTAATACCGATAAACCTGCAATAAAAATAGTCATAACGGATTGAGTTAGTTCTAAACTGTAAGACTCTGAAATATAAGAGAGCAGATATAGCTTAGCATCTTTAGGTACTCTGAATTTTTCAATAACAAGCGAGTTCTTAACCGGGACTATCGCATAAAATATTTTTTCAGGTCCAAAATTGGATTCACCTTGTAAAGGCCAAACTGTATTGCCGATAAGTCCTTCTAACTCAAGACTAACAGCTGTCTCATCATCATGGAAAAACTTGAATTTGCCGTTATTGGTTTCAAATAGATAAACACTTTGCACACTTTTATTGGGTTTAAATAATGTATCTAAATCTTGCTTTGGAGATGGTTTTACCAAATCGAGTGATTGAGTTTTTTCTTTTATAGTCAGTGCTCTTTCAACGGGATTGTCATATAATTCCAATTCTCTGTTGAGTATCTTAAAACTATCATTTCTAAAATATGTCTCAATAACATTTTTAGAAATACCAACAACTGTGAAACTAATAAGAATAAGCGGTATTAAAATGAGAAACATATTTTTTTTGAATAGGTTTTTAGCCTTCATGACCACACCATCTATAACCATAACCATAAACCGTTTCAATTGGCAGATGTTCTGATTTCTTTCGTATTCTTCTTATAAGGTCATCCACCACTCTATCTGTACCGAAGTAATCATGGCCCCAAACCAATTCCAATATTTGTTCTCTACTAAAAGCCTGATTGGGATGGTTCGAGAACATGGCAATCATATCATATTCTTTACTTGTTAAATCTAGTGGTTTACCAGAATCGAAAACCATTCTTTTGATATAATCAACTGTTAACAATCCAAAATTCTTTTTATCATTGTTCTTCTTAACTGAATCCATCAATCGATTGAGTCTTATACTGAGCTCTCTAGGCAGAAAAGGTTTAGTAATATAATCATCACTACCTATTTCAAGTCCTAATAATTTATCTATTTCAGAATCTCGTGCTGATATAATCACCACTACCTGTTTTGAATCATTTGCTTTTAACTTTTGTACTAAATCCAATCCAGAACCATCAGGTAAATTGATATCTACAATCCATGCATCAACAGAATCATGTATACACGATGCAGCTTCACTCATTGTAAAAAAGGTCTTCACTTCATAGCCTTCTTGTTTTAATGAAAACGACAGCAGAGTGTTTAGATTTTCTTCATCTTCAACTAAATAACACAACATAAATACTTTCACTCCTTTTTTACATTATAACATCTATGTTTTTGAAACGATAGAAAAAGAGACTTCCGCCTCTTGTTCTAATTGTCTTAGTTGCTTGAACCTGGTGTAGGTCTTTCAAAGTTAACACCCATAGACTTCAAATATGTTCTGATATCTTCTTTTGACGTACCATCTGCTTTCATTTGTTCTAAGACTTCTTTTGTCTCTTCATCTATATCAAAGGGTAATGGTTTTTCTTTTCTTTCTGGCAATTCATAACCTTGTGTTTCCAGATAAGCTTTTATTTCTTCTTTGCTTTTGCCGTCTTTCTTCATTTGTTCTAAGACCGCTTTTGTCTCTTCATCTATATCAAAGGGTAATGGTTTTTCTTTTCTTTCTGGCAATTCATAACCTTGTGTTTCCAGATAAGCTTTTATTTCTTCTTTGCTTTTGCCGTCTTTCTTCATTTGTTCTAAGACCGCTTTTGTCTCTTCATCTATATCAAAGGGTAATGGTTTTTCTTTTCTTTCTGGCAATTCATAACCTTGTGTTTCCAGATAAGCTTTTATTTCTTCTTTGCTTTTGCCGTCTTTCTTCATTTGTTCTAAGACCGCTTTTGTTTCTTCGTCTAAATCAAAGGGTAATGGTTTTTCTTTTCTTTCTGGTACTGTATAACCTTTAGACTCCAGATAAGCTTTTATTTCTTCTTTGCTTTCACCGTCTTCTTTCATTTGATTAACTACTGCCTTTGTCTCCTCATCCAGCTCAATATGTGCTTTACCATCTTTTTTTGGTCTTTCAAGTGCAAAACCTTCGCTTTCTAAAACACCTTTGATTTCAGATTCTGTATAACCTTCTTCTATCAGTTGATTTACTCGATCTGTGATTGAAACTGAACTTGTATCTGCAAACGCTGTCGCTCCTACTAATGATGAAACTACCAATGCTACTGCTATAACTCTCTTTAAATTCTTCATATTCTTTCTCCTCTTTTTTTGTTATTTACACTTTATCATCTTGATATGTGTGAATCATCAAGCAATTATGTGAAATTATGTGTTCTGTTATTTTCTCAACATTTATCTATTGGTGTATCTGATGTTATTAACAGTATGCTGGAGAAATACCTTAGAATTATCACAAGAATATGTGAAATTATGTTCACAAAAAAAAGTGCTTTCGCACCCTTCCTGTTAGATTTACAATTGTTTAATAATACTCATCGGTTTAAAGAATGAGTCAAATCCAATGGTTATACTCTCGTCATTTAGTTCAAACGGCACATCCATTGTCATTTGAATCAAAGCTTTGTTTCTTTTCAATATATCCTCATGTTCTTTTACTTTCAATAAAAACTTCTCTGGGATTTCTGTGGTACCTTCTATAATTTCATTTAGAGTCCCATAAGATAGTATCTCCGCAGCTCTCTTAGGTCCTATGCCTTTGATACCAGGAATGTTATCAGCTGTATCTCCAATTAATGATTTGTATTCAATAATCTGATCTGGTCGGACACTAAACTTTTCTTCAACAACCACGGGTGTTAACATCATACTGTGTTTGCCTCTAGGTTTATAAACACTCACACGATCATTGATTAATTGATTGAAATCCGAGTCTGTGGATACAATAATAATTTCATAAAGATCTTGATAAACTTTACAGATGGATGCAATGTAATCATCGGCTTCAAATCCATCAGCTTCTATATAACCAATATCTAATAAATCCAATGTTTTATAAACATCAGGCAATTGTGTGAATGGATTATCTTCAGGTTCTACCTGAGAATAATCTACTCTATTTTGCTTATAATCCGGGAAAGCTTCAACTCTTGAAGTCGTACTTGTGATACTATCGAATAAGACCAATAGTTTATTAGCATCAAATTCCTCTACCAGTTTACTCAAACTACTGGCAAAACCAACTGCACATTTAACATCTCTGCCATCTTTATGTCTTATGGAACGTTGCATCCCAAAAAATAACCTGAATAACATATTATGTCCATCTACTAAGATTAGTCTTTCCAATTTAAACTCCTTTTGCTTCTACTATTCTTTCAACAAAACATCTGGTATGTTCCATTGCTTCATTTCTTCTGAAATGTTCTTTACCTGCCATATCTCTTTCAGCGCACATACCAATATAGTTTAAATTTGAATGTTCGCAATATCTTTTTAGACCTTCATTTAGTACTCCTGCTCCTGCTTCTATTTCATAACCACAAGTTGTTATCAAACCACAGACTTTATCCGCCCATAAACTCGGACCTCTTTTTCTTCCATAATATTTATTCATACCATAAACCAGTCTATCCATCACTGCTTTTAATGGTGGTGTGCAGTACCAAGAATAAATTGGACTTGCAAATAAAATAACATCCGCTTCCAATACTCCCTCATAGATTTCATACATATCATCTTTTTTGGGACAACCATGAGACTCAAATATATCCTGACATGTCCAACATGCTGTACACGGTTCAATGTGTTTTTCTTTTATTTTTACCATTTCAACGTCATAATCATGTTTTTCCAAATGTTTTATAACGGATTCTGCTAAGATTTCCGTGTTGCTGTTTTCTCTTAAACTACCTGATAATATAATTGCTTTCATTAATGTTCTCTTTTCATATAATAAGCGTCTTTTCTTATTGCCTCTATTTTAAAACCTTCACTCTTATACAACTTAAAGCTTCTTTTCTCTCATGGTCCACATGGATGTAAATGTAGTCTTTTTTATTTAGCACCTCTATCATCGGTATACTCCTTCAGAATATCGATACCTTCTTGATAATGAATTGTGTCTACCGGTAATGACCAACTACAAATGGAAAGACCATAATGCAAATGATAGAGCTTTGCTTCTTCGCTGTGGACATGACCAGAAATATTTTCACCATACCCCTCTGAAAATGATTTTAAATCATGTTTGTTTTTGATAAATTTCTGATACACATTAACCAAATCTCTTTTAATATCTGTAATGGCGGCTTGTTCAAAATCTATTATCTTTATTATTTCATAACAACTATTTACTTTTTTAACAAGTATATTTCTTGAGTTATAATCCATATGGCACAATCCTTTAATCGGTATGCCTTCAGTCTCTCTAGCATCTTCAAGTGCTTGTATGCCTCGATCTATTATCACTTCATCTGGGTGTTTATGTTGTCTTAAATGATTATAAATCCTTGAAATCTCATATGCCATTGCCTCTTTATGTGAGTTATATGACGAAACAGCTAAACGTCCGTATGGTTCGTTTTCTCCGAATGTATGTATCTGCTTAAGGTAAATACCTGCCTGTCTATATAGAGTTTCTAAATTTTTCGGATCTATTTCATGAATCACTTTATCAAGTGTTATACCCTCTTCATAATGATACAGCATATAATCATGGCCTTCTATGACACCGTAGTTTATAACTTTTGGTACTGGTACATGAGAATTTTCGAGTAGTTGAAGAGCCTTGACTTCACTTTCTAACCTATTCTTAAAAGAAAAAAACTTAACAACATAATCTTGTTGTTCTGTAATAACTCGATAAACTAAATGTCTTTTTAATTCATGATGACCTATAGGTAGTATCTCTAAAATATCATCAATCAATTGATTTATTATTTTCTCCATTTCACACCTCTTTCTATATATTTTAGCATAAAAAGAAGCTGTGATGACCACAACTTCTAAGATACATATTCTCCATTAATGGGTGTGTCATAAATCTTAATTGAAACTTTATTGTATTCATACATTGCATTTGGATAATCTAATGTCTTTTTGATATAACAGAAATTTGAGTAATTGATATTAAAGGATAAGATAAATCCACCCACCAATATTTTTGTTAAGTATACATCTCCCAATGCTGAATAGGATAACATAATTGCTATTATCTGAATGGCCATCAACACGATTACCGGATAACCTTCAATTTTTTGTATGTCTATTGCTGAAACCATTTTAGATGGAAATGATTTTGGCTTTAGTGTTTTATAATAAGCAATGGGTTCAAAGTGCATTCTTTTTTCCAGTTGATTTTTTAACCATACTTTAATATAACGACTGATAAACATGAGCAATAATGTCCAATATACAAAGATAATGCCACCCGCTACCAAATCATAAATATATGTTTTAAACAAAATAAAATATACTACCAAAGGGAGGAGAGTCAAATACAACCACTTGGTTACTCTTACTCTATAATCACTTACTAGTTTCATACGCCGACCACCTTTTTTCGTTTTTCTATTTTACATCATACCATATAACAAAGAAAATGTTTAATTAAAGCTTTCTAAAGTATTAAAAGGCCAAAGTCTTAATAGGACTTTTCCTTCTATACTCTTCATCTCCACACAACCAAAGGTTCGACTATCATTGCTGTTGGGTCTATTATCTCCAAGTACAAAGACTTGGTCGTTCGGTACCGTCAATGGGAAGCCAATATTTCTTGTTGTTGTCGGTTCAACAGAAGATTCGATTGAGGTCAATTCACCATTGACATAAACTTGATTATTTTTTATTGTAATAATATCACCAGGAAGTCCAATGACTCTTTTTACCAATCGGTTTTTTCTTACCTCTCCATGGATTTTCAAATTATAATCCTCTAAAGTCGTTGAGAATTGATCTAATAAAGACTCATTTGTTTCACCTTTCAGAAAAATAATAATGTCACCTTTTTCGGGACTATTGTTATAGTAACTTATTTTTTCCACCAATAAAAAATCTCCATGATTCAATGTGTTGTTCATGGATTGACCACTCACACCACTAAAAGCAAATACATAACTGTTGAGAAACATAACAATAAGAACAGCTGTCATCAATTGCAACATCAGTTTTATTATTTCTTTTATAGCCTTCATTTTATTCTCCTTCTTTAATACCAAAGAAGATTCTAGATACAAAATCTTTTTCAGGATATTCTATTGACTTCATCCTTTCGATAAATTGATCTCTGTTAAATGTCAGCCATACTTTTTCAATTTCAAATCCTTCATCAGTCAGTTCTATTATAGTATAAAATGTTTGATTGTCTTTCCTACAACCACTAGATCCAAGACCAAGATAGTGAGATTCATTAACTTCCATTAACTCTGTTCCATTATGTTCATGACCATAAACAATCAAATATCCCGTTTGTGGATACATATCAGATATACCTTTTGAATCTGTTGAATTAATGAAATCAATTCCATCATGAGCAAAATGCATCATTTTTATTTGTTTCTCATGTGCTTCATAAGTATATTCAAATGGACAAGATTCAACAAATCTTTTTGATTGCTCATTCAACTGCATTCTAATCCACTTATGATGTTTGGCTTCATTTTCTGACATCGTAACATAATGTTCTGTACCAATCAGATAATACATTTCGTGATTACCTTTTGTCATTCTAATATTTTCTCGAACAATGGTTTCTAAACATACTTTCGAACTAGGACCAATTGCTATTGTATCACCTAAAGCGTATACTTCAGTTATTTCTTTATTTTTTATATCTTCTATAATAGCTGTTAGTGCTTCTAAATTGCCATGTATATCTGAAAATATGGCTAGTTTCATATGACCTCACTTAAATTTCTATACTCAACGCATATTCTTTCGAATAACACGTAAAACCTAATGACTTTGCTAAATTCACAGATGCCGTATTGTCAACATCCACTAAGTATATTGGTATAATATCATGGTCAGCGCACCAATCAATACATTTACTGACAACCATTTTACCATAACCTTTACATCTGAAATCAGGGTTTGAATAAACTGCGATGTTACCACCACCGTGGTCAATATCTGTAATCCTTGCAATTGCGGCTATTTGATTGTCTTTTTTCACAATAAACTTATTCTTCTGTTTTATATACCGTAGCTGTCTGATACGATGAAATTTTTTTTCTTCTTCTGTTAGTGATTGAATACCATTTTCTAAATCATCTTTCGTAAAAACCTTCGCTTCATTGTTTAACTTTTTTGCATATCTCCCCAAAGACATTCTATAAAAACATCTCAAAGTTAATGAGGGGTGTTTTAACTGAAATACTTCTAAAGTTTCTTGTATTGAATCCTTTTGTTTTATTTTTATGAAAGAGTTATACAATTCTGGATGTACGGAATAAATATCCTTCCCCTCTATTTCAGTTGCAATAACATAATAGTAATAATGTTCATTAAGCGGTATTCTTCTCTGTTCACAGGATACAACCGAAGTGTGATAGTTATAGTTCAAGTACTGCAGGTAATAAGTTAAATAACTCTCTTTACTCATTTTTATTCTTGTCCTTAAGAAGTTGCTTCAAATCCTCATTTTCCAATATCTCTTCTAAATAGAGTTGCACCTCAACAGATAAGTCTTTTTCCCTTACCAATTCTTCCAAAGAAAACTCAATGGCCAATTTAACGTCTTTAGAGTCTGTATTCTGATATTTTTCTATATACTCTTTTAAGTCTTTTATTTCAATAGTTTTTTTATATTTGAGTTCCCCTATTAAAGTTTCTAAAGCAGCAATATAAGATGCTTCTAACTCTGCTACCAATTGACTTTCTTTGGTTTCCTCATAAGTAAATCCATCCCATGTCATTTCCCAGTATATATGTGCCAACACTTCTTCTGGCATCCATTTTTGAAAGATAGATTCCTCTACCGTAAAGGTTAACCAATCTTTCCAATCAATTAACATCAAACTATACAAGTCCTCATCATCTGGTTTTTTTCCAGAAACATCATAATAATTCTCATCTTCTATAAAATCGACTTGAATCTCGAATTGTTCTTTTGTATCACTCACTTCTAAGGTTTGTAAATCTTTAAATCCTCTTTGAACTCTTTCCATACTGTCTTCATTTATTTCGGTATAGTTTGTAAGCAGCTCTTTAAAAAACCTATCAAACTCACATAATTGTACCAATTCTTTTAGTGTCATAAGACCTCTTTATGTCAAGTACGTATTTGCAACACTTTGACATATCCTTTCTTAATATAATTAACTTCAAATCTTTATG
>JAEIOD010000011.1 GCA_016342415.1 Clostridiales bacterium
ATACTGTTCAGTTTTCAATGTTCTGTGTCGTTGCTGCATCTCTGTCAGCGACTATATTAGAATAACATTTCTGTTTCGTTTTGTCAAGCGTTATTCAATATTTATTTTATTACTGTGTCGCTGTTGTTTTCACCTCAACTGGCAACTTGTTTATAATATCAATATTCCAATAGAAAGTCAACACCTAAATATTATATTCTAATATTCAGAAAATAATAACCGCAATAAGCGGTTATATATCTATTAAACGTATATATTCTTTCTTAAATTTAAATATAATTTTCTTTTCCATTCTTGAAACGGTCATTTGAGAAACGCCAAGTTCATTAGCAACTTGCATTTGTGTTTTAGACTTAAAAAATCTATCACTAATAATTTTTACTTCAATAGGATTTAATTTTTCCATACACTTCTCAATAAAATCACTATTTTCAATATCACTAAAAGATTTATCTTCAGAACCTACAATATCCATCAATTGAATATCCTTATCGTCACCATTACTTGAATAATATATATCCAAAGATTTTGGTGAGTATACTTGAGAAGCTTCTATAGCTTCAACAACTTGTTCTTCTGTACATGATAAATAATTTGCAATATCCGCGATTTTAGGTACTCTTTGTAATTCCTGTTGCAAAGATACTTTTGCCAAATTAACTTTTTTAGAAAGTTCTTGAATTCTACGCGGTACTCTAATAGACCAACCTTTATCTCTAAAATGCTTCTTAATCTCTCCAATGATAGTCGGTGTCGCAAAACTAGAAAACTCGAATCCGCGATCAATATCAAATCTTTGAATAGCATATATCAATCCCAATGAAGCTACTTGGAGGATATCTTCAAATTCTATTCCTTTATTGACATACTTTCTAGAAAGGATTTCTCCTATGTAGAGATATCTATTCACCAATTCATTTCTTATCTCTAATTCAAAAGACTTATCATCTTGTTCTGATTCTTTAACATTTTTATAAAGCCTAAAAAGTTGTTTATTTTCAAGTGTTGATAAATCATAATTCTCTCTAATATAGTCTTCAGACTTATTCTTCATTTTATCAGCCCCTAGTAAAATTGTTACTCTAAATATTTAACAAGTTTTAATGTTGTACCGTCTTTATCATTTGCTATAATATCTACTTCGTCCATCAAAGATTTCATAATATAAATACCAAGACCATTTCCTTTTAGATTATCTAAATCTGGTTCTTCGTATTTTTCTTCATCGAAACCTATACCATTATCTTTAACTTCAATATGTATTTTTTCATCAGACAACTTAAAGGCTATTTCATATACTTCTTCTTCATTTTTACCATGTAGTACAGCATTGTTACATGCTTCACCAACTGCTACTTTTATATCGTCAATATCTTCAATATCAAATCCAACGGTATTACTAATAACTGATGCGGCTAATCTTGCAATGCTAACATATTCTGCTTTACTAGGTAATTTTATCGTAATTACATCATTGTTCATTAATACACCTTCTCCAATTAAAATAATTATTTAGGATGATTTTTCTACTCCTATTACTTTGTCTAATCCAGATATTTTTATTAATTTATCAATATTTGCTTGTGCGTTAGTTATTGAAATATTATAATTATTGGATTTTACACGATTTAAAAGACCTATAATGACTCCAAGTCCAGTGCTGTCAATATAAAAAAGATTTTCGCAATTCAATTTAATATTCGATTCCATTTCATCTAACATATCAGTTAATGATTTTTTAAAATCCACAGATGTAAGAATATCCAGTTCACCAATCAATTCTACATTCCAACTTTGCTCTACTTTACTAAATTCCTTGACTATTTTTAACGACAAATTTCTTCCCCCCTTTATTTTATATACCTGTATAGGTATACCCTTCTCAAAAGTGTCTAATCTTATTATACAATAAAAAAAAAGAGTTTACGAATAATTGTAAACTCAAACTTTAATATTTAGAATATTAAAGGGGGCTATGTTGTTAATATAACCATTTTTTTTCCCTTTAAACACCTTTTATTCAATTTCTTCTTCTTTTTCTTCACCTGCTTGAATTTTAGCCATAGCAATAATTTTATCTTCACCTTTTGTTCTCATAAGTGTTACACCACTTGTTGAACGACCAGATGTAGAAATGTCCGCTACTCTAATCCTAATGATAATACCATTTGAATTGATTAGCATAACATCTTCTTCTTCAGTTACAATCCTTGCCGATACTACAACTCCAGTTTTTTCAGTAATATTATATGTCTTGACACCTTTACCACCTCTAGTTTGAGTTCTATATTCAACTAGTGGTGTACGTTTACCAAATCCATTTTCTGAAATAGCTAATACTCTTGCACTCTTTTCAATTAACTCAGCAGTAATCAATTCCATAGAAACAACATAATCTTCACTATTTAATAGAATAGATCTAACACCTGTTGCCGTTCTACCCATTTTTCTTACATCTTTTTCATGGAAACGTATTGCTTTACCTTGATTTGAGAATACAATAACATCATCATCACCAGATGTTATCTTAACGCTGATAAGTTCATCACCATCATTAAGACTAATTGCTATCAATCCAGTTTTCCTTGAAGTATCAAAATCAATTAATGCAGATTTCTTAATAACACCATATTTAGTAGATAACATTAAGAAACCATCATTAAATTCTTTAACAGGTATAACTGCATTCACTTGTTCACCAGGCATCAATTGAAGCATATTAACAATTGCTGTTCCTTTAGCAGTTCTTGATGCCTCAGGTACATAATATGCTTTCTTTCTATATACACGTCCTAAGTTAGTAAAGAATAATAAATAATCATGTGTTGACGTATTGAAAATATGTTCAACAAAGTCCTCTTCTTTAGTAGAAAGCCCTGTTTTTCCTACACCGCCACGTTTTTGAGTTTGATATGTATCTGAAGAAACTCTCTTTATATAACCTTGATGTGTTAAAGTAATTGTCACATCTTCTTCTTCTATCATATCTTCATAGTCAATATCATCCATACTAAATGCAATATCAGTACGACGTTCATTACCATATTTTTCTTTAATTCTAATTAAATCTGTTTTTATGATATCTAGTAGTAATGTTTCATCACCTAAAATTTCTTTTAACTCTTTAATAAGACTTTGTAAGTCGTCAAATTCAGATTGAATTTTTTCTCTTTCTAAACCTGTCAATCTATGCAATCTCATATCTAATATTGCATTAGCCTGAATTTCAGATAATGTATACGAGTCCATTAACTTATCACACGCTTCATGTCTATTAGAAGATTTTTTTATAATTTCAACAATATCATCAATATGATCAAGTGCAGTTAACAACCCTTCCAATATATGAGCACGGTCTTCTGCTTTTTTTAAATCATACTTAACACGTCTTGTTTCTACATCTATTTGATGATTTAAATAATGTCTAAGAATATCGTATAAGTTAAGAATCTTAGGTTGACCATCTACTAAAGCGATCATATTTAAACTAAATGATGTTTGTAGAGAGGTGTGTTTGTATAATTTATTTAATAGAATATTAGGATTAATATCTTTTCTTAGTTCAATAACAATTCTAATACCTTTTCTATTACTCTCATCACGTAAATCAGTAATACCTTCTATTTTTTTACTTCTAACAAGATCAGCAATATTTTCAATCATACGAGATTTATTCACTTGATATGGAATTTCAGTCACAATAATTGCTGATTTTCCTTTACCAATATCAACAATTTCACTTTTCGACCTTATAACAGCTTTACCACGTCCAGTACGATATCCCTTTTTAAAACTCTCCATACCAAGAATTGTTGCACCTGTCGGAAAATCTGGACCTGTTACTATTTCCATTAAATCATCAAGCGTCGCTTCATTATCATCAATTAATTTTATTGTTGCATCAATTATTTCTATTAAATTATGTGGCGGTATAGACGTTGCCATACCAACAGCAATACCATTGGCACCATTTACAAGTAAATTAGGATATCTACTTGGTAATACTTTAGGCTCCATTAAAGATTCATCAAAGTTAGGCATCATATCAACCGTATCTTTTTTTATATCTTTAAGCATTTCTGCTGCAAGTTTAGTCATTCTAGCTTCAGTATAACGCATGGCAGCAGCACCATCACCATCAATTGAACCAAAGTTACCATGTCCATCAACAAGTGGATTTCTCATTGCAAAATCTTGTGCCATTCTAACCATAGCATTGTATACAGATGTGTCACCATGCGGGTGGTACTTACCTAGTACGTCACCGACAATACGTACACATTTTTTATGCGGTTTATCATTGTAGAATCCTAATTCACTCATGGTAAATAAAATTCTTCTATGAACGGGTTTTAAACCATCTCTTACATCAGGTAGTGCTCGAGCTGTTATAACACTCATAGCATAATCTATATAAGAGGTTTTCATTTCATCTTTTATATCTGCATCAATTATATTATCTTTATGTTCTTTCATGATTCACCTCTAAATATCCAAGTAAGAAACATACTTAGCATTTTCTTCAATAAATTCTCTTCTAGGTTCTACTTTTTCACCCATCAAAGTATCAAATATTTGATCAGCTTCAACAGCATCTCTAATATTTATTCTTATTAATGTTCTTACAGAAGGATCCATCGTAGTTTCCCATAATTGTTCAGGATCCATCTCACCCAGACCTTTGTATCTTTGAATTGTAATGCCATCTTTACCTATTTCAGCTAACAACTCCTCTAGTTCTTTATCTGTATAAACATAATGTTCTTTTTTACCCTTTTTTATTTTAAATAATGGTGGCATTGCTAAGTATATATGTCCATTTTCAATTAATGGCCTCATATATCTGAATAAGAACGTCAACAATAAAGTATTTATATGTCTACCATCAACATCGGCATCCGTCATTAAAACTATTTTGTGATATCTTAATTTGTCAATATCGAAATCTTCACCTATACTACAACCAAAAGCTGTAATCATAGCTTTTATTTCCGAGGAATTAAATATTTTAGTAAAATTAGCTTTTTCAACATTCATAATTTTACCTTTTAAAGGTAAAATCGCTTGGAATTGTCTTTCTCTGCCAAGTTTTGCAGAACCTCCGGCAGAATCCCCTTCGACAAGATATATTTCAGACTTTACTGGATCTTTTTCAGCACAATCCGCCAATTTACCCGGTAATGCCATAGAATCTAAAACACCTTTTCTTCTTGTCATCTCACGTGCTTTTCTAGCCGCTTCACGTGCTTTAGAAGATCGGATACATTTTTCCAATATAATTTTTGCTTCTATAGGATTTTCTTCTAAGAATGTCGAAATAATATTAGCATTAATTGATTCAACTATACCCCTAATTTCACTATTTCCTAATTTAGTTTTAGTCTGACCTTCAAATTGAGGTTCTTCTAATTTTACAGAAATAATCGCAGTCAAACCTTCACGAACATCTTCGCCAGTAAAATTAGTATCTTTTTCTTTTATTAATCCATGAGATCTTCCATAATCATTTATAATACGTGTTAAAGAACTTCTAAAACCACTTAAATGTGTGCCACCCTCATGTGTATTTATATTATTTGCAAATGTAAATACATTTTCGGTATAACCATCAGTGTATTGCAAAGCAACTTCAACAGTCGTTGTGTCTTTAACTGCTTCACCATAAATTATTTTATCATGAATACCTTTTCTATTTCTATTTAGGTAATGTACAAATTCACTTATACCACCTTCATAGTAATAAATTTCTTCATCTCTTTCATCATTTCTTTCATCATTGAAAATAATTTTGATGCCTTTGTTAAGATAAGCGAGCTCTTTTAATCTTACACGCAGTGTATCATAATCATAAATCAGTTCATCAAAAATTTCATGATCCGGTTTAAATTCTGTGCGTGTACCTTTAATATCAGTTTCGCCAATCATTTCTAGTGGATGAGATGTAGCTCCCCTTGCAAACTCAATGTGGTTAATTTCACCATTTCTAAATACATCTATCTTCATCCATTCAGAAAGTGCATTTACTACAGATGCACCAACACCATGTAAACCACCAGAAACTTTATAGCCGCCACCACCAAATTTACCACCAGCATGTAACACTGTATGAATAACTTCAACTGCTGGTTTTTTCATTTTTGGATGTTCATCAGTTGGCATACCACGACCATTATCTTGAACAATAATCGTATTTTCTTTACCAATGCTTATACTAATCTCATCACAATGACCCGCTAAAGCCTCATCAATACTATTGTCTACAATTTCCCACACGAGATGGTGTAAACCTCTTGCACTAGTTGAACCTATGTACATTCCCGGTCTTTTCCTTACAGCTTCCAAGCCTTCTAAGACCTGAATCTGTTCGGCGTTATATTCATCATGTACTATATCTGCCATTTTTACCTCCTGAATGAACTGCTTAGATGGTTGAACCATCTTTAATTTGAATTATATTAGCATCTAAAAGATGATCCTCTAAAATACTATTTATCTCGGTTGTTGTTATAAATGTTTGAATATCGGAAATATAACTTATTAATTGATTTTGTCTTATTTTATCCAATTCTGATAGTACATCGTCTAAAATAAGAATTGGATTTTCATTAAGTAATTTTTTTATTATTATAACCTCAGACAATTTAAGTGACAAAGCAGTTGTCCTTACTTGACCTTGAGATCCGAACTTCTTACTTTCATTATCATTTATATAAAATAGTAAATCATCTCTGTGAGGTCCAACTGACGTATAACCTCTTCTGATATCAAGCTCTAATCTTGTTTTAAGATTCTTTAATATTCCATTATACATTTTATCATATACATCTGAATCTCCCAAATTTTTGGGTAAATAATTGGAAATATATTCGATTTTAAGCACTTCTCTTTGTTGACTTATTTTAAAATGAATATCATAACAGATTTTTTTTAGTTCTTCTAAGAAATCCAGTCTATACGACATTATTTTTGAACCTAAATCAGCCAATTGTTCATCCCAAATATCAATCATATCATAAACACTCTTTTGTTTAAGTAAATTATTTCTTTGTTTGAGTACTTTATTATAATCCACAAGCAAACTATAGTAATATGGGTAGATTTGAGAAATACTTTTATCAATATATTTGCGCCGTAATGAAGGAGATCCCTTAATAAGCTGTAAATCTTCTGGTGAAAATATGACAATATTTACTTCGCCTATTAATTCACTCAATTTATGAAGTGGGACTTCATTAATTTTTATTTCTTTTTTTTGTTGTTGGTTGTACTTAAAGTCTATTTGAAGTTCTCTATCCTCTTTACTTATTTGGGCTGATATATGCGTAAAGGATTCAGACATCAAAATTAAATCTTTATCTTGTGTAGTTCTAAATGATTTACCAAATCCAAGCACATATAAAGATTCAACCAAATTAGTCTTACCTTGAGCATTCTCCCCAAGTATGATATTGATATGATTGTTAAAACATAAATCCAATGATTTATAATTTCTGAAATTTTTTAAAGAAAGATGATGGATAAACATATTACCTCATTATTCTTGATGAACAGCTAATGTAAAAGATTCTTCATATTCTGAGTCTACAATACTGAAATCTACTTCAATTATATCACCTGGTCTAATCTTCTTACCACGCATATTCATAATTTCACCATTCACTTTTACCGCTGATTCTACAATTAACATTTTTGCCATGCCACCAGAATCAACAACATCAGCAAATTTTAATAATTGATCCAATTTAATAAACTCGGTACTGATGTATACATCTTTTTTTGTTTGATTCATAATTTTCTCCTTTATTGAAAAATCACAAGATAGATCTTGTGATTAAGTTTTAGCTATTTGGAATTCTAACAGGTAATACTAAATAAGTATAATTATCATTATTTTGTGGTCTGATAATACATGGACTAATATTTGCTAAAAACTCCATATAGATAATATCACTTTCAATTACTTTTAATACATCTATTAAATATTTTGGATTAAATCCTATATCTAATGTATTACCGTCAAGTTTTAATGGAATTTCATCATTAGCCATTCCTATTTCAACATTTGAACTAATCTCTAATAAATTTTCTTTAATACTTAATTTAATTGAATTATTTTTTCCTTCTCTAGATAACAGTGAAACACGTTCAATACCATTTAATAAATCTGCAGTATTGATTTCAATTTTAGTTTTGAACTCATTTGGTATCATTTGAGAATATTTAACATATTCACCTTCTAGTAATCTAGAAACAATCTTAATATCGTCAATCTTAAATAAAATGTTTTTATCAGTAATAAAGACTTCTATTTGCTCATTGTCTTCACTTGATCCTAGAATTTTATTGATTTCATTTAATGTTTTCGCAGGTACTACTATTTTAGATTCAATTGGTGTATTTAATTTAGAAGTTCTGATTGCAACTCTAAAACCATCAATTGCTACCATAGAAATTTTCTCATTCAATAACTCAATATATGATCCAGTTAAAATAGGTCGTGTTTCATCTTGAGATGTTGCAAATATAGTTTGCTTAATCATATTTTTTAATAACATCTTGTTGATTTTAAAGGCATTAGATTCTACTACTTGAGGTAATTCTGGATATTCAATTGCATCATAGGTTACTAAATCTATATGTGATTTAAAACATTCTATAGAAAGTTTATTATTTTCCATTGTTAACTCAACTTTATCATTAGGTAATTTTCTAATGAAATCTCCAAATATTCTAGAAGAAACAACAGTTGTACCTTCTTCCGATATTTCAGCTTCAATTGATTTTTCTATTCCAATTGATAAATCATTACCTGTTAATTTCAATGAACCATTTTTAGCTTCTAAAAGTACTCCTGTTAAAATAGGTAATGTTGTTTTTGAAGAGATTGCTTTTTGAACAATATTTAAAGCATTTGCTAAATCACTTTGTTTACATATAAGTTTCATGTGGATAACCTCCTATAATTTAGAACCAAAAGTATATCTAAAAAAGTATATATATTAATATATTTAATATAACAGTAGTAGTAGGGCCTGTGAATATGGTGATAAGTATCTCAAAGTACTAATATCAAGGGATTTAGCCTGTTAATTGTTTGTGGATGAAAATTCTTTTAATTAACATGTTGATAGAAGTAAATGAAGCATATAGTTATCAACAATTTTTTAAATACTTATTCACATGATATTGTGGACTTATTCACTTGTGAGTGTTTTTCTTAATTGTAGAATTAAATTTTTAAAATCTAGATTGTCATTTATCTCATTACTGATTTTGTCGTAAGCATGAATAACTGTTGTATGATCTCTACCTCCGAAGCCTTCACCAATCTTAGGTAATGATAAATCTGTCAGTTCACGACAAAGATACATTGCAACTTGTCTTGGATAAGTGATTGATCGTGTCCTTCTTTTTGAATCAAAATCAGCAATTTGTATATTAAAATGTTGAGAAACAACATCTTTAATCATATCAATATTGATCTGCTTGGGTCTATTAGAAGAAATAATATCTTTTAATGCTTCGTGTGCAAGTTCAACAGAAACCTCTTTATTAGTTAATGATGAATAAGCTGTAACTCTTGTTAATGCACCTTCTAACTCTCTAATGTTGGATTTTATTTTTCTTGCAATAAAATCGAAAACTTCATTATTGACTTGATAATTTTCAGATTCTGCTTTCTTTCTTAATATAGCAATCCTTGTTTCAAAATCTGGTGCTTGAATATCTGTTGTTAATCCCCATTCAAATCGAGATCTCAATCGTTCTTCTAATGTAGGAATCTCTTTTGGTGGTCTATCACTTGAGATGATAATTTGCTTATTGGCTTCATGCAGTGCATTAAATGTATGGAAAAACTCTTCTTGAGTTCTTTCTTTGCCAGCTATAAACTGAATATCATCGACTAATAGAACATCTACATTCCTATATCTATTTCTAAATTCTACATTTTTATCATCTTTAATAGAGTTGATTAGCTCATTTGTAAATTTTTCACTCGAAACATATACAACTTTTGCATCTCTATTTTGTTCTAATATATAATGACCAATTGCATGCATCAAGTGAGTCTTACCAAGTCCAACACCACCATAGATAAATAATGGGTTATACGCTTTAGCTGGAGACTCTGCAACTGCAAGAGAAGCAGCATGTGCAAATCTATTACTATTTCCAATAACAAATTCTTCAAATACGTATTTAGGATTTAGAGTAGATGTAGTAAATGCCTCAGGTTCTTTTTTTGTAACCTTTTCTTCCATGATGTCATCAACACCAGGCACAATAAAAATAATTTTGTAAGTTACTGTTGTAACTTGTTTGATTGCATTTTGAATTAGTGAAGAATATCTATTAATAAGAATATCCTTATAAAAATCAGTTTGAACAATCAAATAAAACTGATTATTGATGATCTTTCCTGGTTCAAGTGGTTTTACCCAAGTATTAAAACTAACTTCGGTAATTTCTTCTTTAATAATTTCTAAAGACTGTGACCATATTTCAATAATATTGTCGTACATAAATTGCCCCCTATAAAACATAATTAACATGTCATACACAATTCTATTCACAAAAAAAAGCGAATAAAAGTATTTATTTCATGATTATAAGCCAGAATAATAATAATGTGATTTTGTGATTTTAATGTGTACAAGTATATTAAGTTAGTAAAAATCAGAGTTATTCACATTTATATAAAAAGAATTATCAACAGTTTATTTGAGTCCTAGACTCATTGCTTATGGATAAATCATAAAAAAATCATATTTATTCACAAATTTATCAACATATACACTGAATATGTGAATATGTTAGTAAAATTATCAAGTTATCAACATGTGCTATTATAATAACAGAAATAAGGGTTCTTTTCAATTTATTATAAGAAATTTATCCACAAGTTGAGGATAAACTCCTTGTTTATAAAAATATAACAAAAAAGCCTTGAATGATTTGAATTCATTCAAGGCTTTTTTTACATATTATTGACTGTGTCTTTTAAGGTTTGTTCTCTTTTATAGATATCAAAGATATGCTCGTTCTCTATCAAGTTTGAAACAATATCAACAACATCGGAATCAATTTTATTAGCTGACGCTTCTTCCTTTAGGATTTCTAATGTTTTTTCTATAGTAAATTTAGTTTTATATGGACGATCGGTATACAAAGCATCAAATATATCAGCAACAGCAAGTATTCTGGATTCTAAAATAATTTCATCACCTTTTAAACCATCTGGGTAACCAGTACCATCAAGTTTTTCGTGATGATGTCTGACAGGATGTAAAATGGAATTCATTGAAGTTAGAGGTTTTAATATACGCTCACCAATTTCAGGATGTTCTTTTATGATATCAAATTCTTCATTTGACAAGCGACCTGGTTTATTAAGAATCTGGTCAGGTGTAGATACCTTTCCAATATCATGCACAATTCCAGCCAGTTCAATATTTCTTAAACCTTTTTCATCAAAATTCATATTTGAAGCAATCATTCGACTCAGTTCTGAAACTCTCCTTGTATGGCCTTCAGTGTAACTGTCTTTTGCTTCAACTATGTTGGCTAATGAAATGATAACATTATACATACTGTCGAGTTCTGAATTAAAATCTTTTTGTAGCAAATCATATAATCTTGTAATTTCCTCATTCCTTTTTTTGATAATCACAAAATTTTTATCAACTTGCTCTTTCAACTGCTTTTTTTCTATACCATTTTTAATGATAGTAATCAATTGATCATTATCCCACGGTTTTTCCAAGTAATAATAAAGTCCTACTTCATTGATACTTTTTATGGCATTGTTTTTATCTGAATAACCTGTTAATAAAATTGGAATAGCATTGGGTTGAATTTTTTTTATAGCTTTAAGAACATCAATACCATCAATTTTTGGCATCATAAAATCTGAAATAACCATATCAAAGCTTTCCTTCTCTAAAAGATCTGAATTGAGTAGTAACTCAGGATCGTTCATTGTAATAACTTCATAGTCTAAAACCATCTCTATTAATGTAGACAAAGTATCTGTGATCATTTTCTCGTCATCTATTACTAAAATTTTACTCATTTTTATCACATCCTTTTCTCTTATATTATAGGCATTTCGAATTATTTTAAATCACTTTTATAATTATATAATATTAATGGGTATTTAATGTGTCAAATTTGTAAATATAATATTAAAAAGTGCTTAAGTATCTTTATTAATTGAAATATTTTAATTATAAAGTATGAAAGATGTATTAAAGACGTTTCAGTTGACTCAAAAAATAGTATACTTAGTAATGAGGTGAAAAAGCATGAGGAAAAAAAATAAAAAAATATTAAACATGAGTTATAGACATAGAAGAAAAACTTTAAAAGGAAGATTAAACAAATCATTATCAGTAACTTCATTTGTTTCCGTTACAATATCCCTTATTAGTGTTTTGTTAATAATATTTATGATAATTAATCCAATTGGTTATTATTTAACCGATTCTATCAGTAGTAAAATTCACAAAAATTATTTAATATATGACAGTCTAAATAGTGAAAGTAAATCAGTTTTACTGAATGAGGAATTAGAAAGAATACGTAAGAACAATTTTGATGAAACTACTGAATTAAACAAAATCTATAAATATAATGAATCAACTAAAACAATTGTTGATGGTGAAGTAAATAATAAAATTTTTGAGAATATAATGAAGTTAAGCTTTGATGAAATTATTGAAAAAAGCGAAAATGAATTTGAACCTTTTGATACAGAAAAATTTGAGTCCATTAGAAAAGACTTAATTGAGTCAGAAAAAAGTGAATTTAAGGTTAAAGGTGATTTGCTTACCAATGCTGCTATCTCAGAAACCGAAAAAAAATTAATGCTTGCATCGACTTACCTGGCTCTAAACGATATTGATCATTTTTTGGCATTAGGAGAAACTATTGGCATCAACTGGGTAAACATAAGACTTGAAGTTAACGATGAAGAAATATTTAAAATCCCAAGAAATTATGATTTAGAAAATGCTACTTACACTGAAAAAAAGTTTAGTGATATTCACTCAAGTATTCCTATAGTTGATAGACATGGTAAAGTAGTCGGTGAATTAACAACTTCATTAAACACCAGCATTCTTATGATTGTATTCATTCCAATCGTTATTTTATTTATTTTAATTGCTAGTATGACCTTACTTGTCGTAAAAATTTTAATATTACCATTAACAACAACTATTTTAAAACCAATCAATATTTTGAATAAAGAATTAAAGAAAATTGCAGAAAATGATTTAATCGAATGTGAAGATATAAAAATCGAGCAAAAAAAACCACCAACAGAAATTAGAAAACTCATAGATTATTCAAATAATATAATAGACAAATTACAATTTTCACATCATACTCTTGAGAATCAAAGAGATGAATTGGAAGCGCAAAGAGATGAATTAGAAGCTCAAAATGCGGAATTAGATGCTCAAAAAGAAGAATTATCTGCTCAAAATCATGAATTGATGACTTCTCAAGAAAAACTAAGAAAAGCACAAGGACAGTTGGTACAATCCGAAAAGTTAGCATCGATGGGTCAATTGACTGCAGCAATAATGCATGAAATTAATACACCTCTTGGTGCTGTTCAAAGTAATAATCAAATGAATGGTATGATGTTGGATAAATTAAGCACTAAATTAGAAGAAAATGATTATCAAGGTGCTTTGAAAGTTATAGAAAAACTTAGAAAAAGCAGCATGACGACTGACGATGCCACTAAAAGAGTTGGTGAAATTATAAGAAACCTAAAGAATTTTTCAAGAATAGATCAAGCTAAGTTTCAGAATGCTGATATAACTGAAGGAATAAAAAGTGTTCTATTGCTAACCTCGAATCTTTGGAAAAATAAAGTGACAATTCATGAGTCTTATGAAATGCTTCCTTTAATAAGTTGTTATCCTAGTATGTTAAATCAAGTGTTTATGAATATAATAGTAAATGCTATTCAAGCATCTGAAAAAAATGATGATATTTATATTCAAACAAATTTTGATGATGAGTATGTCTACTTAACCGTTAGGGACAACGGAGCTGGTATCAAGGAAAATCATTTGGAACATATTTTTGATTCTGGTTTTACAACAAAACCAAAAGATGAAGGTACCGGACTTGGTTTATCAATAAGCAAAGATATAATTGATAAACATTGTGGTCATATTGAAGCCTTTAATAATGAAGATAAAGGTACAACTTTTAAAATTAAGTTACCGATAGAACAATCGTATAAAATATGTAATGGGTCAGACCATTAAGTTTATAGTTATAAAATAATTATAAAAAAAACAACAATTTTAGGATTATTTTATTGATAATGATTATACTAATGAAGTATCCAACTATATTTCTGAATGACACTAACATAAAAATCATTTGATTATCTTGACATCTTAAATGTGAAAAGGTATAATTACTAGGCGATGTTTATGATAAGAATTTAAGTGATGGACATAACAAAAACATGTTTTGGACATGGTTATGTTAATCTCATTTAAATAAAAAATTTATTTGAGGAGGTGCAACAGATATGAAAAGAACACTACAACCTAAGACTAGACAAAGAAAAAAAGAGCATGGTTTTAGAAAGAGAATGAAAACTAAAGCTGGTAGAAATGTATTAAAGTCACGTAGAACCAAGAATAGAAAGAAATTAAGTGCATAAGGCCGCGTAAGTGGTCTTTTTTTACAATTGGTTGTAATTTTGGAGGCGTGAAATGGCTTTAAGTGTTCTTAGAAATACACGTCAATTTAATCAAGTTTACAAAAGAGGAAAGTCTATTGTCACAAAACATGTAGTAATGTACTATGTTAAAAATGACTTGGATTATAATCAGGTTGGATTTTCAGTCAGTAAAAAAGTTGGAAAAGCAGTTGTTAGAAACCGTGTTAAACGATTAATGAAAGAATCATTTCGATTAAATGCAGTAAATTTAGTAGTTGGATATGATATAATTTTTGTAGCAAGGGTTAGATTAAAAGATTCTAATTATAGGGAAGTAGAAAAAGCAATGCTCTATTGTTTTAGAAAAGGAAAATTAATGAGGTAGTGATGAAACATATTATGATCGCTTTAGTTAAATTTTACCGAAAAAATATTTCACCATTAACAGGACCTAATTGCAGATATTCTCCGACATGTTCGGAATATTCATTACAGGCATTCGAGAAGTATGGTTTTTTTAAAGGATTTTATTTAAGTGTATTTAGAATATTGCGGTGTAATCCTCTTTTTAAGGGTGGTTATGATCCGTTAAAATAATTTGGGAGGAAGTTTCATGAAAAAGAAGCTTGGTTTGTTATTAATAGTGTTGACATTAATGTTCACGCTTATGTCCTGTAGTTCGGATCCATTAGATAGTATATGGAAAGACAATGAAGTAAATGTATCAATTGACTTATTAAGTAATGGCGCGTTCATATCTAATCATTTTTTTGAAGATGAAGTAGGTCATGAAGGTAATTATGTTGTGTCTGATGATAAAGTTCTGACAATAGTAAGTCCGACTTACGGGGAACAAAAGTATTCTTATGAAATAAAAGGAACAGAATTAAAGCTTAGCCAAAATGAAGAAGTTGTTTTTGAACTTGATAAATCTGAGAGACGTACTGGTTACGTTAAGATGTTAATTGGATATATGTTAGGATTTACTGTAAATTTAATTGGTAATTATTCAATTGCCATTATAGTATTTACAATATTCTTAAAGGTTGTACTATTACCTATTTCTATTAACCAGACAAAATCTACAGTTAAAATGAATAAGGTTAAACCTATCGTAGATAAAATCAATGAAAAGTATAAGCACGATAAACAAAAAGCTCAAGAAAAAACTATGGAGTTATATAAGAAGGCGAAAATCAATCCTATGGCGGGTTGTTTGCCGATGATTATCAATATGGTACTTTTAATTGCATTCTTTAGAGTGTTATTATATCCAGATGTATTTATATATGCAAATGGTGTTCCAATTTCTTATGATATTTTGTCGGGATCATTCTTATGGATAGATAATTTAACGCAACCGGATTTACTAGCGAAACTTCCTTTATTTGCGAATATTATTCCTGAGAATTTACATGCAACAATTCCTGGTATTATGCCAATATTAACTGCTATAGTTACTTTATTCTCATTTAATTCGATGACATCTGGCACTCAACCTCAACAAGGTAATGCTATGATGACAAGTATGAAGTATGTTATGCCTTTAATGTTCTTAGTGTTAGGTGCTAAATATCCTGCATCTTTAATGATTTATTGGACAGTAAGTTCTGTATTCCAAATGGTTCAACAACCAATTATTAAGAAGTTAGTTGATAAGGAGGTTGAATAATGAAATTTATTGAAAAAAGTGCTGCGACTGTTGATGAAGCAATAGAATTAGCTTTATTAGATCTTGGCGTTAATGAATTAGAAGTAGATATAGAAGTATTAGAAGAATCAAAAAAAGCGCTTCTAGGATTATTTGGCGGAAAAAAAGCTAAGGTAAGAGTAACAAAGCGTGTAAGCGTTGAAGAAATCGCTAGAAATTTTTTAACTTCTGTGTTGAATAAAATGGGTATTGAGACAAGCTTGAGTATTAAGTTAAAGCAAAATAGTTTGTTTATTGATATGTCAGGCAAAGAAATGGCACTTCTAATTGGTAGAAGAGGGCAAACTTTAGATTCATTGCAATACTTGGTTAGCTTAGTTGTTAACAAAGAACGTGAGGAATACTTAAGAGTTATCTTAGACACTGAAAACTATAGACAGAAAAGAAAAGATACGCTTGAAAAGTTGGCTTTTAAATTAGCTAATAGAGCTAAAAAAATAAAAAAAGATATTACTTTGGAACCTATGAATCCATATGAGAGACGTATCATTCATTCAGCACTACAAAATAATAAATTTGTTAGTACTAGAAGTGAAGGTGAAGAACCATACAGAAAAGTAGTTATTTTCCTAAATAAGTAAATAAAAGCATAACCCAGTAGAAATACTGGGTTATATTTGTCATAGAGATAAAAACCATATATAATTATTTTATCCAAATTTAAGAGGTGATAATATGTTAAATGATACAATTGTAGCAATATCGTCTGCTGTAGGCGAAGGTGCCATAGGCATTATTAGAATGAGTGGAGAAGATTCTCTTTCTATATTAAAAAAAATATTTAAGTCATCAAATGGTGATTCTCTTTATAAGAATCGTCAGATGTATTACGGTCTTATTGAAAAAAATGAAACTGTACTAGATGAAGTCATGGTAGTGTATATGGGTGCTCCTAAAACATATACAAAAGAGGA
Source organism: Clostridiales bacterium (assembly GCA_016342415.1). Lineage (GTDB taxonomy): Bacteria > Bacillota > Clostridia > Peptostreptococcales > Acidaminobacteraceae > JABXKX01. The sequence continues at coordinate 17,321 of JAEIOD010000011.1, forward strand.
TATTGTAGAAATTTATTGTCATGGTGGTATTATTTCTATAAAACGTGTATTAGATTGTATCTTAGAAGAAGGTGCAAGAATGGCTGAGCCAGGTGAATTTACACAAAGAGCATTTTTAAATGGTCGATTGGATTTATCTCAAGCGGAAGCTGTAATGGACTTAATCAGTGCTAAAACAGAAAAAGGTTTTGACTTGGCTTATAATCAATTAGAGGGCAGTCTATCTTTTAAAATTGATACTATTAGAAATAAACTTTTAAAAGTGATTGCTCATCTGGAAGTTTGTATTGATTATCCAGAGGAAGATATTGAAGAATTAACTTATGATGAAATAAAAAAATCGTTTAATGAAGTCAAAGATGATTTATCAATATTATTAAAAAATGCTGACAATGGTAGAATTATTAGAGAAGGTATTAAAATAGCGATAATAGGTAAACCTAATGTTGGTAAATCTTCACTCCTCAATGCACTTTTGAAAGAAGCGCGTGCGATAGTAACAGATATTGCTGGAACAACTCGCGATATAATTGAGGAACACCTGAACATACAAGGGATTCCTATTAGAATTATTGACACTGCTGGGATTAGAAAAACTGAAGATCAAATTGAAAAAATAGGTGTAGAAAGATCCAAAGAAATATTCAATGAAGCCGATATGATTTTATTTGTTTTAAATGCTTCTGAAGTTCTATCTGATGAGGATAAGGAACTGATTGATTTGGTTTCAAATAAAAAATCAATTATAGTGATGAATAAAATTGATTTAGAGTCTAAAATTGAATGGCAACATATTGAATCTTCGTTTGAAGACCGTTCAATTATAAAAACATCTTTATTGAATGAAGATGGTATTTTAAATGTAGAACAAGCTATAGTCGATATGGTATATGATGGTGATTTGACATCTTCAAACAATCAATTGCTTTCTAATTCGAGACATATACAAGCCGTTAAACAGGCGCTAAATTCAATTGAAGCTGCATTAAAAGCAACAGCAGATTTAATGCCATATGATTTTATTGAAGTGGATACGATGGATTGCTTAGAGTCTTTAGGTAAAATAACTGGTGAAACAGTTGAGGGTGATATAGTAAAACAGATTTTCGGACAATTTTGTCTAGGAAAATAACGGAGGTTACACATGGATACATTTTTTGCTGGTAAATATGATGTCATCGTTATAGGTGCAGGTCATGCTGGTTGTGAAGCTGCATTAGCAGCTGCGCGTTTAAATAAAAAGACACTGATGTTAACGATAAACTTGGATTCGATTGCTATGATGCCTTGTAATCCGTCAATAGGTGGTACAGGAAAAGGTCACTTAGTGAGAGAAATTGATGCACTTGGTGGTGAAATGGGCATCAATATTGATAAGACTTTTATTCAAAGTAAAATGCTAAATGTTGGAAAAGGTCCGGCTGTACATTCTTTAAGAGCTCAAGCAGATAAATCTAAATACCATTTGGAAATGAAAAAGGTTATAGAAAATACACCTTTATTAGATGTAAAACAAGCTGAAGTTAAAGAGTTAATTATTGAGAATAATATGGCTAAGGGAGTCATTACATCTATTGGCTCTATTTATCATGGAAAAACAGTTGTTTTGGCAACTGGCACTTATTTGGGAGGTAAAATTTTTATTGGTAGTGCTGTGTTTAGCTCTGGACCAAATGGATTAGCCCCTTCTATGTTGCTAACAGAAAATTTGACGCAAAATAACATACCAATGCGCCGATTTAAAACAGGTACACCTGCAAGAGTTAACTGTAGAACACTTAATTATGATAAAATGGAAAGACAAGATGGTGATAAAAAAATTGTACCGTTCTCATTTTTAAATGATTCGTTAAATATAGAACAGGTTCCATGTTGGTTAACGTATACAAATTTAAAAACACATGAAATTATAACAGATAATTTTCATAGATCTGCTTTGTTCTCAGGTGAGATTGAAGGTACTGGACCGCGATATTGTCCTTCTATTGAAGATAAAATTAATAGATTCCATGATAAAGATAGACATCAATTGTTTATTGAACCAGAAGGTCTAGATACTAATGAAATGTATGTACAAGGTATGTCAACAAGTATGCCAGAGGATGTACAAATAAGTTTTATGCAAAGTATACCAGGCTTAGAAAATGTTGAAATTATGCGACCTGCTTATGCAATTGAATACGACTGTATTGATCCAACTCAATTAAAGCTTAGTTTAGAGTTTAAGGATATTGAAAATTTATTTTCCGCTGGCCAATTTAATGGATCAAGCGGATATGAAGAAGCTGCTGCTCAAGGATTGATTGCAGGTATCAATGCTGCACAAAAAATTAACAATGCAGATCCATTTGTCCTAGATAGATCAGAGGCATATATAGGAGTCCTTATTGATGACTTGGTTACAAAAGGAACTGATGAACCCTATCGAATGATGACATCACGTTCTGAATACAGATTGATTCTAAGACAAGATAACGCTGATTTAAGACTCACTGAAAAGTCATATAAGATTGGTTTGGCCACTCAAGAAAGATTTGATAGAGTATCTCAAAAAATAGTTTTAATGGAAAAAGAAATGGATCGAATGAACAACACTTTAATCAAAGCTAAAACTATCAATCCTTTCCTTGTTTCTATAGGAAGTTCTGAGCTAAGAGATAGCGTTACAATTACTAACTTACTTAAAAGACCTGAAATATTTTATGATCAAATTGAGGAATTTGACACAAGCAGACCTTCATTAAGAGAAGATATTTGGAAACAATGTGAAATATCTATTAAATATGAAGGTTACATTAAAAAGCAGCTCAAACAAGTTGAAAAATTCAAGTCGTTGGAGACAAAAAGAATTAGTGAAGTTGATTTTTATGACGTTGATGGATTAAGACTTGAGGCAAAGCAAAAATTAAATGACATACAACCCACTTCTATTGGTCAGGCATCAAGAATTTCTGGTGTATCCCCTGCTGATATTTCAGTGTTACTTGTTTATTTAGATTATAAAAGGAGAACCAAAAAAAATGAATCTTAATCTATTGAAACAACATATTGAGAAAATAGGTTTAAAAATAACGGATGATCAAGCCAATCAATTTTTAACATATGAAAAGTTATTAGTTGAATGGAATAAACATATGAATTTAACCGGTATAACTGAAAGTGAAGCGATTTATGATAAACATTTTGCTGATTCATTAACATGTATTTTGTCAAAAAAGTTTGAGGACAAAATGAATATTATTGACGTAGGAACTGGTGCTGGTTTTCCAGGTCTGCCCATCAAGATATATATGCCCTCTTTACATGTAACCTTGTTGGATTCATTGAATAAGAGAATTAATTTTTTGAAAGAAGTTGCGAATGAAACCGATTTAGATGAAATTGATTTTATTCATGGACGCGCTGAGGATTTTGGTCAGAATTTAGAATATAGAGAGCAATATGATATAGTAGTATCTAGAGCTGTAGCTGAGTTACCGGTTTTATTGGAATTTTGTACACCCTTCTTAAAAGTTAATGGCTATTTTATAGCTCAAAAGGGGAAAAAATGTGATCGTGAATTAGAGGAAGCATCATCGGCACTAAAAGCACTTAATTTAGAAGTTGAATCTACGATTAAAGTGAGTACCTCTGATGAGACAAGTGATCATTATTTGATTATCATTAAGAAAATCGCACCAACGGATAAAAAGTATCCAAGAAGAGCAGGTAAACCAATTAAAAAGCCATTATAAGGGAGTTCACATGGAGAAAATTAATGATATAGTAATGCTTAATATAAATATGATTGTTCCAAATCCATATCAGCCACGTCAAAAATTTGATGATAAATCACTTAGTGATTTAGCTGATTCAATTAAGCATTATGGTATTTTACAACCAATTACGGTTCGTAAGAATGAAGACGTTTTTGAACTGATTATGGGTGAAAGACGATTTAGAGCAGCTCAACTTGTAAACCTAAAGAAAATACCTGCAATTATACTAGAAGTTGATAATAATGATTCAGCTGTAGTGGCCTTAATTGAAAATTTGCAACGTGTTGATTTAACATTTATTGAAGAAGCTGAGTCGTATAAAAAATTGATTGAATTTCATGGAATTACTCAGAATGATTTATCAGAAAAAATTGGAAAGAGCCAGTCTACAATATCCAATAAACTAAGAATCTTAAAACTAGAGGATCATATTTTAGACACTTTCAAACAAAGTAATCTAACTGAAAGACATGCTCGCTCTCTTTTAAGACTAGGCGATGTTAAGGAACAGGAAAAAGTATTAAATAAAGTGTTGGATAAATGTTTAAATGTAAAAGAAACAGAAAAGTTGGTGGAGTCAAAATTAAATCACTATAAAAAGAAAAATCAAAATTCCACATTCAAAGTCAATTATCGAATCTATCACAACACCATAAAAAAAGCATTTAAACTGGTTCAGGATTTATCTACGGATTCTTCTATGACAACTAGCGAGTTAGAGGATTGTTTAGAGATTACAATAAGAATACCTAAAGATGAGTTTTAATGCAGTTTTATAAATGATTATTAAAGATATTTCCCGGGAAATATCTTTTTTTTATAATGTATTTTCTTTCAGATTAGTGTAAAATGAAAGGTAGATATTAAAGGAGGCAATACGTGGGAAAGGTAATTTCAATATTCAATCAAAAAGGTGGAGTCGGCAAGACAACAACCAATGTCAATCTAAGCGCATGCTTAGCTAAAAGAGGTAAAAGGGTTTTAATTATAGATAATGATCCGCAAGGTAATTCTACAAGTGGTGTAGGAATTGATAAAAGTCAGGTCCCTTACAGTTTATATGACGTATTGGTAGATGGAATCAATCCAAATGATGCAATAGTGGAAACAGAATATAGTAATTTATTTGTATTACCTTCTAATGTTGATTTAGCTGGTGCAGAGATTGAGTTATCTTCTTTGGATAAAAGAGAATTTAGATTAAAAAAAGCAATAGATCAAATCAGAGATGACTATGATTATATATTTATGGACTGCCCTCCTTCTCTTGGTTTATTAACAATAAATTCATTAATAGCTGCAGATTCTATATTGATTCCAATACAATGTGAATATTATGCTTTAGAAGGTGTGAGTTCACTTCTAAACACTTATCAGCTAGTTAAAAAAAGTTTGAATAGAGACTTAGAAATTCAAGGTGTTGTTTTAAGTATGTATGATGGAAGAACAAATTTATCTATGCAAGTGTTAGAAGAAGTGAAATCGCATTTTGGTGATAAAGTGTATAAATCAGTTATCCCTAGAAATGTTAGATTGGCTGAAGCTCCAAGTTATGGAATGCCAATCATTCATTATGATGCTAATTCTAAAGGTGCTTATGCTTTTAAAAAACTAGCTAGAGAATTAGTGGCACAGGAGGAATAATATGACAAAAGCAAAACGAGGTTTAGGAAAAGGTCTTGGTGCACTTATTGTTCAGGAAACTATAGATGTTGCTGAAGTTGAAAAGAGTGACTCCATAATTGAATATAATATTAGTCAAATTTTTCCAAATAAAAACCAACCAAGAAAAGATTTTTCGGAAGACCGTATGCAACGACTTGCGGAATCAATTCAAGAGTATGGAGTGGTGCAGCCAATAGTATTGAGAAAATCGGATAATGATTCATATGAGATTGTTGCTGGAGAAAGAAGATGGCGTGCATCAAAACTGGCAGGATTAACTACTATACCTGCCATTGTAAAAGAATTTAAGGACAATGAGTTTGCTGAAGTTGCGTTAATAGAAAATCTACAGCGTGAAAACTTAAATGCCATTGAAGAGGCAATCGCTTACCAGTATATGATTGATGAACATCATTTAACTCAGGATAAGTTGGCGAAAGTTGTAGGTAAAAGCAGGACTTACATTACTAATATATTGAGATTGTTAAAATTGGATAGCCAAGTACAACGATTGGTTAGAAGTGGTATTATCTCCCCTGCTCATGGTAGAACATTATTAGCTGTATCAGATAATAAGATGAGACTTGGATTGGCTAAACAAATACAAAAAGACGATATTAGTGTAAGAGAATTAGAAAAAATCGTTAAATCGTTAAAAGGTGAGAAAGCCAAAGTAAGTAAGTCAATCGAGCCCGTCGATCCAATTATCCATGATTTTGAAGCACATCTCAAATCTTATTTTGGAACGAAGGTGTCAATTAATCATGATAGAGACAAAGGGAAAATTCAAATCAGTTATTTTTCTGAAGAGGAACTGAATAGAATTCTTGAACTATTGGATTATTCTATGTGATGTTTCACGTGAAACAGTGATTTTTTCGCTGTTTCTTATTTTTTGCTTATAATTTATTTTTAATTATCACATGACCTCCAAATTAGAGAGTGACAATTGTATATTAAGAATAATAAGGGAGAAATACTGTAGCATTACTATATATATATATATCAGTACAGGCAAAATTTTTCTGAAGACACTGAAAACAGTGAGTTTCAGAAGATATAGAAATATAAAAACGACTATGTTTCACGTGAAACATTAGATTATGGTTTTAAAAATGTAAAATAGATTGAAGTTTCGTGTGAAACATGGATAAATGTTTCACGTGAAACATCACAGAAAACATATTGAAGAAGAATAAATGTTTTGGATTGAAGAAATAAATAAGATATAATAGAGTTAGTCATAAAGGAGATTAAATGAGAAAAATAAAATTTATTATAAATCCCGCTGCGGGAAATGGAGACGCAAAAAAAACAATCAATCTAATACATTCAAAATTGGAAACAACGGATTTGGAGTATTCAATATCCATATCGGGATATAAAGGCGATGTTGAGAGAATATCATCTGAGGCTGTAGACAATGGATATACGGATATTGTTGCGGTCGGTGGAGATGGAACAGTTTTGGAAACATTTAATGGATTATACAATAAAAATATAAATCTCGGATTAATTCCAGCTGGTACAGGAAATGATTTTGTAAAAATGGTAAACATCAATAAAAATTTCGACGATGCAATCGATAAAATAATCAAGGGAAATACAAAAGTAATTGATATAGGACTAGTTAATGAAACTCATTTTTTGAATGTTGTTGCCATGGGTATCGATGGCGATATTGTAAAAAAAACAGAACAGGTGAAAAAGATAATTAAAGGCTCACCGGCATATATCTATTCAACATTTTCTACTCTTCTAAATTATAAATGTAAAAATGTAAGAATAGAAATAGATGGTGAAATTTACAATAGGAAAGTCTATTTAGTTGCTGTTGGAAATGGTAAATATTTTGGTGGTGGCATGATGGTCACTCCAGGTGCTGAATTGGATAGTGAAAATTTAGAAATTGTCATTATTAATGAAATGAGTAGAATGAAATTTGCAGTACTATTCAAAAAGGTATTTTCTGGAAAACACATATATGAAAGTCCTGTTGAAGTTTTCTACGGTAAGCATGTGAAAATAATTGCGGATGATCCTTTAATGGTCAATGCAGATGGAAATATTATTGGTGAATCAACTGCTGATATACATATTTTACCAAAAGCTCAAAAAGTAATATATTGACTTTAATTAATGACATATTATGGAAAAATAACAATGGCTACATTAATTTTAAATGTTGAATAAGACTAATACATCAAATTGAGTATTAAATCTAATACAGGGCGAAATTTGGCCATATACAATATGGTTAGGAGTTTATTAATAAAACCCACTGTCGAATTCTGATTATTCAGAAAAAGGAGAAAATATGTCTTCTAATTCAGAAATATGCAAAGCAAGAACTCTTTTTATTACTAGAGGTATTTTGAATAGGGAAATTATTCCTACAGAAATTATTTACTCATGGGTGAGATCTAAATTACATAACATTTCCTTTGAGTTACTAGATATAAAAAACAAAGTAAAATCTCTGGACATTTTGTCACTTGATATTCAAGGTTCAAGTATTATAAAATATCTAAGATCAATTAAGAGTGAAGACAGTATAGTATATTTATCAACGGATGATGGTTCGGTAATTTTTAATATTGAGAATGTTAAAATAACTCTACCTAAGTTTACTAGCTTAGCAGAAGAAAGCATTGGTACCAACGCTGGTGGTATATCGGTAATAACTAAAGAAGGATTGACCGTAAAAGGCTGTGAACATTATAATAAGCTGTTAGTCAATTTTATTAGCTCAAGCATAGTAATACCTAAGGAAAAGGGTTCCGAAAGTTATATAATTACCGTCATTACTCCATTTAAGTTGATTTCGTCACATGAACGGCTCTTTACAACTCTAACTGATCATTTTACGAAAGACGACCAGGCAACGCCGCTAGTGACAGAAAAAGTATTGAATAAAGGTGAATGTTTTGAAGTTAACCCTGTTAAAACAATGATGGATGAGACTGAAACTAATCATTCTGAAATGCTAGATAAAGTGGACAAAATCAATGGTTGTAAAGTGTTTACACTATCAACAATCGAAAAAAATACCATAGAAGAAGCATTAAGTCATTTTAAGTGGAATTTAAAGAGAAGTGCTGAAGCCTTAGGTATCGGGCGAAGTACATTATATAGGAAGATTAAAGAATATAATTTAAAAGAGTAGTAAAACTTAAAATACGTGCCAAAATGACACACTATTCTGTAGTGTGTCTTATTTTGGAACACTAATCCCATAATGATACATGTCTAATACTGAGATCGGTAAAAAAGGTGATAATTTGGATAGATTGTTAAGGGTTTAAAGAATAACTTGCGTCAATTTTTCTGATTTTTCTGATTTTTATGTTATTATAAAGATAAATCCTAGTGTTTTCAAGGTTTTAGGTGATTTACAGTTAAGTTACAGTAAATTTCTTCTAGATTTACTTATCGACATTTGATATATTATATATAGGGGGATTTTTATGTACAAAATAAGCGAAGTCGCAGAAATGCTAGCAATTGAAAAAGTAAAAATATTTGAAGCTTTAATTGTGCATGATGAAGTCTTGTCACCTTTCGTTATTAAAGAAAGACATCTTTCTTATATTACTGAAGATGGAGTAAAAAACTTAGAAAAACTATTATTTGGTATTGAACCAGAATTAGAAGAAAATAATATCACTGTAGAAGAAGAAATAGATATCATTTTTGAAGAAGACCATTTAGATCAATTTATAAAAAGAAATGAAGACAAAAAGAATCAACTAAGAAATGAAATAATAGATCTTAAGAGACAGATCAATACGCTGGATAAAGAATTAAGAATGAAAGATGATGCTATCATACATTATCAAAAGTTATTCAGTGAAGATATTAAATGGATAAATCAACTTGAGGAGAAAAACGCTCTGACAAAAAATGAAGTGTCATATGAAGATGAAAAGAAGAGCAGTTTTTTTAATCGTTTAAAGAAATAGTGGTGATGATGTATAAAGTTATTGATGTTGCGAAATTATTTTCAGTCAGTAAAGTGACTATTTACAAAAAAATATCGAGTAACAAAGAAGCTCTTAAAGGTCATATTATTAAGAAAAAAAATATTACATACTTAGACGATGAAGCTGTCGAAATAATAAAAAACTCATTACAGGTCAACAAGGATAAAGTTTCAGGCAAACTTATTGATGAGGAGTTAGGAAGAGTTTATGAGGACATCAAAGCCTATCAGGATTTAACCAATAAACTTAAATCTGAAAAGATAGCTATAATGAATGATGACATTATGGATTTGGAATCTCAAATACGTCATTTAAAAGGACAAGTAACAGTCAAAGAAAATCGTTTAAATTCTAAACAGTTGATATTGGATAATTTTGAGGAACTCTTGAAAATGAATAAAGAATTAATAAAGAGGATGGACCGTTCTATTAGTGAATAGGCAAACCATAAATAGTTTTAAAATGTTTACATTTTATATATATTTTCATAATAAGGAGGACAATTAGGTGACAAAAAAAAGTATTTTAGAGAAGCTCGGTTTGGTAGAGCTTGTTGAAGAAAAATCACCAGAAGCAGAAATAGTTGAAGCAAAAAAAGTAGAAGAGACAGTGGTAGTTCCACCAGTTAAAAAAGCACAAACCCATTCTGAAATTGAGGAAAAGTTAGATGTGTTAATCGAATCTTATGAAAAAAACAAATTCTTATCTATTGAAGAAGTATATAGAAATAAGAATTTGGATAAAGACGTCAAGCAATCTATTTTCATAGCTGAAGTTTTCATGAAAGCTTTACCTGAAAACTTGCCCATGGATATCAAACGTAAATCTACTCTTAATATTTTAGAAGCTTCTGGATTAAAGAAGGAAGATTTATTGAACGATGCTTACATTAGAATTGATGCTTTAAATACTGTTTTAGAAGAAACGGTAGCAAAAACTGCAGAATTAAAAGCTAAGAATGAGCTTTCTGTTAGAGAGCTTGAAGAAAGAATTGAAATCTTAAAACGCAATGTTGAGGAACGACATGAATTTGAGGAAAAGCAAACTTCTGTTATAGAATATGAAATTCAAAGAGTTATCAATATCGTTGATGGTATCAAGTAAATAGGTGAATAGATGAAATATAGAGTTACAACAAGAGGATGGATTGTATTTTCTATAATTGGTATTTTACTTATGTTTTCTTTGACTTCATTAATTGGTGGATTAAGTGAAGAACCAATTAATTCAACGGAAGACAATTCTTTTATCGAAACCGAGGAAAGTACTTCTGAAACGAACAATGATAATAACACAGATGATAATACTTCGTCTAGTTCAAATGAAGAAAATTCCTCCGGTGAAAGTAATACGTCTAGTGAGGAAAATACTGTAGATGATGATGAATCGTCTGAAGATACTATAGAAGAAACCACTACAACGGAAACATCAGATAGTGCAATAGAGCCCGTGGTTGATATTGACTTAAATATGCGTACGGAAATATTTTTTGATAAAAATGTATTTGATTTAAGTTCATCTTATCTATCGGCTTTAGAGGAGTGGCTTGGTTATCTTGAAAAGGATGATAATTTAGAAATAACAATTGAAGGACACATCAATGGTTATCCTTATTATGAAGATGGCAAATTTGGTCTTGAATTAGCTCTTAATCGAGCAACTATCATATCCGATTATTTTACAACGAATGGTGTATCACAAGAACGTATTAGCATTATAAATATGGGGAGTACAGATCAGAATGATTTAAGTGATAATGAGGAAAAACATTACTTGAATCGTAGAGCTGTAATTTATTTAACTGAAAAGCCGTAAAGGCTTTTTTTATTAAGAAATTATAATTTTCATTTCAGATTCAGGATAATATGCTATAATAACGTATGCACTCGTAGCTCAGCTGGATAGAGCAACCGCCTCCTAAGCGGTAGGTCGGAGGTTCAAATCCTCTCGAGTGCGCCATAGGAGCTTTTATGACATTACATGAGTTTTATATGAATGAAGCTTTAATAGAAGCAAGGAAAGCTTATAAAAAAAATGAAGTCCCAATTGGTGCTGTCATTGTTCGTAAGGGAACAATCATTGGAAGAGGTCATAATACACGTGAAACAGATCGTTCACCACTCGCTCATGCAGAGATAATTGCGATTGCAAATGCTTCTAAAAACTTGAGTGGATGGAGATTGACAGGGTGTGATATTTATGTTACACTTGAACCCTGTTTGATGTGCGCTGGAGCTATATATCAGTCAAGAATAGTAAGTTTATTCTATGGTGCAATTGATGAAAAAGCAGGGGCGATTAATTCTCTATTTACAGTTTTAAACGAACCCAAATTAAACCATATAGTTACTATTGAACAGGGAATTTTGGAGAATGAATGCAAGACTATTATTTCACAGTTTTTTAAAGAATTGCGATATAAAAAAAAAGAGCAAAAGTTTGCTGAAAAGCAAGTTTAATATATTTACCGTGCTAAATGGGGTGCTAGCGGTGCCTTGTAACCTGTAATCCGCTATAACAGGATTGAAGCCATTTAGAGGGGTTTATTGGTAAGGTCAGACTTTAAAAAGTAGTGTTGAAGAAGTGGGTCCTACGCAATGAAATCTTGTGAACCCTGTCAGGTCCGGAAGGAAGCAGCAGTAAGCAAATCGTTTCATGTGACGTGGGAGTGCCTATTTTGAGCTAACTAGTAGAGAAACGCTTATTTTTATTCTTCGAAGAATGGTGCACGGTTTAACTTTAATTCAAAAGCCTAGATTAAATCTTGGCTTTTTTAGTATAAACAAACGCCTGTAAACTCTTTACAGGTGTTTGTTTTACTAATTTTATTAGCATTTACCTGATACTTTTGAATTTTACAATATTAAAGAATATATAAGATAAATCTTGCATTAAAATGCTCTAAATGAGAAACTATTATTAATGAGGAGGCATTGATGAAATATACATTTAAAACAAAAATATTATTTGTAATGATAACATTAATATTAGTGCCTTCAGTCCTTTTAAGTATCTTCATTATGAATTCAAGTAATACATTCTATAAAGAGAGTATTAATCCATCATTAGAGCAAGATTTTAAAAATGACCTTAATAGAATCGAGTCATTTTTTTCTGATTCTCAAAATGAGTTAAATTTATATTCAAGTATAATCGGGTTGAATAACAACGAGGAATATATTTTTTCGATATTGAATCAATTTTTAGAGAATAATCCTACCTTTATTAATTCATATTTTACAACTGAAACAGGGGAAGATTATCTAGATCATAATAGGAAACCAGCAGTAGATGGTAGAGATAGAGTATGGTATAAAGATGCTAAAAATCTGGGCTTTACAATATTAGAACCTTATGTAGATGCATTATCAGATGAATGGGTTGTCACTTTATCAATACCGGTTTATAAAGAAAAAAGATTTTATGGTGTTCTAGGTGTTGATTTTCTGATATCTGACATCGTAAAAGATATTTCGAAGGTGACCGATGTCACACAAACACAGATTGTTGTTAAAAATTTAAACAATGAAATTATATATATAGATGACTCCTTTGAAAATATTGAAGCAGCTGAAGCACAGTTACTGGATACTGATAATCCTCAAATTTTAAATAAAAATTATACGATGGATACAATTCATTTAAATCTTCATATGATATATTCATCTTCACATTACAATAGCAGTATTAAGAAAATTGGTTTTGAAATGGCAAGTATACTTCTTTTCGCTGGAATACTAACAGTTGTACTGGCATTAAGTAGTTCAAAATTAATTAGTGTTCCATTAAATGATTTTAAAGATGCAATTCATCATATAAGTGAGACACATGAAGCTTATTCTTCTGGACATGATATAACATTATGGGATAAGGAGTTTATCGAGTTATTCGAAAAATTTAATATACTGATTAAACGGTTTGATAAAGATAAAGAATTGTTAACGGAAAGATATTCTGTGGTTAGCAAAAAAAATAGTGACTTATTGGATAAAAATATGCAACTGGAGGATATGTTTAAGAATCAAAAGCAGTTGGATCGACGCATTAGAAAATCACAAGAAACATATCAGTCAATTTTGAATAACATTAATGGCATGATATGGGTTCTTGATAATCAAGGAAAGATTGTTTTTGTGAATATACTTCTAGAAACAATTTTGGGTTATGATGAAGGAACTTTATTACAACAATCAGTTTCTCGTTTAATTAATAATGAGTATGATATGAAATTTACTTTATTTGACATGCTAAAAAGTAGAGATTATAAGAAAATAGAATTAAATATGGTAACTGCCAGTCAAAATATTATTCTAGTGGAAGGTACAACATCTAGAGTCCATAATGATGAAGGGGAATTAATATATATTTATGGTATTTGCCATGATATACGAAATAGTAAAGCGCTATACTATGATTACAATGTAAAAATCCAAGAGCAAAACTTAATAATGGATTTAACAGAAACAGCTTCGATGAATATGTCTTTGCATCAAGTTATGAAATCGATTTTTGACAAAATTAACAATATATTTGGTTGGTCAGCTGCGACGATTAGATTTCTAAATGAAAACAACGAATTTGAACTGATATCACGAACTTCTTTTGGAAATGATTTTATTGTCGATCATCCAGTACCTTATGAAAATACGTGTCTAGGTTATACCATTGAAAAAAAAGAAATTCTTTCAGTCTATGAAATAGACCAGTTGCCTGTTGAAGAACCAATATACAAACATTTAATAGAGACGGGATATGCAATAGTATTTATTCCAGTTGGTAACAATGATATTGGTAAAGGTGTTATCACAATTACAGTAGAAAAAAAGGTGTTACTTGAACGAGAGGAAACATTAAATGCCTTTACAAATACTATAATTATTGTTGTGGAACGTGCCTTGATATATGAAAAGCTCAAGAAAGATTATATTAGAATGATAAAGGTTTTAGCTGAAGCTGGAGATGATAAGGATTTTTCATCAGTAGGACATTCCAATAGAGTCTCAGAAATCAGCCGAAAAATTGGCGAGTACTTATTTTTAGATGATGATGAAGTCATAGACTTAGAAATTTGTGGTCTGCTTCATGACATTGGTAAAATTGGAATATCGGATCAATACTTATCATTAGAAGCACAGCAAACTATTATAGGTAAAGAAAAAATTAAACAACATCCAGCAATTGGGAAGAAAATGTTAGAAGGTATTGGGCTATCAGACAACATACTTGATGGCATAGAACTTCATCATATAAATTATGACTTAAGTGGTTATCCTGAAATCACTGACATTGAAATAATTCCACTCTTTGCTCGTATTATTCGAGTGGCAGATCAATTTGATAATATGAGTTCATCGAACAGATATGAGTCTTCACTAGATATCTGGTTTGAAATGGCAATGGACTCAGGCATTAAATATTGTCCCCAGATTATAAAAGGTTTAAAAGAGGTTATAGACAAAAAGTTGATTTAGGTGAATGGATATGACAAAGAGTTTCCAAATTAGATTAATTAAAATACTATTACTTGGAACGATCATACCAACGGTATGTTTTATTATGCTGTTCATTTTTAAACATATAAGCATAGATTTTGAAGCAGAAAAAACGTTATATGAAGAAAATAAAACTTATTTTTATGATAACACAACGCAACAGGTGGCTAATGCATTTGAGCTTGTTGATACTTCAATGACTTTCTTAGGTGATAAAACCTTATTAGAAAATCAAAGCCAACAATACTATTTTTTTGATCAGATTAATAAAGAATCCAATGTTTTATCTTACGATTATAGAGATTATATGACAGTATTGTCGACAGACTCAAATAAATTTTTGAATATAATGAAGCAAAGCAAAACTTTTAATGATTATTTGATGGTATCGGATGGTAATCATTTGTATTTTGGGATTATTAGGGATGATGCATCTCTAATATTTGAATATGATTTGATGAATTGGCAATCCTTAATTGATGAATCTTTAGATGATAAATACAGTTACAGTATTCTAAGTAATGATGCTAATTTTCTGTTTTCAAATGACTATACTGAGAGTGTTGTCAAGAATATGGGAACTATTTATCAAGGACGTGAATTTATTACCACGGATAGTTTATTGGCGCCTTTTGATTTTGTATCGATAACTGTTAAACGAGATATTTCCAGGGAAATATCAAGTCTATGGCAACTTATATTTATTTTAATGATGATGTTGGTAGTTTATCTGTTACTAACAGTATTTATTGTTAAAAAAACATCTGAAATACTTTTGAAACCGTTGAACCAATTAGTTACTACAGTTGGTTTAATAGCACATGATCATATTGAAATTCATGAAATGGAAATTGTGGAAGATGAGTATAAGGAAATATATGTTTCTTTTGATGAAATGATTAAAAATGTATCAAATAATATTGATGCAATAGAACAACAGTCAAAAAATATTGATGACAAGAATACAACTATGTATGAAATGAATATTCAGTTGCAAGAGTCCTTGGAATATTTAAAGACATCAACGGCAGAATTGGAATTGTTGGAAAAACAAAGTAAAACACTAGTGGATAATATTAAAGATTTAATGTGGGTAATTGATACAAAAGGCCGAATTACTTACATTAATAATATGGTATATGATAAATTGGGTTATAATGTTCAGGATCTTATTGGTGTCAAGTTGGTCAATATACTTCAACAAAACTATGGTAACGAAGAAGTATTCCAGGAAATTTTCTTTAAGGACTTGGAATCAGTAGATTTAACATTTATCACTAATGACCATGAAAGTGAAGAAATTTTTTCTTGTAGTACAAATCGCATTTTCGTAAATGGAAAACTCATAAAAATCCAAGGTGTATGCAGGGAAATCACTGAAGAAAGATACATTGAAAAGCAGATGGAACAGAAAAAAAATATTTCAAACACCTTAAATGAAATTAGTGAAATTTTAACCCGTCCGGAAAAATTAGATTACCTGTTAAAACATATAGTTATACGTATTGAAAAACTTCTAAATCCGCTGGTTTGTACAATTAGAATGGTAGATGATAAAGGTAGATTAGAATTAAAGGCTGGCATTGGCGAGTTTTATGGATTGGTTCAAGAAAAGTTTTTGGACATCGATAAGGATATTTCTGGTAAAGCCATAAAAGAAGGTAAAATTATAATTATTAGTGATAAGAATGAACAGGATTATCATAATTATCAAGAAGTTTATACAGTAGTAGAACAATCTGCTGAGTTGATATTCTTACCATTGGAGTATGATGGTACAACTATTGGTGTTATGTCAATGGGGCTTAGAAAACATCTGACGGAATCAGATTTGAAAATCCTAAAGGTATTTACAAACCAAGCTTCTGCTGCAATTGAAAAAGCAAGAATGTACGAAGAAATTGAAAGTAATTATTTCAATATAATAAAAGCCTTAGCATCAACAGTGGAGGCTAAGGATACTTATACAGAAAACCACTCAATTAGAGTCTCTCAATATTCGAGAATGATTGCTGAAGAAATGGGTCTTTCTGAAGAAGAAGTAAATTATATTGATATTGCAGGTTTACTACATGATATTGGAAAAATCGGTATTTCTGATTTAATTTTAACCAAAGAGGGAAAATTAACTGAAGATGAGTTTAAACAAATCAAGAAACATCCTTTAAATGGAGGCAGAATAGTTTCAGAAATGAAATTGCATCCATACATTGTGGATGGTGTTCTTCTACATCATAAAAGATTTGATTTATTGGGTTATCCTGACATTGATATTGATTCGTTGCCACTTTCTGCTAGAATAATAGGTGTTGCTGATGCTTTTGATGCAATGACGAGTAATAGATCATATCAACAAGCAAGGACCTTTGACCAAGCTTTTTTAGAGCTAGAAGCATGTAGTGGGAAACAGTTTTGTCCTGAGGTTGTAAATATAATGGAACATGTCATAATGAAATTGAGACAAATGGCATCATAAAGGAGATTTAATGGATTATAAAGCATTATACAGAAAATTTAGACCAAAAGTCTTTGAAGAAGTTATTGGTCAAGAGCACATTACTGAAACATTAAAAAATCAAATGTTGACAGAAAATGTAGGGCATGCCTATTTATTCAGTGGTATAAGAGGAACAGGCAAAACGTCAACGGCGAAAATATTTGCAAGAGCACTTAATTGTTTGAATTCACAAGATGGTAATCCGTGTAATGAATGTGAAAATTGCTTATCTGCACTGGCTGATAATGCAATAGATATTATTGAAATTGATGCAGCGTCTAACAATGGTGTGGATGATATAAGAGACCTAAGAGAAAAGACCAAGTACCCACCATCAAGAATGAAATATAAAGTATATATCATCGATGAGGTTCATATGCTTTCAATAGGAGCATTTAACGCTTTGCTTAAAACGTTGGAAGAACCACCGAGTTATGTTATTTTCATTTTTGCAACAACAGAGATACATAAAATCCCAGCAACTATCATATCGCGATGTCAAAAATACGAATTGAAACGAATTAAGCAAAATGATATCAAAGGATTAATGCAATCAGTATGCATGGCGAGTGAATATACTTATGATGATATTGCCTTGGAACAAATTGCAAGAATTGCAGATGGTGCTGCAAGAGACTCGCTAAGTATTTTGGAACAGTGTTTTGCTGCCAACAAGGAAAAACATATTTCGGTAGATGTCTTAACTAATGTATTAGGTCTTGTGACAGAGGAAACTATTTTTTCTATCGTTGTCGCACTTCATAATAAAGATAGTAAAAGTGTATTAACATATTTAAATGATGTTGTTGTAAATGGAAAAGATTTAAAACGATTTACCAATCAGTTGATTGAGTATTTAAGATATTTGATGCTTGCAAAAATATCTACTGATATTTCAGCTATGATTAATGTTTCAGAGGAAACTCTTCTAAAAGTAAAAGAACAGGCAAATGAAATATCTTTGGATTTATTGATAAGAAGCATTAATATATTGACGCAAGTTGAAGTGGACTCAAAATGGTCATCTAATGCTCGTGTTATTTTAGAAGTTGGTCTAATAAAGATGTTACAACCGGATTTGGAAACTTCAATTGAAGCACTTTCGCAAAGAGTTGAAACTTTGGAAAAAAGACCAGCACCGAGAATGATGCAACAAGCACCTCAAACGCTTGATAACCAACCTAAAGTGGAAAAAGCAATTGAAAAGTCATTAGAGGTTGAGGAAGAAACAAATCAAACTGAAAAAGAAACATCAATAAAAGATACCGCGGCAATAGAACCATCAGTTGAAGTGGAAGAAGTAGCTCAAGTTGTATATGACTCTGCTGCTGATATGTCCAATAAGGATGATCTTGAAGATTTATGGGAAGACGTTCTTGCATATGTTAAGAATGAAAAAGTTGCGACGCATGCTTTGTTAATTGATGGACACTTTGAAGGTATTGTAGATAATTCAGTTTGCATTTCGTATGGAGAAGGTTATGGATTTCATATGATTGCGATAGATAAACCGGAGAATAAAGAACTTGTAGAACGTGGAATTTTCAATGTATATGGTAGACAATTAAGAGTGAAATATATTATCAAGAATCAAGATAATCAAAATTCTAATGAAACTATGGAAACTGATGAGGAAAAGCTATATAATTTTTTAGGGGAACATAAAAATAAATTAGAGTTCCAAGACTAAAAATGATAAAATAAAAAAAAACAATAGAAATGGAGTGACTATTATGGCTAAAGGAAGAAGACCACAAGTACCAGGAAATATGGGCAACATGATGAAACAAGTTCAACAAATGCAAAAAAATATGGAAATTAAGCAAGCAGAGATTGAAGAGCAAGAATTTGAAGCAACTGCTGGTGGCGGTGCAATCAAAGTAATTGCAAATGGTAAAAAGGAGATTACTTCAATTGAGTTAAAAGAGGAAATTGTTGATCCGGATGATATTGAGATGCTTCAAGATCTAATTATAGTTGCAGTTAATGATGCTATTTCATCAGCTGAAAAAGCAATGAGTGATGCTATGGGTAGCATGACCGGTGGTATGAAAATGCCAGGATTATTCTAAGAGGTAATTATGAATTTTATAGCACCCGTATCAAAATTAATCGATGAATTTTCTAAGTTACCTGGTATCGGAAGAAAAACAGCTCAAAGATTAGCGTTTCATGTTCTGAGCATTAGAGAAGATCAAGCTTTTAGTTTGGCCAATGCGATTGTTGAGGCTAAAAGAAAAACAAGGTTTTGTTCGGTGTGTTTCAATATTACAGATGTTGATCCTTGTATTTATTGTAGCAGTGAAAAAAGAGATAAAAGTATTATCTGTGTCGTTGAAAGTTCAAAGGATGTTATTGCAATAGAAAGAACAAGAGAATATAAAGGTCTCTATCATGTGCTTCATGGTGCAATTTCTCCGATGGATGGCATTGGACCAGATGATATCAAAATTAAAGAACTGTTACATCGGTTATCAGATCATAATATAAAAGAAATTATTGTAGCGACTAATCCTACTATTGAAGGTGAAGCAACTGCTATGTATATTTCTAGAATTATTTCACCATTGGGAATAGATGTTACCAGGATAGCTCACGGTATACCAATTGGTGGTGATTTGGAATATGCTGATGAAGTAACTTTAAGCAAGTCTTTAGAAGGCAGACGAAAGTTATAATTGAATTGAAATGTATTATAATGGGAAATCATTATAATACATTTTTTTTTAAGATTAAAAATTGGTGAATAATCATTGCACATTTGGATATATATATTATGTATATTTTTGGAGGCAATCATAAAGAAGATGTAACTGGACGCTTTTCTTCTTTTAGTCAGTAGCGTAACCGGCCATGGGACCGGTTTTTTTGTGATGAGGGAGATGTTATGATGATGAAAAAGTTTTTGAAATCAACAGTACCGATGATTTTAGTTGTATTGTTGGTAATGATGATGATAGTGCCTGCATTTGCAGGAAAACCCGTTAAACCACCCAAACCAGATGATTCCACAAATTCAATTGTTACATTGGAATCTGCAATACCGAGTGTTGTAGTTAGCGGTGAGACATTTGAGTTTGTTCTAAAAGCTGCAGTTAAAGACGGTAACCAGGATAACTGGAGTGTGTCAGAGACTGATTCTACAGTGATACCTAAAAGCAGTGTCGTGAAAAAAACAACTATTATGACAACTTTTACGTATATTAATTCAACCGCTAATTTGGATGAGATTACAATTAGTTATAATGGTACAAAACAAGGGAGTATTGATTTAGTCTTTGAGGTAGAATCTGCGGAGATTAACAACGCACCAGTTTTGAACGAGTCAAGTTATAATATTGATGTTGTTGAAGATACAACAACACTGTTGGATATTTCTGCTTCAGATGAGGATGTTGAGAGTCTTGTTTACTCAGTAGAGGGAGAATTAAACTTTGGAAGTATTGATATAAATGGAAGTAATATTAATTATATACCAACTCCAAATTTAAATGGCACTGATTCATTTATAATAACTGTTGCAGATGTTATGGATCAAATAGATTCAGCAACTGTCACAGTGACAGTTACACCAGTCAATGATGCACCATATTTCGAAGAGAGTATGTATCATTTTACTGTTGAACAGGAATCGTTTGTTTTAATTGATGTAACAGCAGTTGATGTTGATTTAACAGACCAATTAACTTATTCAGCTGATGTAACTTCACTACAAGGAAGTCTTGAAACAACGAATTACCCATTTGAATACCATCCTCCAACAGGGTTTGCTGGAATCGACTCATTTGATTTAACCGCAACAGATCTATCTGGTTTTGATGCTTCGGCAAAGGTAAGTGTGTTGGTAACTGAAAAAAATGTAGCACCAGAGTTTATCAATGATCCTTATAATATAACAATAGATGAAGATACGACAGGTTCAATCACATTGGAAGCATATGATGGTAACGGAAGTGATACATTGGTATTTTCGTTGGATAGTACAACGACATCAGGTACAGCAACTATTAATGGAGATATTATAACTTACACGCCAAATGAAAACTCTATTGAATCTGTAACCCTTGATGTAAGTGTCACGGATGGTAGTTTAACCGATACAACGGAAGTTACATTTATTGTTAATCCAGTTAATGATGCACCAATTATTGAAGGCAATTACGATTTTACAGTTGAGAATGATAATACACATTCATTTAATATAATTGCAAAGGATGTTGATTTTGATCCGTTAACATATATTTTAGAAGATCATGATCGGGCAGTTATAGAAGGCACAACAGTCATTTATACACCGGATTCAAGTCTTTCAAGTGATACGATTCAGATTGCAGTAAGTGATGGTATTATCACTACAACAATGTATGTTTATGTCACAATAACTGATGGTGAGATTATTTATGTCGCATTAGGTGACTCAATACCTTCAGGTGTGTCAGGTAGTGGTTTTGTTGCAACTAATTATACTGAAAAAATTTCGGATTTACTTGGTACTGTAGAAAATGAAACATATGTAAATCGAAGTGTGAGTGGATTCAATGCCATCGATGTTTATGATATCCTCAACGGCAGATATAATACGGAGTATAATGAGACGGGTATGTTGCATGATGTTGAGAGTTGGATTATTAATGCAGATGTAATCACTTTGTGTATTGGTGCAAATGATATTATGGATGCAGTCCCTAGAACTGGATTTTTGGGATCTTTGGATAAATATGATATTCAATGGCAAACGGCGGATGCAGGTCTGGAAAATTTTGAAACATATTGGCATCAGATTATCAATAGAATTGAAGAGTTAAACCCAGATGTAACATTGATTACCATGACCATCTACAATCCATATAGAACAACTGACAGTTATTATGAATTAGTAGATCCTTATTTTACAAGTGCTGACCAATCCAAATATGGAATAAATCATATTATCAAAGAGACCAAAAATTTATACAGCCAAGAACTGGAAGCTGATTTTGATTATCGTTTTGTGGATATTTATACAGAATTCAACAACCACTCAAATAAAGATTCCTTGACAGGATTTTATAATAAAATTTTCGGGATTGATGTTTGTGATCCGCATCCCAATCAAGCAGGTCATGATTTTATTTATTTAAATCATGAGTTAATACTTCAATAAAATTGATTAATTATATTTTCTGTGTTATAATTTGTGCAATTATAGATGCTTTGAAGGAAAGAGATATACGAATTCTTGCTTAGAGAACTGACGGTTGGTGAAAGTCAGAGAAGAGAGTACTATTGAAAATGGTTCTGGAGCATTGGAGTTTAAAAACTTCAACGGGTCATGCACGTTATAGCATTGTGAGATTTCACACAGAGGTAGTTGATGGATCTATTATAAGTCAACTATGAATTAGGGTGGTAACACGAACGAGCCTTCGTCCCTTGGGAAGAAGGCTCTTTTTATATTTAAGGAGGAAATTAAAAAATGGAAAAGTTTTATATCACAACAGCCATCGCTTACACATCAAGAATTCCTCATATAGGAAATGTGTATGAAGCGATATTAACAGATGCAATTGCAAGATTTAAAAGAGCTGAAGGTTATGATGTATACTTCTTAACCGGAACAGATGAGCATGGTCAAAAGATACAAGATCAAGCGATAGCTGATGGTATCTCTCCACAAGCTCATGTGGATCATATTGCTAGTGAAATCAGAAAAATATGGGATGAAATGAATGTTTCTTATGATCAGTTTATCAGAACAACTGATGAGGAACATAAAGAAGTGGTTAAGAAAATTTTTAAGAAGTTATATGATCAAGGTGATATCTACAAGGGTGCCTATGAAGGTGCGTATTGTAAACCATGTGAATCGTTCTGGACTGAGACACAATTAAAAGATGGCAAATGTCCAGATTGTGGTGGTGAAGTAGAACAAGCCAAAGAAGAAGCTTACTTCTTAAAGCTGTCAAAATATGCAGATCGTTTGGTTGAACATTATGATACACATCCAGAGTTTATTTCACCAGAATCACGAAAAAAAGAAATGATCAATAACTTTATCAAACCCGGTCTTCAAGACCTTTGTGTTTCTAGAACATCATTTGACTGGGGTATTCCAGTAGAATTTGATCCAGGACATGTAACATATGTTTGGATTGACGCTTTATCGAATTATATATCTGCGATTGGTTTTGATATAGATGGAAACCATTCGGAGAAATTCAATAAATATTGGCCTGCTGATGTACATGTTATAGGTAAAGACATTGTAAGGTTCCATACCATTTACTGGCCAATTATTCTTATGGCTTTAGATGTAGAATTACCTAAAAAAGTATTGGGTCATCCGTGGTTGTTAACTGGAACAGATAAGATGAGCAAATCAAAAGGTAATGTAGTGTATGCACATGACTTGGTAGAATACTTTGGTCTAGATGCTGTAAGATACTATGTATTAAGAGAGATGCCTTATGCACAAGATGGATCTTTCACTTATGAGTTGATGATTTCAAGAATTAATACAGACTTAGCCAATGTGCTAGGAAACTTAGTTAATAGAACAGTGGCAATGGTTCAGAAATACTTTGATGGCGACATTCAAAAGCCAGGAGTGGTTCTATCAGATGAGGATAAAAAATTAGATCAAGAATTAATCACTTTAGCTTCTGAAACTGTGAAAATTGTATCGGATAAGATGAAAGAATATAAAATTTCAGATGCCTTAGAAGCTTTATGGACACTTCTTAGAAGAAGTAACAAGTACATTGATGAGACATTCCCATGGGTACTTGCTAAAGATGAAGATAAAAAGGAAAGATTGGGAACAGTTCTATACAATTTACTAGAAAGTATCAGAATTTCATCTGTATTATTGGAATCATTTATCCCGGATACTGCTAAGAAGATTCAAGAGCAGATTAATGCAGTGAATGTGTCATTTGAATCGATTGCATCATTTGAAGGTACGGTTGTAGAATCAAAAGTCGGTGTGGGTGAGCCTTTATTCGCAAGAATCGATGAGGCTAAGAAGATAGCAGAAATTGATGCAGACCTTGAAAACAAATACCCTAAAGTTGAAGAAGAAGTAATCGAAGAAACTCCAATTAAAGAGGAAATTACATTTGATGATTTTTCAAAAATTGACTTTAGAGTTGCTGAAATTATAAGTGTGGAAAAACATAAAAAAGCTGATAGATTGTTGGTTCTTCAGCTGAAAGTAGGTAATGATACACGTCAAGTTGTATCTGGAATAGCTGAAAATTACAATACAGAAGAGTTAATAGGTGAAAAAGTTATTTTAGTTGCAAACCTTAAGCCGGTTAAACTTCGTGGTGAAAAATCCGAAGGTATGATTTTGGCAGCAACTTCTGGAAAAGATTTAAAATTGGTTACTGTAGATATGCCATCGGGTAGTATAGTGAGTTAGGAGGCTTCTCATGTTATTTGATTCACATGCTCACTTAGATTCGAGCAAATTTAATCAAGATAGAGATGCAGTCATTAAAAGAGCTTATGACTCAGGCGTTAAATGGATTATGAATCCCGGAGCGGATTATGAATCATCAATTGATGCTGTTAAACTGGCTGAAACTTATGATTTCATGTATGCAGCTGTAGGGATTCATCCTCATGATGCGAAATCATTAGATGATATGATGCTTGGTCTGATTAAGGCAATGGCTAGAAAAAGAAAAGTAAAAGCAATTGGTGAAATTGGACTGGATTATCATTATGATTTTTCACCTAGAGATGAGCAAGTTTATTGGTTTAGAAAACAACTTCAATTGGCGAAGGAACTTAGAATGCCAGTGATTATTCATGATAGAGAAGCCAATAATGATGTCATGAAAATCTTAAAAGAAGAGAACTCTTTTGAAACGGGTGTTTTGATGCACTGTTTTTCAGGAAGTGCTGAACTGGCAAGACAATACGTGAAATTGGGTGCTTATATTTCAATTGCAGGTCCTGTGACGTTTAAGAATTCCAGAAAACTCATTGAAGTTGTAGAAACAGTACCAATGGACCGTTTAATGATTGAAACGGACTCACCTTATCTAACACCAACACCATTTAGAGGTAAACGAAATGAATCCGCTCATGTTCGTTATGTCGCTGAAAAAATTGCAGAAATAAAAGGCTTAACTTTCGAAGAAGTAGCTGAACAAACTGCGAAAAATGCTAAAAAATACTTTAATATTGAATAAAACTAAAGAATACTGTTTGAACTTCGTGTTCAAACAGTATATATTATTAAGAGTAGTTTTTAGGAGTGATTATCATGAAAAAGTTTAAAATTTCAATTTTTTACCCAATTGTCATAGGAGTTTTTTTAATTTTAGCGATAGGTTTAACTGTATTTAGACATGCCAATATTAGGTATGTTGTTGTTCATGATGAAAAAAAAGATTATGAAGTGCTGTCTTTTAATAAATCCGTATCTGAAATCTTAGAACATTGTGAAATAGAATTAGGGCCAAACGATGTGGTATCTCCAGGATTAGATGAGATTGTTAATGTAGAAGATGTTATTGATATTTCAAGATCATATGAACTCACCATCAGAGATGGTGATAACCTCATGACTGTGAGTACAACAAAACATACTGTCAGAGAAATCTTAGAGGAAAATAGCATTGTTTTGAAAGATCTTGATATTGTAGCGCCGTTTGTTGACGCAAAAATATCAGAAGGTGTTCATATCAATATTACTAGAGTTTGGGATGAATATGTAAAAGAGGAAGGCATTATTCCTTATTATACTGAGATAAATTTAGTTAACGATTTAGAAGATGACGAGATAAAGCTGGTTCAATCTGGAGAGAATGGTTTAAAAGAAGTGACTTATCAAATTCGTTATGAAAATGGTAAAATGATATCACGAAATTTCATAGCAGAAGAAATTGTTAAAGATCCTGTTAGTGAAATAAAAGATAAAGGTAGTGAAGAGTTATTTGTTACGAGTAGGGGATTACCATTTAGATATTCAAAAGTCATTATTTGTGAAGCAACAGCTTATGATTTGTCTTATGCTAGTTGTGCGAAAAACCCGGGAGATCCCGCTTATGGAATTACGTTTTCAGGTACACAGGCAAGACCGGGGGTTATTGCTGTAGATCCGCGTGTAATACCGCTTGGATCCAAAGTTTATGTCGAATCGTTAGATAGTACATCAGATTATGGGTTTGCATCTGCAGAAGATACGGGTAGTGCAATAAAGGGTAATAAAATTGATCTTTTCATCAATAATAATAAAGCAGCTCTAAGATATGGTAGACGTTCTGTTAGAGTTTATATTATTGAAGATGAAATTGATGAAGACTATATAAAAGGTTATGGGTATTAATGAAACCAACTATAAAAGAAATAATAGTCGTCGAAGGTAGGGATGATGAAACAGCTGTAAAACGAGCAGTTAATGCAGAAATAATCATCACACATGGCTTTGGCATAAAAACAAAAACGTTTGAACAAATAAAGAAAGCGCAAATCACTTGCGGTGTTATCATTTTAACCGATCCAGATCATGCTGGAGAACAAATCAGGAAACGCATCGATAATAAAATTCCAGGTTGTAAACATGCTTTTGTTTCAAGAGATGAAGCAACGTTAGCTGATGATATAGGAATTGAAAATGCATCACCAGAATCTATATTAACTGCACTGAATAAAGCACATGCATCAACCGAAATATTGATAGAAACTTTTACAAAAAATGATTTATTAAAGCATGATCTCATCATTTCTAATCAAGCATCTTATAGAAGAGATGTTTTGGGAAATATTCTTGGAATTGGTTATGGTAATGCAAAGACATTCTTGAGAAGGTTAAATAAATATGGCATTAAGAGAGAAGTTTTTGAAGAAGCAGTGAAAAAGATAGGAGAACTTAAATGATCGGTAAATTAACATCACCAAGTACGATAAAATATATTATGGGTAAGTACGATTTTAAGTTTTCAAAAGGATTGGGTCAAAACTTTTTGATCAATGAAATGGTCGTGCAAGATATTGTTGACGGTGCAGACATTGATGAGAATGATTGTGTCTTGGAGATTGGTCCAGGAATCGGTGTTATGACTTATGAAATGGCATCAAGAGCCAAACAAGTAACCGCAATAGAAATAGATAACTATCTGTTGCCGGTGTTAGATGAAACGTTGTCAGCTTTTGATAATGTAACCATTGTTAACAACGATGTCTTAAAAGTAAATCTGGAAGAATTGATACAAGAGCATTTTAATGGGCAACCTCCTAAGGTAGTTGCTAATTTACCATATTATATTACCACACCTATTGTAATGAAGTTATTGGAGGATGAATTACCGATTTCTGATATTGTGGTGATGGTACAAAAAGAAGTTGCTGATCGAATGATGGCAAAACCTAGTACCAAAACATATGGTGCGCTTTCGGTAGCTGTTCAGTATTATTCGGAACCAGAAATTGTTACTGTAGTACCACCATCTTCATTTATGCCCCAACCAAAAGTCTCTTCTTCAGTGATTCGTCTTAGAGTTAGAAAAAGAGATGATTTGAAGTTGACTGATAAAAAGGTATTCTTTAACACAATAAAAGATGCGTTTGGTAAAAGAAGAAAAACTTTATTAAATTGTCTGTCATCAGGAGTTCTTAAAATATCCAAAGATGATCTTAAACTAATATTTGAAGCTTCGGGCATTGACGGTATAAGAAGAGGTGAAACACTTTCAATCGAGGAGTTTGCCACTTTATCAAATGAAATATGTAAGTATATTAAATAAAATGAGTTGGCTAGGGATGGACCTAGCCAACTTTTTATATGAGATTATTCTTTTTATATTTTACATATATGTTGAGGATTTTTAGATAATTTAGAATACCGTTATTGGTATATGGAATTTGAAAATCGGGATTAAGTTCAGATATGGGTATAGATTTACGACCTCCATTTAAAGACGCTTGGTAATATTGATTTAAAACCTCGTAAGGAATGACATGATATGTATCATTAATCTTAAAATGCACCACTAAGAATGCAATTCCTCCATGAAACGTCACATCTTTCATATATTCTACTTGATGAGGGTGTATATTTTTAAAAGGCAAATTATTAAGAGCTGTTTCTTTTGCATCAAAAACAATTGTTGATCCTTGAACAAATCCAATAAAGTCCACACTGGACTTCTTCTCAAAGAATGCTTTATTGATTATACCATCTTTACCTTGTTCTACTATTTTTATTGGAATGGGGACTTTGTCTATTCTAGCAAGTCCCTTTTTATAATAATAATCATTTGTAAATACAATTAGATCCTCTAAAGTGGAGCCTCGAACCCCTCTACTTTTCCAAGCCATAATAACACCTTTCTGTGGATAAAAAATTCATCATGATTAATTATATCTTATAGAATGTTGTAATTCCAGGATTTTAGGCAGTTTTTTTTATCCACAAAAAAATGTGGACTAATGTGTATAACTTTTGCACTTGACAAATTATTCAGAATTTAATATGATATAGCAGACCCCTACGAGGGGGGTGGAGGTGAATATGAAAATAAAAGTAGCAAAAGAAGCATTAGAACAACTAAAAAATCGTTATCTTAATCCTGATCGTGCATTTAGAGTTATGATTAATGGCTTTGGATGAGGTGGCCCAGTATTTGGTATTGTTCTGGATGAGCAATTAGAGGGAGATCACTTAGAGGAAATAGATGGCATAAAATTTGTTGTCAGTGAGGATATTTTAGATCAGTTTGGAAGCTTTAATGTAGATTATGTCTCAAATTTCTTTAGAAAAGGATTTGTTGTATCAACTGCATATGGTGGCAGTAGCTGTTAATACACACTCTGTGTGTATTTTTTTTGTTTTTGTGATAAACTTAGTGTAGCGAAATATATTAAGGAGAATGTATGAGTAAACTGGAATCACCAATAAAAATAAATACAACAGTGATCAAAAACAGAATTGTTATGCCACCGCTTGTCTGTTTCAACTGGGCCGATAGAAATGGTTTTGAAACAGTTTCTAGAGCAGAACACTATGGTAAAAGAAGTGATGCAGAAACTGGATTGATTGTCATTGAAGCAGCAGCAATTGAACCTTCCGGTCGAATTGTTGAAAGTGAACTAGGCATATGGACAGATGAACATATACCACAGTACAACAGAATTGCGAACAGATGTCATCAAAATGGTACCGTTGTTATTGTTCAAATTGTACATGCCGGTTCTAAGTCAATTGGCCAAACAGTCATTTCCTCAAGCGTTCATGAAGTTGATGATAAAGTTGTCCATGAAATGACTCTAGACCAAATAGAAGATGTGAAGACGAGTTTTGTAAAAGCAGCAGTTAGAGCATTTAAGGCGGGGCTAGATGGTGTAGAAGTACATGGAGCTCATGGTTATCTCTTAAGTCAATTCACTGCAAAAACAGTTAATAATCGTACAGATTATTATGGTGGTTCTGTAAAAAACAGAGTGAAATTATCAATTGAGATAGTAAAACTAATTAGAGAGGCAACTTCAAAAGAATTTATTATCGGATATCGTTATGGAGTTAATGATCCAAGCTTTGAAGAAGATATTCAAATGATTAAATTGCTAGATGATGCTGGTGTGGATATGTTTAATGTTTCAGCTGGCATTGGTATCAAACCCTTTGAAGTACCTAATAATTATCCCGCATCCTTTATTACTTATCTAGGATATCAAATGAAGCAGCACACTCAGAAACCTGTTGTGTCAGTATTTGGTATATTAGATCCTGAATTGGCGATAGAGTTAATTGAAAAAGATTATACGGATATGGTTGCTATCGGTAGAGGATTATTAGCAGATCCAAAATGGTCTCTAAAAGCACTAACTCAAAAACCGGTTAATCGATGTTATCAATGTAAACCACGATGTAAATTCGCTATTGATGGACATCAATGTCCATGGGCAAAAAAATAGATTACACAAAGGTTATCAGTCATAGAAGTCTGTTAACCTTTTTTTATACAAGTATTCTCCACCCTATGATCGGACCAATAGAAAAATATTTCACAAATTCTTGTGAAATATTTGACGCAATGCCAAAATTATTGTATGATAAGAAAAAACACACCCCTGCAGGGAGGGGTTATGGAGGTATAGATGAATAAGAAAATTGTAATTATTGGTGGCGTTGCAGGTGGCGCTAGTACAGCAGCACGATTAAGAAGAAATGATGAGAACGTTGAAATTGTAATGCTTGAGAAAGGCAAATATATATCTTTTGCAAACTGTGGTTTACCATATCATATTGGTGGAAGCATACAGGAGAGAGATAATTTACTGTTACAAACACCAGAAGCCTTTAATCAAAGATTTAACGTAGATGTGCGTGTATTGAATGAAGTTTTATCAATCGACAAAGAAAACAAGTTTGTTGAAGTGAAGAACTTAGAAACAAATAAAGTGTACAAGGAATTCTATGATATATTGGTATTGTCTCCAGGTTCAACACCAATCCAACCTCCAATCAAAGGTATTGAATCTGAAAACATTCATGTGCTTTGGAATATGGATGATATGGATAAGATCATTAATCACATTCAAAATAAGAACATTAAAAAAGCAGCGGTTATCGGTGGAGGATTCATTGGTATCGAGATGGCTGAGAACTTACATGATTTAAAATTGGAAGTAAGTTTAGTTGAAATGGCTAATCAGGTTATGACACCGGTTGACTTTGATATGGCGCAAGGTATTCATGCACATATGAGAGAGAAAAATGTAAATCTGATTCTTTCTGATGGTGTTAATTATTTTGAAGAAGTAGGCAGTCAGACTAAAATTGTTTTAAATAGTGGCACTGAGCTAGTAGTTGATATGGTAATTTTATCAATTGGCGTTAAGGCTCAAAGTAAACTAGCAAAAGAAGCGGACTTAAAACTGAATGCCAGAGGTGGTATCGTTGTTGATAAGTATATGTTAACGAGTGATCCAAATATTTATGCTTTAGGGGATGCAGTAGAAATAGAACATTTCATAACAAAAGAGCAGGCAATGATTCCTTTGGCAGGACCAGCTAACAAGCAAGGTAGAATTGTAGCTGATAATATTGTGGGTAAAAAAGTTGCTTATAAGGGTACTCAAGGTACTTCAATTGCAAAGGTGTTTGATATTACGGTGGCAAACACAGGGTTAAATGAAAAAGATTTGATTAGAGCTGGCAAAACACTTCATAAAGATTATGAAACATTAATTATTCATCCAAAATCAAATGCTGGTTATTATCCAGGTGCATTTCCAATGACATTCAAAACGATTTTTGATTTAGAAGGCAAGATATTAGGTGCTCAAATCGTTGGATACAGAGGTGTGGATAAACGTATTGATGTTATAGCTACTGCTATGAGATTTAATGGTACAGTTTATGATTTAAAAGATTTGGAATTAGCATATGCACCACCATTCTCATCTGCGAAAGCTCCAGAAAACATGGTTGGATTTGCTGCTGAAAATATGTTAACAGGTGTGTGTCCAATGGTGAATTGGCATGAAATAGATTCTTTAGTGGAAAAGGGTGCAACTTTATTAGATGTTAGATCTGCTGAAGAAGTTGACTTAGGTAAAATAAATGGTTCAATCAATATCTCTGTGGACGATTTAAGAGAAAGAATGAGCGAATTAGATAAAGATAAAAAAATTGTAGTGTATTGTGCTGTTGGAATTAGAGGGTATATCGCACTTCGAATATTAAAAGAAAATGGTTTTAAAGATGTTCATAACTTAACAGGTGGTTTTTCAACATACAATTGTGTGGTGTGTAATGATGGTGAAGATTCGCATTGTACAGGTTCAACATGTTGTAATGATGTGTGCGATCCAGATGTACAAAAAGAGTTGGGTGAAAAGCCCAGGCAAATAACTAATGAAGTATCACTAAATGCTTGTGGTTTAAGTTGTCCAGGTCCGATAAGAGAAGTTTTTAAATCAATGGAGCAAATGAAAGCTGGAGATATTTTAAATGTAACGGCAACAGATCCTGGATTTAAATCCGATATAAGAAAATGGGCTCATAGTATGGGTAATGAAGTTTTAGAGTCAGGTTTTAATGGTGATGCGTTCTATGCCAAGTTGTTAAAAGGTGGTCCGGTGGAAAATGCGCCTATCAGTGCTGGAAACAATAAATCAATGGTCGTTTTCAGTGATGACCTAGACCGCGCGATAGCGTCATTTATCATTGCCAATGGTGCTGCTGCAATGGGTAGAAAAGTAACTATGTTCTTTACTTTCTGGGGATTAAATGTTATTAAGAAGCATGACAAAGTTAATGTTAAGAAGAACTTCATATCAAGAATGTTCTCAAGAATGTTACCAAGAGGTAGTAAACAACTGACACTTTCTAAAATGCATATGGGTGGTATTGGCACAAAGATGATCAGAGGCCTTATGGATGAGTACAATGTGGACTCGTTGGAGATGATGATAGAACAAGCAATAGAAGCTGGTGTAAACATCGTTGCATGTAATATGTCTATGGACTTGATGGGTGTTCATGAAGATGAATTAATTGACGGAGTAGAACTAGGTGGTGTTGCAACCTTCTTGTCTGAAGGTGAAGAATCTGATATCAACTTATTTATATAATGATGAAAAAAGTGTTGCTATTACTCACGATTCTTTTACTTGTCAGTTGTGAGTCTAAAAATCAAATCGGTGATTTGGCTTATGATTTTAGTGTAGAGGATTTCGAAGGGAAAACAGTAAATCTAAGTGATTTTGAAGATCAAGCCATCTATATTTTGGCTTGGTCAACAACATGAGAAACCTGCATTGCTGAAATCCAGCAGATTCATAAGGTTTATGAGTCGACAGATGTAAAAATAATGTTAATCCATTTATCCTCAATGGATAAGAAAGATAGAGCCGCTGAACTTATCAAAATTGAAGGCTTGGAATCAATTAGTTACTACGACACAGAAGGTGACTTCGCTAAGAATTATCAAATAGTTGGCGTCCCTACAGCATTCTATCTTAACTCTGATCATTTCCTTGATCAGATTATCAGAGGACCTGAAGATATTGATACAATTATTGAAAAACTGGGTAATTAATATTTTAAAAGTCAGGCAAATATGATAAAGTACAATATGTACGATAGAAAGTGGTGAAAAATGATATCAGAACCAAGAAAAAAAATAATCAACCGACTGAAAACGATCAAAGGCCATATTGCTGGTATTGAAAAAATGGTAGAAGATGAAAAACCATGTGATGAAATACTGATTCAGATTGCAGCAATCAGATCTTCAGTGAATAAAGTAGGTTTGGCAATTTTAGAAAACAATGCAGAATCATGTATTTTAACATCTGATGAAAATGGTAATGTTAAAGAAGAAGATGTTAGAAAAGTGATACAGTCATTTGTAAATTTCACAAAATAAGGGTTGGCTCTATGAGCGAACCTTTTCTTTTATTCAATGAATATTAATACTTTCTAAATTCCTTGTTCCTATATGCTATAAGTAGTAAAATGGGCAATAATAGGTTATAATTAGCTTTGGAAGAGGTGCTTCATGAAAAATACAAAGACGTTAACAACGGCTGCAATTATGGTTGCTTTGGCTGTTACGCTAGGCATGGTCCTTTACATACTGCCGTTCTTTCAATTTGCATTGTTTATAATCGGAGTACCGATTGTAATATTAGGATTTAAAACAGATATCAAGATTCAACTTTTAGCATCACTTGCATTACTCTTGATATTGATGATGTTTGATCCAGTTTATGCACTTATGATTGGATGTGTTGTATTACCGCTGAGCGTTTTACAGGGGTATTGTTTCCATAAAGATAAGAAAACCAGCGAAACCATTTTTATTAGTGGTTTGGGTATGGTATTTGGATTTATAGCTTTCTTGTACAGTTTAAATATGCTATTCAACATTGATATTTTAAATGAATTGACAGTGTTGTTTGATCAATCACTTGTACAATTAAGATCGTTTTACGAAACCATGAATAATTTCAGTGAAACGGAACTCAATGAAATTTTTGCGACGCTTTCAGAGTATAAGACTTATATGATTATGATGATGCCAGCAACAATAATATTAGTATCATATTTAGCAGCAATACTAAGTTTTATGACCTCTAGAAAAATTCTGTTAAGAATGGGAGAGTCGGTAGAAAAAAGATATTTTAAAGATTTCAGAATACAAGGCCAGGGTAGAATGGTATTGATGGTAGTTCTTGGCGTTGTCACTTTGATGTCTATTGTGGACAAAAGTAATGTGGAATACTATCTATTTAACTTTATGTCTATCTTTACTTTGATTTTACAGATAAACGGTCTGGCATTTGTTTGGTATTTATCTGAAAGACATCCCAATAGAAAATCGATGAGATCCATTATTATTATCATACTGTTGTTATCATCATTCTTAGGTGCAATAGCACTTATTATTAGATTTATGTTGGGCATACTTGGATTTGCTGATTTGTATGTAGACTTCAGAAAAAAAATTGAAACAAGGGAACAGTAATCGAGGAGGTCCTATGAAGGCCAAGAAAAGAGTATCTAAATTACTAGCAACCAACACAAAAATATATTTAGCTATTATTGCTCTATTCGGTATTGTCATTGGTGTGTATAATCCGTACCTAGGTATATTGTCTGGTATCGTCTTATTGTTTTTGGTGTATTACAATTGGATTTCAAATCATGAACGTTCAAAAAAATGGGAAAATTACATAGAAGATTTATCAACAGAAATTGATTCTGCTGCAAGATATGCCATTTTAAATTTACCGTTTCCTTTAACGTTACTCAATTTAGATGGAAAAGTAACTTGGTATAATTCAAGTTTTACTGAACTGTTTCCTGATACCAGATTATTAGGAAAAGATATTCATGAGTTGGTGTCGTCGTTTTCGTTTGAAAAAATAACCAATGAGGAATCGGAATACACAGATACAAAATTAGGTGAAAGGTATTATAGAATTTATCATAATATCGTTGAAGTTAATAAAGACAGTAAAGATAATCGTTATATTGTAATGCTTTATTGGATTGATATTACTGACTATACGAAATTAAAAGAATTATATGATGATGAACGTGCGATTGTTGCGATTGTTCAAGTTGATAATTATGAAGACGTTCTTAAGAGTACAAAAGAAGAAAAGCGTATGTTCGTTTTAGCTGAAATAGATAGGAAAGTCAATCTTTGGGCTTCAAGAATGAACGCTGTCATTAAAAAATATCAAAAAGATCATTATATGTTGGTCTTTGAAAATAAGTTCCTAGAAAATTTGGAAGCCAAACGATTTGCAATATTAGATGATATGAGAGAAATTGATCTTGGAAACAAATCGCCTGTAACACTGAGTATTGGTGTTGGTTCATTAGGTCGTAACCTTTCAAAACTTGAGGAATACGCTTATTCAGCGTTGGAATTAGGTTTAAGTCGTGGTGGTGATCAAGCAGTTGTTAGAATGAAAGGTGACTTTAAATTCTATGGTGGAAAAACTAAAGCTGTAGAAAAGAGAAATCGTGTTAAGGCAAGAGTTATCGCTCATGGCCTTCGACCACTTATTGATGACTCTCCAAAAATATTTATTATGGGCCATAAATATCCTGACATGGATTGTTTCGGTGCAGCAATTGGTATGTTTAGAGGGGTTGTTAATAGGGGTAAAGATGCTTATATTGTTTTAAATCAAGTGAACGATGCAATCTTTAGCGTTTTTGACATGTTTGCTGACAATGAGGAATATAATTTTATAAATGGTGAAGAAGCATTGGAAATGATTACTAATAAAGATTTATTAGTTGTTGTTGACACCCATAGACCTTCTTTTACGGAATGTCCAGAGTTGCTTGGAAAAACCGATCGTGTTGTATTGATCGATCATCATAGAGTTGGTACAGAACAAATTGAAAAAGTAGTGATTAGATATACAGAACCTTATGCTTCTTCTACATGTGAGTTAGTAGCAGAGATTTTACAGTATATTGATGATAAACATAAAATCGAGAAGATTGAAGCTGAAGCCATGCTTGCCGGTATTGCTGTGGACACAAAGAATTTTTCATTCAAAACAGGTGTTAGAACCTTTGAAGCAGCATCATTCTTACGTCGTCTTGGTGCAGATACAACAATCGTAAAACAATTGTTCCAAGATGATATTGAGACTTTTGTTGCAAGATCGAATTTGGTAAGTACCGCGAGTATGTTCAGAGATAATATTGCAATTGCAATATGTCCACCTGAAATTATTAATCCACAAATGGTATCAGCACAAGGTGCTGATGAACTTCTAAATATACGTGGTATCACTGCATCATTTGTAATCGGTCAGACGAACGATGAACTTATTTTCATAAGTGGTCGTTCATTAGGAGATATTAATGTTCAGTTGATTATGGAAAAACTTGGTGGTGGAGGTCACTTAGAGGTGGCTGGTGCTCAATTAACAGGTGTGACCATAGAAGAAGCAAAAGAAAAACTGGAACATGCAATAAATGAATTTTTTGAGAAGGAGGAATAATTATGAAAGTAATCTTATTAAAAGATATTAAAGGAACTGGAAAGAAAGGTGACATCATTAACGCGAGTGATGGACATGCAAGAAATTTTCTTTTTCCTAGAAAATTAGCTAAACTTGCTACAGATGGCAATGTAAGTGAATTATCTCATCAACAGAAATCAGCAGAGAAGAAACAGGCTGAAGATTTAGCAGAAGCTAAAGAGTTAGCCGCATCAATCGAAAAAATAGAATTGGTATTTAAAACTCAAGCAGGTGATGGTGGTCGTTTATTTGGATCAATCACGACGAAAGATATTTCTTTGAAGTTAAAGAAAGATTATGGTATTGCTATTGATAAGAAGAAAATGGTAATGGACGGTCCTATTAAAGTAATGGGAACTGAAGAAATAAAAGTTAAAGTATATCCAAAAGTAATTGCAAAACTAAAAGTAAAAGTAGTACCAGAATAGAGAAAAAGGAATCTTAGGATTCCTTTTTTGTTTGATTTAATTTCCGATTGAGATTCAACAACTAATAAAAGTGTCTTGTTTAGTGGTTTGTAGAGCTGTCAAGGAAATTCATCATAAAATTGTTAATAAAACTTAAAATAATAATAAAAGGAAACGTCTGTTATTTGTCGAATTTTCATAATATACTGAAAATTAAGATGTAGTAGTGGAGGGACATATGATAAAGAAATTTTTAGGTAATATTGATCGAGTGATCATTGGGAAACAAGAAGTTGTTAGTAAAGTCTTGGTGGCATTACTAGCGGAAGGACATGTGTTGATTGAGGATGTACCAGGTGTAGGAAAAACAACCTTGGCAAAAGCAGTAGCAAAATCAATTGATTGTTCTTTTAGCAGAATACAGTTTACACCAGATCTTTTACCATCAGATATTTTGGGCGTATCTATTTATAATCAGAAAGATTCAGATTTTGTTTATAAGAAAGGACCTATTTATGCCCATGTTGTATTAGCTGATGAGATCAATAGAGCATCACCAAAGACTCAATCAAGTTTACTTGAGGCTATGGAAGAAAGACAAGTAACCATGGATGGCAATACGTATAAATTAGAAGAGCCTTTTATTGTTATGGCAACACAAAATCCGATTGAGTATGAAGGTACATTTCCACTGCCTGAAGCTCAATTAGACCGATTTATGGTTAAAATTAAAGTTGGATATCCTGACGAAGCAAATGAATTGAGAATTTTTGATAAAGTAGATCAACAAATTTATGCAGAAGACTTAATACCAGTGTTAACAGCGGCTGAAATTAATACGATGAGAGCCGAAGTTTTAAAAGTCCATATGTCGCAAGAACTGGAAGCGTACATTTTCTCGATTATTCGAGCAACAAGAGAAAATGACGATATTTTACTGGGATGTAGTCCACGAGCGGCGATTTCACTTTATAAAGCATCAAAAGCACAGGCTTTTATTAAGGGCCGTGATTATGTTATTCCTGAAGATGTCCAAGTGTTAACAGAAGATGTGTTGTCACATAGAATCGTTTTGAGACCAGAGGTGAAGTACAGAGGTGAAACTGGCAGAAGTATGATAAATATGATTCTTGATGCCACACGTGCGCCGAAGATTAGACAAAAATAGGGGATTCTATGAAATTATTAAAACCGACACCCATAAAGGGATATGGTCTGCTAGTTATAATAACACTGACACTTATAGCGTTAACAGGCAGTTATTTCTTTTATTTTATTTTAGTGATATTAGTGATAACCATTTCATTGATGTACTTAATTGTGTCAAGAAACAGCAAAAAATTACTTCAATATTTAGCTGTTGGTGATGATGAAGCCACAGTAGGTGATATGGTTAAAGTTGATGTTAAATCCAATAATACAAGTATATTTCCTGTAGCACATGCTAAGATAGAGTGCATGATATTCAACAATCATAACAAGATGGTATTTCCATCTGAAAATATGTTCTTTAATCCATATCAGATCATAAATATCAGAGAAAAATTTGAAATCAGGACAAGAGGTCTTTTTACAACAGGTCAAATACATACGGAGTATTCGGATCCGCTTAGAATTTTTAAAAAGAGTAGACTTATAGAAAAACCAATTCAGTTGGTAGTTTACCCTAAAGTTGTGGATCTGGGTTATTTCTTCATGCCCAATACCGGTTATATGGGTACAAAAACGGTTGTTAACAGTGGTCGTGAAGATTTTTCGAGTTTGAAGAAAGTACGTAAATACGCTCCTGGTGATAGTTTTAAAAAGATACATTGGAAACTATCATCAAAACGTGGTGAAATATTTGTGAAGGAATACGAATCGACTTCAAGTACAAAATTAACTTTGTTTTTGGATGCATTCGAAAATCACTACAGCAATGATGTAGATCGTTTGATTGAAGACAAAGTCGTTGAAGCAGGTGCTTCGGTTATCAGATATGCGCTTAAAAATAATGCTGAGACAAGTATGGTGTTTCATGATGACAGAATGGTTCAAGTTGAGAGTCGTGATTTATCTACCTATCCAAATGTTTTAAAAGAATTGGTTACATTTGTTGCAAAAGGTGGTATGTCTCTTAGCGAATTATTAAATCAGGAAACTAAACGTCTTGAACAAGGCTCATTTGTCGTACTGGTAACACCTAAGATTACAGAAGCACTTATCAATACAATTTTGGGCTTAAAAAGACGAAGCTTTGAAATTAGTTTAATATTAGTTTCAAAAAATGGTAAGGAATCACAAGAAATGTTGCGTGGTATGGGTGTTCATATCTATGTTATTCACCCAGACGATGACTTAAAAGAAAAATTGGAGGCTTATCAATAATGAAAGAATTAAGAGATAAGTACTTTTCTATTTTAGAACCAAAAGCTATTTTTTTAATTGGATTTTTACTCAGTTATCCAATTGCCTTGATTGCAGCCAATTCTATACCCGTTAGACTGCCGATTGAAAAGTTGTTTTGGATTAGTATGATAGTATGGTTGGTGTTGTATTTGATCAAACCTATAAAATCATACATCAGTGTCATACTTTTAATGGTTCAAGGTTTATGGTTCTTTAGTTTAGCTGCAATTTTACCTGGTCACTTACAGGATGGAATCGAGGCTATTCTGCCAGGTGGAACCAAGTGGGCCAATACAATTTACTATGATTTTTTTGGTGAATCATATGCTCATTTTATTTATTATATTAGAGCTTTATTAGAAGAAAAAACGGATTTGTTCAATGCGAAATACTATTATATTTTTATCGTGTTTATTATTGCTGCAATTATGATAATCGTTATGAAACTCTTAGAGAAACGTGTGAATTGGAAATGGTTTTTAATTACAACGGGTTATTTCATTAT
The DNA here is from genome assembly GCA_016342415.1 of Clostridiales bacterium. GTDB lineage: Bacteria > Bacillota > Clostridia > Peptostreptococcales > Acidaminobacteraceae > JABXKX01. Next base: position 57,513 of record JAEIOD010000011.1, read on the forward strand.
CGCTTGGTTTATTTATGTATCTAGTTTAAAAAGCTACTTTTCTTTATACTTTATTGGATTAACAGTATACCGTCAATTTATGGTATATGAAAATCTCGTTAAGGATGCAAAGGGTTTAGGTGAAAGGACGCGGTATTACAGTTATACCTCTGCAATTGTTATAGGCACCATTATGATGGTATCCATCTTAATCATATCCAATATCGCAATGCTGATGTTGCCTATTGATAAAGTGAATGATAAGATTCATGCTTATGTTCCCAGTATCAGTAGCATTAGATCTGACTTTAGAAGTCTTTCTAGTAGTAAAATTTTTAATTTCAGTTCAACGATGTATTCTCCAAATGACAATTTGCTTGGAGGACCAATTACTGAAAGGGATTACTCGGTCATTATGAGGGTCAAGTCAGACGAAGGTTCACTTTATTTAAGAGGACGTGCAAAAAATATTTACGATGGCAGTCAGTGGACAACGGATTTTGATATTTACCATAACAATGTATACTCTGATGAACTAATTATCAATGAACATCTAGAGGAGCTGGTAGTTTATCCCGAAACAATTGTTTCTAGAACCCTATTCTCACCTTATAAATATTACAGCAGTAGTTTTAACAAGGATAAGATTTTCGGTAACGAAGACAGTATTGTTTATAGAAAAGCACGTACCAATATTAATCTTGAACGATACTCGGTGAACTATATTAAACCAGAGTTCATACATTTATATGATACGCTACCAAATGACTTAAGAGAGCATTATTTAACGGTTCCATCTCAAGGTTTAGTTGAAACAAGAGCATTGACGGCTAGGTTAACGACAGAACTTAATGATCCTTATGAAATAATGAAAACATTGGAACGACATTTAAGAGATAATTACCGTTATACGTTGAACACTCGTGCGATAGATACAGAAAAGGATTTTGTTGAAAACTTCTTATTTGAAGAAAAACAAGGTTATTGTACATATTTTGCAACTTCACTTGCTGTGATGGGGAGAATGGCTGGTGTACCAACACGTTATGTAGAAGGTTTTATAACAAGTAGCATCTTAGACTATGAAGGTTACTATGAAGTATCAGCCAACAGAGCACATGCATGGGTTGAAGCTTACATCGAGGGTCGAGGTTGGATCAGATTTGAAGCAACTCCAGCTTATTTAAACGGAGACGAAATTGTTAGCGAAGATGTATTTGATGACACCATGGAGTCGAGTGATGGTATCCTGGGAGAGTTTGACGCAGAACGATTCAGAGAAGAAGAAGAGGGAGGCTTTGTTGTAACGGAGACTGAAACAGTGCCGGTTCAAGATATCATTTTGATTCTTTTATATGTATCTTTGGTAGGACTGGTCATTCTTATAGTTTATAAAAAAGCACGTCGACTTACAAAGGATATATCTGATGGTACACCGGACGAAAAAATCAAGAAGAGAATTTTGTATATGTTGTCAATGTGTAAATCATTAGATGAAGATATAAACACAACAGAACTTCCTAAACATGTCATTGTCAGAGTTTCTACAGAGGTACTGGATTTAGAAGTACCTGATGAAATCAATCAGATGATAGATACGTCGCTTTATAGCAATAAAGTTTTTGAATTGGATGAATTTGAGCGTTTAAACAAATTCTTTATCCAGTTTGAATCGGCTGTAAAGAAAAAGATAACGCCGGTAGGACATTTTGTTCAAAAGGTATTGATGAATTCTCTATACCATAAAGACTATTATCAATAATTATTTAAGTAATCTTGAAACCTCTGCTGAAAAGCAGAGGTTTTTCGGGTATAATAGAGTTGTTAATAAAGGAGAAAATTATGGAGATGATGAAAACACCACCACATGATATGCGAGCAGAGCAATCGGTTTTGGGTGCAATGATACTGGACAAAGAAGCGATATTGGATATCGTAGAAATAATAAAAGCAGAGGATTTTTATAGAAATGCTCATAAGGAATTATTCGATTCCATTATGACTTTATATGAAAAAAATGAACCGGTTGATATGGTAACTTTAGCAGATGAATTGACTTCTAGAGAAGCTCTTGATAATATTGGTGGCATTGAGTATTTAAACGACTTAACAACCGCAGGTATCATCACAGGTAATGCGAAGTACTATGCAAAGATTATTGAAGAAAAATCGATGCTTAGACGTTTGATTAGTGCATCTTCGGAAATCCTTGATTTAGGATATTCAACTGAAAAGGCAGTAGATGTATTGGAAATAGCAGAAAAATCGATTTTTGATATTTCTCAAAAGAAAGCTCGTGATGGATTTTCATCAATTAAAGAGATCTTGATTGAGACTTATGAAGAAATAGAAAAGGCTTATGAATCTGATGATTCAATTACTGGATTGTCTACTGGATTTAGAGATTTAGATCATAAAACATCTGGACTACAACGTTCGGATCTTATTTTGGTTGCTGCAAGACCTTCTATGGGTAAGACGGCATTTAGTGTTAACTTATGTCAAAATGTTGCAACACAAAATGAAAATGCAAGTGTTGCTATTTTCAGTCTGGAAATGGCGAAAGCTCAATTGGTACAAAGAATGCTTGCTACCCAAGCTGGTGTTGGTCTTGGAAAGATTAGAAATGGTGATCTTACACCAGAGGATTGGGCTAAACTTGCTAGTGCAAGTGCACCCTTATCACAGGCAAAAGTGTATATAGACGATACACCGGGTATAACTGTTATGGAAATGCGTGCAAAATGTAGACGTCTTAAAATGGAGCAAGGTCTTGATATGATCATGATTGACTATTTGCAACTGATGTCTGGTGGCGGCAAAGGTGACAATAGACAACAGGAAATTTCTGAAATTTCCAGAGGATTAAAAGGTCTGGCAAGAGAAATGGATTGCCCTGTTATTGCCTTATCACAGTTATCGCGTGCCCCTGAATTAAGAGCAGATCACAGACCTATTTTATCCGACCTTAGAGAGTCCGGTGCAATCGAGCAGGATGCGGATATTGTAATGTTTTTATATAGAGATGAATATTATTTCAATGATTCTGAAAAAAAGGGAATTGGTGAAATTATTATTGCTAAACAAAGAAACGGTGAAACTGGTACAGTCGAATTGGCTTGGTTAGGTGATTTGGTTAAGTTCGTAAACTTGGAAAGAGAGCAGTAAATGGTCATTTTATCTAAATTAACTAGAGATGATGTCCACAAAATGATGGCTTGGGGAAAACATCAAGATCCCAGGTTCTATCATTACAACTTTGATTTATCTACCGAACGTGGTTTTGACATGTGGTATAAATCAAAGAAGAAGCTGTTTTCTAGAAAAATATATAAAGTAGAAACTTTAGAACATGTGATGGTTGGCTTTATAACCATTAAAAATATCAAGTGGTCTACTCGTACAGCTGAGATGGGAATTGTGTTTGATCCTAATCATTTATCCGAAGGATATGGCTCCGAGGGTATGAGAGAGATATTAAAAGAGTTTTTTGATGAACTTCATATGGAGAGACTTTATTTGAGGGTCGCAAAATTTAATAAGCGTGCGCAAGCTTCTTATTTAAAAGTAGGATTCAAAATCTATAAAGAAGAGGAAGAAGCATTTGAGAATCAGTTGATCAATGATTTGTTGATTAAATGTTGTGATGATTTCTTTATGGTAGATGATGAAATGTATGCAAAGTATATTTTTATGGAATTAACCAAAAAGGACTATGAAAGCCTAAAATGTAAATAATAAACATAGGATATTCAATTAACGTTCGACAATACACGAATGTTTATGTAAATATTCAATAAACATTCGGTAAAATGATGGTTCGTCATTGACTTCAGGAATTGCTTTTGTTATGATATCTATGGGTTTTATAAGGAAGCGCAGTGCGTTTTTTTCTTTGTTTAAGATTTTTAGAATTTCATTTGTTTGAAATTAAATTATAAACTTATTAAGTGAGGTGCGATATGTCTACAGTGGTAATCGTCGGTTCCCAATGGGGAGATGAAGGTAAAGGAAAAGTTATTGATTACTTAGCATCTGAAGCAGATGTTGTAGTAAGAGGTCAAGGTGGTAATAATGCAGGTCATACAGTTGTTGTAGGTGACAAGAAGTATGCTCTACACTTAATTCCATCAGGTATTTTAAATAAGGACGCTGTTAATGTAATTGGTAATGGAGTTGTATTTGATCCAGAAGGGTTCTTAAAAGAAATCGATGGCTTGGAAGCACAGGGTGTTGATACATCGACTATTAGAATCAGTGAAAGAGCGCATGTCGTATTTCCATATCATAAAACTATTGACCGTTTAGCTGAAGAAGCAAGAGGAAAAGCTAAAATAGGCACAACCGTAAAAGGTATCGGACCAACTTACATGGATAAAGTAGAACGTTCGGGTATTCGTATTTGTGATTTAATGAATGAAGAAGTATTTGAAGATAAAGCACGTGCTCAAATTGAAGCGAAAAATTTAATCATCACTAAAATCTATGAGAGTGATCCATTGGATGCAGATGAAATCATTTCGGCTTATAAAGGATATGCAAAACGTATTAAGCCATTCGTTACAGATACAACTGTGGTTGTATATGATGCTGTCAAAGCAGATAAAAAAGTATTATTAGAAGGTGCTCAAGGCACATTATTAGATATAGATTTCGGAACCTACCCGTATGTAACCTCTTCACATCCAATATCAGGTGGATTTGCAATTGGTTCTGGTATAGGTCCAAATATGATAGAAGAAGTAGTTGGTATTACAAAAGCTTATACAACTCGTGTTGGTAAAGGTCCTTTTGTAACAGAATTAGAAAATGAAACTGGTGACCAAATCAGAGTTGCAGGTAACGAGTTCGGTACAACAACTGGACGTCCAAGACGTTGTGGTTGGTTGGATCTTGTTATTGTTAAGTTTGCTGCTCGAATCAACGGTATGACATGTATATCATTAATGCTTCTTGATGTCTTATCTGGATTTGAGAAACTTCAGATTTGTACAGGATATGAATACAAGGGTGAAGTCATTGAGCATTTCCCAGCAGATTTAAATGTTTTAGCAAAATGTAAACCTGTATATACTGAGTTAGAAGGATGGAAAGAAGATATCACAAACTGTGAGTCATTTGATGACCTTCCAAAAGAAGCTCAAGTGTATATAGAAACAATTGAAAAGCTTGTTGGTATCCCAGTGAAGATCGTTTCTGTTGGACCTAAGAGAAGCCAAACAATTATCAGAGAACGTATTTATAGAGATTAATTTAAAGCACAGCCATTTTAATGGTTGTGCTTTTTTAAACTTCATTTATTGGAGTTCCTTGAAGAAATGCTTTTAAATTATCAATTGCCGTCTGCATGAGTCGTACTCTGGCAGCTTGAGTCGCCCAAGCAATATGAGGTGTAATGACACAGTTTTCAACAGATAATAGTACATTGTCTGTTGGTGGTTCTGAGGATAAAACATCTATGCCGGCTGCATACACTTTTCTAGAAAGTAAGGCTTCTTTTAAATCAGCTTCGACAATCAATGGTCCACGAGAAGTGTTTATTAGGATAACACCATCTTTCATTTTATGGATGGAAGATGTGTTAATCATGCCTTTTGTTGATTCTGTTAACGGACAGTGTAAACTGATGACATCCGACTCCTTATAAAGAGTATCAAGGTTGGCAAACTTAAAGGTGTTTGACTCTAAAAGTTTATCAGGTGTTCTGGTATGAGCTAATATTTTCATACCAAATGCCTCAGCAATTTTAGCTGTTTCCAAACCGATTTTTCCGGCACCAATTAAGCCAAATGTTTTTCCATTCAATTCGATTAATGGATGATTCCAGAAACAGAAATCAGGACAATTTGTCCACTGTCCCTCATGAACAGCTTGATTATGAGCACCAACATGATGACAAATTTCCAATAACAATGCAAAAACATACTGTGCAACTGTTTCGGTACCATAAGCAGGGACATTGGTAACAACAATCTTTTTATCTTTTGCAGCATCTACATCAACTACATTGTAGCCAGTTGCCAAAACCCCAATATATTTTATATGACAAGCCTCAAGAGTCTCTTTTGAAAGAGGTGTTTTATTGGTAATAACAATCTCAGCATCACCAATTCTATTTACAATATCCTTTTCTTCGGTACGATCATACAAAGTGACTGTACCCAAGGTTTTCCAAAGACTCCAACTAAGGTCTCCTGGATTAAGTGTGTATCCGTCTAATATTACAATTTTCATAAGTCCTCCAAAAAAATAACACTGTCAAATGACAGTATTATTATGGTGTATAATTGCCACCGTGACCATTTGCAATTAAAACAGCTTGCTCCAAATCAATTTTGGTTTTCCGCATAATGATTTGAGCAATATTGCCATCAAATGTTGAGCTTCTAATGTCTGCTCCGATAAAATTCGTTTCGTATATTCTAGATTGTATAAAAGAACATTCCTTTACAGTGGATTTTTGAAAATTGGTAAAACTAAAATCACTACCGGAAAAATCGACATTATTGAATGTTTTATTTGAAAAATTTTGCTGTGACAAATCGGTATAAGACCAGTCGCCACCATCAATTTCGATTAATGAAATATCGGTGTCAATAAAACTGGAACCTGTTAACTTACAAGTCTTAAAATCTGTAGAGAAAAATCTGGAAAATCTAAAACTGCTGTTAATTATGGCAGTATCATGAAATACTGTACCGTTGAATTTGCAACCTTTAAATTTGCAGTTTTCAAAACGACTCCGTGTTATATGAATATCTTCAAATATAACACCGTCGAACACGCATTCAATAAATTCCACATCCGTTAAATCATCTATTTCGTCTCCATAGAAATTTTCATACATGTTATGTGATTCTATACTTCCCATCTTAAATCCTTTCCGAAAAATGGTATGAATTCAAATTGTCCAAATAATCGTGAGGTAATTCGATCTGAATATGTTTCAGCTAATTGCTGAGGTGTGAAATTGGTTGAAATAATAGTTTTCCGGTCTTCTAGCAATCTGGTATTGATGATGTTAAAAAGTTCAGTTGTTGAAAAGGTATTGATCATCTCTGTTCCAAGGTCGTCAATAATCAACAAATCACAATTGATCAGCATATTGTATCTAAATCTCATATCATCTGTTTTCTTGTTAGAAAATCTATAATTACTGATGGTATCTATGATTCTAAAAGCGGTTTGATACAATACAGTGTATCCCTTATCCAACAATGCTTTTGCAATACAGTTACATAAGAAAGTTTTACCAAGCCCTGTCTGTCCGTAGAACAGCATGTTCTTTTGATCTTTCAAATGAAAATCATAAACAAAGGATTCACAGTTTGCAAGTACGGACATCATATGAGCTTTGGGTGAACTTTTATATGCTTCATTATATTCATCAGAAAACACGTCTAAATTATAAGTATCAAAATTTTCTCTTTCCAACACATCGGTAATATTAGAGTGTATATAACTGGTTTTAATCAGTTCTTGTTTGTAACAAGAACAAGGTTTACCAGATTTTAAAAATCCTGTATCCTCACATTTGTCACATTGGTAATGTATTGTTAAAAAGTCACGTGGAATATTGTGCTCTGTCAAAAGGATATCTTTATCTTGTTGTAACATTTTAATTTCTTCTTCAATAGCTTTCATTTCGAGAACTGCTTGATCAGGATTTTTAATAGAAGCCATTGCAATGTTGAGACCCAATTTACTGATCTGTTTATCAATGGATTTTATTTTTGGAATAAAGGTATAAATTTCTGAACGTCTATCCTCAAGGTCCTTGACAGCTTTATCTCTTCTTTTTTGAAAGATTAGTTGTAATTCGCGATTGGTTTCCATGGCAACTCCTACTTTTTAATACCAAGCTTCTTTTCAAGCTCATCATTAGAATACTTTTCTCTTTGATTAAAATTATGGAACTTGTTGGTTGTAGTTTTTTTCTTGTTTACAGTTGTTGTCGTTTTAGAACGATTTGCGAGATGGTTCTCATATTCTGGAATCGTTTTTATGTTTTGTTTAAACAATGATTCAATAGCCTTATGCATATAGTTCATATTGATATTAGATGTTCTCTTTGAGGTTTCAGTTAATACTTTGGTGATGAAATCCATCTCCAATTTAAAGTCATCCAACCAAATATCAATAATCTCTTTATCACCAGCGGATGGCAATTTGCTTGCATATCCAAGTGTACGATAAACAGCTTTATAATGGTTGTAATGAGACTGACTTTTCGCAAAATGTTCTTCTAGATCTTTGATAGTTAAAATACCTTGATCCTGCCATCCACGAACAACAGAAGCAATGTAGTTGATATGTTTGACACCGCGGTCTTCAACACAATATGTGAAGGCTCTGATAATAACCTCTAAATCAATGTTTTGTTCATAAATCCAATCTAGAACAATATTCCTCTCGTTAGGCACCAGTTGACGCCTCATGATCTGATCTATCTGATAGAACATTTTTTTGATTTCAGGATTCTTGCTGGCTTCCAATAAACTAATATTAGACTTGGTGACAACCGGAGTCGATTTTTTGTTTTTGTATAAACCTGCTGCAAGAAGCTGTCTAAGGGATAAAAATTCAATATCATAACTTTCGTTATTTGCAATTTTTTTGACAATACCTTTTTCTTCCCAAAAATCCCAAGATCTCAGGACATCATCTATAGGTATATTAAGATGTTTTGCAATAGTTTCGTGAGTGATCTCTTTTCTAGAGTTCACTTCCTGGCTGCATTTAAATCCGAATAAGTACACTTTAACTGCTGTGCCATTTGCCATTGGCATAAAGTCATTTATAAATACATTTTCAATGGCAGTTTCGCCTAAATCAAAATCTGTTGTTTGTCTATAAAAGCTCATAAATACCCTTTCCTTATTTGATATACTAGATTTATTATAGCATATCTCGTATCAATTTTTTGTTATAACATAGGAACTTAATAAGAAAAAGTTTTTAAAAATATTCTCGTTATGATATACTGTATATGTTAAAGACTAACTAGGGCTATTAGGAGTATATTTTATGAGTAAAAAAAGAAAGAAAAACTCGCATAATAAGAAGATGAATAGCAGTCGAAAAAAACAACAGTCATTAAATTGGTTTCAAAAAATAACTCAGAAAGTATCTTTTGAACCTGTTAAGACTTTTTTTATTGAATTGATGCAAAAGTTCAAGCAACTTGAAGTCTCATCAATAATGAGTAAAGGAAAGTCTAGTATGTTGAATCATAAGAAAGGCATTATTTTTGCTTTATCTATGACAGCTATTATTGCAATTGGCTATTTCACTGTTGTAAACCCACCAACGAAATCTGAAGCGAGAACATCTACAGTAAGCATCAATTTAGAAGAAGAACAGACATCATTTATGGATGATGTAGAATCTGAAGTAGGAAACATCCAAAATACAGATAAAGAAACTGCAGTAGTGAATCTAGAAGATACATTACTTGAAACTACTGAAGTTCAGACTGAAATAGAAGAAAAAATTACTACAGAAGTTGCAGAGATAGAAGTTAAACCATCTATCGATGTGATTACAGCCGCAAATATTTCTGGTGAAAGAATTTCATTGGAAGTTTTGAAAGAAAAACCCGTATATGATCCTATTGAGAAGTCAATGATGATTGGTATGGATATGTTTGCGATTATTGTTGATAATAAAGAAGTTGCTTATTTCCAATCGGAAGAAGAAGCCAATGATGTATTAGAAACACTAAAATCTCAATATCTTGCTGAAGGTGCCGTTGAAGAACGTGTTATTTTTAGAGAAAGTATTGAAGTTGCTAAAGTTAAAAGAGATATATTTGATTGTAATGGTTTCCAAACAGCTGAGGAAATTTTAGAGTATATCGTTAAAGGCACAAATGAACAACGTATTCATACTGTTAAACCAGGTGAAAACTTCTGGGTAATAGCAGAAGACTATGACTTAAATGTTCAAGATTTAATTGATGCCAATCCTGGTATTGACGAAAAAAGATTACAAATTGATACGGAACTGAGTTTGATTGTTGCGGAACCAATTATTAATATTGTTACAATTTCAAAAGTTGAGAGAATTGATCCTGTACCATATGGTAGAGGTGAAAATGTTAAGACCGACAAGTATTACCAAGGTGAATATAAAACGAAACAAGCTGGTGTCCCTGGTGAAGCAGAAGTTGTTTTAGAAGTCTATATGGAAAACGGCAAACTGCTAGGTGAAAAAGTATTGGATCAAACCATTATTACTCAGCCGGTTGAACAAATTGTTTATGAAGGTACAAAACCTGCACCACCGAAGATTGGAACAGGCACCTATCAAAACCCAACATCAAGAGGTTATATTACTTCAAACTTTGGAAGTAGATCTCTAGGGTATCATAATGGTATTGATATTGGTCTTCCGTCAGGTACCGATGTTTATGCTGCTGATGGAGGTATTGTAACTTACTCTGGTTATAAGGGAACTTATGGCAAACTGGTTATAATCAATCATGGTGCGAATAAAGAGACGCGTTATGCACATAATTCAAAATTATTGGTGTCATCAGGTGAAAAAGTACACAAAGGTCAGCTGATTGCTTATAGTGGTAATACAGGAAGATCTACAGGACCGCATTTACACTTCGAGATTAGAATCAATGATAATCCTGTAAATCCTAAAAAATATGTAAACTATTAGGCACAAGTTAAATTGTGCCTTTCTTTTTTATTTTGAAGACAAAATCGTGACAAAAGCTTTAGAATGCTTTACTTAAGAGAAATTAATTTTTAAACTATGGGTATAAGGAGGGTTTTATGAGAAAAAAAGTATTGGTAGTAGACGATGAAAAATCAATTTCTGATATAATTAAATTCAACCTATTAAAAGATGGATATGATGTAGAAGTAGCTGAAGATGGTGATGAAGCACTTAAGAAAGTATATTTGATTCAACCCGATCTTATTTTATTAGATGTAATGTTACCCAAATTAGATGGCTTCCAAGTCTGTCGTAAAATAAGAGAATCTTTTAATACACCAATTATTATGTTGACAGCAAAAGAAGAGGAAGTAGATAAAGTACTAGGTTTAGAACTGGGTGCAGACGATTATATTACAAAACCGTTTGGGATGAGAGAATTACTTGCTAGAGTTAAAGCAAATATAAGACGTGTTGATATTGATAACTTGGACACTTCATCTGTTAAATCGGTTCAAATCGAATCTGGAAATTTGACAATAGACTTAGAGCGTTATGAAGTAAAAAAAGATGATGATATCATCGAATTAACACTTAGAGAATATGAACTTCTAAAGTTTTTAGCAACACAGGAAAATCAAATATTCACGCGTGAGCAGCTTCTTAAAGATGTTTGGGGATATGAGTATTTTGGTGACATTCGTACAGTAGATGTAACCATTAGAAGATTAAGAGAAAAAATTGAAGATGATTCAAGTAGTCCAAAGTTCATCATGACAAAACGTGGTGTAGGATACTACTTCAGGAGGATTTAATGTTCAGGAGCATTCGGTGGAAATTTGTAACCATCTACTTTATATTGGTTTTGATTGCCATGCTCGTTGCAGGAATATTCATTATTAAAGAAATAGATGATCTTCACATCAGTGAAGCCAGTCAAGAACTTGAAGGGGTCAGACATGTTTTAATGCCTGACCTTCAAGACCTTATGGAGTTATCACAAAATAAAGAACTCGTTCTTAATATTATTGAAGATTACAAACGTGTAAGTTTTGGCATCAATGAAGAGGTCTGGGTTATTGATGACAATCGTAATGATGTTATAGCAACAACAGGTGCTGGTGATTCAAGTTTTTTAAAAGATGAAGATTCAATCAATTTAATGGTTAAAGCTAGGCAAGAGCAAAAGAAACAAGAACTGGTCATTAAAGATATTAATGATAACCGTGCGATGGTACAGGTCTATCCCATTACAAACCTTGGAGAGAATACAGGTATTCTTTTTTTAAGAAGAGATTTATCTTCAGTTGATTTAACGGTGAATAAGATTAGAGAAATTATCATACGTGTTATTGTTGCGTCATCTTTGGCAACGATTGTACTTGGATTTATTATTTCCAAGAGTATATCAGATCCAATTAAGGATATTACAAGAAAAGCTGTTTTGATGTCTAAAGGTAACTTTGAACATTATGTACAGGTTAAATCAAATGATGAGATAGGAGAACTATCAGAAACATTTAACTTCTTAACAAGAAGACTTAAAAAAAGTTTGAGAGAAATCTCGCTGGAAAAAACAAAAGTAGAGGCCATTGTCAATCATATGACAGATGGTGTTATTGCAGTCGATAATCATCATCATATTATTTTGATGAATCCTAAGGCAATAGAACTTTTAAACTTTGGTACAGAAGGTTATTTTGAAACAGACTTTGATAAATTAATTGAACCAATTTCGCCAACATTAACATACAATCAGATTACCACTGAGGTTGAAGATTGGGTAGGAACACAACTGATCACAATAGAAGATTCTATTGTGAAGTTTAATTATGCCCCTTATGTAAATGATCAAGATGAAAAAACGGGTATTGTTTATGTTCTTCAAGATGTAACAGATGCTGAAAAATTAGATGCTATGAGAAGAGACTTTGTTGCAAATGTTTCACATGAACTTAAAACACCATTAACGAGTATCAAAAGCTATACAGAAACATTGATGGATGGGTATGTGGATGATCCAGAGACTCAGAAACAATTTTTAAAGGTTATTGATTCCGAAGCAGAACGAATGACACGTTTGGTAAGGGATTTACTTCAATTATCAAACTTTGATTCTCATAAAATAACATTCTACAAGGAATATAATGATTATATTGATTTGGCAAGAAAATGTGTCAACCAGTTGATGATGTCAGCTAAGAAAAAAAATATTACAATAAAGATGATTACAACTCAGGAACAATTGGTTGGTTTGTTTGATTTACATCGAATGGAACAGGTTGTGATTAATATTCTATCCAATGCAATAAAGTACACACCAGAAAATGGTTCTGTAGATATTCAGGTGATTGAAAGAGATGACCGAGCGATCGTTAGAGTTAAAGACAATGGTATAGGTATACCAAATGATGACATTTTGAGTATTTTTGATCGTTTTTACAGAGTAGATAAAGCCCGAACCCGTAACATGGGGGGTACAGGTCTTGGTTTATCAATTGCAAAGGAAATAGTTCATGGACATGAAGGTAGTATTGAAATCGAAAGTGAATTTGGGAAAGGTACTGTGGTTATCATTAGTATTCCGATGGATGTAACAGGCTTTTAAAAACGTTGTAATACGGCTGTAATAATATTTGTGTATAATGAAGTTACTAAAATCGCGGAAGGAGCGACCATGCTAAAGAAATACATGCTTGTTGTTCTTGTCTTAGTAATGGCATTATCAGTAAATATGATATCATTTGCTAACGATGAAGAAACAACAGAAGAGGATTATGTACACATTATAAGTCCAGAAGTCGGTGAGTCAGGTAAAACAATATTAAATGACGCATTGTTTATTTCTATATATGTTCAGTCGGACGATACTCTTTTATTGTCTATGATAAAGAAAGAGACATCTATATTTACTTTCGAAGAAAAAGTAGAAGAACCTGAATTTTTTGAAATGATTCCTCTGGTAGCAGCTGAGGCAATTGAAGAAGCTGTTGAAGAAAAAGTATCGTTAGCAGAAGTAACTATTGTTGAATTAACAAAAGAAGAAATTTTCTCGGCTTATCAAATAGCAGAAGCTGATTTAACTATTCTTCAAGCTGATTATGAAGCAGCTAAAAGTGAGATTGCTAAAATTCCATCTTTATTGGATGAATCAGCATCGCTTTATGACCCACTATATAAATTATCTGAAGATGAAATTGAAGACTTAACATATTTTGAAGAAATTTCTATTTTCTACAACGAAGCACTTAGTGAGTATATAAAATGGGAAAAAAAATATAATAAATTATTTGAAACAGTTGTCTTTGACCAGCAAGAAATGATTGTAGATCCATCATTTCCATATTTTGAGCATACAGTTCAAGATGTTACACCTGGTACATATGATTTGATAATCAGTAATACTGAGGGTGAAGTTATAGAGACATTGACATTTGAAATTGTAACAGAAGATATTATCGCTGATTCCATAAAAGAAGAAGTTAATATCTTTGATAAAATAATTGATTCCAACGTATTTGAATAACGGAGGCCAAATGAAAGAGTTTATTAGAAGTTTGATGTTAGTCTGTTTGACGATATCTGCTTTAATAATGACTGGCGCTGTTTTTATAACTGAATCATCAGAGGTTGTTGAAACACCTATTGAGTATGACAAAAAAGATTTAATAAAGCTTATAAGACCCCAAAATTATGTTTTTAGTTTTGGGGATTTGTTTATTAAGATTTATGATGATACGTATGAAAACATCCCTTTAAGAGATGAATATGAAGCTATTTTTAAAGGTTTTATTGATGCGCCTTTGGAAAAGAAATTAGGTACGAGTGATAAAGACTCCTGGAATGAGCAAATCAAAAGAAAGTCTATGAGAGTGGATTATCCTTTTGATATTCCATTAAAAGATCTATTGGAGTTGTATTACTACAATGTGGAAACCGATTCAGAGGAAATCCATATTTCATCTGTTCTTTTTTTGCTTAACAGAAAAGATATCATCTATATTTATGATAAACAAGCTGATAAATATTACAGTCTATCAGGATCAGAGCCAACACAGTGGATTGATTCTTTGTATGCAGATGTTGCTGCAAAGAAAGATGAAAAAAAAATGGAAAAAGATACTTACAAGCCATTGGAAGTAAGGTATGCTTTATTACAAACCGGCTTAAGAGAGTATAACCTACAAGAAGAGAATTTGCTATTAACGCCTATGGCCAGTGAAATTGACTTTCCGAAATATAATATTGTTAAAGAAATAGGTGAAGGAGAACCTTCAAGTGAAAAACTTGAACGGTATGCAAGTTCAATTTTCGATGGAGATTTAAGTTTTGTAAAAAAATCGGTTTATTCTGATAATGAAACTATTTTTATCTATGGATATGGGGAAAAAGTATTTAAAGTCAGTGGAGATGGTAGTCTAGAATATACTGTAAAAGTTAATGAGAATGCTCCAAAAGAGGCAATTGAGTTTGAAGCAGGGCTTAAAAAAAGTCTGACTCAGATCAACAAGATGGGTGATCCAAGTAGTACACTATATATGTCTGGATATAAACAAGTAGAAACCACTAATGCAGTTGAAACAGTGTACTACTTCAACTATACAAAAAATGGTATTCCCCTTTATTATAGCGATATGAGAGATGGACATCTTATAGAAGTGAGATTTGTTAACACAGAACTTGTAAAAGCAAAAAAGAATATAAGAATTGCAACCAGTGAGAATCTTCAAGATCCACATTTTAAAAAGAATTTTCCTTTGATATTGATTAGGAATAGAATTGCATTTGAAATAGGTTATCAAAATGATAGACCATTAACAACAGTAGCTGCAAAAGATATTTATCAAATGTGCTTACAGGAGATGTCATCATTAGAAACGAAGTATATGATTGTTGGTGATGAACTGATACCAACATGGCATATTGTAATTGCGGATACAAAATATATTATTAATCTAATCAATGGTGAGTTGATCAAAGACAGTTCGAATTAGGAGCTATTATGGATTGGAAAAGAATAAAATCAATTTTAATTATGGCATTGATTGTTATAAATGGTTTATTAGGATGGACTCTGTATCAAGAAAACAGAGATCCTAAGACTGATACGATAGATAGAGCTCAGATAATCAGTTTGTTAGAAGATAAATTGGTGACGATTGATCCTGATTTGATAGAGACAAATACAGATATTGACAATATCACTCTGGCAATACAAACTTATGACGAGGACTTTGTCAAAAGTGTTTTTGATAATCACAACGATTATGAGGACAAAGACATTTATTCTACATTAATGAATACAACTCAAAATAATGAAATGATTTATGAAACGGACTATAAAGTTTTAGTTCCGACATATTTATCAGATGAAGTAATTTTGCAACAAGCATATGAGTTAATTGAAGAATTGAACATTGGTATAGATGATGTTTATGTTAAAGATATTGGTCATACAGGGAAAAAAACAATTATAGAATTTGGCCAAAAACACAATGGGTTTGTGATTAGAGATGCCTATATGATTATAAAGTACAATAATGAAAATTTATTGAGTTTTAAAAGAGCATGGTATGACGTTGTAGATACCAATAAAACTCAAAATATTTTTTTGTCTCAGGAGTATGCGTTGTATGAATTCATTGGGAAACTTTATAATCGATTTCCTAATAGAGAACGCGCACTAGAAATAGAATCATTCCAATTGGTTTATCAATTAAGAATTGAAACAGGTACCCTTGATTATAATGAACTTGCTGAAAAAGGCGATCCAAGTATTTATTGGGAGATCGTAACGTCGGATGAAGAATCTTATTTAATTGAGGCCAACAGAGACTAGAAAGAGGCATTATGGCAATATATTTTTGTTCGTTAGCAAGTGGTAGTAGTGGCAATTGTCAATATATCGCTTCAGAGACGACTGGTATTTTATTAGACGCTGGACTTAGTGGTAAATACATCAATAACAGTTTGGAATCAATTGATGCAAAAGTAGATCAACTTAAAGCATTGTTTATTACACATGAGCATAGCGATCATGTAAAAAGTGCTGGTATTTTAATGAGAAAGTATGGGTTAACACTTTATTTGACTCAACCGACTTTTGAACGTGTTGAGAGTAAGCTTGGAAAGTATGATAAGGATAAAATTATAATCATTGAAAAAGATAAGGATATTCAAGTAGGTGATATAACAGTACACCCTTTTGCAATATCCCATGATGCTATTGATTGTGTGGCTTACTCATTTACGAAAGAAGAATTAAAAATAAGTATCGTGACAGATTTGGGATATGTCCCTTTGGATCTTCTGTCTAAATTAATAGACAGTAACTTGTTGATGTTAGAATCCAATCATGACGTAGAAATGTTAAATGCTGGACGATATCCATATGTTTTAAAGAAAAGAATTCTATCTCAAAAGGGTCATATTTCTAATGAAACTGCCGGTGAAACCATTGTAAGAGTTCATTCTTATAGTTCCTCTTTAGGTCATGTTGTATTGGGACATTTAAGTCAAGATAACAACACACCTGAATTGGCTTTTGAAACAGTTAAAAGTATATTGGAAGAGAGTGGTTTAGAAATTGGTGAAGATATCAGCTTGGATTTGGCTTACAGAGATCGTGTTGGAAAACTATATAAATTAGACTAGTTGACAGCAAACCTGAAATATGGTTTAATGTATAAAAATACAACAAGGTGAATATTATGAAAACAACTATGATTAAAAATGTAAATACATATTATTATTACTGGGGCTCATGCGCTAGTTAATTTCATGTACACATTTTCTATAAGGTTGATTCCTCAAAAGGACCTATAGGTCCTTTTTTTAATAGTTTTTTTTGGGAGGTTATGATGAAAAAAGTGTTGATAGTTGGTTTAGGACTCATTGGAGGTTCTATCTTAAAAGGTTTACAAACTCAATTTGATACCATTTACGGTTTGGATAGAGATGAGCAAATTATGAAGACTTGTTATGATGCTGGTCTTATTAAAAATAAAAGTTTTTCACTAGACTATCTTAAAGAATCGGATATTGTTTTTGTCTGTCTTTATCCTGAAGCGGCAATAGAGTTTATCAGAGAAGAACAAGTTCATTTTAAATCAGGTGCAATAGTAACTGATGTCGTTGGCTTAAAGGTTGCTATCATGGATGAAATCCGAAACTTCATTCGTGAGGACGTTTATTTTATTGGTGGTCATCCTATGGCGGGGCGTGAAGGCCGAGGCTTTGCAGTTTCAAGCGAGGAAATTTTTAGAAATGCCAATTATTTATTAGTTGTAGAAGAAAACACACCCTATGGCTGTGTAAATACATTAGAAAAGATTATAATCAAATTAGGGTGTAAACGCATAGAAGTAATGGATGCCAAGTCACATGATGATATTATTGCCTACACCAGCCATATGCCTCATATATTGTCTACTGTTTTTATGAGTTGTGACCGATTTGATAATACCAAATATTGTGTGGCAGGTAGTTTTAAAGACATGACCCGGGTGAGTGATATTAATGCACAGTTATGGTCAGAGTTGATATTGGATAATAAAGATCCCGTCTTAAATGAGATCAAACGCTTTAAAGAAGCTTTAGATAATATTGAACAGTTTATAGAATCTGAAGATGTCCATAAAGTAGTTGAGTTTCTAGAGGGTGCGAGAATAAAAAAAGTTAATTTGGGAATATTATAAGAACTTATGCAGTATTATTTATATGGGATTATTATGATATACTAATAGAGGGGGCCTATGATTAGAAAAGCGACAGAGTCTGATGAGGAAGCTATATGGGCTTTTGTTAAAAGAGATATTGCAAGAAATTATTTTGTTGCTCTCAGTTTGATGAAAGGTAGAGAAGCGTATAAAGATATTTACATTGAAGATCAGAAAGGGATTTTATTTTATAGAACCTCTGGGAATCTTCAATTCATAAACTACGGACAAGCTTCTCTGGATCTATTTAATGAACTTATTTGTCAGTTGGAGTTTAATAAGCTGATTGGACCTCAATCGATGTGTCGTGGTCTGAATTTAAACGTTGATTATGAAGGTGCAATAATTTCTGTACTGGAAAGAAACAGATATCATTCAAATACAGACTCATCTAAAATAGAGCGACTTGATATTGCAGATCTGGAAGCTGTTGAAGAACTTTACAGTCAACTCTTTACGGGTTATCCTAAAGTGTCATATATGAAAGATAAATTATTATCTCATAGGGGTATTGGTTATTTGATAAAAGCAGATAATTTGATGTCGGTTGCTCAAAGTGATTTTGGATGTTTGGTTGTTGGCGTAGCAACTGATTTAAATCATCAGCATCAAGGTTATGCAACCTTATGTTTACAGGCTTTGATAGAAGAGATGTTTAAAACACACGACATGGTCTATTTGCAATATGATAATCCCAATGCTGGTAGATTATATGAATCGTTAGGTTTTAGACCTATCGATCAGGTGATTCATTATAAAAAGAGGTGAGTTATGAAAGAAATTATTATGTACTCGAGCCCAACTTGACCACATTGTCACACTGCTAAGGAGTTCCTTAACAAAAATGGGTTTAAGTATATTATTAAAGATGTCTCAGTTGATAAAGCTGCACAAAGTGAAATGATGCAGTATAAAATGCAAGGTGTTCCATCGTTTTATATAGACGGAGATGTCATTGTCGGATTTGATCAGAAAAGATTGTTGGAACATATCGATTTTAAACTGTTTACATGTAAAAAATGCGAAACAAAAATGAGAGTACCAAAAGATAAAGGTACAATTGTATTAACTTGCAAAGGCTGTCAAACCAAATATAAAATAAAGACGTAGAGGTATTTATGAAAGTTACAGCACGAGGAAGGTGTGCACTTAAAGCGATGGTCGAGTTGGCATTACACGCTGACAAACGATTATCGGTTAAGGAAATTGCTAAAAATCAAGATTTGTCAGTACGTTATTTAGAGCAAATTTTTTCGAATTTAAAAAAATCAAAATTAATCAGTGGCACCAAAGGACCATCTGGAGGTTATACACTAGAAAAGGCTGCTGACAATATATCGGTTGGTGAAATCTTATTTACAGTAGAAGGACGAAGTCCTTTTAAGTTAGAGGATAATAAAGATGTTTTAGAAACATGTCTTGATGAAATGATTTGGGAAAAACTTGATGATCATATAGAAAATTTTCTTTTAAAGATGACGCTTTCTGATATTGTTAAAAAGTTTGAATTAAAATCACATGATTATATGTATTATATTTAAAAAAGACGAGATTTACTCGTCTTTTATCATATATTCAGCTAATACATCCATCGGATCTATAAATGGACAGTTGACATGATCTTGGTTAAGTATCACACCAATCTCTGTACATCCCGCAATAATAACTTCAGCTCCACGTTCAATCAATTCATTACCTGCTGCAATTAAAAGATTTAAACTTCTTTGAGTCACACCTACATTTTTTATACCCTTTTCACCATATATAGCAGCCATGACTTTTTTATCTTGGCTATCATGTGTTGGATAAATAATCTCAATATCCTTAAGTTGATGATTAAAAAGTTGGGTTTTTACAGTGCCTGTTGTCGCCAAGATCCCAACCTTTTTACATTCTGAGTATTCACTTTGTAGTTTGTGATATACAGATTCAATGGCGCTTATTATTGTTATTTCAGTATGCTTTCTGAGTTCATCTATGTAATAATGAGCTGTAATACAAGGTATGCCAGCCACAACAACATTTAGTTTTTCAAGATTATTCGCTGTTTCAATAAGTGCAGGAAGAGGAGATTCAGTGCCGTTTAGTATAGCAGAAGTTCGATCCGGAATCTTGGTATTACTGTCAATAATCACACGGTAATGGTCTTGATCGCAAGATACCTCAGTTTGTCGGATGATACGTTTGTAAAAACTGACAGTTGCCTCTGGTCCCATGCCACCGATTATACCTAATATTTTATCATTCATTTATTCACCTTCTAAAAGACCCGCTACACGATATTTAAGAGGTTTTCTTAATTTTTCACGTGAAATATCAGGTCTTAATTTTTCTAATTGGTTGAGTGCTATATTGCAGCCGTAATCCATACCTTGACAGCCAGCTAAAAGTAAAACATCGTCGTCAGATACTTGGGTTAATGCATGTGAAATAGCATCCTCTAGTTGATCATAGAGATGTACTTTAATATTGGCTTCAGACATGATTTTCAAGAAAATATTCAGTTCATCTTCTGTAACTTCATCTTTCCATATAACATGACCAATAGATTTTGTTGCAATAATTTCTGTTAAACCTAATTTTTTTGACCATTTTACAATAGTCTCCGCATTTTCTTTATTAACGGTGACACCACGACTCCCTCTAATGGCATAAACCAAATGGAAATCCTTATATGTCATAAAATCGAGTGTCTCAAGTGTCACATTGATATTACCTGCGTTTGCAAAGTGATCATCAATAATTTTATAGTTGTCTTCAAATATAAATTCAAATCGTCTTTCTATACCCATAAAATCCTTGATACCCTTTTGAATGATTTCAGCAGGTATACCTAAAACCATTGAAGTTGTGATAGCGACTAAAGAGTTATACACACAGTGATAACCAGGAATGGACAATTCGATTTTAAATGGTGCATAGTTTAGGTTAGAGTGAACTGTAAATCTTGCTCGACCAGTTGACAAATCCAAACCAGAAATCCAGACATTTCCCGAAGTATCATTAACGCCATATGTAATTGCCTGTGCTTTAGTTTCATGAACCAACCTGGCACTCATTTCATCATCGAGGTTAAGTATTGCAGTTGCTTCAGGTTTGGCATTTCTGATCAAACCTGCTTTGAAATTATAATAGGCTTCAAAAGAACCGTGGTTATCAATGTGTTCACGGCTGATATTATTTAAAGTTACAATATCAAAGTCTACTCCTCCTACACGGTTTAACTCCAATGCAGAAGAAGACACTTCCATAGTTGCATGTGTGACATTTTTCTCCAACATTTTCGAAAAATATCCATGTAAGTCAAGTGATTCAGGTGTTGTTAAAACAGCAGCTTCTTGTTCATCATCGATTTTAACCACAACGGTCCCGATAAGACCGGTTTTGATTTGATGTGCTTCTAGTATAGAGTTCATCATAAACGAAGTGGTTGTTTTACCATTGGTCGCTGTAATACCGATCATCTTCAAATGGCTTGAAGGATGGTTGTAATATTTATCTGCTAATAAAGCCAATGCCAAACGGCTATCTTTTACTTTATATTGTGGTATATCCAAGTCTTTAAAATCCTCTACGATTGCAGCAACAGCACCACTATTCATTGCGTCTTCTAAATAGTTATGACCATCTGTTTGGTATCCTTTGATACAAACAAATAATGAAGAGGGTATCACGTTTTTGGAATGATACTGAATACTTTCTATTTCTAAAGGTTTATCATTTTTTCTATCAATAATATCTAGTGTTGATAAAAGTGTTTCAAGATTCATATGATCACTTCCTTTTTAGTTTTTTGAATACTTTACTAAATAACTGACCCATATAATTGAAATAAGGTTTTGTATCATCTAGTGCCCAGATGGCATAAGCTTTTTTTCTAAAGAGTGACTTGAATACAGACCACCCTGTTAGTTGCTTTGTTTTGAGATAACCTTTTATTGCTAAAACATCTTCAAAGGCATAAACAAAGGTACGATGAGTCGAGTATTCTATAAATTTATTTTCCACAGGTTGCCCAGTCAATTCCTTATATGCAATATAAGGGAAGTTCAAACCGACTTTTTCTAGCAGAGTGTTTAGATTAGTTGTTCTGACATTGATTTCAATTAGGTAATATTGACCATTATCGGCATCTTTTTTGAACTCAATTTCAGCAAATCCTTTAAATCCAACAGCTTCTAAAAACGGTGCACCAATAGTATATAATTCGGGTACATGAAGTTGTTTGGTATATACTGAAGCACCGAAATTAATAGGATATTGACGGTTCTTATTACAAGTCATATAATGTGTTACTTTTGAGTCTTTATTTAAATAACAGTCAAATGTATACATATGATCGTCAAATCCAGGTATAATACGTTGAACAAAGACTTCTAAATGATGTGCCTTCGCTTTTTTAATCGCTTCTTCCAATTCTGATACATTATTAACTTTAAACATCTTCTTTCTGAAGACATCAACAAATGCCGGAGAATCTGATGGTTTAACGATACAAGGATAACCCGCTAATTTTTGAACTTTAACCAAAAAATCCTCTTCGTCAATGCGAATGGTTTCAGGTACTTTTACACCGTGCTCAACAGCAATATCGTGTAAAGTATTCTTATCCATGAGATCTGTAAATAAACCTTGTTTTTCTTGGTTGATTAAATAATATTTCTTGAGTTCGTCTAAATGGGCATCCACCACTTCTACATATGGATCTGCACATGGAAAAAGAACGGGTTTGTGATCTTGAGATTTTGCATAATCTATTAAAAATCGAATATATTCTTTTGTATTTTTTCTGTAGTGAGGTGCAATGAGTTTTTCAGAAACATATTTCGAATGAAATCCATA
Source organism: Clostridiales bacterium (assembly GCA_016342415.1). GTDB lineage: Bacteria > Bacillota > Clostridia > Peptostreptococcales > Acidaminobacteraceae > JABXKX01. The sequence goes on from JAEIOD010000011.1 coordinate 80,723, forward strand.
TGTACCTTCTTCTTGATAGTCGATAGCAACAACATGAACATTATTTCTTCCAAGACCTCTAATAACACTTAATCCAATATAGTAATTGGCTCCTAATATAACAGCTTTATGATTCAAGAGAATCCTCCTCTTTACGTATTTATTATCATATTATTTTACCACGAATCCTTCTGTTTTGCATTAATAAGCATAATAAATACTAGGTTGGGTATTGTAAATAAATATACTTTTAGTTACAATTAAGTTACCCCTGGACAGGGGGTTAGGAGGTTATATGGAAAAAATAATTGCAAATATGTTGGAAAAGAAAAACTGGGTAGTTGTTGGAGCACATCCAAGTCCTGAGAAGTTTGGTAATAAAATCTACAATAAACTCTCAAAATTTGGTTATCATGTGATTCCTGTTAATCCTGTTTATGAAGAAGTTGAAGGTGTTCAAACCATTCCATCTTTAAAAGAAGTAAAAGAACCAATAGATTGTGTGAATGTGGTTGTATCTCCAAAAAGAGCCATGGTGGTTGTAAAAGATGCGATTGAAATGGGTATTAAGTATATATGGTTCCAGCCTGGCGCGTTTAATGAAGAAGTTATTGATTATGCTGAGAGCAACGGATTAGAAGTTGTTTTCCATGCATGTGTGTTAGTTGAATTAGACAGAAATTGAAGGGTTTAACCTTTCTTTTTTTTTGCGAGTGTGCTAATATAAACATATGTTAGTTTTATAAACATAAGTTAAGGAGCGCCTATGACATATAGAGAAAGAGAAATATTGGATTGGATCAGAAAAAATCCTATGATCTCACAAAACGACTTGGCCAAAGAGCTGAATATTACCAGATCGTCAGTTGCTGTCCATATATCAAATTTGATAAAAAAAGGATTCATCAAAGGAAAAGGCTACGTACTCACAGAAGGACTAGGAGATATCATTGTAGTCGGTGGGGCAAATATAGATTTAACAGGTCATGTTGACCATCAGGTATCACGATATGATTCAAATCCTGGTGTAATCAGCACAACTTTTGGTGGTGTTGGTAGAAATATTGCAGAAAATCTAGCACGTTTAGGTTTACCTGTAAAATTAATCACCGCAATTGGTGATGATTATTATGGCGATCGTATGACTAAATATTGTGAATCTGTTGGGATTGACATGTCTTTAAGTAAGAAGTATATCAGTGAACGCACATCTGTCTATATGCAAATACTCAATCAAATCGGAGAGTTGGATGTAGCTGTTTCTGATATGCAAATCGTAGAAAGATTGACAAAAGAAATGATTATGGATTATCATCATTATTTTGATAGCGCTAAAGCAGTTGTTGTTGATTGCAATGTATCGGTTTCGGTACTTACCTATCTATCAGAACATTTTGGAGACAAATTGTTTATTGATCCGGTATCTACAATAAAAGCAAAAAAAATAAAACCTTCTTTAAAAACCGCTTATTGCATCACACCAAATGTTTATGAACTTAGTGAGCTCAGTGAAGGGGATCACATGGAAGAGATGATGACGGATGTCATCAAACAAGGTGTACAGCATGTTGTGGTGACTCAAGGTGAAGACGGGGTTATATATTATGATAAAAAACTCCATAAAAAAGAAGCTGTCCCAGCAACGATAGAAAATGTAACAGGTGCTGGAGATGCTTTTGTAGCGGGATTGGTTTATGGATTTGTAAATGAATATGACTTTTCAAAGTCGGTGGCATATGGTTTGAAAATGGCAAAGTTCACGGTTGAAAGTAAAACAACAGTCAGTGAAAGTATAAATGAAAGATTATTGGAGGCATAAATGAAACAATACTTAGACATCAATGAGGAAGTTAAAAAGGCATTAGAGAATAATCAACCTGTAGTTGCATTGGAATCAACAATTATATCTCATGGTATGCCTTACCCTCAAAATGTGGAAACGGCAAGAAAAGTTGAAGAAATTGTTAGAGCACAAGGTGCAATCCCAGCAACTATAGCTGTAATAGATGGTAAATTAAAAGTTGGTCTGACGACTGAGGAACTAGAGTTTTTTGGACAATCTAGTGACATCTTAAAGGCGAGTCGTCGTGATTTACCTTATATTGTTGCTCAAGGTCTTCATGGTGCAACGACAGTTGCCACAACAATGATTATTGCTGAAATGGCTGGAATCAAAGTGTTTGTAACGGGTGGTATTGGTGGTGTTCATAGAGGTGCAAGTGAAAGTTTTGATATCTCAGCAGATTTACAGGAACTTGCAAAGACAGACGTAGCAGTTGTTTGTGCAGGCGTAAAATCAATTTTGGATATTGGGTTAACGCTTGAGTATTTAGAGACGCAAGGTGTACCTGTGCTTGGCTATCAAACAAAAGATTTTCCGGCATTCTATACTAGAAAAAGTGGCTTTGAAGTATTGTATCAACTAGATGATGCAATGAGTACAGCTAAAACGATGGTAGCTAAATGGGATATGAACCTTAAAGGTGGTATTGTTATAGCCAATCCAGTGCCTGAAGCACAAGCGATGGAGGAACATGTAATTGCGAAGGCAATTGAAGAATCATTAAAAGCATGTGACGATCAAAACATTAAAGGTAAAGATATCACGCCATTTTTACTAGGTCGTATCAAAGATGTGACGAAAGGTAGTAGTTTGGATACAAATATTGCCTTGGTATATAATAATGCAAAAGTAGGCGGACAAATTGCTGTTGCATATTCAAAGATAAAATAGTTTGTTTCCACTCCTTATGATATAATAAATTAATACGTATTGGAGGGGGACACATGAAAAAAATATTATTACTGGTATTTGTTTTTGCATTATTTATGGTCGGATGTTCAGAAGAGGATCCGTTATTGGGCTCTTGGTATGACGAATCATCTGGTCAAATGATTACATTTGAAGAAGATGGAACTTGCTCATTTGCTGGTACCACAGTGGAATATAAGGCGGATGAAACTCAACTGATTCTAATTGTTGAAGGTGAAGAACAAGTGATGAACTATGTTATTGAAGAAGATGACTTAGAATTGAGCTTTCCTGATTTAGACGATTTTGAATTATATTTTAAGAAAATCAAGAAGAATAATTAGAGTTAGATATGAAAAAAAAATGGTTGATAATCTTCTGCATCTTTTTGGTTGGATGTAATCCTGATATCTCTGGTAAATGGATTAATCCAAATGGTTCAACTGAAATTGTGTTTAATGATGATTCTGTTGAGTTCTTCGGGGTAGAAGGAACATATAAGTTTAATGGAAATAAATTGGTCTTGTATCTGGGTTCAAAAACTATTGAATATGATTATGATTTAAAAGATGATCGGCTAATATTATACCTTGATGACGGTAAACTCATACTTGAGAAGGAGTAGAAGATGAAGAGAATAGTAAGTCTGTTACTGATTGTGATGATTATTATGTCTTTTGTTGCATGTGGTAATGATGATTTATACGGCACTTGGCGATTAGATGGTGCAGAAGATATCGGTATTGAAATATTGATGACAATTACTGAAGATCAAATGGAGATCTTAGGGATGCCATTCGATTACTCAATTAAAGGTAATAAAATCATTATCAAAAATGAAGAAGGTGATGAAGAAATCGGCTTCAAAGTAAGTGGAGAGATATTAACATTTACGTCTGGTGATGAAGTACAAACATTTACAAGAGTTGAAGAGAAGTAATGGGTAAGGACTTTCGTTAGAAGGTCCTTTAATATTATCTTAATACAAATTTGTTATCATAAATTGCAAGTGATATAATATAACCAATTATTGATCGTATTACATATTGAAAGGAGTATTTATGAAATCACATGAGATAGACTACACATTGTATGGAGACGACATGCAGTTTGTAGAAATTGAATTAGATCCAGGCGAGACTGTTATTGCAGAAGCAGGGGCGATGATGTACATGGACTATCCGGTTCAAATGGAATCAATATTTGGAGACGGATCTGAACAAAGCTCTTCTGGTGGATTTATGGGCAAACTAATGGGTGCTGGTAAACGTATGATCACAGGCGAAAGTTTATTTATGACAGCCTTTACAAATGAAGGTGCTGGAAAGAGAAATGTTTCATTTGCTGCACCTTATGCAGGTAAAATTGTTCCACTGGATTTATCTGAGCATGGCGGAAAAATTATTTGTCAAAAGGATGCTTTCCTGTGCTGTGCAAAGGGGATTAGTATCGGTATCGAATTCCAAAAGAAAATAGGCGTTGGTTTCTTTGGTGGTGAAGGCTTCATTATGCAAAAACTAGAAGGTGACGGAAAAGCTTTTATTCATGCCAGTGGGACGATCATTGAAAGAGAACTTAGAGATGGTGAAAAATTAAAAGTGGATACAGGGTGTTTGGTAGCACTAGAAAAGGCTGTTGGTTATGATATAGAAATGGTCAAAGGTATTAAAAGCGCATTCTTTGGTGGAGAAGGTTTATTCTTTGCTACAGTAACCGGACCAGGTAAAGTATGGCTACAATCATTACCATTTAGTCGACTGGCAGACAGAATATATAAAAATGCCCCATCACATGGTGGTAGTAGCAAAGGTGAAGGTAGTGTTCTTGGAGTACTGGGTAACCTTTTAGATGGTAATTAGAAACGAGGACTCTTTGAGTCTTCTTTTTTTGTTTGTTGAGAACGAATATATTTGTTTTAACTCATTCCAAAATATTGAAAAGATTCAAAATACATGATACGCTAAAAGGAGCATTTTCTTACGGTGAAGCCATTTTTCATCAGAGAATTTGAAGGATATTACTATTGATATGAAAGAGAGAGTACATGAAGCTTAAATCCATTCGAACACATATGTCTTATATTCTGTTTAGTAAATATTTAAAACATCAAATAAAATGGTTTCTCTTATTAACCATTTGCATCGTTTCTGGTATTGCAGTTCAAATTGTAAATCCTCAAATTGTAAGACGGTTTATTGATGTTGCAGTGAGTAGAACACCTGGGAATCAGTTATTGATTATGGCAGGTCTTTTTTTTGGACTTGCAGCGATACAACAGCTCTTGGCTATTGTCTCTACCTATGTGGCGCAAAGTATAGGGTGGCAGGCTACCAATGCTTTGAAAGAGGATTTAACAGCCCATTGTTTAAAATTGGATATGGAATATTTTAAAGGCATCAGGCAAGGAGAGTTGATAGAAATTATTGAGGGAGATGTCAATGTCCTCTTTAACTTCTTTTCAAGAATGGCCATCATATTATTCAGTAACGGCTTATTACTTGTTGGTGTTTTATCAATGTATTATATAGAAGATATTAGAATAGGACTTGCTCAAACAGTTTTTGTTTTAATTGCTTTTATTTTATTCGCACAAATCAAGAAATTCAGTTCAAAATATTGGAAAGCCAATCGAAAAAAAGCAGGTGAAAGTTTCGGTTATTATGGTGAAGTAATTCAAAATACAGAAGATATTAAGGCAAATGGTGCCTCTAATTATGTATATTCCAATTTTCAAAAAATACTGATGGGATGGTTACCGATACGTATCAAAGCTGGTTTATCCGGCGGTGCCTTTTTTATGCTGAGTCTGCTACTCCAGTTAACAAGTTTTGGTATCACACTTATTTTAGGTACTTGGTTATGGAAACAAGGCAGTATATCTGTAGGTACCATCTATATGTTTTATGCTTATACCAATTTTTTGTTACGTCCAATTCAAGCCATACAACGTCAGGTACAAGAAATACAAACGGTGTCGGTCAGTATGGGACGCATAGAAGATCTTTTGAAAAGAGAAAGTACCATTCAAGAAAAAACTGTCTGTACACCACTTAAGTCTTCGTTTGAATTAGAGCTAGAAGATGTTAAATTCGGTTATGAGCCAGATGAACCCGTGCTTCAGAATCTGTCCTTAAAATTGGTACCAGGAGAAACCATGGGTGTAATTGGTCGGACGGGTAGTGGAAAAACAACTTTAGCGCGATTGTTATTGAGACTGTATGATATTGATGAAGGTCATATAAAACTGGATTCTATTCCAATTAAAGATGTTTCTCTTAGAGATTTAAGAAGACGAGTTGCATATGTCACACAAGAAGTGCAGTTTTTTAGTGGTACCATTCGAGAAAATTTAACTTTCTACAATGAAGAAATATCAGATGGGCAACTAGAAGCTGCAATAAAAGAGATGGGAATTGAAAGCTGGTTTAGTAAATTTGAATCAGGTTTGGATACAAAACTAGGTATGGGCGGTATTGGTCTTTCAGCTGGTGAAGCGCAGTTGCTTGCTTTTGTGAGAGTTTTTTTGTCTGATCCAGCCATTATAATATTGGATGAAGTATCTTCACGATTAGATCCGGAAACGGAAAGACAACTTCAGTTGACCATAACGAAATTGATGAAAGGTCGCATCGGAATTATTATAGCCCATAAATTATGGACGCTTAATCATGTCGATGAGATTTTAGTGCTTGAAAATGGCAATGTTTTAGAACAAGGTAAACGGATCGAGTTGATTAATAGTGGAACATCCCATTTTAGTAAACTTGTTGAAATGAGCCAGGAGGAGGTGTTTGCATCATGATTAATAAGATAAAAGACCAATTAAAAACACTGACTTATGTTATGAGGTTATATAAAAACAGAAAAGGGTTGTTTTTCAAAACATTCTTTTTTTACTCATTAGTTTCCATATTTCCAATAGTCTCAGGACTAGCGATAAAAAAAGTGTTTGAACAACTGACGTTGGATCCGCAAAACAATCCAGTATTAACAACCGTTTTAATTTTCCTTGGTTTGTTGATGGGACGAATTGTTTTTGTAAGTTTCAACTCGTATTTTAATGCGAAAGGTCGATTTTCATTAAGTGCTGACCTCAGAATGAATTTACTTTTTGGAATTTTGAAAAAGCCAGGGGCTGAAAGTTTGAATATGGCTACTGGAGATGTTTTAAATAGAGCTAAGGAAGATATTGATCAAATTGAGAACTTTGCATATGGTGCCCTTCTTAATGTTATGACGTCACTTATTTTGACTGTTGCTGCTGTTATTATTCTTTGTTCAATAGATGTTATGATGACAATCATTGTCTTCACGCCGATTTTATTGATGGTTTATATCATGGAACATTCCGGTAGACATGTATCAAAATATAGAACGGCCAATCGCCATGCGACTGGACATGTTTCATCTGCCATCGGAGAAATTTTCTCAAATATTCAAGCTGTTCAGGTAAACGCTGCTGAAGAAAGTGTTTTAAAACATCTAAAAGAGTTAAATCAAAAGAGGGCTCTAAATGCAACAAAGGATAATGTGTTTTCTCAGATATTAAATTCATTGTATGAAAATTTATTTAATATTGGAACAGGGATTATCCTGTTGTTTATGGCAATTGCAAATAAAGGCGAAACATTCTCAATGGGCAACTTCGTCATATTTACTTATTATATGAATTTTATTTCTTTCTTTATCATGTTTGCTGGAGAAGCTTTTACGAGATATAAACAGATTCAAGTTTCATTTGAACATCTGGATAATATACATGAGGAAATCGATTGTGAGACTTTAATTAGTTTCGCTCCTTTTAAGCCCCATAAGATTGTTGATTTTGAAAAAGAAGAAAATGACACAAAACCAATAGCTCTTGAGAGATTGGCTTTAAAAGGTGTTTCTTATACTTATCCCAACAGTACAAATGGCATACAGAACGTAAGTTTTAATATAAAAAGAGATTCTATTACTGTTATTTCAGGTAGAATTGGATCGGGTAAATCAACGCTTCTTAAAACAATAGCTGGTTTACTTAGAGCTGATGATGGTCATCTTTACTGGAACAACCAACTCATTGAAGATAGTGGTCTTACAATGAAACCGCCATGTTTGTCATATACACCACAGATTCCGAGGTTTTTCAGCGCAAGCATGAGAGATAATATGTCGTTGGGCTTGCAGCCAACCGAGGATCAAGAAGCGCGATCTATTTATTGTTCCGTTTTATCTCCAGATATTGAAGGATTGGCAGAGGGCATTGAATCCCCAATTGGTACCAATGGTGTGAAACTTTCAGGTGGGCAACAATTAAGACTTGCAGTAGCTAGAATGTTATTAAGAGATTCGGAGGTTTATGCTTTTGATGATATATCCAGTGCGCTTGATATAGAAACTGATACACAGATGTGGGAAAGAATTCTTGAAAATAGAAAAGGAACTTATGTTGTTGTATCAAATCAAAAGCGTATTTTACAAAAGGCAGATCAGGTTGTGTTATTAAAAGAGGGTCAACTTGAAGGCGTGGGTACATTTGATGAGTTGTTAACTTCTCATGAGGAAATGCGTCTGATTATGGAAGGTGCAGTATAAAAAAATGAAGAGCTGACGGGAATTTGTTGACGCTATATGTTATGATATAGCTAATTCATGGAACCAGAGGCTCTTGTGTTATTTTGATATTCTTTTAAGGTGAGTTCTATAATTGCAATTTTCAGAAAACTCACAAAAATAATTATACTTTGTGAAGTATAATTATACATGAATTTGCATGCGGGAAAATGTTTTCCCTCTGCAAGCGTTGGTTCTTCTTTCGATATACAAATTATGGAAGTCTATGCAGTGTATGAATATTCGTACTTTGCATAAAATAGACCTAATCCGTACGAAAGTTGGAAAATAAGGGGTTGAAAAGGTTTTGTTAAAATTGTATACTATGAATGGAAACACGAATAATGAATACATTAACAAAAAATGTCAATGTACATTGTCGTAATAAGTAGGATGGGATTAAGGTAGGTGTAAAATGTCCAATAAGATCAAATTGCAAGTGAATTCAGAAATTGGTCGGTTAAAGAAGGTATTACTTCATAGACCGGGTTATGAAATTGAAAACTTAACACCAGATTTAATGGAAAGATTATTATTTGATGACATTCCATACTTAGAAATCGCAAGAGAAGAACATGATGCGTTTGCTAAGATTTTCAGAGACAATGGGGTTGAAGTATTTTATCTAGAAGATTTAATTGCTGAAACACTAGAAAACGAATCCATTAAACATATGTTTATAGATGAATTTTTAAATGAAACAAGTATCGAGAGTGAAGCAAAAAAAGAGAAAATGAAATCATATTTCTTAAAATTTGACACTCTTCGTGCTATGGTAGATAAAATGATGGCGGGTGTTCGTAAAGAAGAAGTTGAGTTTAGTGCAAGCAATACTTTAGCTGATATGTGTGAAAGTGATTATCCATTTATCATTGATCCTATGCCAAATTTATATTTCACAAGAGATCCGTTTGCTACAATTGGTACAGGTATTTCACTAAACCATATGGCAACTGTGACTAGAAATAGAGAAACAATCTTTGCAAAGTATATCTTTGAACATCATCCAATGTTTGAAGGCAATGAAGTAAAGAAGTGGTACGATAGAGATTTCGATTATTCAATCGAAGGTGGAGACGAGTTAATATTATCTGATAAAGTGATTGCAATTGGTGTTTCTCAAAGAACACAAGCAGCAGCAATTGACACTATTGCAAAAAGATTGTTTTCAGATGGTCAATCATTTGATACAATATTAGCGTTTGATATACCTAAAACTAGAGCGTTCATGCATCTGGATACGGTATTTACTATGGTAGATTATGATAAGTTTACAATTCATCCTGCTATAGAAGGTCCGCTTAATGTCTTTGCAATTAAAAGGGCAGGAGACAATGGCGAATATACAATAGAAAAAGAAACAATGGTATTAGAAGAAGTACTTGCGAAACATTTGGAACTTGAAAAAGTTGAACTAATTCGTTGTGGTGGTGGACCTGGTATTGATGCCGGTCGGGAGCAGTGGAATGATGGATCCAATACTTTGGCAATCGCTCCAGGTGAAGTAATTGTTTATTCTAGAAACCATGTGACCAATAAATTATTAGAAGAAAAAGGTGTTAAGCTTCATATTATGCCATCTTCTGAATTATCAAGAGGTAGAGGTGGTCCTCGTTGCATGTCAATGCCGCTTGAAAGAGAACCTATAACTAAATAATCTACGGATTATAAAAATAATATTAAAGAAGTTACATAAATTTTAAGGAGGAAACACAATGCCAGTAAATTTAAGAGGAAGAAACTTTATCACTTTAAAGGACTTTACAACAGACGAAATTAAGTACATGTTAAACTTATCAGCAGATCTTAAGGCAAAGAAGAGAGCTGGAATCAAAGGTAACCTTTTAGAAGGAAAGAATGTCGTATTAATATTCGAAAAGAATTCAACTAGAACTAGATGTGCTTTCGAAGTAGCTTGTTTTGATGAAGGCGCTCACGTAACATTCTTAACAGGTAGCCAAATGGGTAAAAAAGAGACAATTGAAGATACTGCAAAAGTATTGGGTAGATTCTATGACGGTATTGAATTTAGAGGATTTGCTCAAAAGACAGTAGAAGATTTAGGTGAGCACGCTGGAGTTCCAGTATGGAATGGTTTAACTGACCTTTACCACCCAACTCAAATCTTAGCTGACTTCTTAACAGTTCAAGAGCATGTTGCTAAGCCATTAAACCAAGTTAAATTTGTTTACGCTGGTGATGCTAGAAACAACATGGGTAACTCATTAATGATTGGTGCTGCTAAATTAGGAATGGATTTTGTTGCTTTAGCTCCAAAAGAATTATTCCCAGATGAAGCACTTGTAAATGAAATGCTTGAAATCTGTAAAGAAACTGGTGGAACAATCACTTTAACTGATAACGTGGATGATGTAAAAGGTGCTGATGTACTTTACACTGACGTTTGGGTTTCTATGGGTGAGGAGCACATGTTCGAAGAGAGAATTAATCAACTTAAAGATTACCAAGTAAATATGGAAATGGTTAAGAAAACAGAGAATAAAGATGTTATCTTCATGCACTGTTTACCAGCATTCCATGACAACTTAACTGTAGTTGGTGCTGAAATCGAAGAAAAGTTTGGATTATCTGCTATGGAGGTTACTGATGAAGTATTCAGAATGCCTAACTCAGTAGTATTTGATGAAGCTGAGAACAGAATGCATACTATTAAAGCAGTAATGTGTGCAACTATCGGTAACTTATAAGAAACAACCTAAAACAATTATGACAGCCTTCGGGCTGTCATATAAAACTTAAATTGACATTGTGACGAGAGCATCATGTTCAATTCTGTGTATGTATAGGGTTGTTTTTGTTGTTTTTGTATGGAGGTATTGATGAAAGATAAAATCGTTGTTGCACTTGGTGGAAACGCTTTAGGAAAATCACCATTAGAGCAATTAGAATTAGTAAAATTAACTGCTAAGCCAATCGTAGACTTAATAGCAGACGGTCATGAAGTTGTATTAGCTCATGGTAACGGACCACAAGTTGGTATGATCAATTTAGCAATGTCAACTGCTGCAGGTTCTGAAGCAGGTACACCAGAAATGCCATTCCCAGAGTGTGGCGCTATGAGCCAAGGTTACATTGGATACCATTTACAAAATGCAATTAGAGAAGAACTTCTTAATAGAGATCTACAAATTCCAGTAGCTACAGTAATCACACAAGTAATTGTTGATAAAGATGATCCAGCATTTAAAAATCCTACTAAGCCAATCGGTGCTTTCTATTCAAAAGAAGAAGCTGATGAATTGATCAAGACAAAAGGTTTTGTTATGATTGAAGATGCAGGTAGAGGTTACAGAAGAGTTGTACCTTCTCCACTTCCAGTAGATGTGGCTGAAAAAGAAACAGTAATGGCGCTTGTTGAGAAAAACCATGTGGTTATCTCAGTAGGTGGTGGTGGTATTCCAGTAATTCAAGAAGGCAATAAATTAATTGGTGTACCAGCGGTAATCGACAAAGATTTTGCGTCTTCAAAACTTGCTGAAATATTAGATGCAGATTACTTGATTATCTTGACAGCGGTAGAAAAAGTGGCAGTTAACTTTGGTAAAGAAGATGAGAAATGGCTATCTGAATTATCAATTGCTGATTGTAACAAGTACATTGAAGAAGGTCACTTTGCGCCAGGTTCAATGTTACCAAAAGTTAAAGCTGCTATGGCATTTGCTGAGTCAAAACCAGGTAGAAAATCATTGATCACATCATTAGAAAAAGCTGCAGAAGGAATTGCTGGTAAAACAGGTACAGTAATTGTAGCAAATTAATAAAAAATGGATTTAAATTTAGAGGAATTTCTCTAAACAATATAGTAACAAATGATTGAGTTTGCGATATCACTATTATTAAAAGATTATGTGTAAGTTGTTTTATAAATAAACGCATTTGAACATTAATTAATTTATGATATCGCGAGCTCTCTATTTTTTTGGAGGAAATTAAAATGGAAAAATCGAACAAAAGATGGTTTGTTGTATTTGGAGCTGTTTTACTGCAAGTCTGTTTAGGAGCAATATATTCATGGAGTTTATTTAACCAACCTTTGATGGACAAATTTGGATGGACTAAAGATCAAGTCGTGTTAACGTATTCAATAGCAATATTCGTATTCGCATTTTCAACAATCTTCTCAGGTCGTTTAGCGGATAAGATTGGACCTAGAAAAGTAGCAACTATAGGTGGTATCTTATACGGAACGGGTATGATCTTAGCATCCTTTGCATCATCTCTTCCTATGTTATACTTCTCATATGGTGTGTTGGCAGGAGCTGGTGTTGGTTTTGCCTATGTATGTCCATTATCAACATGTGTTAAATGGTTCCCAGAGAAAAAAGGTTTTATTACCGGTATTGCAGTTGGAGCTTTTGGAGCAGGAAGTTTAATTTTCAAATCGGTTATTGAGTTCTTTATAGAAAACACAGGTGTATCGTCTACATTCTTATACTTAGGTATTATCTATATGGTTTTAGTTGTAATCGGTGCACAGTTCCTAATCTTACCAAAAGTATCAGCTAAAGGTACTAAAAATAAGAGTGTAGGTGAGAACTCATACACAGCAAAGGAAATGATGAAAACAAAATCATTCTATATGGTATGGATCATGTATATGTTCGGATGTATGCCGGGATTACTGGTAATCGGGTTAGCTAAAGATATTGGTATTGAGATGGTGAAATTAACACCTGTAACCGCAGCCAATGCAGTTGGTTTGATTGCACTTTTCAATGCAGGTGGTCGTTTGGCTTGGGGAACAATTTCGGATAAGTTGGGACGTGTAAAAGTAGTTACAATGATGTTTATCATGACAGCTGTAGCACTTCTGGTGATGAGTTTGATTCAATTGAATTATGTGACATTCTTCTTATGTTTAGCAGCAATTGCATTCAGTTATGGTGGATTCCTAGCGGTATTCCCGACAATTACAGGTCAGTTTTTTGGACAAAAGAATTTAGGTGCCAACTATGGTATTATTTATCAGGCATATGGTATCGCTGCACTTATAGGACCTATTATTAAAGGTAACGCAGCCGATTTTAACCAAACATTCTTAATTGCAGCTGGTTTTGCTGTTCTTGGTATGGTTATTTCATTACTTGTAAAAGCTCCAGTTCAGAATATAGTAACACTAGAAACAACTCAAACAAAAGCAGTTTAAAACAATTATTCATGATTCATAGAACAAATTATATGAGCAGCTGATTATCAGCTGCTTTTCTTTATGTACGAAACAAAATGTACGAATCCTTAAAAATAGTCACGCATATTATCATATGAATCTTAAATTACCATGATGTATAATAAGATGAAATGAGGTAGAATATAAAATAACACAGATGTTTCATTTGGAGACTTTTGGAGCACTTTGTATAGCTTTTTTTTCATATTTTTATTATAATAGAAATGCGTACAATGTATTTTGTATACCATAAACATGATATAGAGGTGAGAATGGATTCAATTAATTTAAATGCGTATGCGAAGGTGAATCTTTCATTAGACATACTAGCAAAAAGACCTGATGGGTACCATGAAGTGGAAATGATTATGCAGCAAGTAACATTATGTGATGAGGTAACAATTACTAAAAAACCAGCAGGTATTTCGATTCATACAAATTGTTATTTTATTCCGAATAATGCTAAGAATATTGGTTATAAAATTGCCCAGGATGTCCTAGAAAAACATGGTATAAAAACCGGTGTTCATATAGAAATTGTTAAAAATATTCCAGTAGCGGCGGGTTTAGCGGGCGGAAGTGCTGATGCTGCAGCCGTTATTGATGGCTTGAATAAACTGTTTGATTTAAAAATGACAAAAGAAGAGATGAAAAAAATTGCTGTCAAACATGGTGCAGATATCCCATTTTGTATAGAAGGTGGTGCGGCGGTAGCGAGAGGTATAGGAGAAGAACTTGAAGTCATACCGAGCCTAAAGAATGTTTGGATGGTTCTTGTTAAACCGAGTATTGGTGTATCCACTCAGGAAATTTACAGGAGTTTGGTTATAGATGATATTAAAAGACATCCTGATACACCTTTGCTGATAGAAGCAATGCATCATAACAACTATAGGGAAATTGCAAACAATATGTACAATGTCCTAGAAGAAGTGACATCTAAAAAATATTCGGTCATAAAAAATATTGAAAGTAAAATGAAAGAATATGGCGCTATTGGGACGATGATGAGTGGTAGTGGTCCGACAGTATTTGGAATATTTAAAAATTATAAAAAAGCAAATGCAGCCTACAATAATTTGCAGAAAAAAAATAAAGACGTGCATCTGGTTACAACATATGATGGGGGAAAACATGAATAAAATCGACATAAGAAATTACAAACCTTTGGGAGAAATTGTATTTGATTATCTGAAAAATGCGATTATAGCAGGAGATTTAAAACCAGGCGAAAGATTAATGGAAATTGCCATAGCAGAACAGCTCGGAGTGAGTAGAACACCGGTTAGAGAAGCAATCAGAAAATTAGAAAAAGAAAAGTTCATTGAAATGATTCCAAGAAAAGGTGCTTATGTTTCAAGTACAACATTGAAGGATATGTTGGATGTATTGGAAGTAAGACGACTTATAGAAGGTTTTGCAACTGAATTGGCAGCTGAAAGAATGACTGACGAAGGTTTGGTCTCGCTCTTAAGAACGCATAAAGCATTTCTAAAAGCTTTAGATGACAATGATACAGATTCAATGATTAACTTAGACAATGAATTTCACGATTTAATTTTAAAGGCTTCAGATAATATCAAATTAATTGAAATTGCTACAGCGTTATCAGAGCAAGTTCAACGGTATAGATTATCTTACTTTACGGAGATGAGCAACTTTGACGAACTTAGAGAATGGCATGAAAAAATCTATGATGCCATAGAAAAGAAAGACTCAAAACGAGCAAGTGAAGTGGCTAAGAAACACGTTGAACTCATAGAAAAGGCTGTTGTTGCATTTAACAAGAAAAAGTAGGTAATTATGACTAAAATAAATTTAGGTATTGTGTTTGGTGGTAAATCCGCAGAACATGAAGTATCAATTATGTCGACAACATCTGCGTTAAAAGCCATACATAGGGATAACTATAAGATCACACTTTTCTACATCACAAAAGACGGTAAATGGCACGTCTGTGAGGATATAGAAAGTATTGGGTCTCTATCAAATGGTGGTAGACCAATTGAATCTGAGGTATTAAATCAACTTTATCTACAAGATGTAATCTTGCCTATCATACATGGTCCTCATGGAGAAGATGGCAGTTTACAAGGTTTGTTGGAATCGTTGGAAATTCCTTATATTGGTTCAAAGGTACTTGGAAGCGCGGTCTGTATGGATAAAATTGTATCAAAAAAAATCTTGAGACAAGCAGGCATTCATACGGTTGATTATTTTGAATTATACGAGTCGATAACAGAAGATAATTATAAGGAGTTGTTGTCATTTATAAAAACATATCCTGTATTTGTAAAACCATCTAATATGGGATCAAGTGTTGGAATAACAAAAGTCCATAACGAGTCAGAATTAAAAAACGCCTTAGAGCTTGCACTGAAATATGATAGACGTGTTTTAATCGAAGAAGGTGTCGATGCAAGAGAAATTGAATGCGCGGTACTAGAGTCTAATGGCATTTTAGTCTCTGGTGTAGGAGAAGTTATCGCATCAAACGATTTTTATGATTATGAAGCAAAGTATGTTGATGATGGTGAAGAAAAGATGCAGGTTCCAGCCAAAGATATTTCAGATGATTTGTTAGAAAGTATCAGATCTGCTGCACATAAAGCATTTTTAGAACATGGCTGTAACGGACTTGCCAGAATTGATTTCTTTGTTGAAAAGGGAACAAATCGGGTCATTTTAAACGAGATAAATACTTTACCAGGCATGACACAGTTTAGTATGTATCCGTGTTTATTTGAAGAAGCTGGGATTGCCTATGGTGATTTAATTGATAAAATGATAGAAAATGTAATAGACCATGATTAATGGTCTATTTTATTAGGCTTTTTAGTTGTTCTGCTTCTTCTCGAATCATACTATATACTTGGTTGGTGATAACTCTGCCACCGACAGTCCATGCATTTCGCATTTGACCTTCGAATGTAAACCCACATCTCTGTGCGACTCTTTCACTACTAATATTATCTTTTTCCATACAAATTTGTAATCGGTTAATAGGGAAATATTCAAATAGAAAAGCTGAAAATAAAGGTAAAGCTTCAGACACATAACCCTTCCCACGGTTTTCTTCCTTGAATATTTGGTAGCCAATTTCGTAACCTTCCACGTAATGTGCATTTTTAAAAAAAGAAATGGCACCAACAAGGTGATCGTCTTTGTTAACAATCATCAATCGTCCACCTTCCTTTGAGAAAAATCCATTCTCATTAAAAGTCTTTTTTGTATCCGTTATGGTTCTAAGAATATAGGGAAAACACTCCCCGGTTTCAGAGGTGTCATTTGTTAGTTTTACAAATAATTCAATATCCTCTTCTTTCATTAACCTCAAATTTATTTTTTCGCCATTAATCATAGTATACCTCCCTATATTAGTATATCACAAAACAGTTTTTAGAAAACTCCGATTATTCCGAAGTGTCTGGATTTTTTTGACTTTACAATTGCATTTTTAAGTAATACAATAATAAAAAAGGTATATATATTACTTTGCGAAAATAATTATACTCACAATAAACATACGTGGTGTAATTATTTGAACGATGAGAGACTAATGTATAAAAAAGTGGCGGTGTTAGGTAATATCATTTGTGTAGAACTGAATTGTAATTTGATAAGTGACAAGAATTTTACTGGACAAGTATTGGAGGATTAAATGTTTCAGAGTAAATGGATGATTGATTGTATTGATGCACATACCGGAGGAGAACCTCTAAGAATTATAACATCGGGATTACCACCCATATTGGGTGATACAATCTTAGAAAAAAGAAAATACGTTAATGAACATTTAAACGATTTAAGAAAACTGATGATGTTAGAGCCTAGAGGTCATGATGATATGTATGGATGCATCATGGTAGATCCAGTAACAGAAGATGGTGATTTTGGAGTTTTATTTACTCATAATGAGGGATTATCAACAATGTGTGGTCACGGTATTATAGCAGTTACTAAAACGATGATTGAACTGGGAAGGATTGCTTCTGTTGAGGGTGAAAATGTGGTGAAAATTGATTCGCCAGCAGGTAGAATAACCGCTTTTGCTGATGTTAAAAATGGTTATGTAAATCAAGTTCGGTTTAAAAATGTACCTTGTTTTATGTACTTAGAAAATATTATCATCAGCTTAGATCCTTATGGTGATATTGAGTGTGATATCGTATATTGTGGCGCTTTTTACATTTATGTCAATGTAAACAAGTTAAACCTCTCTGTTAAACCGAAGCATGCAAGAGTGTTGACTGAAATTGGTATGAGGATGAAATATGATATTGAGGATAGAATGCTGATACAACATCCAATCGACACTGGTATTACGGGTATTTACGGTACCATTTTTTATGAGGATATTGTTCGATCGGAAGATATGTTAAATACAAAAAATGTCTGTATCTTTGCAGAAGGTCAAGTCGATCGTTCGCCAACAGGAACGGGGACTGGCGGTAGAGTAGCCCTTCATTATCATAAAGGTGAGATGAAGAAAGAAGATACCCTTATAAATTTAAGTATTATTGATACTATAATGTGTGGTAAGGTACTGGAAGAAACCGATATTGCTGGTTACAAAGGAGTCATAACTGAAGTTTCTGGAACTGCTCATATTATGGGAATCAATAGACTATTATTAGATCCAGAAGACCCGTTGCCAGAAGGTTTTAGAATAGGTTAGATAGAAATCACAGTTTAACTGTGATTTTTCCTGTTTTTGGTTTTAATCTACCCCAAAATAGGGTATCCTATCATAAGATAGGAGGTGCCATGAAAGTTGTACTTTTTGTAGACGATGAAAACTTAACTATAAAATCACTAAAAAGGATTTTTTCGGATAAGGAATATTGTTATATATATAAATCAAGTGCTGTCGAAGCACTTCAATATATGGAATCAAACCCTGTAGACTTATTGTGTTCAGATATTTTAATGCCTGAAATGGATGGGTTTGACTTGTTGAGAACAGTTAAGAGAAAATATCCTAAGGTGATACGTGTTGCCATGACGGGTTTAAATAGAACAAATCATGTCAAAAGACTAACCAATGAAAACTTAGCCCAACTCTATTTATTTAAGCCTTGGGATGAAAATGAGTTGAAAATAAATCTATTCAAAATATTAAAAACTCAAAATATGTTATATTCACATGAGGTTATGATGATGTTGCAAAACTTAGAGTCGTTGCCCACCATACCTGATATATATAATCGACTAAACGACATGTTGAAAAAAGATTTTCCGATAGAAGAAATATCGGCATTAATCGAGGAAGATCAATCCATCACGGCTGTTATACTAAAAGTTGCCAATTCGGCATATTATGGAAGAAAAACAGGTAATATTCACCAAGCCATTATGAATATTGGGCTGGATAATTTAAATGCCATCATATTGGCAAACTCAGTATTCCAAGATTTGTCTGATGACATGGATATGTTAGTTGATATGTGGAAGCATGCTACGAATTCAAATAAACTAATGACAGCGATTTACAGTCAGTGTTTAAAAAAAACAATACCCAGCTTATATGCATCAGCAGGTTTATTGCATGATATTGGCAAAGTTGTATTGTATCACGGATGTGATCAATACAAAAATCTTTTAACTGCTTCGGTGGAAGAAAATATGCCATTACTGGGTTTGGAATTAAAAGCAATCGGTGTTACACATCAAGATTTAGGCTCTTATTTACTCAATTTATGGGCCTTACCTTTTGCATATGTTGAAGTTGCTATGTATCATCATAGACCTTTAGACTATAGAATTATCAATCGGGAGTTAGTGGCAGTATCTCATATATCACACTATTATTCGTCCTTACATTTACAAGATCGCATGGGTGACTGTTTAGATGAAAAAGTGTTTGCTCTCTTAAAGCTTAGTAAAAAAGACGTAGAGAAGATGATTGAAAACGAGCTGGGATGGAGGCTTTATGAATAAGAAAGTTTTAATAATTGATGATGAAAGAACAGTTCTAAGAGGATTAGAAAAACTACTTAAAGGTGAGTCCTTTCATACGACTTATTTAACCAATGGCATAGAGGCATTGGAATTTTTAGAAAAAAATAAGGTTGATATGATCATTTCAGATACAAGAATGCCTGATATGGATGGTGAAATATTACTTGGTGAAGTCAAAAGACGACATCCTGAAGTCATTAGAGTGGCTTTATGTCATATCAGTGAAAATAGAAGAATCTCCAAGTTAATAGAAAAGGGACTTGCCAAACAGTATGTCTTTAAACCTTGGGATGATTCCGAGTTAAAGATGAGCATAAACAGTATTTTGGAAATGAGTGCCAGATTATTAGATGAAGAGAATTTAGGGAAGATCAATAAACTAAATGAATTGCCTTCTCTTCCTAGTTTGTATCATGAACTGGTTTTATTGATGGAACGCGATGCGGATATCGTTGAAGTTTCTAATTTGATTTCAAGAGATCAGGCCATTGCCTCAAAAATCTTGAAAATGGCAAATTCGGCATTCTATGGTCGAAAAACAGGCAATATCAATCAGGCAATCATGACGATGGGTTTAAACAATGTTAAAAATATAATCTTGAATAACTCGTTTTTTAAAGAATCATCAGAAGCCATGGATAAATTATGGCAACATACAATTGATACCAATAGAATTTGTATAGCGATTTATGATCAATGTTTAAATAAAAGAATACCGTCATTATTTGGATCGGCAGGACTATTACATGATATCGGAAGAGTAATTATGTACATGTTCCATGAAGATGAGTATGGTCCCGTATTAGAAGAGTTGGGAAAATCAGAAAAAACTCTTATTGATTTAGAGTTGGAGCATTTTCATTCTACTCATCAAGATGTTGGTGCATATCTCCTGAACAGTTGGGATTTGCCATATGCTTATGTAGAAGCTGCAATGTTCCATCATAAACCCCTTGATAAAAGAGTGGTCAATCAAGAACTCATTAGTGTGGTACATTTAGCAGATTATTATGCAACTGAATTATTATCATCGGATGGGGTTCATAATTTATTAGACCAACGCGTATTTGAACGTTTGAATATCACAAGACAAGAAGTAGAAAATCTCGTACACTCATTAAAAGTATAAGGAGGTACTATGAAGTTAGGATTAATAGGTCTGGGCAAGATGGGCTACCCTCTCGCTTTAAATATGAAGGATCATGGACATGAAGTAATTGCCTATAATCGAAGTCAAGAAAAAAGAGATGCCATACAAAAAGAAGGTGTACAAGTTGTCGATTCCATAGAAACGATGGTCAAGCGACTGGACAAACCCAGAACGTTATGGTTAATGGTACCTAGTGGTGATGCAGTTGATGATTTGATTGATCAATTGAGACCGTTACTGGATGAGAAGGATTTGATTATCGATGGTGGAAACTCTTTTTACAAAGATACTATAAAAAGATATGAAGAATTAAAATCATTTGATATTGGTTATGTGGATGTTGGGACTAGTGGTGGTATCAGTGGTGCAAGGTATGGTGCCTGTTTCATGGCAGGTGGAGAAGAGTTTTATATATCGCGCATCCACAAGATATTAGAAGATACGGCTGTTAAAGATGGGTATGCACATGTAGGAAGAGCGGGTTCTGGACATTATGTAAAGATGATTCACAACGGTATAGAATATGGCATGATGCAGGCTATTGGAGAAGGATTTGAAATATTGGAACATTCCAATTTGGATATTGATCAAACGAAAGTTGCTAAAGTATGGGCACACGGTTCAATTATTGAAGGTCTATTGATGAATATGGTCTTACAAGCGTTAGAAAAATCGAGTGACTTGAGAGATATTCAGGGAATTGTTGATGCTTCTGGAGAAGGTGAATGGACTGTTAGAGAGGCTTTGGATCTTAAGGTGTTTGCACCAGTAATTTCAACGGCACTTGGTATGAGATTTAAATCGAAAGATGATCTGAAGTATTCAGAAAAGATGATTGCTGCCATGAGAAATGAATTTGGCGGGCATGCGCTTCATAAAAAGGATGATGGTCATGATTAAGTCGTGTCAGTTTATGATATTTGGAGCAACAGGTAATTTAACCTACTTAAAGCTATTGCCGGCAATATACGGGCTTTATAAAGAAGGCGAATTATGTAACGCCTTTCAACTGGTATGTATTGGTAGAAAAAGGTTGAACTTAGATCAATACTTAGAATCCTTGGATCTAAAATACACAAAACAATTGGAATTTGAAACATTTAAAAATCATATTATTTATAAACAAATGGACTTTTCAGATAAAAAATCCTATGAATGTTTGCAGGATTATTTAGGTGCTAAGAATTGGATTTTCTATTTGGCTACTGCACCAAGATATTTTGAAACCATTACGACTTATTTAAATGATTATGGGTATTTAAAGGAAATAGTAGGTTTTAGACGCATTGTTTTTGAAAAACCATTCGGTGCGAATTTTCACGATGCGAAAAGTATCAACAAACACATATCAAAAATTTTAGAGGAATCTCAGATTTTTAGAATCGATCATTATCTTGGGAAAGAAATGATTCAGAATATTCTGTTAACGCGTGCATATAACAGTTTTTTTGAGTTGTTATGGCATCATGATGCTATAGATTATTTTGAAATAGTGATTTCAGAAAAAAGTGGTGTTAAAAATAGAGGTGGTTATTATGATCAGTCTGGTGCGATGAAAGATATGGTTCAAAATCATATGTTTCAGATTGTTTCATTGTTGGCGATGGATTTACCTGAAACGCTTATTCCTGAATCTATTCAAGAGGAAAAGGCAAAAGTTCTTAAGAAAATTGAAGTGACAGATAATATTGTTATTGGGCAATACAACGGATACTTGAATGAAAAGGGCATCGATGAAAAATCAAAAACAGAAACTTTTGTAGCTTTAGAAGTCAAAGTACATACAAAACGATGGAAAGATGTACCTTTTTACTTGAAAACAGGTAAGGCAATGGTTGAAAAATATGCACATATTGTGGTACATTTTAAAAAGAATCATACACTTGCAAAAGATAATATTCTAGTAATTCAAGTACAACCAGAAGAAGGTATCATGCTACGAGTCAACTCCAAAGAACCAGGTGTTTCTAACAATGTGACTCCTGTTATGATGGACTACTGTCATAGTTGTTTAAAATATGGTGATGAACCTTCAGCATATGGGAGATTGCTTTTGGACATTATTCTAGGAGATAAATCTCTATTTGCATCATGGAGTGAAATTGAATCATCGTGGTTGGCAATTGATAAACTTCAGAAACCGGAACTCGTTATTTATGATAAAAACAAACCTTGGGAATCGCATATAGTTTTAGAGAAAGGATGGTGGCAACGTGATTGATATTACAATGACCATTACAGAGTCAATGAAAGTGTATAAAAATAAGGAATCAAAGAAACCAATATTAAAAGTCATCTCTGATCAACCGGTTTATGAAACTGATATTGCCATGAACTTGCATACAGGGACCCATATTGATTTCCCAAAACATATGATCTCTGATGGTAAATTATCAGATGCTTACAACATTGATCAGTTTGTTGGTAAATGTTATGTTTTGGATGTGACCTTTTTAGAAAGGCGTATTCTGAAAAAAGATTTAACTGCTATTAATCTTAAGACTTATGATTTTATTTTATTTAAAACAAAGAATAGTTTTTCTGATACCTTTAATCCGAACTATATTTACTTGTCAGAAGAGGCCGCAGAATATTTATCTCGCTATGACTTAAAAGGTGTCGGCATTGATGCCCTTGGTATTGAACGTGAACAGCCAGGTCATCCGACACATCACTTGCTACTTAGTAAAGATATTTTGATATATGAAGGTCTTTATCTAAAGGATGTAGAAGAAGGCGTGTATGAATTTATAGGTTTGCCAACTAAAATCGGAAGTGTTGAAGCTTCTCCAGTAAGAGCCATATTAAGATGACCTTGTGTCGTCTTTTTTCTTTTTTGGTAAAGGATTAGAATACGTTGAAGACTTATTTTGTGTTAAAATAATTCTAGGGGGATGATGATATGGAAATTAAAATAATACCAAAAGAAGATTATAATAAAATGAGTCAGATACAACAAGCTGCTTATGCGAGTAGTTTTAAAGGTACAAAAGATGAGATAAAAATACTGAGTGATATTTTTTCTGATTTTACGGATAATGGTGATATTAGAGCCATTGGTGCATATGATGGAGAAACGATGTTGGGGTGTGTTTTATATTATGACTTCCAAACAAATTTTCATCAAGAAATAATTACAACTGCGGGTATAGGTTCACTTGCAGTAGACTTATTGCATAAGAAAAAACACGTAGCTCATGCTCTTATTAACCATTCATTTGAACTGGCAAGACAAGAAGGATCTGATCTTTATTATCTATATCCTTTTAGTACTAAATTTTATAGAAATTTTGGATTCGGTTATGGATCACCCATGTATACCTACTGTGTTGCACCAAAAGACTTTGTTGATAAGGGAGATAAAAGCATTTTATCTTACGGTTCAGAGTCTGATTACGAAAAAGTATTTGAGTTACATGATACACTTGCAAAAAACACTCAAGGTATGAGCATGAAAACATATGGTGATAAAAGACGTATTCGTGAAATGAAAATGGGTAAACTTGTATTGGCAAAAGACAAGGAAGAACTTATAGGTTATTTGATTTATACACAAAAAGGTTTAAGCGAGTCCAACAACCAATCACAGAAGATGGTCATTGCTGAGATGTTTTATAGTAACTCAAAGGCATTAAACGCCTTTGGAAGCTTCTTTAACAGTCAAAAGGACCAGATGGATTATATACAAATCGCGACGCATGATGGGCAATTTCAGCAATTGCTGAACAATACTTGTTTTGTACCTGAACCTAAAACAATGGATATCATCAGTTTAAAGGTCGCTGATAAATCATTGGGATTAATGCCATATGCTTTGGAACCACAAAACCTCTTAAATAGATTGAAAGTAGAGTTGAGCCATCAATTGTCGTTTACGATAAAACATCCAAGAAGTGAGAATAAAACTGCTGTTGTTGGACAAGGGGATCCCATTTCAATTACATTGACAATCAATGAGTTTTCGTCTTGGATAACAGGTGTGATTACGTTAAAAGAACTTTTTGATTTGGGTCAATTGAAGTCAGATCATCCTGAATTACTTAGGAAAATAGATCAACAAATGTATTTTGAATCACCAAAATCTTTAACCAGATTCTAAAGAAATGCATCGGCAAACTTAGATACTTAATGTTACTAAGTTTGTTTTTATTTTATTTTTGAGCTATAATTTTTCCATAGGCGTGTTATTAATTCAAGAACACAGAGAGAGGTAATTATGTATAAGGCATTGATAGCTGATGATGAAGTAAAAGTCGTACAACTTATAAAAGGCTTAATTCATTGGGATAAATTGAATTTAGAATTGGTGGGGATTGCACATGATGGTATCAAAGCTTTATCCGATATCGAGTCGCTAAAACCAGACATCGTTATTACAGATATACGTATGCCTGGTTATGATGGTATTGAATTAATTAAACGTGCAAAAGAATTAAACCCAGAAATCGATGTGATTATAATTAGTGGTTATCAGCAATTTGACTATGCACATCATGCAATTAAATATGATGTAAAAGATTACTTGTTAAAACCGTTAAAGGAAGAAGAAATTAATCATACTCTCAAGAAGTTAATTGATAAGTATGATTCCAATAAATTGAAGACTCAAAATGAAGTAGATATCTTAAAGAGAATGAGAAAAGATGGAGAAGTCGTCAGAAAAGAATTTATTAAACGGTTGCTGGTTGACGAAAAACTTATAGATATGTCTTTGGATACTATAAAAACAGAATATCATGTGGATTTCTATGGCTCAGCATTTAAAGCCTTTGTTATAAAACCAGACATACACTATACGAAACACAATCAAGCATTGTTGGTTATATTATTAGAGAAAATTAATCATTTTATAGAGTTAGAGCTTAAAAATGTATGTTGTGAATTTATTATGACATCTACTGAGGATCGAATTATTGCTCTAATGAATTACAATCATGAAGACTATAAGACTATTAGAAAAGCGATACTAAAAGTTTTAGATCAAGTAATCGCGTTAAGAGATTTGTATGAAAACATATATATTTATTTTGCATTAGGAGATGAAGTTTATGATTACCAAGATGTGTTGGCATCTATAAAGTCCTCTAAAACAAGGATTTATGATAAGATATTTAACTACTCTAATCGAGTGATTGAAGAAGAACATTTGTTGGACTTAATTTATAGATTTGATTATAACTTTGAATTAGAAGTACTCAAAAGTATTGTTGAAACCTATGATATTGAGAAGTTCAAACAACATATAAAAAACTTAACCGAAAGGATAATTACAGAGAACTGTTTAAGTGGTGAAACATTGTATCATTTGGGGTATCAGCTGAATTATGATTTAGTGGAATGTATTGCAAAAGAAAGCACCATAAAAAAAGAGATATGGCAATCCCATGTTCTAACACAGATTGAAATTGATATGTCTGTTTCCATTCATGCATTATTTGAATTAATAAAAGATAATACCATTATTTTCATCAATGAGGTTATAAAACAGCAGAAATTGGATAGCATGAAACCTGTAAATGAAGCTGTATTCTATATAGAAAAATATTACAGTGACTCAATTAGTTTGGATCTGATTAGCCAAAAAGTTGGTTTTAGCCCGACTTATTTTTCATCGCTATTCAAAAAAGAAATGGGAATTAACTTTTTAGAATATGTTACTTCAGTCAGAATGAAGGCTGCAAAATCGATGTTGTCTGATTTAGGGAAGTCTATCGAAGAGATTTCTAATGCTGTTGGTTATTATGATGTAAAACATTTTTCCAAGCAATTTAAGAAATACAGTGGTTTAAGTCCATCAAAATTTAGAAAACTTTACTTTTAGGAGATGACATGAAAAAGAATATTAATATTGGAGAACGTATCGCAAGACTTTCCGTTATTTATGCCATTCTTGCTTTAGGGTTATTGATTTTAAGTGTTGATTTTTTCATAGTACATACAAATATTTTTAATGGTATACTCACCCTTTTGATAACAGTTATTGTCGTTGTACTATTTTACTATACATATTATCATGTCTATAAAGTTGTTAGACAAATGGATCAAAATTTAAGAAAATATAATAAAGGCAATAACTTAGAAGCCTTAAAGGATACATCATCTTACTTCACTGAAGAAAGCAAACAGATGATTATAAAAACTTTAACACAACTTGAAAATATTCAAAATATTAAAATATCGAATCTACATTCGGAATATAGAGCATTACAAAATCAAATCAATCCTCACTTTTTATATAATACATTAGAAGCGATTAGAAGTGATGCTTTAGTAGCTGGAGTTTCTGATATTGCAGACATTACAGAGTCGCTTGCAACTTTCTTTAGATACACAATTTCAAATTATTCTAACAAAGTGACATTAGAAGATGAATTATCTAATGTAGAGAATTACTTTAAAATCCAGCAATATAGATTTGGTGAAAAAATAAAATTGGATCTGGTATATGATGATGAATCTAAGCTCTTAAAACATATGATACCGAAACTTACTCTACAGCCCATTGTAGAAAATGCAATTATTCATGGTTTGGAAAAAAAAGTTGGCTCAGGGCGTATTCGTATCCATATTCATGAAACACAACATCGAATAACCATTGATATTGTTGATGATGGAGTTGGTATAAAAGAAGAAGCACTTGATAAGATTAATAAGAACATGAGCGAAAGTATTAGTGAGATACATCATACCAAACAATTAAACAAAGGTGGTATTGCTCTTATCAATGTAAATAAGAGAATAAAGTTAACTTTTGGAGAACCATATGGTATTCGAGTATCTTCAGTTGAGAATTATGGCACTACCGTGCAACTTACACTCCCTAAATAATAGGATGGCAGATATATGGATTATGAAATACTGAGAATTGAAGATTTAATAGTTGAAATGAATGGTATTAAAATTCTTAAAGACTATAACTTAAATATAAAAAAAGGTGAATCGGTTGGTATCTTCGTTAAGACAACAAGTGAAAAAGACAGTCTGATTCAAGTCTTAGAAGGTAAATTACAACCTTTAAAGGGTCGTATATATTTAGAAGATAGAGAATGTTCAGTAGAAGCACTTAGAAAAGAATTTAAACAGAGTATTTATACATTGGATTCAAAATCGAAACTTATAGACAAATTATCAGTTGCTGATAATTTATTTATAGTACGGGGTGGATTCCAGGTGAAATTGATTAGAGATGGGTTGTTAAGAGAGCAAACTCAAAAGATATTAGAGGAATTAAAAATTGAAATACCGCCTAGAACATCTATTTACCATTTGACTAAGTTCGAAAGGATACAAGTTGAACTCGCCAAAGCATATGGTTTGGGTGCTAAGCTTGTAATTCTAAGGGAAGTCTCATCTTATATGTCTGACTCCGAGCGAAATGTTCTATTTGAGATGGTTCATTACTTGAAAACCCAAGGGATTTCATTTTTAATTATAGACAGTTTTGTTCAGGTTCTAAGCCAGTTTTCAGATCGAATTGTTTTAATGAAGAACGGGAAAAATATTTGGGTAGTGGAGAAAGATGAATTTAAGGGTGATCTGATTAAAAGTCTGGAGTTGAATTTTAATCATACAAATGTAACACAAAAAAACCTCTGTGAAAGAGTTTTTAGTTTAAATGATATTGAAACAAACAGTATGAAATCCATATCCTTTTCGATTAAGAGGGGTGAAGTTGTGAGTATTGTTGATCATTTTGGTACTGGAATGGCTGAATTTAGTCAGTTGCTGACAGGTGATTTAAGGCATTTTACTGGAGAGATGTCTATTGGGAATAAGTTATATAAACCCAACAATTTGAGTGATGCCTTCAAACAAGGATTGTATTATATTGGTTATAATCCTACAGAATCGATGTTGTTTAATGATTTAAAGGCCATTGATAACTTATGTTTTTCAGTGGCTTCAAAGATAAATATGTTTTGGTTTTCGAAAAAATACAGGAGGATTATTGAAAAAGACTACTTACATTACTTTGAAAGTAATTCCTTAGAGTTATATCCTCAAGAGTTATCCATTTATGATCGACTGCGATTGGTATATTTGAGATGTTTGATTGCAAAACCAAGTGTTGTCGTCATTCAAAGACCTTTTTCATCTGTGAATCAGGAATTGAAAGATTTGACATTTGAACTGATTAATCATCTGACCGATGAAAAAATTTCGGTAATGATTTTAACAACAATAGATTCTGAAGTTAAAATGATAAGCAAAAGAATTGAAATACAATCGAAAGAATGACCCCTTTTTTCCAAAGAATAGCCTTTGAAGTGATTATTGTTGAGTGATAAACTTACCTTAGCAAACGTTTTCAAAGGTTTTTTAGAGAGGAGAATAGTGTGAAAGGTAGTTTATTGGAACTTAAAAATGTCAGTAAGTCCTTTCCGGGAGTGAAAGCTTTAGACGGTGTATCTTTTGATCTGAAAGCCGGAGAAGTACATGCACTTTTAGGAGAAAATGGTGCTGGTAAATCAACACTTATGAAGATTATCAGCGGTATACATAAAAGAGATGAAGGTAGTTATAAAATAGGCGGGAAAGAAATATTGGATATAAATCCTAAGATAGCCCAATCTTTAGGTATAGCGATTATTCATCAAGAATTGAACATGTGTCAGGATTTAACAGTAGCCGAGAATATGTTTTTAGGAAGAGAAGAGACTAAGTTTGGTTTGTTAGCACAAAAACATCTGAATGAAAAAGCAAAAGCAGTCCTTGAACAACTTAAAATAGATATTGATCCAGAAATGGTCATTAGAAAATTATCTGTTTCCAAACAGCAAATGGTTGAAATTGCAAAAGCCTTATCCACGAATGCACGCATTTTAATTATGGATGAACCGACATCTGCATTGACAGAAAAAGAATGTAAAGAGTTATTTAGAATAATTAATGAATTAAAACAAAATGGTTGTGCCATTGTTTATATATCTCATAGATTAGAAGAACTAGAAGAAATTACGGATAGAGTATCTATCTTTAGAGATGGTCAATATATAATCACCAAACCATTTAAAGAAACAAATTTAGACGAGATTATATCTTATATGGTCGGTCGAGAGATTACTGAGAAATTCCCCAAAATTACAACTAAAAAAGGTGAAAAGATATTGGAAGTTAAAAACTTGAGCAGTGGTTTGGTAAAAGACGCCAGTTTCGATTTGTTTGCGGGAGAGATTATTGGTTTCTCAGGATTGATGGGTGCTGGTCGAACAGAACTTGTTAAAGCGTTATTTGGCGCAGAACGTATTGAAAGCGGAGAAGTTATTTTATATGGTGAACGTATTAAAATATCATCACCAAAGGATGCGATTTCACACGGTATTGTACTTGGACCAGAAGATAGAAAATCAGAAGGTTTATGTACAAAGTTATCTATTAGAGAAAATATTGGGTTAGCCAATTTGGATCAGATTTCAAATAAATGGGGATTGATTGATAAAGAGAAAGAAAAAACTTTAACTGAGAAAGCAATTAAAGATTTGAAAATCAAAACCCCTTCTATTGATCAAGATGCAAAGAACTTATCTGGAGGTAATCAACAGAAAGTTGTTGTTGGTAAATGGATGGTTAGAGATGCAAAAGTAGTGATATTTGATGAACCAACAAGAGGAATAGATGTTGCTGCAAAGGTAGAGATATACAATATTATGAATCAGTTAAAAGAGCAGGGTGTGGGTGTGATATTTGTCTCTTCTGAAATGCCAGAAGTCATTGGTATGAGTGATCGGATCCTAGTAATGTGTAATGGCAAAATCACAGGTGATCTTAAAGCAAATCAAACCACACAGGATGAAATATTACACTATGCTACTCGATATTCAAATTAAAGGAGTGAAACATGGAAAATACTCAAGTGCCTGTAAGGCAAAAACAATTACGTGTGACATCAATACGAGGTATGGGACAAGTTATCTCTGTTACTGCAGCACTACTTGTTATGACAGTTATCTTTGGAAT
Organism: Clostridiales bacterium; assembly: GCA_016342415.1. Taxonomy (GTDB): domain Bacteria; phylum Bacillota; class Clostridia; order Peptostreptococcales; family Acidaminobacteraceae; genus JABXKX01. The sequence continues at coordinate 111,305 of JAEIOD010000011.1, forward strand.
TATTAATCCGTCATTTTTCTCTTCTGATAATATGACAAATTTACTTAGACAAGTAGTACCCATTATGATTATAGGTATGGGTCAATCGTTTGTTCTCATAACAGGCGGTATTGATCTTTCAATTGGATCAGTCGCAGGAATGTCTTGTATGATCTCAGCAACGTTGATGACCGCAGCACATATGAATCCCATTCTAGCATGTATTATTACTTTAATAGCTGCTTGTATGGTTGGATTAGTAAATGGACTATTGGTTTCAAAAACGAAGTTACCTGCTTTTATTGCAACCTTAGGAACTATGATTATCGCAAGAGGTATTGCTCAACTTGCCAATGGCAATCTTAATACAGATGGTATTCCAGAAGCGGCGGATGGATTCAAAAATTTGTTTTACTATGGTAAAACGTTTGGACTATATAACCCTGTATGGATTGGTATAATCTTATTTGCAATCTTTACAATCATATTATCTAAGACGACAACTGGTAGACATACTTATGCAATCGGTAGTAATTATGAGGCTGCAAAACTTTCTGGTGTCAATGTTGTAAAAGCAGAAACAAAAGTATATATCTTTAGTGCATTTTTAGCAGGTGTTGTAGGACTGATGTTAACGGCACAAAGTGGAATGGGTACAATGAACGCTGGGACATCATATGAATTAAATGCAGTTGCTGCTTCGGTTATTGGTGGCGTTAGTACTATGGGTGGTCAAGGCTTGTTAATAGGTACAGTCATCGGATCATTTATCTGGGGTGTTTTAAATAATGGTCTTCAGTTCGCAGGGGCACCTTTGGCACTTAGAAATTTAGTAATTGGCGTTGTTGTTATTGTATCAGTATTAATCGATAGAGTTGCTAGAAGCGGTAATGTTGATTTAAAGAAGTGGTTAAAATTCTAAGGAATTTAACAATAAAATATTAAGGTGGAGGTTTTTATGAAAAAATTATTGTCTTTATTACTTGTTGTGATGCTTGTAATGAGCGTGTTTGCAGGGTGTGCTGAAAGTGATGCTACAGCAAGTGAAGTAACAAAAGAAGCTAAGTTGGTTTATCTAATTACCATGGACAAAATGGATCAACACTGGGTAAATGTTGATAAAGGTGCAAGTGTAATGGCTGAAGGATTAGGCTTGAAGTACAAATGGGATGCTCCAGATGTAAAAGATAATGCTAAGCAAATCGAAGCTGTGAATAATGCAGTAGCAGATAATGCAGATTTAATCTTATTGGCAGCAAATGATCCTCAAGCGATTTCAGAAGCTGTTAAAAATGCAAAAGCAAAAGGTGTTAAAATTATTTATGTGGATTCAGCGGCAAATGAACCTGCAATTGCAACACTTTCGACAAATAACTATCAAGCGGGTGCATTGGCGGCAACAACAATGTTAGATGAGCTTGCTGGTGCTGGCATGACATCAGGAAAAATTGGAATTATCGGTGTTAATACAGCAACAAACTCTACTATGGATCGTGAAAATGGTTTTAGAGCGGTTGTTGAAGCTGCTGGTTACGAAATATTAACAACGGAGTACAAAGATGGTGATGCAGCTGCTTCGCAAGAATCTGCATATGGATTTATTGTTGGTAATGAAGATTTAGTTGGACTTTATGGTACAAACGAGGGATCTACTGTTGGTGTTGGTAATGCAATCAAAGCGTCAGGGAAAGAGATTATTGGAATTGGCTTTGATAAATCAGATGCCATTCAAGGACTTCTTAATGACGGTAGTTTAAAAGCTGCAATGGCTCAAAATCCATTCACGATGGGATATTTAGGTGTTGCTCAAGCATATGCTGCACTTAATGATGAGAGTACTGGACCAGCTGTTATTGATACAGGTGTTGCAGTATTAAGATCAAACAAGTAATATTTTAGCCACAACTTTGTTGTGGCTTCCCCTAGTTTTTGCAATACACATAATTTTTTTTAAAAACCTTAAAGATAAAGGGAAGTTCATTTAATGAACTTCCCTTTTGTTATATCTTTTTGAGTGTAAACTCTATGCTTAAACCATTTTCTGTAGGTTGGATAGAATAATTACTCTGGTGAAGTTCTAAGATCTCTTTTGCTATGGATAAACCAATTCCACTGCCTTTCTCTTTTCGTGTGTTGGTTTTATTGGTTCTATAGAATTTTTCCCATAGTCTTGAAAGGTCCTCTTCCTCTAATAAGGTACAAGTATTTTCAAAACGATACAAAATATATTGTCCCCTATCTTCTGAAGTGATTGAAAATCGACCATCACTGTCCGTATATTTGGAAGCGTTACTGATAAAGTTATTGATGACTTGATGCATTTTTCTCATATTACCAGAGACCAAATCATCAGAAACACTGAAGTATATTTGGATGTTATTTTCTTTAAAAACAGCATGATAATGAGATAATCTCTCTGTTAAGATATCTTTTATGTTAATTGTTTCAAGTGACAGTTTATAATCGCCGCTTTCTAAAACCGATAACTCAAGCATATCAGTGATTAATACCTTCATACGTTCCAATTCATAAGACATTGCATTGTAGTAATATTCGGGGTCTTTATCATTAATTCCATCAGACAGAATTTCATTAAATCCAGAGACAATTCCAAGTGGTGTATTGAGTTCGTGAGATAAATGCAAAATCAAATCTTTTGCTCTTTTTTCTTCGATTGACTTGAGTTCATAGTTATGTGTCAATTCTTCATTTTTATCTTGTAGATCCTCGATACTCTCTTCAAGTTTTTGAGACAATTCATTTAAACTCTTGGCCAGTGAGCCTATTTCATCATGGCTCTTTACAGAAGCTTCTTTAGAAAAATTCAATTGACTCATCTCATTGGCAATCTCATTCAGTTCTATCATCGGTTTGGATATTGATTTGGAATAGAACCTTGTTAACAATATAGCCAAAATAACTCCTATTATGAAAATGAAAATGCTGAAAGAATTTATAAATTCAAGCTGATCACCTATATTAACAAAAGTTTGTGATGTCATCACGTAGTAAGTTTCTTGATTGTGCACATAACTGTCAATGTAATATAAGGTTTGTGCATTAATCTCTTCTTGATTATAAATATAGGATTGCGCTTTATTGAGAGAAGGATTAAATGTTCCATTTTCTAGATACTCAAAACCATATAATATAAATAGACCACTGTATTCTGAATCAATTTTAGAAAAACTGTAACTGATGACTTCAGCATCTTCTAATATAAAAGCTTCCTCTTCTTGCATTTCCAATATATCACCCTGTGAGATAGTTTCGTAATCAATAAGTAGAGGGTAATACCAGTCGTCTCCAATTGGGATGGCTAAAACATTTAGTTTAGAATAGTCTAAAACATTGATGTCTGGGTTCTCCAAAATGAACTTATAGTTTTTATTACCACTCATCAATGTCACTGAATCGAAATAAGAACTAAAAAATGCATCATTGTATACAAGATCATTTTCATTGACAATGACAATTGGATTATTGGTAGATTCAATGTAATCTTCAGTTAGTAGGTTGGTATATTCCAAGTCATAATTTTTATCCTTGATCTCTCTTGTGAATAACTCAAATTGCTTTTTTAGATCTCTTTCCTTTGTAAAAAAATATGCTTCATCAATAACAAATCTGAAAACAAAACTCTGTACCAAAAGTATAAGCAAAATTAGCATTAATACAGATAAGAATATTTTGTTCGAGATTTTAGAAAAGAACCTGTCTTTTAGTTTTGATAACATGATTGCCCCTTACATTTGAAAGCGATAGCCAACTTTTGAAACTGTTTGAATCAAATGGGCATACTCACCTAGTTTTTTTCGAATTTTTTTGATGTGATTGTCAACAACTCTAGTTTGGCCGTAGAAAGTATAACCCCATATGGCATCCAATAAACTCTCTCTGGACAAAGCAATATTTTTGTTGAGAATCATATGGTAAAGAAGTTCATATTCTTTTGGTGCTAAATCAACAATTTCATTGTTAATTTTCAGCAATCTGCTGTTGAATTCTAAAGTCATATTTTCATAACTAAAACTATCATTTGTTTGATACCTTTCAAGCATTCTTTTTGATTTGGCAATTAACGTCTTTCCTTTTAAAGGCTTGGTAATATAATCATCAGCACCAATCTCATAACACTTCAATTCGCTTTCTTCGGTTGTAATAGCGGTTAATATTATAATGGGAACATTAGAAGTACTTCTTATATTTTTGCATACCTCATAACCATTCACCTTTGGCATCATAATATCGAGTACAACCAGATCAAAGTTGTGTGATTTAAAGATCTCTAGCGCTTCATCACCATCGCAGGCTTCTGTGACGTGATAACCTTCTGCTTTATAATAAAGTCCAATAAATTCTCTTAAATGACTTTCATCTTCTACTACTAAAATTTGATACATATGCACCTCCTGAATTTATTATACCAATAAAATACCCATAAATATTGGTTTTATTGTGGATGTTACAACAGATGTACATCATGGATACAGTTCCGATACATAAAAATCCTACACTTAGGTTAATCAAATTGACTAGGAGGAAAAAATGAAAAAAATTATATTTGCTTTAGTACCAGTTGTATTAATCGGAGGTTTCTTTTTCTTTAAGGGAAAGAGTAGTGCAGCACCGGTTGAACAAGCGAGCATTGTTGTTGAAGAAAGAGATATTGAGAGTAATATATTTCTAAACGGTACAGTAGTCACAGAAGAAATGAGATATATTACCGCTAACACAAATGACGTTATAGAGTCTATAGAAGTTAAAGTTGGTGATACAGTTAAAAAAGGAGATATTCTAGCCATACAAAATACTGAGGCATTAGAAACCGCTTTAAAATCAAAGATGCTTCAGTTAGAAATTGAGCAGATCAGATTGAGTAAGCTGAAAGTTAGTGGTGATACAGTTTTACTAAATGGTTTGCAGTCAGCTAAGCTTGCTTATAATGATGCAAAGTTAAATGTGGATAATGATAAAATATTATTTGAATCGGGTGTTATCAGTGAGCATCAGTACAATACTTCTGTAACGGCATTTGAATCAGCAAAGACTCAGTATCAAAATGCCCAATTCAATTTAAATGCTTCAAGTCGTGAAACCGATTTACTGATGCAAGTGAAATTAGTGGAATCAATAGAAAATGACATTTTGCAAACAGAAACTAAAATAAAAAAAGCAAGTCTATCTTCTCCTATTGATGGAACTGTAACAGATATTAAAGGGCTTGTTGGAGAAAGAGCAGATGGGATGATTATGACAATCGCCAACTTTGATAAGAACATTATTAAGACCAATGTTTCAGAAGCCGATATCAATAAAATTTCTTTAGGTCAAACTGTAATTATAACGGCCAATTCAATTAAGAACGAAGCTTTTTCAGGAAAAGTATCATGGATATCACCTGATTCTAAAAAGGTAGAAGGTAAAAAACAAGCATATGTGGAAATCAAAGTTGCTTTAGATGAAGTGCAATCAGTTCTTCGTAGAAATTTTTCTGTGAATCTTAAAATACAAACTTCTAGTCGTACAGGTGCTAAAGTTGTTAAGTTTGAAGGCTTAAAAACAAAACCTTCTGGTGAATCATATGTAACCGTTATGAAAGCCGATGGCACAACGGAAGAAGTAATTATTAAAACAGGCATAGAAGGTGAAGTATATGTTGAGGTTATCAGTGATCAAATTAATATTGGTGATGAAATCATAATTGAAGCGTTACCGGCTGGATACGGACAGGAATCAACAGGCTTATTCTAGAGGAGGCATTATGATAAAAGTAGATAACATGAAAAAAGTATATCAAACAGGAGAAATTATGTTTGAAGCTTTAAAAGGCGTATCACTACACATTGAAAAAGGTGAATTTGTTTCTATTATTGGACCTTCTGGCTCGGGGAAATCAACACTTATGAATATCCTAGGCTGTTTAGATAATGCATCTGATGGTGAGTATTGTTTAGATGGAAATACAGTTAAGAATATGTCGGATGATGCAATTTCTGAACTAAGAAATGAAAAAATAGGTTTTATATTTCAGTCATTTAATCTGTTGCCCAAATTAACGGCAGTAGAAAATGTAGAATTACCACTGATATATGGGAAGCAATCCAATAAAAAAAGAAAAGAAATGGCAGAAAAAGCATTGTCTCTTGTAGGACTGGGAGACAGAATGGATCATAAACCCAATGAAATGTCTGGAGGACAACGTCAAAGAGTTGCAATTGCACGAGCGTTAGTATGTGAACCTGCAATCATTTTAGCAGATGAACCAACAGGCAACTTGGATTCAAAAACAACAGAAGAAGTCATGGCAATTCTAAAAGACTTAAATAAACTTGGTAATACCATAATAGTGGTCACTCATGAACCTGAAATTGCAGAACAAACAAGTCGTGTGATTACCGTAAGAGATGGCAATATTGTTAGTGATGTTAGGCAGGTGGGTTAATGAATATTAGAGAAAGTTTAAAAATGGCCTTTTCTGCCATCAGATCTAATAAAATGCGTACACTCCTAACAATGTTAGGTATCATCATCGGGATATCATCTGTTATTACACTTGTTACCCTTGGTAATGGCAGTAAGCAGATGATGACCAAAGAATTTGAAAGTTATGGTGCCAATCGGGCATATGTTTATGTATCATCGGGTGAAGAAGATGAAAATGATTCAGTGGATTTAGAATCTTATTATATGACGCCAAGTGATATAGATATGATTAAAAGGATTTATGGTGACAAACTTGAGGGAATTTCATTTTCGAGTGGTTTCTCGGGTTTGTTTGTTCAAGGCCGAAAGACATATACAATCAATTTCTCAGGTGTTTCAGAGTCATATAAAGACATTGAGAATATGGCACTTGAATCAGGTAGGTTCTTAACAAAAGATGATATGACATCAGAGAATCAAGTGATTGTTATTGATAAAAAAATGGTTGAAAAATACTATAATAACGTTTCGCCAATTGGACAAATGTTAACGCTTGATGTTGGTGGTCAAACTCAAACCTTTAGAATTGTTGGCATATACAGCAAACCAGGCACTATGACGTCTAGAGAAACAAGCAACAGTTTTTCCGTGTATACGCCATATACTTTAGCGAGTAGTATTAATGAAACAGATTTATATAGTTACTTTGAAGCCAATGTCAAAGAGGGAAATGATGTACAAGAGACCCTTAAGAGTATTGTAAGTATATTAGAAAGAAAACATGATGCAATTGGTAAAGGGTACTATATGATTTCAACTGCAGAGAGTCAAATGAAAATGATGAATAAATTAACAGATACAATCACGTTATTTGTAACCGCAGTTGCAGCTATTTCATTATTGGTAGGTGGTATTGGTATCATGAATATAATGTTGGTTTCAGTTACAGAAAGAACACGAGAAATTGGTATTAGGAAAGCCATAGGAGCCAAAAAGAAAGATATTTTAACTCAGTTTATGATAGAATCCATTATTGTATCTGGAGTTGGAGGTATGATTGGTATTGCTCTTGGTATGGGGATGGCTCAAATTGGGTCAAAACTCATTAAAATTCCTCCCAGTGCGGATCCTAAAATTATCTTAATTGCGTTTGGATTCTCAGCACTTATAGGAGTGTTCTTCGGTATTTATCCTGCAAATAAAGCAGCAAAACTGAATACAATTGATGCGTTGAGATATGAGTAATTAGGAAAACTAATGAATGAATCAACTAATAATATAAAGAATGAGTCAATGTTTAAGATAGTAGATATAATTTCTACTATCTTTTTTATTGTTGGACCATTTAGTTCATACTGAAAAAAACGATGACTAAATTGAATAAATAGTGAATATAGGTTAAGATGAAGAGTGAGATTAATACGATAAAGGAGACCTTATGAATTCTATAATAATAGATATAAAATCAGAGATAGAACAGATAGACGGTGAGAAACAAACTATAGAAATGATGACAGAAGCAGAGTTATATGAAAAAAATGGTAGCATTTTTATTATTTACTTTGAATCAGAAGTGTCTGGAATGGCTGGTTGCAAGACCATGCTGAAACTTTCTAATAATACCATCACTATGACTCGTTTTGGTGATACCAATTCAAAAATTGTGTTTGATCTTGATCAACCCATGACATCGGTTTATAAAACGGCCTATGGTGACTTTGATATGAACGTGACAACATTAAAGTTAGTGTCTGAGATGGATGTCGCTAATCAATCAGGGTATTTGGAAATAGAGTATCAAATGGTTTTAGAACATTTATCGAGTAGTCATAATCATTTGATGATAAAGGTCAGATCATGAAACTTATAAAAGAGATCTTGAAAAATGCTTTAGTCAAACAAGACTTTAAAGGAGAAGTGTCACTCAGTCCTTCTAAGAAAATTTCGCACGGAGATTATACATCTCAAGTTCTTTTGCGTCATCGAGTTGATGAGGAAGCATTAGTTCGTGATTTGGAAACACATGAATTGATACAGAAGGTGGTTATTTTAAATGGTCATTTAAACCTTTATATCACGGAAAAACTGTTAGAAGCCGAACCCTGTGAATTAAAATCAAAAAAGACCAATCGTATGCGGATGATTCGAAATAGATTGTATGATGAGCAGATGACAGAGGGGGAAACACCTCATTACTTTTTACCTTTAGTCAAAAAGACAAATGAACTGATATGTTCATTAAAAGAGTTGAACCAATCGGATGGACTTGAAAAAGAGTTGATAGATACTTTTGAAAAGTTAGATTTTGGGTATGTTTATAGACAACTGACAAAATCTGATTTGGGTGGTATTTATCAATTGTTAAATACTTGTTTGATGGTGTTAGAGAGGGCTAATGATGAATAGTATATACGAACCTTTAATAATCGACATTGTACTTGATAATATCTCAAATGGTGTTCAAGCCATTAATGGGAAAGGGGAATTGATTTTTTCCAATAGGCCCGTTGCTATTCAAGATGATATCAATATCACCCAGTCTCTAGGCAAACATCTGTTGGAAATCTATCCGTCATTAACTGCTGAGACCTCAACGCTTTTAAGAGTCCTGAATTCTGGTCAGGCGATATATGATTTCGAACAAGAGTATTCCACTTATAAGGGTAAGAGTATTCATACATTAAATACTACCTTGCCAATTATTAGAGAAGGCGTTACCATTGGTGCAGTTGAAATATCAAAAGATATCACCAATGTAAAAGCGTTGTCTGAAAAAGTGCATACACTTCGAGAAAAAACCATTCGAAGAGACTCTGAAGTAATTGACGACGACGCTGTGTTTACATTTTCAGATATTATATCCAAAGAACCTAAAATGCAGCGTCTTAAAAGTAGAGCAACACGAGCAGCAAGAAGTGACATGCATTTGCTTGTTAGTGGTGAAACGGGTACTGGTAAAGAGCTGTTGGTACAAAGTATACATAATGCTGGGACTAGAGCTAAATCACCATTTATTGCACAAAACTGTGCCGCATTGCCATCAACGCTTTTGGAAAGTATTTTGTTTGGTACACAAAAGGGAAGTTTCACAGGTTCTGTGGATAGACCCGGTCTTTTTGAAATTGCCAATGGAGGCACCTTGTTTTTAGATGAAATCAATTCCATGCCTATGGAGCTTCAAGCCAAGTTGCTGAGAGTTTTACAAGAAGGTAAAATCAGGCGAATTGGTGATGTTAAAACGAGAAAAATTGATGTTAGAGTCATTGCTGCTACTAATGTGGAGCCGTTAATTGCAGTTGAGGATGGTAAACTTAGACGAGATCTTTTCTACCGATTAAATACCATTTCATTGGAAATACCACCTCTTAGAGAACGTAAAGAAGATATTTTGCTTTTAACCAAGTTTTTTATCAATAAATTTAATGACACATTATACTTACAGATCAAAGGCATCACAAAAAAGGTAGAATCCTTATTTTTGAGTTATTCATGGCCTGGTAATGTTCGTGAACTCGAACATGTTATAAAAGGTGCTATGCACATCTTAGATGGCACAACCATCAGGTTGATGGATTTACCAGCCACCATAGCCAAACATGAAATTAAAGATGAATTTATACTAAAAAGTGATGATTTAAACTTAAAAGTTGCCTTGGAACAAGTAGAAAAACAAATGATTGTAAAAGCAATGGAGGCATCGAGTGATAATATCACTCAAGCGGCTAAAGTGCTAGGGTTACCACGTCAAACACTACAGTATAAGCTGAAAAAATTAGAGATTGGAAAATAAAATGCTTAATTTAGAGATACAAGACATCATGAGGGCTGCAACATCTTTGGCAGTTTTTAAACGAGGCAATGATTATTATAAGAACAATAAAGTCGTCAGATGTCAATATGATGCGGAGCTGGAAAGGCTCTATGCAAAAGTAGATGGTTCGGAACCTTATCACATTGATATCAGACTCGATGAAGGATTTGTTGACGATGCCTATTGTGATTGTAGAGCTTTTCACGAATATCCGGGATTTTGTAAACATATTACAGCAACTCTATTATATGCTAAGTTTAACATCAACATTGAACCCGAAACTGTTGGTTTGGAAGATGTGATCGATTACTATATGGATCAGGACTTTGAAGATATCAGTGGATATCAGCCTTTAGAAGTAGAGTATGTTTTAACCATTCATCATAATTATGAGGCTTCTTTGACCATGAAAATCGGATTGGAGAACATGTATGTTCTAAAAGAACCAAAATATTTTTTAGATCATATTCATAAAAGTTATGCTTTTGGCAAGAAATTTACTTATGAACCTTACTTGCATAGTTTTTCTTCAGAGGACCTTCAAATTTTCGAATTCTTAAAGGGCATATTGGAAAGTTATGCAAACTTCAATGAAAGACAGAATCAGTATAAAAATATTGATACAAAAGATATTTATCTAAGTGAATTCCACTTGATTCAGCTTTTACAATTGATTAACAAGCCACTTTCACTTAAATTAAGAGACTGTACAACTGAAGTTACTATTCTAGAAGAAGACATCTTAAGTGACTTTGTAATCGAACAGAAAACGGATGATTTTCAATTGAATTTAAAAGGCCTGAAATCTTTTGAACCATTGACTGAAGATTGCAGAGTTTTAAAACGCGATGAAAAGTTATACATCATTTCCAAACAACAGAAAAAAGAGTTGTATCCACTCTTTCAAATGCTGACACATCACTATGAAGGTCTGAGTATCACGAAAGAGGAAATCAATGGTTTCATGTCATACATGTACCCCGTATTGGAAAGAACATCCAATATTGTGGTAGATGAAGCTCTTGAAAAGAAATTGGTCAAACATCCATGTAAAAGCAAACTGTACTTAGATCAACAACATCATGTAATCTATGCGGATTTAAAATATATTTATGGCGATTATACTTTTGATACCTTTAAAGATTTGGAGAATAAAGATGAAGATCATATTATTCTACGAGATTTAAAACAAGAAAATAAAATTATGCATATTATGGAATCCTCTGCGTTCAAAGTATCTAAAGAGGGTTATTATATGGACAATGATGAAGATATATATAATTTCTTGGTAGAAAGATTACCCATTCTACGGGACTCTGTGGAAATATTCTATTCGGATGCTTTTAATAAATTGGAAGTCCGAGAAAAAGAACAATTGTCTGTACATTCCACTCTGGAAGAGTCTGGAGATTTCTTTAGCTTCAAGTTTTCAGTTGAGGGCATTGATCCAAAAGAAGTAGAACATCTAATAGATCATATAAAGATGGAAAAGAAATTCTATAGATTAAGTGATGGGACATATTTGACTTTAGATGATCCTTTATTTGGCGATATCAGTTATGTTCTAAATGATTTGGAATTAACGGGTCGTGATTTTGATAACGGTGAAAGAAGAATGCCAACCTATCTGGCATATTATTTCAATGAGACACTTGGAAAAACTGCGATGATAGATGAAAAACTAAAACAGATAGTTGAAGCACCAGAACAAGAACATTATGATTTGCCAGAAGGATTAAATGCAACATTAAGACCTTATCAACATGCTGGCTTTAATTGGCTTAAAACCCTTTCGAAATATGGATTTGGCGGCATTTTAGCTGATGATATGGGTTTGGGAAAAACCATTCAAACCTTATCGTATATTCAATCAGAGATTAGTGCAGGCAAAGCGGAGAAGGTTTTGATTGTGGCACCAACGTCTCTTATTTACAACTGGATGAATGAAATCAATAAGTTTTATCCAAGTATGAAAGCTTTAATTGTTGATGGGCATAAGAAACAACGTACAACAAAACTAGAAGCTATAGAATCGTATGATTTATTGATTACTTCATATGCTCTGGTTAGAAATGATCAAGAATTCTACGAAGCATTACCACTCGATATTTGCATTATTGATGAGGCGCAACATATTAAAAATCCTATGTCAAAAACAGCAAAAGCGATTAAATCACTTAATATTAAAAGAAAATTCGCTTTAACAGGCACACCCATAGAGAACAGGGTTTTAGAGTTATGGTCTATTTTTGATTTCATTATGCCAGGTTATTTAGGTAATATGAATAAGTTTAGAACAAAATATGAAATTCCTATGAAGAATAATGAACCGACAAGTTTGAGTTATATGATTCAACCATTTATTATGAGGCGACTTAAAGGGGATGTACTCAAGGAATTGCCTGCTAAAATTGAGAATAAGATCATTGTTGATTTAAATGATGATCAGAAAAAAGTATATATGGCTTATCTGGAACGTGTAAAAGAGGAACTAAAAGAATCCTACAAAGAAGAAGGATATAGAAAAAGCCAGATGAAAACATTGGCAGCACTTACAAGACTGAGACAGATTTGTTTAGATCCAGGTTTATTTATGGACAGTTATGAAGGCAGTAGTGCAAAACTGGATCTTCTAAAAGAACTTCTAGAGGAACTTATTGATGGCGGACACCGTGTATTGATATTCTCTCAATTTACCAGCATGCTTTCAAAAGTAAAAGTATTGTTAGAAGAAGAAAATCTAGAATATTTCTATATTGATGGTAGCACAAAAGCCATTGAGAGAGGTAAAAAAGTAGATGAATTTAACGAAGGTAAAAAACCGGTCTTTTTAATATCATTAAAAGCTGGTGGTACCGGTCTGAACTTAACGGGTGCAGATACCGTTATTCACTGTGATCCGTGGTGGAATCCTGCAGTAGAAGATCAGGCAACCGATCGTGCTCATAGGATTGGACAGGAAAAAACAGTTCATGTGATCAAGATTGTCACAAAAGGTACCATAGAAGAAAAGATTTATGAACTACAAGAGAAGAAAAAAGCAATGATCAATCAAGTGATACAACCAGGGGAAACTTTTATTACCGGCTTATCAGAAAGTGAAATTAGGGCATTGTTTAATTAGAGGTGTGTATGAGTTTATTTGATTTTTTATTATGGACAATCATGGGCGTAATTTCATTTCGCATGATCTTTTTAAAGAGGGAATTTGATGTCATGATCGGATGGCTGATGTTCGGTTTGATTATCCTATCACTTCAACTGCTTTATGAAGGGTATAAATGGCAATCGGTGTTGTTATATCTGATGCCTTTAATGTGGTTATTGTTTTATAAATATAATCTGAAAAGAGTCGTTAAAATTACACTCATATCGTTTTTTGTCCTATCCAGTGCATTATTGGTTGTCTTTCCAACGCCAGTATTAGATGAACCGACAGGGCAATATGTTGTTGGAACAACAAGACTCAGTGTTATGGATGATTCAAGATTTTTTTATGATGAAATACGAGAATTACCCATCCAGATATGGTACCCAGCAGATTCGACGGAAGATAAATCACCTGCAAGGTGGATGATTGACGGCAAAGAAACGACTCGTGCATTTGCCAGTTCGTTTCATATGTTGCCTTTTATGATGGATCAATTGAATCATGTCAAAACACACAGTTATGAAGATGTAGTCATGACAGAAGGCGAGTTTCCAATTGTTGTTTTATCACATGGGTGGTCTAGCTTTAGAAATCTTCATCTGAATTTTGCTGAACATTTAGCGAGTAATGGCTATATTGTAATTGCACTGGACCATACTTATGGTGCTGCGATAACAAGACTGCAAGATGGTCGTGTGATAACAATGGATAAGAGTTTACTTGATAATGATGATATCTTAAAATATGCAGATGAATTGATCGAAACCTATAGAGATGATATTGAAAGAGTGATAGATGAAATACCAAAATTGAATCAGAATCATCCTATTTTAAAAAATCATTTGGAAATGGATAAACTGGCTTTATTAGGTCATTCGACTGGTGCAGGCGCTTGTGTATTATATGCTTTAGAAAATGATGTGGATGCAATTATTGGATTGGATGCATGGGTAGAACCAATAGAAATAGATAAAACTCTAACAGTCCCCAATTTGTTCTTCAGAAGTGAAGCTTGGTCAGAATCAAATAACAATCAAAATTTGAGTAAAGTAACTGAAACGATTTATGAAGTAAATAATGCCAATCATCAGGATTTTACATTGGTTCATAAGTTTTCACCAATTCTTGAACTGATAGGTTATACATCTGATGATAGTCAAACGATGCAAGAAGAGTATATTTTAGAATTTTTTGATCATTATCTAAAAGGTCGAAGATTAAATTTAAAAAAATTAGACGAACAGTATAAAGATGAAACTTCACATAAAGTGGTCAATCCAGAAGCTTCAAATTGAAAAGCTATATGACTGTAGTTGCTTTGATAATAAAATCCAATACAAAAAGAGCGATGCATTTGCATCGCTCTTTTTAAAGCAGCTTTCTTAAGTATTGTCCCGTTAAGGAGCCCGACTCAGCTGCAATCATCTCAGGCGTTCCTTCAGCAACAATATAACCACCTTGTTTACCACCTTCTGGTCCAAGATCAATGATATGATCCGCCATCTTAAGCACTTCAAGATTATGTTCTATAACAATTAAAGAATGACCTTGATCGACGAGGAGATTTAAACAGTGTAGCAGTTTTTCTATATCGGAGATGTGAAGCCCGGTTGTGGGTTCATCTAGGATATATAAATTGCTGATACCATGTTTTATTTTACCCAGTTCGGATGCCAGTTTTATTCTTTGAGCTTCACCACCTGATAATGTTGTTGAAGGCTGCCCTAGCTTTAAGTAACCTAATCCGAGTTGATTTAGAACCGATAGTTTGTGATGAATGTTCTTATGTGACTCAAAGAACTCCAGTGCGGATTCGACACTCATATCCAACACTTCATAAATGTTTTTATTTTTGTATCTGATATCAAGAATTTCTTTTTTATAACGTTGTCCTTTACAGATAGGACATTCTATTTCGACATCAGGCATAAACTGTAGTTTGGTAATAATTTTCCCTTCACCTTTGCAGTGTTCACATCTGCCACTATTTTTACTGTTAAAACTGAAATTTGAAACGGTATAATCGTTTTCAACAGCTTCTGGTGTTCTGGCGTAGAATCGTCTGATGCTATCAAAAAGTCCGATGTATGTCGCTGGATTTGATCTGTTATTCTTACCAATAGGAGATTGATCGATGTTGATTACATTATTGACATGATCATGACCCACTAAATCACTATGTTTACCTGGAATAATACGAGGATCATTCAAGCTTTTAAGCTTCTTAACAATGATTTCATTAACCAGTGTACTTTTGCCTGAACCGGATACTCCCGAGATACATACCAGTTTATAAAGCGGTATGGAAACATCAATTTCTTTTAGATTGTTTTCACTGGCTTGTGATATTTTTAGAAACTCAGTTTTTTCAAGTCGTCTTGATTTAGGTAAAGGAATGTTCGCCTTACCGGTTAGATATTTACCTGTAATAGAGTTTTTTGATTTTTTAATTTTTTCTATGGTACCTGTGTCGACAATGGTACCCCCGTGAGTACCAGGACCTGGTCCGATTTCAATGATATGATCTGCATGTTCGATGGTTTCCATATCATGTTCAACAACAATGACCGTATTACCGATATCTCGTAGCTGATCCAAGATTTTAATGACCTTTTTACTGTCTCTGGCATGCAACCCGATACTCGGTTCATCCAATATATAGATCATGCCCATTAACCCGGAACTAATTTGAGAAGCAAGTCGTATACGCTGTGCTTCACCCCCGGAGATGGTGTCAGAACGCCTACCTAAGGCAAGATAATCTAAACCTATATCCACAAGCAGTTTAACTCTCTTTTTGATTTCGAGCACGATTGGATCTGCAATATGTTTCTTATCTGATGAGAATTCAAGAGTATCTAGGAATTCGAGCAGTTCAGAAAGTTGCATCCAGCAGAGTTCATGGATATTTCTATTATTGATTAAGATATGAAATCTTTCTGGTTTGAGTTTTCGGCCCTTACAGTCTGGACAGGTGTATTCCACCATCTTTTTCTTGAACCATTCCATAATGGATTCGTTGATTTGATCTTTTCTGATACATTCTCTATACCAGTGCTCTGTCATATTCACAAACCCGCTGAATTGAACAGTCCTGCCGATTATCCAGTTTCTTTTATCATTACCTGGTATAGCTTCTATAACAAGTTTCTCACCTTTAGTACCGTAAAAGAGGATGTCCTTCACACGGTCTGTTAGATCTTTAAAAGGTGTATCCAAACTGAAGTCATAGTGTTTTGATAATGTATGAACTATAAACTGCTTGTAGGATGCTTCACCACGATGATTGTAAACACTGGAATCAAAAGCACCTTCATTGATGCTTTTGTTGTGATTGATGATCATTAGTCTAGGATCCGCTTTTTTTGAAGTACCGATGCCATCACAGGTATCACAAGAGCTACTGATGTTATTAAAGGCAAAATAGTGCGAAGCGACGTTGGCCATCATCAGATGATGTGCCTTGCAACCGAAACTGTTATAAAACTTTTCTTCTATAACAGGATCGACATCTGATACTATTTCTGCAATTAAGACATGTTCGCAGATGACTTCCAGTGCGGTTTCAATCACGTTATTCATACTTTTTTCGATATTAGGCAAAACGATGAATCGGTCGATGACGATTTTAATATCATGTTCTATAAGTTCATCTATTTCGATGTTGTCGCTGATATCAACACGGTTCCCGTCTATAAGAAGTTTCTTATAACCTTTCTGTCGAATCGTATCAAATAGAAATTCATAACTTTCACCATAAATCTTATGAGCCGGTGTCAG
Source organism: Clostridiales bacterium (assembly GCA_016342415.1). Taxonomy (GTDB): domain Bacteria; phylum Bacillota; class Clostridia; order Peptostreptococcales; family Acidaminobacteraceae; genus JABXKX01. Next base: position 128,452 of record JAEIOD010000011.1, read on the forward strand.
AAATTCTATATGAGTCCCACTAGGGAGTGACATTACAGCTTCAACTATTTGTCCTGAAGACTTAAGGTCATAGTGTTCATCACAGTAAGGACATTTTGCGGTTCCGACGGTTGAAAAAAGAAGTCGCATATAATCATAAATATCTGTCATCGTACCCACTGTAGACCTTGGATTAATCAAACCACGTTTTTGTTCGATTGCAATAACAGGTGACAATCCGAAGACAAAGTCCACATCGGGCTTCTTAAGTTGATTCATTCGACTTCTCGAAAAAGTAGGTAAAGCATCTAGAAATCGTCTTTGACCCTCACCATATAGGACTTCGAAAGCAAGAGAAGATTTACCAGAACCACTGACGCCGGTGATGACAGTAATCTTGTCTCTAGGGATGCTGACATTGATATCTCTTAGATTGTTTTGTCTAGCACCTTGTATAACTATCTCTTTATTTTTCATTCGACCTCTTTATGTCAAGTACGTATTTGCAACACTTTGACATATCCTTTCTTAATATAATTAACTTCAAATCTTTATG
>JAEIOD010000012.1 GCA_016342415.1 Clostridiales bacterium
ACTCTTAAAGTCATAATATTAAGTACTACATTTATTGATTTATGTCAACATCTCTTAAGTTGGTGACATTGCTTTCAAGATAGCGTTTTTTCCGTACCTTTTCTTAAGGTCTAACATAGTCAATTGAAGGTTCTTTTCTTTTTCAAGGTTTATAGCTTCTTCTTCTTCACTTATTTTTTTTGCCTCATAATCGGTAAATAAATCTAACTGTTCAAATGTAACCTGATTCTCGACTGCTTTTTCATCCATAATATGACTGGCAACGATGTTGACCCTTCGAACCAAAAGATTCGGATTCACAATCTTATCAAACAAATCCAAAACCGCTTCCATAATAAGTTTGGTAGATGAAGTCATTCTCTTAAGGTTTACAGTGCCATGAGCATGTTTAGGGACTTTTCTACCATAATAATCTGTTTTTACTTCTCCTTCAAAATTCTTAGAAATCTCAGGGTCTGTCAGATTTGAAATGTCATATCCTACAGTAAGGACCATCTGGTCTGTCACAAAGCCTTTGTCAACCAAATCAAGGATCAATAAATCTGTCATCTCCTGGACAATAATCCTTGCTTTGTCATTAGGATAAGGAACATGCAACACTTGACCTGCGCCCGTACTTTTGCTAACTGGCTTATAGGCTTTGACATCTGCCAAGGTACATGGTTCCCACCCCCAAGCATGGTCAATTAAAAGTTCGGCATTTATCCCAAACAGTTCATACAATAAATCCTCGTTATGATAGGCCTGTTGTTCTCCAATAGAACATCTTGCAATGTCTCCCATTGTATAAAGTCCATGTTTCTCCAGCTTCTTGGCATAACCTTTTCCAACACGCCAAAAATCAGTAATCGGTTGATGGTTCCACAAGAGTTCTCTATAACTCATCTCATCAATTTCAGCAATCCTAACACCATCATCATCTGCAGGGATATGTTTAGCAACTATGTCCATGGCAATTTTGCATAAATAGAGATTGGATCCTATCCCTGCCGTTGCTGTAACACCCACAGTATCAAGAACATCCTTCACTATCATCTTCGCAAATTCTCGTACATTCATCTTGCTTGATTTTAAGTAGTTCGTCACATCCATGAAGACCTCATCAATGGAATAGACATGTATATCCTCTGGTGCAACATACTTCAGATAAACATTATATATACGAGTACTATAGTCCATATAAAGAGCCATTCTCGGTGGGGCAGCAATATAATCAATGGACAACTCTGGTGATTTTACAAGTTCCTCAGCAAAAATTGAACTCCCGGTAAATTTCTTGTTTGGCGCATACCATTGCCTTTTCGAATTCTCTTCTTTGACCTTTTGAACCACTTCAAATAACCTGGCTCGACCAGGTATTTTAAAAACCTTTAATGACGGGGATACAGCAAGGCATATTGTTTTTTCCGTCCGGCTTGCATCTGCTACCACCAGATTCGTCGTCAAGGGATCCAATCCTCTTTCTAAACATTCAACCGAAGCATAGAAAGACTTAAGATCGATTGCCATATATATACGATTATTTTCTGCCATCCGTCTCACCTCTTGGTTTAATTTCTATTAAAAATATAGTATTATCTTCTATTTTGAATTATGTTTTTATCATACGATATTTCCAAGGTTCATACAATAGTTCAGGCTCATGCGACTACTGTTTTTACATACTTAAAAGTATTCCTGAGCACCCAAAACTCTCTTGTTCACACTAAAACAAAAGACATCCTACTCAGATGTCTTTAAAATTATCTTTATTTTTTAAGTTGTGAGCATACTCATATTTAGGACACTCGCCTAACTGCACAACTTCAAATCAAGACCTCTCAATGTACTATTGTATGAAACTTTAGAAACAAATCAAGTTCAATAAAAAAGTTGCTCCAATAATTTGCTAGGATGGCATTAAAATTGAGACTTTCAAATTCACCTTTTATGATTGGTGGTTCAGTCGCACTGGTTGTAGCTTTATAATGCAGCAGCTGTTGTACTTTTGAGTAATAACTTGCTATTTCCTGATTGCTCCATTTCGAATTGATTTCTTTGACTAGGTTGAAAGAATATTCAGCTTTTTTGTAGACACTTTCTCTATGAATCGACTCAATATGCTCCTCTATAATATTGTTAATTGAATCATATAAGGCATCCATTACCTCTGCATCCCAAGCAACTTTATACTGTTCATCGAGATACTGTTCCACATAACTTATTCCTAAGGCAACACACCATACTCGTATGTATAGCGAACGCTCATGATCATTATATTTGTCTATGAGATTACAGATATCCGATTCAAGTTTATTGCTCTGTTTAACACAGAAATTGAGGTAATCTCCTGCTAGATTATGGATGAATATTTTACTCATAGTACACCTCTATATTCTTATCGTTTTTCATCATTTTTTTAGTATACATTCCTGAAACAAATCTACTGTTTGAATGGAAATTGTATTTGTTTTATTGATACCTCGTATTAGACGATATTAAACAAAATACAAGAACCGATACTATAATTTAATTGTCTATTGAAGTTTATTGCTAAATTCTAAGAGGTTGAATATACCATATGATAATTCTCTCATGATATATGGCCCTGAATTCTTATAGGTTTTTTGACACATTTTGGTATGCCGCTCTCTTCAAATCCATATTTTTAACACTTAAATTTTAACTATTTAATTTAGTTCAAGTACTCCTCTGGTATCTCATATTCAACTTTATTGATTAAGAGATGATGTTCTTCCATAAGATCTCGTGTATAAAGCTCTACTCTACCCACAACTTGTTTAACTACTTTTACTTTTGGTCTCAAAGGGTAATCAAGATTCACATCTTCAACTACTCCGAGTTCACCATTAGTCAGACTAACAACCGTGCCAACAGGATAAGGAATCGTAATCTTAATGAATTGCTTTACTAAATCGGCATCCAACCTTTTAACACTCTCAACCATCATATGTTCTTGGGCTTCTTGTGGCTCATAGGCTGCTCTATACAGATGGTCTGATGTTAAGTTATCATAGACATCACAAATTGCAACAATTTTTGATAGTTCTGCTATTTCGTTAGATTTGAGCCCATATGGATACCCTTCTCCATTACACCATTCATGATGTTGTAATACAATTTGCTTTACGTGAGCACTTATATCAACATTATCTTTTAGATACTCATACCCCTTTTCTGGATGATCCTTAACTAAATCAAATATTTCAATGTCATCCTCTGCATGACCTTTTATTTGATCATAATCTATAAAGTTAAAACCTATATCATGAAGTAAACTTCCGACCGCCAAAGCTTGCAACTTCTTTTGTGTTAATCCCAACTTCATACCAAATACTATGCTTAATACAGCTACATTAACAGAATGCTGATAAAGGTAACCTTTAGAGTTTTTTATATCTACCATATTAATCTCATTATGTTTTTTGTTCATCAAATCAGATACTATATCAGTTGCCAGTTTTGACATCTTGCCAGATGCCTCGTAAGCAATTTTTTTATTAACATTTAGATTTGTACTGCTTATACTATTAATTCTCCTTTGATATGTATCAAAACTCTGAAAAACATTTTTTACCTCTTTGACTGACATTACCCTTAATTTACTTGATATCATGTCATCAAAGCTCTCACTACTTAACGCATCAGTGACATAAATTGATTCGTAACCATATTTTCTCAATTTCTTGCCTACATCTTTATTAAGTTCTGTTCCTTCACGCATTAAAATACTGCCATCTTCAGTGTAGATGGTTCTACCTAGTTTCATGCCTTCTTGTAAATGATCCAAAGGAATTCTTCTCATATTTTACTCCTTATGTTCAGATATTGTACTTATATACTTTCATTAATAAACATTAATGAACCAATATTAAACTTATAATTTTATATTACACATACAATTATACGTATGATGTCCTTACATTTCAAATTTAAAATAAATCATTTTCTTTTCTATCGAAAATTGATGAAGAAGTATTCTTTTTGTCTCACTTTTATTACATTCTAATACAAATAAAAGAATACTGAACATGATCACTATTTAATTAAAAAATCAATGTCACCTTTAAATAATATCGACATAAACCGTAATAGATTTAATTAATTTTATAAGTACCTACAACATTGCTACTGGCATCACCTTTATTGTTACTTCTAAATGAATAAAATACTTGACTATATAAGTGGATTTCTTGAATTCATCATTAAGAATATGACAATTGTCAAAGCCAATAAAACTAAAGGTAGTCGTTTGAGTACATATTTCTCAACACTAAATTCATTCAATTGTCTAACAACTCTCTGCTGAGCAGTTTCTTCATCCAATTCTTTCTCTAATTCAGTTAATTTATTTTTACCTCAGTTCATTTTTTTTCCTCTTTAAGAAATTTGTTCACACTGTAAATATCTACTAACCATCCAACATTCTGAAGCTAATCAATGTCTTTTATTCATTTTTATAGATTGCAAAATCCGTCATGTATTCTGATCTGGCAAAACTTAAACATCATTCAATAGTTTGAATGCCAAATCATATTTGGGGTTAATCCTTTGTTATAAGAATGTCAACTAAATAAAACATCATATCAGAACTCATCACAATCATTAATATCCATCCAACAACTCTGTTACAGGTCTAATGAAGTTCAACAATCCAAATAATACAAGAATGATAACAAAATCTGCAGAAATGATATATTCGATTGGTGTAAACTCAGCCATTATACCACCAACAATCATTCCTAATGGCATTAAAGAAGATGATATTGCCCTTTCAAACCCACTTGTCTTACCAAGCATATCTTTTGAAACAGTCGCTTGCATAGTTGACTGTAACAGCATACTGACAACTGCAAATGTGAGACCATTAGCAAATATCAAACTCGTTATTACATAATAATTTGAAGTTAATGGTAATACCGCTATAGACAAACCAGAAATCATACCACACATTGTAAATAGTTTAGACTTTTTAAAACTCTGAATGTCAATTGTTGAAAGCAAGAAAAATGACAGAAACATGCCGCCAGATAAAAAGGCCATTGTAATACCATACCTACCAGATCCCAAATATGCTCTTGAATTAAACAATGGTAAAATAAGCGTTAATCCCATTACTGCAAAAAAATTCAGAAATGCAAATATTATATACAGGTATTTTAATCCTCTATGATTTTTCACATAGTTGAACCCCACTTTTAAATCTGTCAATATGTGCGTTTCTTTGATTTCCTTATGAATTACTGGAATCTTTATATAGCATTCACTGATAGCTGACATAATAAAACTCAAACCATTTATTAAGAATAGAAACGGAGCTCCAATAATTTGTAGTAAAATTCCTCCTGTGCTCTTTCCTAAGATATCCATACCCTTACTAGCAAGCGATATAGCAGAATTACCTTTCACTAAATTACCAATTGACAATATATCAGGTAAAACTGAATGAACAGCTGGTTTAAATAGTGAGTCACATACACCAAGTACAATACCACCTACAAGAACCATCCAGACCTCTAGTAAACCCAAAAGAGCAGTTACCCCAATAAACAGTGTCACTATCCCTCTTATAGTATCTGTAAGAACAATAACCCATTTTCGGTTGTGTCTATCAACAAAAGTGCCTGCTAGAGGTGACACAAATATACTAGGTAAAACCATCGTTGCCATTAGTAATCCCATGATTGCAGTTGAACCTGTTTCTGCTAAGATCCAGAAGCCAAGTGCAATTTTGTATACCGAATTACCATAACTTGAGACCAATTGCCCCTGCCATAGTAATATAAAACTCAAGTTCCAGAGCTTTTCATCTTTAGTCTCTTCTCCTTCTTCATAAACTATCTTCTGTTGTGAAATTGTCATTGTTACTCCTTTAGAAAAATGATGTTCTTTATCTTCGATTTTTCAATATTCTACTGTTAAGGTTATTTGATTTAAATAAAATGACGCAAGTCACTATAAAATAATAATTAAAACACATCACTTCTTTCAATTTGAAGGGAGGCTCAAATTTTCCTTATCGATTCAAATAATCCAATTTGGTCAACTTATAAATAAAAATCTTCTTTTCCTCATCTGCCTTCTTAAATATACCCTTTTGTACTTCTATCAGTTTATAGCCATATGACTCTAATGATCTGATGGAATTGACATTACCTTCGTAAACATCAGCATATAAAACATCAACACCAAGTTCATTGAAAACATGATTATAGAACAAAGCTTTTGCTTCTTTCATGTGTCCTTTGCGCCAATAATTGGAATGTAGTCTTTGTGATTCTCCAGCTTCTAACCTATTATTTTCCATGACCGGTTTCGAAAGTCGCATGATACCAATAATCCGATTTGTTTGTCGATCAATAATCATCCAATTAATCAATAATTCATCATAAATTCCTAATAAATCTTTAATCTCCTCAATATTTTTAGGAATAGTATTACCCACATACTCATGTAGTTTAGGATCTTGAGAAATTTCAAAATAACCTTTTGCATGTTTCTCAATGTCCATTAGTTCTAAAGTAATCAAACATCCTTTCATTTTACCCCCTCATGTAAAATATAAAATATCTCTAACAAATCAGAATGTACAGTGTTCTAAGTAACTGGTGGAATATTTAGTCTGCATTCCATTAGCTCTTATAGCGACGACTTATACTGACGAAGCATTTAAAATGAATTTCTGAGAAGCTTATAATATGTATGATAAATCATTTAATCGATCTATTATGCGGTTTCCCTTTTCATCTTCTCTTAAGAATGATACTCCAGCTTTTTTTCCAGATAAATTACTTCCGTTCAAAGTTTCCACATTTAGTCCTAACCACATAGTAAATAATATACTTAGTGTACCATCATGAGAAACAATAATAATGTTTTCATCGTCACTAGACATAATCAACTTTAAGAACTGAGTGAGACGCCCCCACACTTCACGCTTTGATTCACATCCTTTAAAAGGTTTATCATCTATATTTTCTCCCCAATCAATAGTACCAGGCCACACATTGCTTTTGTTATTATTAGCAGCCCATTCTTTTGAGTTTCCTACAGCCTCACCAAGATTAAACTCTCTTAATGATTCTGTATAAGTAGGTTTAATCCCAAAATAACTCGAAACAATCTCAGCAGTTTGTTTTGTTCTCAATAAATCGGAAGTATACAAAACATACTCCTTCTTTAATTCTTCTGAAAGTTTTTTTCCGATTTTACTTGCTTGTTCTAAACCAAGATCGGTCAACTCCCAGTTGCACCAAGAACCTATCATGCCGTTTTTGTGTTGTACAGATTCGGGATGCTGTATCGTAATAATATTCTTCATAAAATCCACCCTTTAGTCATTCTCATAGTATATTATTATCTTAACAGATAACTTCAATTGATAATTTTATTATCTAAACATAAAATCATCCCTGTAAGTTACTGCTACAACTGACATTAATACCTGTTTCAATTTATCAATGAGGTTAAATTTCTATTCCAAATACATAACTTTTTTACCTTTGTCTCTAGCGTATTTAATTTCATTAGAAGTACTTTCTCCAATATAACCATCTACATTAATCACATAAATAGCATCAGAAACATCGATTTTTTTTCGATGTGACACATCAAGCATTGATTCTATTTCTTTAGTAATTTCAACACTATTAAGATTTTCAATCGTAAATATTTGATGTCCTTGAAGTGCTAAAGATTTTTGAGTTTCGTCAATTTCGTTTCTAAACCTAGCACTTCCACACAATGTTATAATCATAATTGATACTCCTTTTCTTAATATTACAATAGTTATTTCGTTATGCTATTTTCATTATAATTCTTATGAAATAATCTCAAAGATTTTCTCACCAATCAGAAATTCACATTTCGATTTGTATGGGTTGTTGAATTAATACTTGCACCATAACTTATATGTTCAATAATTCAAAAACCTACTTAATCCAAGTAATTAACTTGTAATTACATGCCTGTATTTTACTATTGGACAATTATAATCTGATTTACAATAAATCAAATAATACTAGTCAACGACTTCATCATTCTCATCAAAAACTTTCATATTTAACTGATCTAATGTAGTTCTTGCAGCATCCATATTATTACCAGATACTATTACTTCATATCCTACCTTGTTTGTCCAATAAGTTTTTTCATTCCCCTCATAATTATGGAGTCCAATGATGATGTCATTAAACGAGAAATCCTCGAAAAAGAATATCCCCAAGTCTAAGTATCTCTGGTTTGAGATGTCCAAGTTATCTATCCAGTATTTATATTCTATGAAAAAACTTTTGTTTTGAGGGTATTGAACATAAGAAGTTTGAATTTCTTTTACCGGATTAAAGTTCGTGTCATATACTCTATTGGGACCAATCTGTCTCTTGTTATATGGCATTAATAAGTGATTTTTATCAGGGTGCCTGACTCCATCTATATACAAGGTATATGATATATAGTCTTTTAAGAGTAGACTTCTATTTATACTACCTTCTAAATGAACGACAACATTTTCATAGTTGTTTTCTCCTAACCTATATCTGATACAATCTATTTTCTTATTATAATCAGCGGACCAGTGATTAAGACTTAGAAAACTGATAAGACCAACTAAAACTAACAGAAGTACAACTTTAAACTTACTCTTACTTGCTAACATAATACACCTCAGCTCTGTGTTATTCTCATTGATTCAGCAATTTAATTCCTACAATCATTATAACTTAAATAATATACGATTCCCATATAATAACAATTAATTGCTTTCATTAAAAATAATCCAGGTGCCTACTTTTATATTGATTTCAATCCGTATGACAGTTCAATTATTGATTGAGTTTGTATCAATTTAAATCACACTAAATACATTTATCACTTTTTTATCACACTCCAAAATAACAAATCCACTGAGTACTCAATCAACACCTAGAGGGACACTTACTTATACTCAATGTGCCTAGATTTGTCTGACCACACACAAAACTTCGCATCAAATGAGAATCTTCTAAAAAAAATAAGGTTGTTTTCATTTAAACAGTAGCATTTTCGCTTTAAATGCGAATATCATTCTCAGTTTCAGTTATTGATGACTACTAATATATCATCTATACTTAACCATATACTCCGGAGGTTATATATGTATACTTTACGCATCAAAGAACTGAGAAAACTTAACAACATTACACAAAGCCAATTAGCAAAACATCTAAATGTAGCACATCAATCGATTAGCAAGTGGGAAAATCATGTTACATCGCCTGATATTGCGTATTTACCAAAACTTGCCGCATTTTTTAATGTCAGCATTGATGTTCTTATGGGACTAGCACCACTTGAATCTAGTTACACTAATCGTAATGACATCACAGCTGAATACTGGGATCAAAAATATGACCTGCTCATAGCCATGAATCATCAAGCCTTAAATGATGATTACCTTCGTTTCCTCATAAGAGACGTATGGAAAATCACTTCATCGGTTGACATAGCTGATTTTGGTTGTGGATATGGATACCTTGGATTAAAACTACTGCCACTTCTACCTGAAGGTAGTACCTATACAGGTTATGACATTAGTAAAAAACTTATTGATCATGCTATGCAATTATTTGTGAATCATCAACTCCAGGGACAATTCATAGAATGCGATTTAAACGATTATAAAGTCGCTACTAAATATGATCTGGTAATCTGCAAATCATTCCTTCAACATCACAATAATCCATCAAAAATATTGAGGAAAATGAAGTGTTCAGGAAAATCATCCGCTCTCATTGTATGCATCGAGGAAAATCGATTGATTAGGAACGATGGTCTTTTTATCGAAGATTTATATAATCCAATTGAAAAAGCTCAAATACTCAAAGAAAATTGGGAATCTGAGTATCAGAACGATGGACGAGATTACTACCTTGGTTTTCGCATACCATCAGAAATGGAAAAACTTGGCTTATTAGATGTAAATATTCGCAGTAATGATTGTGTACAGTATATGAGTCAACGTAACGAAAATTATAAACATCAAGTGGAGTCACTAAAAACAACGATGATATGGGATCAACCTTTTTCCAATGAAAGAATAAAGAATATCTTTAATTATTTTCAAAGTAGAGGATTGTCTAAAGAAGGTATAAAACGCTATATCGAAGGTGAAATAAAGTATTCTCATCACCTTAATCATCATATGCCAAATATTGTGCGTACACTTGGGTTATATATTACCTACGGAAGGAAGCCATATGAACAACATTCAGAAAACAAATCAGAAATACTGGAATGACAACGCAAACGAATGGTTTGGATGCACTGCTCTACCAACATACGGCGTCAAATTTAAAACTGAAGATCAACTAAAACTATTTGATTGTATAGAAGGAAAAATGGTGCTTGATATTGGTTGTGGAAGTGGTCACTCTCTTAAGTATTGTGCTGACAGAGGTGCAAAAGAATTATGGGGATTGGATATCTCCAACGAACAACTAAACTTAGCTTCAGACTATTTATTGAGTAATGATTATAAAGCAACACTTATCAACACTACTATGGAAGAGTGTCATTCAATACCACACAATCATTTTGATATTGTCTATTCAATCTATGCAATTGGATGGTCAACAGATCTTGATGCAACATTTAAGAATATCTATGAGAGGTTAAAACCAGGCGGATCATTTATTTTCAGTTGGCAACATCCTCTTCACCGATGTGTTAAAAAAGATGGTGATAACTGGGTCATCAAACATAGTTATCACAACGAATCTTATTATGATCTAGAAATTGATCAGCAACTGGTTAGACTTTCAACTCGTAAACTATCAACTTTTATTAATCATTTGATTAAAGCTGGATTAATGATTGAACATGTATCAGAATCAAGTGATGACAGTCTTTTTTCTGACAAAAGCAAAAGCGACCCTAAAAGCGAAAAAGCTCGACTCGTCCCTCTATCATTTGTAATAAAAGCCCGAAAAATATAACAATACAGATAAGAACTCGGATTAATCCGAGTTCTTATCTGTTATTAACGTCTTCAGTTAATCAATTTCTACTTGCATGGATGATGTAATCTTAAAATTCAAAAGACCTGATATATTCCTGAATATGATTTTTTTAAAAACCTTCTCCATCTACTCAACCACTAATTCAGTTGTGTAAATTTTTTCGTTATACATCTCACCATCGCAAATCATGTGAAATTTCATCGTTGTTCCATCTGTCATTTTAAAGTTTATAATATAAACATTCTCTTTTTCAATTTCAAATGGATAGTTTGCGCTAAGAAGCATATAATCGCCTTTAGAAGTATTTTTCAAGTCCTCATATGCATTATTAACCTTCCAGTATTCTATCGATTCACATCCGATAAAAGCTTTAAATTTAATATCTCCATAGTAATCCGCTTCATAGTCTTTACCATCAATCGCAATTACTTCTCTGGAAACAGGTTCTTCTACTTTTGAAATATTATCAATAGACATACCAAATGTTGATAATAAACCATTCCAGCTATAACCATCAGAACGATAATATATTCTTGAACTAGAATCATCTGTTTTAGTGTACTCAACAACAAAAACTTGTCCTACTTCAATCGGCATTGGATAATTGTTGTAAGGCAGTACATCCCAAAATGAGTAATCCTTAAAATCATCATATGCATTTTCTAGACGCCAAAATTCTCTGTAGGCATAATCTTTAAATCCAGTTAGATCACTTCTTCCAAAATATGATGCTTCATACTCTTTACCTTCTACTTCAATAATATCCACACTTAACGGTTCCTGTACCAGTGATAGATATCCTAAACTTTCAGAATAGATATTATCTTGATAGATATCTTTTAGTTGATTTGCCATAGAAGGTACTAAGCCATAATAATCCATTGCTTCAAAATCAGTATGAGCACCACCATAAACACCCATCACACTTTCATTCTCTAATTTATCAAACTCTCGAATAAAATTCTCGACCATCATATTTTCACGGTAAGCATGATCATTATCTTTATAATACTTTTTACCTTGATTAATAGCATTTATAGTCAACTCATACATTTCTGTATCTTCTAAATCATTATTCATTAAATAAACCCTAAATCGAGCTCCTGTCGTACCATATTGATGACCTACATCTGTACCGTGAAAGATTGTTTCTGGGAAATCTTCTTTAATTGTCTTATAAAAATCAGATACAACTTCTGAATAACTTTGTGTCCCTTTCCAGTTATTATATATGGAATCTAATATTTCATCATCCTCTTCTTGCATCCATACATTTAAGTATTCTGCTGTAAAATAGGATAACTCAATAAATAGATGTCTCATTCCATGATTTTGGTAATAATCTGACCATAATTCAAGTTCTTTATCGAGTATAGCTTCTACACCATGCATTTCACCATATAAGTATATATTACCTTTAATTTCAGCTGTTTCATCCTCAATAACTTCTTCAGCAATTCCTTTATCTGTTTCATCTACTACCACGACACTGTTAATCTCTGTATTATTCTCCTGATTAGGATTACTATTTAATCCTTCATCATTACAAGAAAACAATACTGATGCAAACACTACAAACATTATAAATAATATACTCTTTTTCATTACTCATATTCTCCCTATGCATTTAAATCTCAAAGCTCGTCTGTCTTTCCCTATCAGTTCATATATACAGTTTATTACATAATAGTAAAGATATTTTAATGATGCATGAAAGTGCAGGAAACCAACATCAAAAGCCATTAAAAAACAAAGCCACTAAAGAAGTCTAACCCAATAACATGAATATTGTCGTATGGATTTCAGCTCTGCTGGTTATATGAATACATACAAATCAGAAGAATTATGTTTCGTCAAAAAACATGGACCAACAGTTAAGATTCAACTTCAGTTGTACTTTCAATTGGAATGGTAGATAGTATTGTGAAAACAACTCAACTCCTATACATATGGTTTCAGGAATGTATTACTATCCACCGCACTCGAAGAAATCTCTATAACTATATTTTGAGTATAATAACCATAGAGATAATATATGTCGTTCACTTTATCTCTTGCACTCAGAATTATTATGTGGTAATCTTGTAGAAATATTTTAATGGAGGTATATGATGAACTTTAAAACTTATGAAACACCTATGGAGTACTATCCTATCATAAAGGATTTTCTCTATAGAAACGAGATAACGAATGTTTTAACGATCGGACTTCTCAGAAATGCAAAAGCAGGGGATGATTTTTCTAAATGTTTTTACTGTACAGGAAGTGTGAATGATGAGATTAAAATAGCGCTTATAGTGCAAGGTCTTCATATTATTTTGGTGACTGAAGATGACCATTATTTAAAGTCTGCAGCAGAGTATGTAAGTTCAGTTAACATAGACTTCCCAGGGATTATAGGTCCTAGACCATTTGTAGACCAGTTTGTAGAACATTTAGTCTGTGTTTCAAAAAACAACATTACACTGAGAATGTCTCAGCGTATATACAAATTAGATGAAGTGAATGATATTCAATACTCAAACGGATATATGAGACTTGCAACACATGATGATTTAGAAATTGTTCTTGAGTGGAATGAGGATTTCATAGTTTCTGAAGGTATTACATCAAATTATGAGATAATGAAAAAAAAGCGTCAACAAGACATCGATAACGAAACACTGTTTCTTTGGATCGACAATGATGTACCTGTGACGATGACCAATCTGTCTAAAAGAACTAGTGATGGTGCGCACATCGGTTTGGTATATACACCTAAAGAACAAAGAAGAAAGGGTTATGCAACAAGTTTAGTCGCAAAGGTCAGTGAACATGCTCTACAGAAATACACTTACTGTACACTCTATACAGATCTCGATAACCCAGTATCCAATAGTATCTATATGAAAATAGGTTATAACCCTATCGTAGATTCTGCGATGTACCTTGTAAACAAATAGAAAAGATCCAACCATCTCTTGCTTTGATCTTTCTTGGGTCTCAAAGTAGTTAAAATCTATATCCATTAGTATCATTCAGAAGAACAATCTTAATTACAAATTCAGAATCTTACCCAGTCAAAAAACCAGCAGCAAAAGCTGCTGGTTCTCATATCTGTTTCAATTCAATGGATGTTCCTACCCCATTTTTAAATTCAAAGTGAGTGGATACTAGGTTAGAGTCATAGATTTAAGTGACAATAACATTTATTCTCTAATCAGCAATCCTTAACCCAGTAAGGTATCAATCAGAATAATCAATCCACCAGCGATAACTGCTGCTACAATTGCTCCACCAACTGCAAGCAAAAACTTTTGGTAATGTCTTTTTCCAAATTCCTGTTGTTTCTCCATTGCATCTAGGCTTTTACCATCGATGAAATTCATTATTTCCCTATAGGTCTGAACATCATAATTCTTCTTATACTTTTCTATACGGAAAGCGTAGTATAACATAGCAATTACAATTAGTCCCCATATAACCATACCTACACCTTCTAATAATAAGAATAGTGGCGCTAATGAGATAATCGTCACTATAAATAGTATCATAAGTATGGTGCCATCTTTCCTAAAAAGTTCTTTTTCCTCCGCATTAATAAGGTTTTTCATTTCTTCTACATCTCCCTTCACTAGTTGATCAAGAGAGACATTGAAAAGAGAACTTAACAACAACAAACTCTTCACATCTGGATAATTTCTATTGTTTTCCCAATTAGAAATAGTTTGACGTGATACATAAACTCTCATTGCTAGATCGTCTTGCGAAAAAGCAAGATGTGTTCTTAATTTTTTTATTTGTTTTCCAATCTCCATTTCAAGACCTCCTGTGGATTCAATGTACATTACAAAAGAAATAGTTACCATCAAAAGTACTTTACATTGAGTCGTTTTGAGGATGTAAAATGAATTTTACATGCACCCCACCCCTCTGTTTTCAATGCATTCAACATAGTTTCACAATCAATTCTTTGTTTTTAAAAGGTGGTCTACATATATAACACGACCTCAGAAACTAGTTCCAGGCTATAATTTTTTTGCTTACATGACTCGATTTTATCAGATGCTGTCATTTAAACAGCAAACGTACTTATACTTATTGTAATTATATAAATTTACTATCCATATTCCATGTTGCACTTAATTAAACTTTGTCACCTAACACACACGCATATGTAAAATAATTCATACCTTGGTACCTGCATACTATACGCTTATTTTGAAGCCATACCTTCTACACATATGGTAACAGAAAATCATATACCATTTCCATAGTTTTTAAGATTATCGGTCATACTCACCCCTATAAATCAGAAGATTGGTGATCCAAAAAAAATAACATCTACGATTTCTTTTGTAGATGCTACTCAATTAGTTATTTCAATTTATCATTTAGTTTGCCTAGTGAAACGATAGTACTATTAAAGTGAAATAACTATTCCTCAATGATATTAAACCCCATTTTGTTATATAAGTTTATAGCAGGCACATTGTCGGAATGTGTATTTAAAACAACTTTACTAATTGATTCATTAATCATATCATTCATACAGAATTTCAATAGTTCTTCACCATATTGATTTCTTCTAAGGTCTTTTTTAACTCCAAGAGTTAAAATGTGTAAATAATCATCTTTCCTAATACCTAGTAGCAATGCAGAAATTCCATCATTAGTTATAGTAATAATATATCTTCTTTTGAAATCTCCCAATCTATTGCAGAAAAGATTGTTAACGTATATTTCTGGTTTATTCGGATCCATATCGGGATCAATTACATCCTCCATAACAACTGGTAAAGTATTTAATAGAAAACTCTTTAGTTCATCGTCTTCCATCTTCAAATGCTCAATCCTTTCTATTACTTCGTTAGTATTTGTTATTTCTTTTTTTAATGTTAATCTCATTTATATTTGCCTCCCAATTAGAAAATATCAAACGCCGATACAAGTTTTTTCCCATTTTTTAATGCTATCATGTAAAACATACAACAGTGAACGTAAGTTTGCAATATAAACAACATAATTCGGTTCCCAGTTCAAACCATGAGTTGAAATTTATCTCTACAAATCAGAAGAGTTGTGACTAAAAAAATAATAGCACCAACAGTTTATCTGTAGATGCTACTCAATTAACTATTTCAATTTGTCATTGAGATCATTTGCTGAATATGATACAAATGAATTTAACTTGGATGCAATCGAATTTGCAATATCTCCTCATAGCTGTTCGTTTGGGAATGAATATAGTAGAATTAACTCGGTTAATGAGAGTTGTTTTCGCACTAAACTTCTTATTGAATTTTAAATCTTGAGGGAGTTTATTAATTTGACTTTCAGGAGTCGTGGATTTTTCTAAGATATGATGTTAGACGACATATATAGATTATGTTATAATCGTATTGGTGATGATATGACAAATAATAGAAAATACAAACTCTTTTTTACAATTTTACTTATTCCTGCGCTGCTCTTTGTGTTAGATTTGTGGGTAGAAAATAGTTCTGAAGAACTTTACAAATCTGTATTTGAACCAATACTACATTTTGAGTTACCCGGTATAGAGATTATCTATGCTCTATTTTTCATTGCTCCATTATACTTAATTGCAACTTTTATTTTGACTTGGAAAGATTCAGAATTAAGCCATAATAAAACTTTAGTTGAAAATCAGTCGAGTGAAATAGTAGAACTTAAAAAACAAATTAATAATAAAGCTGAATTACTTTGGCAAAATCACAAAGAACTACTTGGAATAAGGCGAGATGAAATTCTATCAAAGATTTTTAGTACTTTTGTGTATGCAGAATCCAAAGTACAGTCAGTTCAGATGTATCGGTATTCAATCAACTACACAGACTCAGAAGCTATAATAAAATTAAATTATGTAACTGGTACATCTGATGAATTTGTAAACATTAACAGTATGGCACAGTGTTATCATCATATCTCTAAGAAGATGATTCTTGAGTTTTCAGACAACATTCTCCCAATACTGAATTCATCTGAACAATGTGATATTGATGATATGATTTCAAGCGTAACAAAGTTTATCAAAACTTACTCAAAATCACTAAATACCAAAAAAATTGAAAACTTTAATGAAGAAGACGCTAATAAATATGCTTTAATGTATCTCACTCTCGAAAAACTTTACTCTACAGTTGATAAGGATTTACGAATACAGTTACTTGAGAAACCTACTCGCGAAAAAAAATTAAATGAATTTAAAACTGGTCTTCTTAGAGCTATATTTTTGAATGATCTTTATTTATTCAAGTACCACAATTCTGGTAATGGTAGCAAAAAGAAGACTGACCGATTCTATATAACTTTACCATTAGTCTATAATAATAGCGAACATATCATCAGTATTTCATTTGATGGTGAGATTACCTCATCGAAAGAAGCAAAGAATATTGCATTAGAGTTACACGAACTTATAAGAGAAAGCTTAGTCCAAAATTGAAATTTATTGTTATAAATGTTATACTTAATAAAAGGAAGGAGTGATTCTATGAAGAACAGTATTATCGATGAAAAATATATTACAGAAAAATTAATTAGATCATTTAATGGTGTCAATGGTATTTCTGTAAAAGTTAGCGAAACTAAAATTTTGAGCAATCACTCATTTTCTAAAGTAATATCTCATGGTAAAAGTATTTCAAAATTAGTTATCAAATAGAGTGCTTAGCACTCTTTTTTATTGCTATAGTCTAACTATTGTATTATCTATGTTCGCATAAATTGATACTTATAAAAATCATGCTATAAAGAATAAGTGTTCTCAATAGACCTATAACATACCTGTAATAAGCTAAATAAACATATAATCTCGCCACATTGATCATCCCTAGAAATCAGAATGAAATAACCAGTTGCTAAGCAACTGGGGTCAAAATAGTTAAAAGTTATTTAAAAGGTTCTAATTTCAAACTCGTATGAATTAAATTTTGGACTGCAATAATAATACTTAATTCTACCTTTATCTCTGACTTTCCTCATAAGATTGTTAATCTTATTCCCATCTGATCTTGAACCAAAATATATTGCACGAATACTACTTTTTACATCTATATCAGTTTTGGGTTTCCCAATAAATCTCCATTCCCTCTCATATTCCCACTCATAGTGCTTGTAACTGCATATATTATAGCAATTACATAGAAGAGTATCATATTTGGATAAACCCAGTTTTTCAAAATGAACATTATACGGTAAATCACCATATATCACCTTATGTAGGTTCGGATATTGTTCAAGGTCAAACTCATACTCGATACACATTCCCTTGAAATTATCTCCATAATGGCCCCACATTGCTTTCGAGTTGAAAATTTCTGTTAAGCAGCATACCCCAATCTCATTTAGTAGATTATCATGACATAGCCTATCATTTAATCTGTTATCAAGTTTGTGTACATGTGAACCATATGATTCATCATAAGTACAACTAAATGCGAACTCATAAAAGTCATTCATGTTAGTTAAAGGATTTAGATACAAGATTCCTTCAACTAGATTTTCGATTGCCCATTTTGAAATACTTGTATAACGATACAACTTTATTTTGCTCATACTTTCCTCCAGATAACCTAAATAATATGGTAAATAATTTAATTATCTATATTATATCATCTACAATTGAATACCTTGTAAATTTCATGAAAAATAGCCCTCCAATCAGAACTAGTATTAATATAACTTCACTTATTTAAAGAGTTTGACAGAGTAATCAAAAAAAGAATCGCTAATTTAGCAATTCTATTATTGTTCCAGTGATCATATCTTATCCTATGGTTGGGAATAGATATGATATAGACTGAACTTACTTCCTAAGCAATTTCATTCATGTTTTCTTGGTTTAGATAACTGATTCCGCCACTCAAACTAGTTTACCTGTTCAGAAGGTAAAACCTGACCGTTGTACACGACTATGGTTGGTCGTGGGAAGTGCCAGGATGTTCATTAAATAGCCAATATACTCGACTATCTGCTCAATAAAATCTTTTAAGAGCATAAAAACTCCTATCCATTTCAGAACAGTATCCATGATTTTTTGATTAGATTCTTTTTTCATGGTAGAACCTCCTTTCTTCAGGTTATTTACATTATACTAAATAAGCATTAAATCTTAAAATATTTATGAGCATAATGACAGAGATTCTTCCCTACAAATCAGAAGATTTATAACACTACTTGATAGTACTCGATTTTTCAGATTTCTCATTAAGAAGCTCTAATCTTATCTTCATGAACCTTACCATAATAAATCCAATTACAAGAAAAACAATTGACCTAATAATACCAAAGCCCAAAATCATTCCCAATAGACTAACAAGAATCAACATTACTGTAAAAACTCTAATAAAGACACTTGAAATCTTTATATTTAACTTATTCATCACATTCTCCTATTAGAGTCTGCAATATCTACTACTTAAGATCATTGCCATAATAGATCGTAGACTCACTTCTCTTAAAACCAACAAGTTCTATTACATCCGGTCTTACTTTCATGTTCTCTACCTCAATGATACATTATAATCCCATATAATTACATTATCAAAGCATTAACTCAACCATACAAATCAGAATCTATGTGAGAATCAAAAAAGGTATCTTAAGTTTTAACTATAGATACCTTTCCTAAACAGATTTCAAATTTTCGGGGTGTTAGACGTTCAAAGTAGTATATCGATTTGGCTTATTTACCTTTGTGAATCAAAAAAAATTCAAAGGGCTTAGCGTTATTCAACATTCTTAAATACATACACATTGTAATCATCTTCTAGACTTGTGTAGAGTAACAAATATGTTTCTCCTTCACGTTCTGCTAGTTCATATCTATACACCATTCTAGAACCTCTCATAAAAACATTGACTAAGTAGCCCTTAGTCCACATGAAATCACAATCCTTGATAATACCATTCTCTCGTATATCAAGATCAATGAACTGGATGTTTGATAACTTTCTTTCTTCATCAAAGTCCTCATAAATATATACATAATCTTTAAATTCCCACTTCCCTAAAAGATCAGCGTCAGTTTCAAACTCTACGTCATTACCATTAATTTCTGTTGTAACGTATTCTCCAGAATCATAAGGACTCGAACCTTTTAGATAACTTATCTTTGATTCATGTTCCAAATAGTTCTCCTTATTAAAGTAATAAACTGTTGAAACAGCATTATTATCAAACCATAGACGTACTCCGTTACTTGGATCTGAATAGTAACTTACACCTTTAACATCAGAATAGCCATAATTAATATCATTGTATAAAATATACGATTCATAGTAAACACCTATATTAGTATATGTCTCTTTTACAGGAGATAATTGACTAAGTGCTTCTTCTTTAGCTTGTCCAACGTAAAGGTTTTTAAGGTATCTAATCCTATCATCATAAATCCTGATTTCGTCAACCATTTTATTTTGAATTTTAATGACTACTTGTCCATCGTAATCCATATAAAAGTCATCGATTGCCTCTGACTTTTCAAGTATCTCTTCCCTATATGAGTAACTACTAGGCTCACCTAAAATATTCACTACATCTTCATATGACGAACTATCAACATCTAATTTTCCAAGATTTTCATTATCCACTTTGAGTTTTTCTATTTCTTCCTCTACTATAGTAGTTTTACCATCAAACTCATCTTCGATACAACTTGTAAAACTAATAACAAATAACAGTACCACTATCAAATTTAACATTCTTCTCATATACTTCCTCCTCGTATAGTTATCTACAAAACCATCATACTATCTGTTTATTGATAACTTATCTGTTAAATGTAAAGGAGTTGTAAAGTTCAAATTAACCTTAGTCCCTTTATTAAGAGTACTACTTACTTCAATTGTTCCATCATGCATTGTCATTATATCTTTAGATAAACTAAGTCCTAAACCTAAGCCATCTCTTCCTCTAGATTTATCAATCTTGTAAAATGGCTCAAAAATATATCCAATCTCTTCTTTTGACATTCCTATACCAAAGTCTTCTACAACTAAATTAATCATGTTATCTGATTGTTTTGCTGTAATATATATAATGGCTGTATCTTCAGATGCCTTTATTGCATTATCTATTACATTTATAAGTACATTCTTGATTACTTCCTTATCAACTAGTATTTCAACCTCTTCAAGGTCGGTTCTAAATTCTATATCCTTACCATAAGTTCTGTGTTTATTAACCTCTATACACTCATCTATTAACGAATCAACACCATGGTATTTTTTCTTGAGTGATGATTTATTTAGATCTATAATTTGAATTAATTTAGCAGATAATTTAGACAATCGTTTCCCTTCCAAATAGATATGCGAAAGTCCTTTATCAAACAGCTCCTTATCATACTCCTTCTGTCTTAATAAATCAGCGTAACCTATTACAGAGGTAAGAGGTGTTTTTATCTCATGAGTTAAATTACTAAATAACTTCTGTGTCTTTAAAACCTCTTCATTGAGACCAGACACTTTAGTATTTATTTCTTCACTCATCAAATCAAAATTATTTGCTAATTCTCCGATTTCATCTTTACTTTTAATATCAGTTGTTATGTGATAATTCCCATCCGTTATCTCTTTTGATACAGATATTAGTTTACTAATATCATTTGTAATAAGCTTTGAAAAAATATAAGTACACAACAAAACAAGGGATCCAATTAACATAAAAGTGATTATGAGTATTCTATAGTTCTCCTTTGTAAAATCAACTAAACTAGTTAGGTCAGTTCTACTTGCTATTATAAAATCCTTGCTATATATCGAAACTGGAGTATATACATTTAGCAAATATTTCTCTTCAGATTTATTCAAGGAATAAGTCTTTTTTCCATTCATTAATATCCTCAAGTTTTCCTTTGAAATGACAATCTCATTGTTCCTTCTAATAATAGATATACCTTCATTATCAAGGAGTAAATATTTCTTAGTTCTATTATTACTCGTATACAAATATGAAGTAATATAATCTATAGTCTGGTCATCATTATAACTTCCCTGTGTGTGTTTATTTTGTAATAAGTAATTGACTGAACTCGTAATAGAATTACTATCAGCTAAAGCAGATGTTATTTCATCCTCTAACATGTTTTTGTGAATTCTATCAATAATAAATATTCCAATAAAAGATGAGCATATTATTATGAATAATGTTGTAAATAAAAATATCTTGGTTCTTATTTTCATACCCACCTACTTCTCAAATCTATAGCCGTATTTATAAACAGTACTAATACGATCAGTATCAAGTTTGCTTCTTAACTTCTGTATATGCATATCAACAGTTCTTGTATTTCCAACATAATCATAATTCCATACTCTCTCTAATATTAGCTCTCTAGATAGAGCCAACCCTTTGTTACTTACTAAATAACATAGAAGTTCTAGTTCTTTTAATGTTAAATCTACTATTTCATTTTCCTTATGTATACTTCGAGTATTCATATTAAGGATTACATCATCAAATTCAATTAATCCATCATCAACTTTACTACATCTCTTTAGTACTGCATTGATTCTCGCAATTAACTCTACTGCTTCGAATGGTTTTGTCATATAATCATCTGCTCCTAACATGAACCCCTTCATTTTTGCATCAAGAGTATCCTTTGCTGTTAGAACAATTACGGGGATATCTTTCTTCTGTATTAAAGGAAGTAAATCGTACCCCGAATATATTGGCATCATAATATCAAGTATAATGATATCTATTTCTTCTGATTCTATTTTCTTTAGACCATCCTTGCCATCATATGCATTAATAGTTTTAAAACCATACATCTCTAAATTTATTTTTAGTAAGTCACTAATGCTTATATCATCTTCAATAATTAGAACTCTATACATAATTTACCTCCCACTACATTTTACTTTAAATTCGTATAATTTTCATATACAAGTTGTAAAAAAGTTGTAAAAGAATATTACATCCTAAATATCAAAAGAAAGATCTATGAATTAATCATAAACCGTTCTTTATCTTTCAATTATATTTATGTATTCTTTAGCTGTACTTACATTTTAGTATACAAGGCTAATATTTTTTCATCTGACATCAATTGTTCTGTCCCATGAACACAACGATTTAGCTTCTGTAAACATAGTATCCTATATTGTAATTATATCCCACATGCTAATCATACTGTCTCTCTAAAATTTATGTATTCAATTTGAAGAAAATCTTTGACTTGAAATCGATGCCTACCCTACAAATCAGAATTTTATAGTTTTGCTTAAGTAATAAAAATAGCCTGATCATCATAAGATGAACAGACTAGCAACTTTCAATTTGTATGGATACCGAATAAATTACCACACTCCACATGCCCAGTATGCGGGAATATATCAACAGGCTGTATCTTCTCAATCTTATATCCATGTTTCGTCAGATATTTGAGATTTCTTCCCCGAGTGATAGGATTACATGAAATATATGCCACTTTATTAGACTTCAGCTTCGCCAATGACTCCAAGAACTTCTCATCACTCCCTGCTCGTGACTCAAAGACTTTTAAAGCTATGCTACCGCTTATGGACAATTTATACATAACAACAACGTTGAAATTACAAAGGCAACCAATTAAGGTTGCCTTTAGTTCATTAAATTTGAACACTGTGATATACGTTTGATGCAGAAAACGCTTATGCTATTGTTTTATACGAGACCTTTTCTGTTTCTTGTTCAGCCTTCAATAACGAGGGGTTAAAAAATCCCATCATACTGAGAGTTGTACCCAAAATCCCTGTAATCAAAAACATCAAAGCCATACCCATGCCCTTACCACTATTAAACATGAATGACAAATTATTTGATTCACTCGCCATAAAGGGTTCAAAAACACAATCGGCTAAAATGCCACCGATAATCATACCAACCGGAATCATGCCCGATTTCATTGCATACTTGAAAGAAAACGCACGTCCCTGCATTTCTATGGGTACTATGGTGCGCCAGAAATAACTTTCGTTCGCAATCAACGGAGGTATGAAAACACTAGAAAGAAATCCGGCAATACCCCATATCCACATTGAATTGCCAAAAGCAAACAGGAAATCACCAAAAAAGAATGATAGTCCTGCATATAAAAACATTGTCTTTACCCTGCTTTTCATAGTCGGCATAAAGATAACTAAAAATCCCCCGATAATGCCACCAAGCCCAATAGCCCCATTTACAAAGCCTAATACTTTTGCATTGTGACCCGACCGAGCCAAAATCATAGGGGAAAGTATATTAAAATAAGTCAATCCAGCTAAAAGGTTAATGATAGCCATAAATAACAAAAGTTTCTTTAGTAGGATTGAGTCCCATATAATCGAAAAGCCGCTCCGCAACTCATGCAGATGGTGCATCATACTAAACTTTTGCCCTTCTGATTTTCGAACAAAAGGTATTTTAACCACGAATGCAAGTGTTGAGCAAGCAAAAACTAGTGTAACAAAATCGAATAAGATAACAACACTCATATCAGTAAATGCCAATAAAAATGCTGCGAAAATTGGTGCCAATATCTGAATTGTCCCACTTGAAAAAGATTGCATTCCACTTGCTTTAACATAGTATTTTTTTGGAACAATCAAGCTGACAGCGACATCACTGGCAGGATATTGAAAACTCCCTAAAATACTGCTAATAAAATTCAGACTATATATATGCCATATTTCAAGTGAATCTGCTCTTAAAAGTAGAAATAATGTTAACGTACATACCCCAGCGCCTATGTCAGAAATAAGTATGATAGCCTTTTGGTTCATCCTGTCAATTAATGGACCAACAAAAACTCCTAGCACCATTTTAGGAGCCATAATAAGCATTCCAGATATCGAAAGTGTAAGTGCACTCCCTGTTCTTTCAAATGCCCATATTGTAATGGCAAAGCTAGTCATAGAACTTCCTAACGAAGATATAGACTGCCCTAACCACAATAAAACGAAATTTCTCAGTTTAATAATATCCTTAATAAAGCTCATTGTCATTCTCCTTTATAATAGTTTTCAACATATCAATATAAAGAAAGCAAGACAATGGCTATTGAATCTTTTAGTTAGCGGTTAATATTAAAAGCTCCAAACAGCCACCGCTGCTTCCGAATGGAGCCAAATCATTCACAGTTCTCTCATATTTGTTTCGTACTAACACAAATAACCTCCTAATCAAAATATAGATTTTCCAACTTCACAGTTTTGATTTTAAGTACACATAATAAAGCTGTTGTACACTGCTTTAACTATATAGTATATAAATGACATTCGCAATTAAAGTATCTTATCAATCTAAAAAAACCTTCCCTACCTATCATTTAATCAAGCTGTGTCCAAGGTCGAACAAAACATAATCTTTTTATCTGTACTGTTAATTACTGCATATAAAAAGCAGGAACAATATATTACCCATCAAGACAAACATATTTGTAGCCAATATTAGGAATTTATTTATTAATTCTCTTACGCGATACACAGGTCTCAACATGCGAGGTTGTCTAACGATTAAATGATTTAGATACATAAATCTCAATTTGGAGCATTCAGCTATGAAACATCTAATAGCACTTAACAGAGCTACAATTTGCCTCACGCCTAATATATTGATTCTTCTTTTAATGTTATAGACAAGTAAAATTAGACCAGTTTTGCAACTCACTGACCTAAATCCATGCCTATAAAAATGTGTAAATCCAAGATGACATTCTATTGTACCAAATGGGTGTTCAACTATTTGGCTTCTTCATTTTATAAACATCACTTTTCTGGAATGTATTCACTTCAATCTGAGCTAACTCGTCATATGCTACTGGTCTATTTATGCTTCTTCCAGTTTTTGATGTCGTACATCTAGATTTATTTATGCAATTCTCATAATCACGACACTTATATCTTTTTAGCAAATGGCCATCTTTATTTTCTTTAATAAAACCCGATATTGTACCATGATCAGGTGTAATACCTCCAGTTAGCCACATTAGTTCAATATTTCGTTTACATTCTTGCTCAATACTTCTAGAGAATCTAGTTTTACTCATGTAAGAGTAAATCACTATTAATAAATCTTCTCTTTGATATGGTCGTTGACCACGTTTATTTTCTTCATATGCTTTAAATCCAACGGTCTTCAAATCAACACGATCAACGAATGCATCGATTACTCTGACAGGATTATTCTCGTCCATCATCTCATCCAACGAACGTGGAATTAATGAACTTTGATAACGATCTTCTCCTACTAAATAAGACATAAAAATCCCCCTTACTATATAATTTGACAGTAAGAGGGACTACTCATTTTTGCTATTTAAAATATTTTATTTTTCTTAATTGTTAAACAGACTCATGTGTCGAGTGTATAAACATCGCACACTATCACACAAATCAGAATCATTAGCTTAAATAGATATTAAAAGAATCTGCTCACGTTAGATGAACAGACTCCTTACTTTCAATTTCTAGGGTCAATCGGTATGAAACCTCTGACCTAATTCAGCAACTAAAGTAACTAGATACAGAAGCTTAACGTTTCTAATTTTACTTAAAATATGATATCCCAATTTAGATGGTACAAGAGTTGTCGAGGAACTTGAAAAACTATTGAAGGAGAATCATGGTACAAGGAATCATAATTTTGGTGAGAGGTTTAAACACCATAAAGGAAAGTATGTTATTATTGGTGGAAAGGCATGTTCAATAAATTTTGATGGTATCAGTGAACGATTCATATCAACAAGAGTTTTTAATAAGGTTTTAAATTGAGGAGACATAGATAGAGAGTTCGAAGAACTATTTTGGAACTTTATTCTAAAGGGAGTGTACATTATACACGAAAAATCTTAGAGCAGAGAATTATTTAGGTTCAAAGTACCAAAGGACACATCAAACCTCCATGAGGTAGAATTGTTCAGTACTAACCTGAAGGCTTAATCTTTGAAGATTAAGGCACTGTTACTCCTAATCCTATAGATGAATATAAGTACTTTGATGGCAACTGATGTTTTTCTTGATTTAATTGAATTCTTACAAAAGTTCATACTCAATACTTGATCTAGATACCAACAATTGCTTGTATTGAACATTACACTCATAAAAAAAGAAATCACCTTTATAGTGACTTTCTTTTAAGTTCTAGCAAAAGCCATTCCGTTGAATGGTGTGTTTCGAAGCCAGCTGCTTTATAAATGTTTAAGGCATTAACATTACTAGTTTCAACACCTAATCTTATATTTTTTATATTTTTCTTTAAGAGTTCACTGATAGTTAAACTTAATATAGACCGCCCATAGCCTTTTTTTCTATGTTCTTTAACAACAGCTAGATCAGCAATGCTTGAGCTTTCATCTGTTATCATAACAGATACAATACCAATGGTACATCCATTTGTAGATGCTATATAAGTATGAATTCTATCGTTATTTATATTGCCAGTGTTGTAGGCAACTTCATCTTCTTCTGATGTCGAAAATGCTTCAACACCAATTTTACAAACCGTATCTAGATCTTCTATAGTTGCTTCACGAATGTCAATATTTTCTGTGTTGATGTCAACTAAACCTTTATATCTCATGTCATAAACTGTATGTTGATGAGTAGCACCTCTATCACAATAAAGTGTTTTCATGCTTCTTGCAGAAGAGTTATTTAAAATCTTTATTGTTTTAGTATCTTTCATAGAGTCACTAGCCAAACCCACTTTTAACATCTCATTGATATGATCAAGATTCTCAAAATCAGGATGTACTGTTCCCCAAAGTAAAAACTCATCTTTAATATAGTTTTCAGTTAATGCAAAATACCCAATGAGTTTATTGTCTTTGTAAGAACAGATATGAAAACTTATAGATTCAAAATCAGCTTCATGAAACTTCAAATCAATATCATATAAATCATTAGACGTGCTTTCTAGTTTTATCAAATCTGCAACTTGTTGTTTATTTAGATCTGCTGTTACAAAGATCTCTCTCTTATTCATTTTATCACCCCCACTTTAGTATTACATTTTATTAACAAGATGTATATGTAGGGTTTGTTTATAATTTATGTATCTACATTACAAACTCAAACACCAATTGATTCAGTTATTTTTCAGCATCGATCCATCTCTAAAATAAAAAAAGATTGGTTATGATTACCACTATTAGGAGCAAAACATTACCTATCGCTCTGATTTATTAATGATTTACAACCGTTGAAAACAAAAATATTTCACGCTCTATTAAAGAGAGCATCTTGTAGGGGACATCTAGAACTTTCACTGCAAAAGTGAGCTGTTACCAGATTTCATTCTCTTACACAAATCAGAATATAGAAAAGAGCCAACAATAAATGTAAACTCCAATATCTGTTTCAATTCGTAGGGAGGTCATATATATTATTTAAAAAAATTTTCCTTTGTAAAAATTCTCGTTCCCTAGTTTTGTTGCCATCAACCGGAACATAACGCAGCCATCTGGACAAACAATATCCTTGCAATATTTACTATCGCCACCGATATTCTCTAAATCTCCACCACTTCTAACCGCCTCCATGATTGGGAACATAATCATCATTACTTTGGAGCATATCCCCTGTCCATTCGCATTAACTGGACAACCATATGTGCAAGTATACCTATCTCCTACTTCCTCGCCGTTCCGACAATATCGCTCTGTGTGGTCACTACCGAGAAACCTTATTACCTCAATTTCCCATTCATACTCCTCATCATACCATTCTTTCATAATCTACCTCCAAACTTATTATTAATGATAATCTAATTGTATCACAATTAATTCTTGTATTAGCATTCCCTTACATATCGGAATACATGTGTGAATCATAAAGATATGTTTTAGTGTTTGGTATTAACAATCTATCGACTTGGTATAAAGGTTTTTTATTGCTATCTAATTTTGATCATCCAGTTCACCTCATCATTTTAAATTAGTCCTAGCTGTGTATTGTCTTTCAACTGTTTCTTATGTCGTTACCATTAATTTTGAACCGTTATGATCATTCGTATCTATTAACAATTTTCAGTAAATAGATTGCCTATTATGTGAAAAAGCTATAATATAATATATGCTAAACAAGAAGAATGTGAGGATTTATGAATAAAAAAGATATACTTGAACTTAAAAGACGGTACAAAAAAGAGGCATGTACATTCACAAAACTGTGTGGTTGTTATGTTAACAGCGAAAAAGAAAAACTGGTAGAATTCAAAGAAACTTTTTTTAATATACCAGATGTGGAATTACACAAATACTTGGATATAAGTAAAAAAGTTTTATCAGGTGGCGTTGGTAATAACCTTTTGGAACTCAACTTTCCAACAGATGAAAACTTCGAAAACGATAAACAGAATTTTCTGATGCGGTTAAAGGGAAGTGCTCTAAAAGATGATGTTTTACTACGTGAATTTTACGATTCAATTATAGTTAATTTTGACTATGCAGAAAACTATCTCATTCTAGTGTTTCACGACGTATATGATGTCATGACTAAAACTTCAGATAATATCAAACTAGATGAATCCGAGGAGAGTTATGAATATATCATGTGTGCTATTTGTCCTGTTTCAAAGTCCAAACCAGGCCTTGGGTATTTTGATACAGAACAAAAAATCAAAGCAAGGATTAGAGATTGGGTCGTTGGGGTGCCTACTATCGGATTTGTCTACCCTGGATTCATCGATCGAAGTTCAGATGTTAACGCAATTATGTACTACACAAAAAATGCCAAAGATCCCCATCCTGAGCTAATGGAAAACACTTTAGGTTGTTTATCAAAACAAACATCAACTATTCAAAAAGAAACATTCCAATCCATCGTAAAAAGTACGATCAGTTCAGATGATGAAATCTCGGAGAAAGTTTTTATAGACATCCAAGAGAACCTGAATACAATGATTGAAGAACATAAGGAACTTTATGAAGGAACAACCATAACGCCCATTGTCTTATCAAAGGATAAAGTCAAGGACCTTCTAATAGATAGTGGTGTTTCTGAAGAAGCAACAAAAAAAATCGAAGAATCATACGAAATGAGCTTTGGTGAAGATCTGCCTTTAGCTGAAAATCTAGTAGATTCAAAGCTAATTAAGGCAAACGCGCATAAGAAAAAAGAGGAGCAACTTATCAAACAAGTTGAATCTCTTGAAAATAAACTTGAAGCAGTGAGTAATAATACTGAAGTAAAAGATGTTGTAGATATTAATGATGACGTTGAATCAAGTGATGACGAGAACTTCGAAGAACTTAATCAAAAAAACTATGATGTGGTACTTCATGTAAAACCGTCCATACTTTCTAAAATTAAAACAGAAGTCATTGATGGACAACGATGTATTGTTGTACCAATTAACGATGATGAGCAAGCAACGATCAACGGCATGGAAGATATGCTCTAACTTAAAATTCTTAAAGGCGTATGAGGTCCATTTGTTAAATGAACCTTATACGCCTTTTTCAAATCCCATCTAAATTTATCGTTAACTGACGATTCTCACAAGATTAGACAGAAACCCAACTACTTGTCTCTGAAAAATATTAAGTTCTACTTCAGTGAAATAATCCTTATCTTTATAATACTCATAATCTGCAATAACCTCATTTTTGTTTTTGTAGGACATCCCTTTAAATATCGAAAACCAAATCAAATATGAGAATGTGGGTTTATGCTCTTTCTTATTAGAAAGTGATTTGCTGAATTTATAAGCCATTTTTTCAATCCTTTTTTCCTGTAATTCGACTTTCTTTGGTCTCATACCAGGTGTAAAAAAGACTCTCAACTTGCTTGTTATTTCTCCTCCTGATGTAATTACAGATAAGGATTTTAGTGCCTTTTTCGAACCTACATTACTCCCACTTGTTATTAATATCATATAATTTTGATTGAAAAACTTAGGTCTATGTAAGGTATAGGCAAACCTATCAATATAGTTTTTCATGATCCAAGATACATTCATTACATAATTGGGACTTGCTAAAATCACACCATCAGATTCTTCTATTTTCTCAATAATTAAATCTCTGTCATCTTTTAAAGGACAATTATCTTCTCCATGAGAAATACACAGGTGACACCCTATACAGTTTTTAAAATTCTCGTCTTTTAGAAATACATATTCGAACTCGCAATTATCACTAAGAATATTTTCAATTTTTTTTACCGTTTGATATGTATTCTTTTTTCTTAAACTCCCCATAATAACCAGTACTTTCATTTTACCCCCTATGAAACGACATCTCTATGAATGCTTATATACCCCATATTTTTTACATAATATCAAGTCTTTATATACGGATAGACATCTCCATCTTCACATAGTATAACAAAGAAGATACTTCATTGAAGTACCTTCAAAAATATTAATCTTGAGTTTTCGTTTTTTCTAAAAGCCAAGATAACTCTGATTTTTAAAATATATCTAAAAAATCGTGTATTACTGAGTTATGAGTTACTTTCCTCAGAGAGAATTTCAATATATCCCTCAGTACCATTAAGTCTTATTAACTGTCCTTCCTTAATCAGCTTAGTTGCATCTCTTACACTAACAACCGCTGGCAGACCGTACTCTCTTGCGATTATTGCACCATGTGTCGAAAGCCCACCAACCTCTGTAATCAAACCTTTTATGGATACAAATGCTGGCGTCCAGCTAGGATCTGTGAATTCAGTTACCAAAATATCTCCTTCAGAAAGAAAAGAATCTTTTAAGCTTTTAACAATACGAGCTCTACCTTCCACTACACCAGCAGATACAGGTAACCCGGGTAAAGCGTTGTCTGGGATACTACCCGTTTCATACTCACCTATGATGATTTCACCATCTGATGTCATGACGCGTGGTGGTGTTAACTTTAAGAACATCTCATAGTCTTTTTTCCTCTTTAAAATGATATTACTGTCTATTTTTTGACCATTAACCATTGCTCTTAGTTCATCAAAGTATAGGTAGTAGATATCCTCTAATTCATCAATATAACCATTTTGAACAAGTTTTGCAGCTTCTTTGAGCATTGCTTCTTTATAAAAATAGTATCTTTTCATATAAGAGAACTTTGGATACTCACGATAACCTATATAATTTCGAATCAAACTAGCCATTCGTCTTAACTTTTTTGCCTTTTTCTTACCATTAGGCAACTTCTCAACTTGATCAATCAATTCCTGCAATCTACTTTCTGACTGAATTTTCCCCTGTTCATATTTAAATTTAGAAGCTTTAGGTTCAAAATTCTTAATATTATTTATAATACTAGGAACTAATTCAATAGGATTTTCAATCCATCTAGGAACTGTTATATCAATATCACCTGAACAACGCATACCATATTTTGAAAGGTATTCTCTAAAAGCATCACATACTGGTATGCCGCCTTTAATTTTTTCTATATCTTCAAAAAATGTCGTTTCATTGGGATTATTCAAATAATCTATAATTTCTGGATAATCTCTTATCACATCTGCTACATCTAAAAGTGAAAAGCCCGTTTCTGTTGTAACGCTATTAGGAATAGACATAATAATGGAATCTGCTGCATTTGTCTCCCCTAGCCACTTCTTAATCTTTTTATCAAACGATCTTGCACTTAACATCACAGCTGTCATTACACCAGCATTACGAGGAGACATTAGCTTTATTCTTCTATTATCATGGTCTTTTGAAATGTATTCAAACACCTCATCTCCAGATAACTTAGAAAGTGCCACTCTCATCTTTTCAATATCTTTTTCTTCCTCATCAATTATTTCTTTCACTATATCAGGATTATTCTCCTTATAAGCTTTGTATGCATTTATCATGATAGGTATTGGACTACTGGAATTATTAACGTCAAAAACCTTATCTTTTCCTTTTGGAAGGTTTCTCATCAGTTTCTTATTGTTGGTCAACTTCACGATTGAGTTTGTTAAAAGAGTATCCCCAATCTCACTCAAGAGGTATTTTGTAATTTTTCTTCTAACAACCGTTGATAAGTCATTTGTCATATCGAGGTATAGTCGACCCCCAATTTCCTTAGAAGGCGGATTACTGATAACCGATTTATAGAAAAACATACCGAGTGGTTTTATGGGATCAGTCATCATTTGCAAATGACCTGAGGAAACATAGATTCTTTTTTGTGAATCACTTACATCAGGCAACGGATATAAAGTGGTCACCGGTCTACTTTGAACAATATATATTTGTTCATCTATAATACACCATTCTATATCCTGCGGATATGAGAAATAGGATTCAATGGCTCTACCAAGTCTTTCTAATTTTAATATTTGAATATCTGAAAGAATCTGTTTGTTTTTTGAATTTTCATCAATCACAAATTCCTTCGTGCCACCATTTGCCTTCACACATATTCCAGTACTCTTGCTGGCAATTTTTTTCTCAGTGATTCTACCGTCACAGACTTTATAATGGTCACTGTCAGCATGACCGGATACCAACATTTCACCTAGACCAAAGACAGCATCAATGGATACTATTTTGCGATCAGATGATATTGGGTCAGCAGTGAACATGACTCCTGAAGCTTCTGAGGAAATCATTTCTTGTATAATGACAGCTAATTTAACTTCTTTATGATCAAAGCCATTTCGTATGCGATATGTTACCGCACGGTCTGTGAAAAGAGAAGCCCAACATTTACTAATATGTTCTAGAATGCTACTTAAACCAATGATGTTAAGATAAGTGTCATGCTGACCTGCGAAAGAAGCAGTTGGAAGGTCTTCTGCTGTAGCACTAGAGCGTACTGCGTAAGCTTTTTCTTCCCCTATTCTTTTGTAATGACATTTAATTTCATCAACAATGTTTTCTTGAATATGTGTATTGACAATGATTTCACGTATATCACTGCTTAATTTACTGATACGTTCAAACTCATTTATCTTAACCTGTGCAAGTTCTGCAAGTAGTTCATCCAAAACCTCATTGTTTTGAAAAATTTCCGTATAAGAAGTTGTTGTGATGCAGAAACCTTCTGGAAGATTAATATCATCAACATTGGCCAATCTAACCAAATTAGCTGCTTTCCCCCCAACTTCCGAAAGATTAACATCCAAGTTTTCATTAAGATTATATACAAATGAATTCATCGTCTCAACCACCTTTCTTCTCAATTCCATAACGAACCATGTCCAGGAATTTCCTTTTCCTAAAAATTAACTTCTCCCAATACTCATCATCTTGTAATTTTGTGTCATCGGTCAGTTCTGTTGCAATTTTTTTTCTAAAATGATCATCCACCATCTTTACCAGTTCATAGGCTTGTTCACTCTCAACACCATCTCTTAGAGGAATCTCATCAAACAATGTTTTCATCAGTTCGTTTTTTGAAGTATCAATTGATTTGTACTTATTTTTGATATATATTACAAATTTATAAATTTCATCTCTTAACTCATCTGGAGTATCCATATAAGCTTCATACAATAATTTGCTAAGGTCAGGATTCTGTCTTAAATAACTAATTTTATTTAATCCACTTTGTCCTTTTGCCTCAAAAAAATCATTGAAATCTGTTATCGGTTCTTCCACAAATTCTTTTGACATTTTATCAAAACTTCGCTCTAATACACTTATATAAATCTTTTTTTTACTTTTGAAATGATGGAATAGTAATGCTTTGGATACACCAGCTGCTTCTGATAGCATGGCTGTTGTGGTTTTACTGTATCCTTTTTTTACAAAAATCTTAAAACACGAATCTAGAATTTCTTCTTTTTCATATAATTGTAATGGCATGTAATGCACCTCCTCACCCTTTTGCTGACTACTAGTCAATATAATTATACACCTTTACTGACCACTAGTCAACAACCGTGATATGTTCCATTCATTCACTCCAAACAGCGGTGAGAACGCCTTCTACTAAAATAATATATTAGACAATACTCTAATGTTATGTGATAGGATTTAACAGAACAATAAAAAGATACCTCCAAATGAAGTATCTTTATGGGTTCTGTTTTTTAAAAGTAATGAGCAACACTCTATATCTTTATAGACATAATTTCCTCATTAATCTATAAACCGTCTATACTTCATTGGTTTCTACGACAAATTCTCGTGTAAAAATTGCAACCTCTCCTACAGGACCATCTGATGTATCAGGTGCGAATCCACACTTCTCCATAATTCTAACCGAACCAACGTTTTTTGTTGCCACACCTCCAGAGAGCGATTTTATAATTCTTGAATTTTCACACCAACCGACCAGTCCTCCAATCAATTCAGTGCCATAGCCTTTTCCCCATATTGTCTCTGATATAAGATAGCCGAACCTCAAATCAGAATACCGATCCTGTGTTTCCGATTCATAGAGAAATATCAATCCAACCAACTCATCGGTTGATCGAAGTTTAACACTTAAAACAGTACTCTCCTCATGTCGATCATTTATCCATTTTAAGGCATCCTCCATGTTGTTGATGTCTTTACAACCATCTGGCAAATATTCAGTTACCCTTGCTGTTAAAAGATTCAATACTTCTTCAGCAAACCTCTTGTTTTGGTTGTTATCATCATTACTACCGATTATATTTCTTATCAACAAACGCTTTGTTTCAAAACTTAAATCACTCACTGTATATTTAAAATCTCCCATATGCCCTCCAATTTATATGATCGGTACCTGTACCGATATGGTTCTTTTCAAATCTGATAGATTCAAATTCAAATTATCCTTATTCAAAAATAGCACTTCGCTCTCCCTTATTGTATAAGATTCTTTTGCTATTATTTCTTTGAAGTTACCTCTCACAACATCCCAATTTATCGGTTCGTCATTATCAAAATTAATGGTGAAACATATATACTTTCCTTTAGGAAGAAATATAAAGTCCTTCCCTTTCCCCATTTTCACTTCAATACATTCATTAAAATCGATATGACCGTTACCAAGAAAATTTTCTATATCGACTGTTTTAATAAACCAATCTCCTATACTTAATGAGTGCTTTTGGAAAAATTCTTTATTCTCTTTATAAAAATCCTCTTGGTCACTACTCGCAGTTTTTATATTATAAAGGTATCTTTTTGGTATTTCAACAATCTGATAATCATGACTGTTTACAGTCGAATCTAGAAACTTTAAAATTTCATCAATTTGTCTTATATTATCATTGAGCTCCTTTATCAAATCATTTAATTCTTTCTTCTTCATGGACAATACGTCGTAAGAATCAAATGTGTCGTCATATATCACTTGCTTAATAGTACCAATATCAAGATTGATTGTCCTAAGAAAATTAATTTGGCTGAGTAGTTTCAGTTCCATCATTCCATATTCTCGATAATTATTGGTGTCAACTAGAGGAGATATTAATCCCACTTCCTCATAATACCTGATAGTCGATTTTTTCAATCCCAATATTTTAGCTACTTCATTTTTCTTGAAAGAACTACTCATATATCCCCCAATCAGTTTAAATTATTTTACAATTGTCATGTTTTCAAATGTCAATGGTTTAAGATACTTGACTGATACTAAAATCATGATACCTTCAGCCAATAGTGTGCCAATCATTAATCCTGGTTGTCCTAAAGCATAAATACTGAAGTAAGTGAGAATCGGTAATAAAAACACCGTTCTTGACACTGAAAAGACAATTGATTCTAGCGGTCTATTTATGGCTGTAAAAAACATAATGGCCGCGTTTGGTAAGTTTTCAAATAGTGTTGCCAATCCATAAGTCAGGTAAATGTAAAATCCAATCTTTATTGTCTCAGAATCATTTAGGAACAAACCCAGTATAACTTTCATAAACGGGATGGCAATCATGAATATTACAAGTGCTATGATATTGCTTTTCCTCACTGAATAGTTCAATAAAGGTTTTAATCTTTCAAACATTTTTGCACCCATCATTCTTGAAAATATCGGCTGCATACCTTGTGCAGTCCCATAAAACACGCTTGATATAAAGATAATTATAAACATTGATACGACTGAATAGGCTTCCATATGTTTTACCGTTAAGAAAGTTATAATCGCTATATTGATTACATACCTTTTTAATCCCTCACTAAACATCCCAATAAAATCGCTTGATCCGTTGTAAAGAATTCTTTTTAGAATTTCAAAATCAAATTTCGGAGCAACCAGTTTTAGCGTTTTACACTTATACAGATAGAAATAACCGGAGATAATGAAGTGAACACTATTACCAATGGTCGTTGCTATCGCCAGACCGATGATTCCCCATTTCAATAACGCTACAAATATTAAATTGAGCATCAAATTAAGTACGGTAGATAATAAATTGACTTTCATAATAAACTTGGGACTGCCATCATTCATAATAACTATATCAATAGCTGCTCCTAATACCATCGGAATAAATCCCCAACTCACATAATATAAGTATTTAGATGTCATTTCTAGAACATCACCTCTTGCACCGACAAAATATGATATTTTCTCAGGAGCAATCATCATCAGTATGGTTATGATACTCATAAGACCCGCCAATACCAACAGTGTCATACTTGTTGCCTTATTGGCTTTGTCAACATCTTTTCTACCTAACAGTAATCCAACATATGAACCGAGTCCACTCATGAACAATGCAGATATTGCATATATCATCACTTGAAGCGGTCCTATTAAATTGGTTGCTACCAAAGCATTTACACCTATAAATAGTGCACCAATTATTTTATCAGCTGCCATCATTAAGCCCATGATGACATTCTTAATTATCAGTATTAAGGAGTATTCCTTAAAATAACTTTTATTCGATTTAAAATCCATCTTGTCTCTCCTTTATAATCAATGAGGTATTTCTTGTTTGTAAAGTAATCATAAACTGTGCAGCCACTGCACAGTCAAGACTTGTTTAAGCAAAATATGTAAACGAATAATTAAGTTCTTGTTTGTAACACTAATTTTTTTTATCCAGGTCATGTCAAAATAATGAATACATCCAAGAATATAAATCAACTAATAAATTCAGCCCCCTGTCATTCCGATTACTTTGATATTAAAATCAAGTGAAATTTATTGTTATAAAATAGTTTTATATTATACAAACTTTTCCAAATATACGAGAAGTTTTCTTTCAAAATAAAAGTTAAATCAAAAATAATATTTTCTTTTTTACCGGGACCAAAATGTCCCGATTGGCATTCCTAGAAACCTGCAACATCAGAAATATGTTACATTTTTTTTATATAAATAGGGTTCACTTTTGTCCCGGAGTATTGTAGAATGGGTAGTGTTTAAAACCGGGACATTATTAACCCGCCAAGGAGGAGACATGAAAAAGTATTTAGGTATAAACGGACTAGGAAGAATAGGTAAACTCGTACTTTGGAATCAACTGATTATTAAGCACTTTGATGGTTTTGTTATAAGTTTAGGAAGAACAGCAGGTACATCAGCAAATGATTTACTCAACTTCATTCTTAACGACTCAACTTATGGTAGTTTAGATCGTTTCATGTATGGTTACAGTGGTAAATCGCTTGACATAAAAATCCTAGACGAGGATAAATTCGAATTTGAAATCGATGGAATACATATTCTTTTCCTGACAGAAGAAAGAAATCCAAAGAATATCAATTGGGCTGAATACAATGTCGATGTTGTAGCCGACTGTACTGGTGTCTTTCTTGATCCTACAACGGATATAGATACTGGCAGAGGAAGTGTTAGAGGTCATCTCGAGACAGCTAAGAAAGTGATTGTATCTGCACCTTTCAAGATTAAAGGCAAGGAACTTAAACTTCCTGAAGATACAACAATGCTGGTTTATGGTATCAATCATGAAAACTACGACAAGGATAAACATCATATCATTTCAGCTGCAAGTTGTACGACTACAGCTCTTTCACATATGATGAAGCCACTACTTGATCATATTGAGACATCAAGAATACTTACTGCATCAATGTCTACAATACATGCAGCAACAAACAACCAAAACCTATTGGATGCCCTGCCCGCTCAAGGTGACAAGGATCTAAGAAAAAGCCGTTCTGCACTGAATAACATTATTTTGACATCTACAGGTGCTGCAAAAGCATTGGAGTTCATTTTGCCAGAAATTAAATCCATAGGTTTTATGGCAGATTCAGTAAGAATACCGACAAATACTGTATCACTGGTATCACTTAACCTGACATTTAGATCTAAATTAGAAGCATCTGGCGAACCAAGGTTAAGCCAAGAATACATCAATGAAATATACAAGAAAGCAGCCTTGAACGGCCAGAAGGGTTACCTTGTATTCTCTGATGACCAGAATGTTTCTTCTGATTTGAGAGGTTTCAAAGCATCTGTCGTTATCGAAGGTTCTGAAACCGCAACTAAAACTGGTTTTTTACCATTACCGAGTAACTTTGTTCACGAAATGGGAGCAGCTGGTGACATTCAACTTCCTGTTACACATGCCAAGATTTTTGGCTGGTACGATAATGAATTCGGAAGCTATGTCAACTCATTATCTAACATCATCGTTCATGTGGATGAGGAATTGTCTAGATAGATTCGCAGGTGTAAATTACTACATATTTTTATCAAAAAAGACTGATCAACGATCAGTCTTTTCATTGTCTCTATTACTTTATTTTCACCTTTTAGTTGTTTTTAGCATAGAAGGTCATATGTATCAGCCTTCACATACTGTTTGACATCATCAGTTACTTTTTCTTAGCCACAATTCCCATAAGATTTGAATTTTCATCATAACTCTTTCCTGTCAAATCCCCAACAATACTCTTGACTTCAAACTCATTGTTATTTAAGAGTGAAGTAATTGTATCTACTGTATAACACTGTTCCCATAAATTATAGACATTTATATTGGATTCCTCTTCTAGAATGATATGTTGTTTTAATGACACTTGATCCGCTTGATAATATTTCTTGAGTATTAATTCTAAATGTGGTGTCGGTTTCCAAAAACCTTGTTTTTCATGTACGATCCAGTTTTTATATTCTGCTGTTAATTCATCATATGCTGTCGTCCATACATCAAAGACAAAATGTCCTCCCGGTTTAAGAGCTTTGTGGATTTTTTTTAATAGTATATTTCTATACTCACTTGAAAGTACACCAAAATCACAATAAATCAAAACAACAACATCAAACGATGCCTGATAATCTATTTCGAGATAATTCATATTGATGTATTTAATATCATATTTTTTATCAGCGGCTTGTTCCTTTGCATAGGCTAATGATCTTTTTGAATAATCAATACCGGTTATATTTAAACCACTTTCATAAAACTTGGTACTGTATAAACCAGGTCCACAACCTAAATCAAGCATACTTTGCTGATGATTCAAATCAAGTGTTGATATGATCCATTTACACGTTGCTTCAATGGTTTCAGGTTTTCTGCTAGCGGCATCCCAATTTGGATTTAAGTGTGCCATTAACATCATTTTTGATATGTGCTCATTGTCCCAAAAGTCTTCTTGTGTCTTGCTGTTTTCAAATAGTTTAATATCTTTTGTAGACTCAATAACATGATTTATTTTTTCTATATTCATAACATACTCCATCTATCTAAGAAATACTGTCTTGATTTTTTACTCAAACTTATTATAGCTTAATCCATGGACACATTCAAATCTCTTACTTTGTGTTAAATGTTAACCCTTTTTCAAATCAAAATTCCATATTATCACTAAACTAAAATCACTTAAATAGCGGTTAAATTCATATAATCAAATGATGCACGCACTTTACATGAGTAGAGCTAGGTCGCCATAGTTAAAACATAACAACAAATACCTAGTCAACTCATTACAAGTTATCACGTTTTAGTTTTATGATAATTTTAAGTCCACCTTTATTACTTCTTTCAGCCTTTATATAACCCTTGTGAGCTTGGATAATATCTTTTGCTATGGCTAATCCTAATCCCGTACCTTCAGTTTTGGTGCTTGTATGAGTACCCCTGTAATACCGTGTAAATATGTTTTCCAGTTCGTCCTCATTTATACCCTCGCCAGCATCTTCGATGGTCATAGTTACAAAGGTTGAATCGTCTCCATTAATATGTACTTGTACAGATACGGGCTCCGCGTTATGTACAAATGCATTGCTGACTAAATTCACAATGACTCTTTTAAATAACCTTATGTCTAACTTCAAGTACACAGGTGATGTTGTATAGGTAAAAGCAACTTCATTTTCATGAGATGAATCATTAAGGATATCTATCAGTAAAGACTTCACTTCAGAAATCAATTCTATGGTTTCTAATTTAAGGGGCAACTGTCCATGTTTTAGTCTCGTAGCCAGATTTAAATCTTCCAAAAGCTTTTCAATATAATGACCTTTTTCTAGAATTATATCCTTATACTTTATTATTTCCTCATCGCTTAACTCATCCTCTGGATCTCCTAACAACTCCCCGTAGCCCATCATAGATGTTAAAGGGGTTTTTATATCATGTGATAAATTAGATATCCATTCTTCTCTGCTTAATTCAGAAAGGATCCTTTCCTGTTGAGCTGTTTCAAGTTGATGTGCTAGTGTATTCATCGCAACTTCTACATTTTGATAAATATTTTTACTAGGACTTTCAAGATTATAATCCCCTTTTGATAATTTGATTATGCCAGCGTTAATGCGATGGATTGGTCGACTAATACTATAGGTATACATGTAACTGACCATTAACAACAAGACTACATTCATGCCAATAAGCCATAAAGGATTATATGCTGCATTAACAGCTCGTTCATCATAAGTATAAACCTTCCTATTGATATGATCTGGGTTCATAAATAAAATGACCGTATAA
Organism: Clostridiales bacterium; assembly: GCA_016342415.1. Lineage (GTDB taxonomy): Bacteria > Bacillota > Clostridia > Peptostreptococcales > Acidaminobacteraceae > JABXKX01. The sequence continues at coordinate 41,735 of JAEIOD010000012.1, forward strand.
CTATCTCGGACTGTTTTAATTTCCTTTATAAAGGCTGTTGTTAACTTACTGTTATAAATTTTTATAAGGGTTTCTGCAGTATATGATTTTGAAATTACCTGGGATGGACTATTCATTTGAAGAACTTCTTCAAGTCTTTCATCAAGAACTTGAAAACCAATATCCTTTTCCTTTAATAGTTTCTCTAAATCAGAACTAACTTCAATAAGTGAGGATTCAGTAAAATTAATATTGTTAAAAATATCTTCAAAATATGGTTCAGAATCATAATAATAGAGTTCTTCATTCTGATATACATAACTTTGCATAAAAAAAATATTTACAAGGACAAGAAACAAAGCAGATATAAAGAAAGAAAACGCATAATGCATGGTTATTTTAAGCTTCATACTCCCTCCTGTTAAGAACAAATTTATATCCAAGTCCAATCACGGTCTGTATCCACTTAGGATTCGAAGGATCTTCTTCAATTTTTATACGTATTTTTCTAATGTGCACAGAAATGGTGTTATCAAATCCAATAAAATCTTCTCCCCACACAGCTTCACAAATTTTTTCTTTGCTTAAAATTCTATTTGGGTTTTCAGATAAATATAGAAGCAATTTATATTCCTTTGCAGTAAAGTCTATAACTATATTGTTCTTTAAAACTTCTCCCGATTCAGGATCTATGGAAATATCACCAAATATGATCTTATCTTTTTTTTGATTCTGTTCGTTATTGTCAGGAAGAATAGAAGAATGTAAGAAATATTTAAGTCTTGCCTTTACTCTGTAGGCCACTTCCTTTGGACTAAAAGGTTTTGTAATATAATCTTCAGCCCCCATGGCAAATCCTAAAAGCCGGTCTACTTCTTCATCTTTTGCTGAAACAAATAAGATAGGCACCGATTTAATATTCTGAAAGGCCTTAAAAAGTTCATAACCATCCCCATCAGGCAGCATAATATCCAATAGCACTAAATCTGGCATAAAAGTTTTAAAGGTTTCCAAACCTTTTTTTGCTGTGTATGCTAATTTAATATTTTCAAATCCTTCTTTTTTTAGGACCGTTTCTAAAAGCGTAGCGATAGCTTCTTCATCATCCACGATGAGTATTTTAGATTGAGATATATTTTGAAACATATGAGCCCTCCTTTTTTTCATTATAGCACATGAAATTTCTCTAAAAACTCCGATTTTTCTAATATTAAGAGATTTAAGATGGATTTAAGATGACCTTCAACTCAATTTCATCTCAGGATTTTATAATTATTCATATTACTAAGTAAACTATATAAAGGAGAAATATTATGCAAGCAATTATGGAACCAATTTTTCATTTCAGTTATTTAACTACTGTCATCCTTGTGGGAATGCTGATGTTATTCAAATCTAAAGACAATCCCTACTTCAAGTGGTTTGGTATTATGGCAATTATACTAGGTTTTGGTGATGCTTTTCATTTAATTCCTAGAGTCATCGCACTCATGACCACCGGCTTTGAAAGTCACGCAGTTGCTTTAGGATTTGGTAAATTTGTGACATCTATTACAATGACAATCTTTTATTTGATTTTATACCGCCTATGGAAAATAAGATATGATGTAAAAAATGTACAAAAGCTAGATTTTGTCATGTTTTCACTGGCAGCACTTCGCATTGCCCTTTGTTTCTTCCCTCAAAACCAATGGTTTGTCACAAATTCACCTGTGACTTGGGCTATTTATAGAAACATTCCCTTTGCCATTATAGGGATCATTATGATTGTACTTTTCTACAAAAAAGGCAAAGAGCACAACGATAAGAATGCATTCAAAATAAGCCTAGCTGTCATTTTATCCTTTGGATTTTATATCCCAGTGGTCTTATGGGCAAAAGTACACATGCTTATTGGAATGCTTATGATTCCAAAAACCATAGCTTATTTGTGGATAGTATTTATTGGTTTTGGCGAGTATAGAAAAAGCCACAATAATCCTTCAATTAAAAATGTTATATAAGTAGTGACAGTTTATACTATTATTCTAGGGGATGACTTTGTATTACATTCATCTCCATAAGAAAATAGTTCGAATACTTAATCGGTTATATTATGTTGAAGATACAATAAATTATTCTTCATAAATAATTCTAGAAAAGAATTTTGACCTAATCACAATGTGAGAAAGTTATCATTCGTTATCAAAAAAGGAGTGATGGAATGAGCAAAAAAATTATGATTGTTTTAATGACTATTTTTATTTTGATGCCAGATATGACAACCTATGCATGTACTGAATGGTCAGCACATGGAGATATGGTATTAGATGGTGGAACAATAATCGTTAAAAATCGAGACTTTATCCCTGGTAGACAGGAGTTGAAATTAATCGAACCCAAAGAAGGCTATAGATATTTTGGTTTAATAGATAAAGGAATTACTTTTGGAGGCGTTAATGAACATGGACTTGTTGTCTTCAATCAAGTAACGGGATATAAAGATGCAGGTTTTAACTTGAACAGGATGATTGGAATGGCAAATCTCCCCTATACTGTGTTGACAAATTATAAGTCTGTTGACGAAGTAATAGAAAATGCTCATAATTTTCCTGGCGCAACAACTTTAAATATTGCTGATAAAACTAAGAGCGCTTACATCGAAATTGGTGTTGACGGAAATTATGCCGTTAAGGAAAATATTAATGGTTTTATATATCATACAAATCACTACCTAGAAGATAACATGGTACCTTTTATTAAGGTTAACGACTCAGAAAGTAGCTTAATCAGATTAGAACGCATTGAAGATCTATTAAGTAGTGTTGATGGTCCATTTACTTTAGAAAATTTTATTCAGATTAGTGAAAATCAGAAGGATGGTCCTAATAATAGTATTTGGCGCACAGGAAGCGAATCATCAAATGTCAGGACACTTTCCACTTTCGCGGTAAGAATACCTGAAACTGGATCTCCCCAATTATATATTAAGCTTGAAGATAAAGTAGGTGAGCCCCAATTTTTCGAGTATAATGTGGATGATATTTTTACAGGTAAAGTGGATGTAGTTGTTTCCAAACCTTCAATCATTACTAGTAAATGGCTAATAGCTCTTATTGCTACCGTAATAGTTATTGTTCTAATTGTTATAATTCTTCTCTGTGTTTTGTTGATTCGATTTATTCGTAAAAGAAGACAGAAATAGAGTCGCAATTTTAAGTAGAAGACTAAGTGGTTTTCATTAAACTTTTAATCTTGGTAAAAAGCAGCCAAAGAAGTCATATAAACCATAGAACCTGATGTGCAAAGATCTTTATGACATGTACATCTTTATATATCTTGAAAAAACTTCAACAGGGGATTTTTGCACGAACTGCACTTCCTGTTGTTGATTTTTATTTCTCTCAACTATAATAACAATAAGAACTACATAAAAAAGACTAAAAATTTACACAGAGAACGTAAATCTTTAGTCTTTATTATCGTAATAATTACTAGTAATCCAAAATGATCATTCTAAACAAAGAGGGTTATAACACAGTATCTAATTTTGTCAAAATAGAATGGACATTATTAAAATAGTTTGCCTTATACACTGATAGATCAGGTCATGCCTGCTAAAAGTGTTAACCTTTTGTTATCCAATACTCTTCCGGTGAATATGGAATGACTGGAAGTAAAAGATATGAAGGATTTTCTTTTCCTACTTCTATACTATATGTTATATCTCTCTCATCTGGAGTTATAAGCATCGAAGAAAAATAGGATGGATTGGTATTCTTTATTAACATTTTAACTTTATGACCTTTTTTAATTACCATAGAAGTTGTTATTATCTCTATTGAGTATCTATTTACTTCATTTGGAGTTACTGGCACTTTCTTGGTATGATTATGGAAAATGTTATAATCCGTGGTTTTTTCGGTAATTATTCCTCTATGAGAAGCTCTTAAACTACCAGTAGTAAGCAATCTCATATGACCATCTTCAGATACATCGAACAGATAAATTGCAAAGTTTGCATCGTCCACATCCAATGCAGCATTTAGATGAAGTGCAATGGGTCCTGTAATCTCCATATCCTCTTCCATAGACTCAGTTGTGTAGGAGATACATGCCATTTCACTAGGCTCAGAAGGATTGATTGCCGGTGGAGTATAATTCATAATATCTGGATTAACACTATCTAAACTTTCAAGTTCTTTTGATAGTAATCCACCTTTTCTCAAATAGAATTTTGTCCACTGTGTTCTCTCAATAGGCCATTCATATTCGTATCTTACACGTTCATCCCCTTGAACTCTGATTTTTATAGGTGGTTCATCTAAAACACCTGTTTCCTTACCTTTTAACCAATAATCGTACCACCTGATATATTCCTCACTTAAACTCTTATGAGGAAGTCCTATATCCCTATGAGCTTCCGGAGCGAATATCTTAGTTACCACATCATCGTTACAGTTATTATAGGCAAAAAACGGTCCTTGGGTAAACCTTCCAAACTCATAATACTCACTTATTAGATACATAGGGATTTTTATATCCTTGAGTTTATTAATCAATGACCTATCATCCCAAAAATCATTGTCTAAATTATTCATTATAACATCAAAGAAATATGTTTGATGTCTAGGAGGAAAACAACTTAAAACTCTAGTGAGCAATGCGCTACTTCTAACATCTGCATCATTAATACGTTTATCTATCAGTGCTTTTAGCTCATCCTCTGTGTTATTTTTCTCTGTATTAGAAATTCCTTTTACAGGACAAAAATCATTATAGATATTAGACCTATCAAAAAATACGCCACCAGGATAATTGTGATGATATAAACTGTCTACAATTTCTACACACATAATAGCCTTTAAACTTGGCGGTTGTAGAGCTGCTACTAGCGGCTGTAATATTGAGAAATATGATATCCCTATCATTCCGATATTCCCATTGCACCCCTTCAATTTAGCGGTCCACTCTATTACATCATAACAATCTTCTTGCTCTTGTCTGCCATAAAGTCCATCCCAAATACCTTCTGATTTACCTACACCTCTCGGATCTGGAATTACTACAATATAACCTCTTTTTACATAGTACTCTACATCTCCAGCCTCTATTGTATGATCAAATAGAAGAGAGTTAAAACCCATCGGCACTCTTTCGGATACCTGAATAGATTTTCCATATGCAGAAAACGCCACTAAACCAGGAAACACCTCATCTTCTGCATTTTTGGGTCTATATATATCCACATAGGTTTTTACGCCATCTCTCATGTAACACACTACATCTTCTTCTTTTTCTACTTCATAAATAGGCTTAGATAAATTCTCTATTCCTTTAAAATACTTTTCGCTCCAATAATCAGGTTTTCGTTCTATTCCAACACTGTCCAATATTTCTTGAGTAGTCATAATTAAATATCCGTCCCTTCTCTTCCATATACTATAGGTAAATTAATACATGATCGATATTCATTTCCATAGTATACTTTGTAACAACAAAACTCTGTTATCGGCTGTATACCATCAACTCTACTGCTAGGGTGAATCATAGCAAAAGAAGTTTTTTCATTGTCCACAATCGCTCTCTTATCCATAGTTTTAATTTCAACTTGTATTTTGTTCCCCTTCTTAAATACATTAGAGGTAGGAGATAATTCAAATTCGTATTTATATATTTCATTTTCTATAACTTCTAGTTCTGTATCGAAGTCATTAGCTATACCATACTCAAAACCACTATTTTTTGTACCTCTGTAACATGTACTTAAATATCCAGAAGACAAGTGAGTTCTGACTCCATCAGGGTTAAGATCCCAAAGTTTTGCAATAAGATTGCCTTTGTTAATATCGACACTTGCGTAAATACTAATGGTTATAACTCCTGTTACTTCTGTGTCTTTTTCAAGAGAACTTGTTGTGTAAGTCAGTGCGGGAATATCCTCAAAGTTTTGCGATACTTTTGTTGGTGGTCTATGTGGTAATACATCAAAAGAAGTTTCAGTCAGACTGACATTTTCCTTTAGACTACTATTTTTTCCTAAATACAAGTTGACATTTTCACTTCTCTTAAGAGGAAAAGTGTCCTCAAATCTAAATTTTTCTTTTCCCATAACAAATACTTTTACAGCTTTTTCATCTTCTATTCCTGTTTCTATACCTTTGAGATGATAGTCGTACCATTTTAAAGTTTCTGTAAGAGTAAAATCATCCGGAGATTTTCTGTTGAGTGCATGATGACTTAACATAAGTTTTTTAGTAGATTTTATCCCTTTTGAATTATATAAATTTATAGCAGATATAGTAGTTTTACCATGCTCATAATATGGTGATACTATATACATAGGAATATCTATCTCTTTATTTTCCATACTTCTATCAGACCAAAAACTACTACCTTTGGGTTGTAAAAGAATATCTATATTCCAAGTATAATGTCTTGGTGGATACATATCCAAACCCCTATAAAAGTATGAATTTGCTTTGACTTGTGGCAGTTCCCTACACTTTTTCAACATTTCCTTTAAATCGTCTTCGGAGTTATTTAACTCTGCTTCTGTTATGGGGTTAATTGCAGGAACTAATCCTGCATAATAAAAATTATGGTCTGTAATCCCTCCACCCCAATAACAATCGGCGTAAAAGTCGTAAGTAACTTCTACTGGCATTATCGCCTTCAAATATTTCGGTTTATGACTAGCAACAAGAGGCTGTATTTTACCAGCGTAACCCGTACCGATCATACCTATATTTTCTGTAGAAAAGTCCTGTTTTGCAGTCCACTCTATTATTTCAACACAATCTCTCTGATCCTGCATGCTTAACATCCCTGTAAAGTATCCCTCAGATGTACTTACACCTCTAGGACTGGGAACAATTACTGCATAACCATTTTCTACGAAGTAGTCGATTCTTGGAACTTCTATGGTTTGATCAAAAAGGACTTGACCTAGTCTCAGTGATTTTCTTTCTAAGGCTAGTGCTTGTACATCTTTTCCGTAAGGTGAAAAACATATCAAAGAAGGAACCTTTTTCTTACTATCAGGTCTATAAATATCCATCATTAGTGTAGTGTTATCTGATAATTTTATTTCAATATTTTTGTTTGTTATCATATTTATCTCCCTTTATGCATTTGCTTTTTCTTCCCAAACCTCATGTGCTTTTTCTCTTTCTTCCCATGCTTCATGAGGTTGCTTCATTCTCTGAACAATATCCTCTCCAGTTTTATATTTAACATATTTCAATCTTGTTACAATTAATATTGTGGCAGTACCATAGTACACCAACATTCCTATCCATTGGTTTGAAGTCATTCCAGCCAATACATTTCCACCTGCTGTAACCGATAGTACTGTAGCAAGTATTGCCACCGCACAGATTACTTTGTGAGGTATCTTTAGAAAAGCAGATTTATAACAGTTAGGAAATTTCTTCATGACTACAAAGATTGGAAGATATGCAACAGGTCCTAGAATCAATCCAGGTGCTGCAGTTATTGATACAATATCTCTTAAGTTTAGAGAAGTAAATAACGCAGCAAGAGTTATTGCAGTGTGAACCCAAATCGTTCCATATGGTGCACCATACTTATTTGTTTTAGACATGAATTTTGGATATAATCCATCTTTTGCAACCATAAAATGCGTATGTGAGTACATCATTAATGTGCCGTTTATACTTGTTACTATAGCAAGTAATGCGCCACCAGTTATAAAGAACGTAAGCAAAGCTGGACTTAAAAATGTTTCTGCAACATCCCCAATATTTTGTACCGACTCTGATGGAACTACACCAATAGTTACATATGCAAATATTGCGTATATAAGAGCAGTTATTACAGTACCACCAATAAACGCAATAGGAATCGTTCTACTAGGGTTTTCTATTTGATCAGCAAAACCCATTACAACATTACCACCCATTAAAACGTTATTTAGTATGCCTACAACAGCCCACATAGCACCAACTTCAAATGTAGGAAATAATACATCAGCAAGAGTTACATTTACAGGTGAAATATGTCCGAAACCAACAAAGATATATACCCCTAAAGCTAACATTAATATACCAACTAAAATATACTGTATTCTACCACTTATTCTCGCTCCAAAGTTGGCCATTACAGCAAAGAACAGACAGCACAGTATGGCTACTAGTCTGCCATTAGCTGAAGGAAATAGAACGACAAAGTACTTGGAAAAAGCAAAACTCATCATTGCAATGTTCATAGTTCCAATTAATAAAACATTCAATGCTTCTACAACACCAAATCCTGGATGAATAAGTCTTGTAAGATGCATGTAATTAGCCCCACTTGCAGGAAGTGCAGAACTCATTACCACCTGTGGAAGCATTTTAATTACCATAAAAACCACTGTCAAAATGAATGCTAAACAGACAGCTGGTCCAAGTCTCCGCATGGCCATTGGGGATACTGCAAATATTCCTCCTCCAATAATCGAGCCAACGCTCATAGCCATACACATCAAAAGCGTCATTTTTTTGTTATTTTTCATCTAATCCTCCTTTTTGATATAATACATATATAATACAAACAATAGATTTATTTGTATGCAAAATAATATTCAAATCACATTAACTGCATAAATCGTAACATGTATACAGTTAGTATGAAATGTGCGAATATTTACACAACATACACAAATCCTTACAAAAATAAAAACTAAGAATTTAGATTTCCTAGTTTTCTGTAATTGGTTGGCGATACTCCTAAGTTTTTTTTGAAAGAGTTACTTAAATGGTACGACGATGAAAACCCTAATTTATATGCTATTTCCTCCAATGTACAATCCGAGTAGTTAAGCAATTCTTTTGCCTGTTTTATTTTGTAATGCATAATATATTTAGTCGGAGGGAGTCCAAGTACTCTTATAAAAATCTTATATAGGTAATTCTCACTCACATTTACCTCTGATGAAATGTCTGTTACTTTGATTGGATTCGAAATGTTTTGTTCAATATACTCTATCGATTTATTAATTAATTTCAATTCACCTTTTCTTTCGCTTAATTCGTAGTCTTTTAGAGAATTACAATCAAATCTATTAATCAAAATTTCTGTGATAACAATCTGTAATATTGATTTTATAATGTTTTCTAAGCCTTTATCCTCTGTGCTTCTATTGGCGTATACTTTTTCCACATATTCATGCATGGTATTTAAATGGGGGATTCTAAATATATTCAAATCCTCCTTCAGTGCATTACCAAGCAATAACATTTTCTTATGTTCCGGAAAAATATTAAAGTGTATATTATAAAAATCCATATCATCTAAGGTTTTTCTTTCTGCAGTATAAAGCTTAAATGGTTCTAGGAGCACTATTTCTCCAGCACCACATCTATATTCACTATTTTCAGTAGAAATTTTTATTTGACCTTTATTTATCAGTAATAAATCATAATCTGTTATTATAAAATTTTCTATTTTTTTGTTAGGTCCATCTCCCCATTTGGTAAAACTCTCTATTCTAAAGTCGAATTCACTTAAAAACTGACTTAACTTATCTTTTTCCAATGTTTTCTCTAACTTAGAAATATTATGATACACTTATTTTCCTCCTGATTCTTCTAGGTATACAATGTTAACACAAATATCATTTCAATGTGAGCAGCGATAAAGAAGTAGCAGTCCTTTTACAGAAGATATGATTCTACTTTTCATTTTGTTTACAACAATTTCATTTACTTTATTCATCTCGTCACAATTAGCGTACGATATTTGTGACGAAAATACCATCATTTTCTATTTTGGTCACCAATTGTGATTAGCTCTTGTGACAATTTTTTTTGCTTTTTTAACCTAGATATCGATATACGATTTAATGAATTTCACTCCTTAAAACCTAGTTGATTCAAGAAACAAATAAAAAGTTCTGAGTAAGCAAACTCAGAACTTCAAAAGTAATCAAATATATTTTACAAGTTTATACTTATGTTAAACTTCAATCCATGTCTCCACCTATAAAAATGACAACAGTCCTAACACAATTTATTCAATAACATACTGTTTCAATTTGTCAGGACCACATCAGCTTGATCAGGATGTTCCTTTGAACAAGCTATAATAGCGAACTTAGACTATCTAAATTGAATCGTACATAATCTGATTGCTGTTGCTTTCTCATAACAATATTTTTGGCATGCTTTCTATTTCTCTTCTTTATCAACATTTCGATTAATCCTCCTTGTATTTCTGTTATTCTATTATTACTGATATTTAGTATTGTATTGTTGGTCAGCATAATGACCTCCTTTGTATTTTTTAGCTTGAATGAACTCAACTCATAGATAACATAATGCCGAATATTGCATATTTTGAGTTTACTTCTATGAAATTCTACCTTTTCAGACATTACAAGTATATCTGAAATTGATTTGATTATTTTTCTTGCCTTTACGTCTGCTACATAACTGCATGCTCCAGTATTGATTATTCCTATACCTTGTTTCAAAACGACTTATTAATTTTACCTCTTGATATCCCATTAATTCTATATTCAACGTATTCACCTCTTTATCATATGTTGATAATCATATCAACCGTTTCTTCTTCTAATACTCGCTCTAGACTTGCTCTTATGTACTTTACGTCTGCTGCATAACTGCATGCTCCAGTATTGATCATTCTTATTCCTTGTTTCAAAACTGTTTATTAATTTTACCTCTTGATATCCCATTAATTCTATATTCAACGTATTCACCTCTTTATCATATGTTGATAATCATATCAACCGTTTCTTCTTCTAATACTCGCTCTAGACTTGCTCTTATGTACTTTACGTCTGCTGCATAACTGCATGCTCCAGTATTGATCATTCTTATTCCTTGTTTCAAAACTGTTTATTAATTTTACCTCTTGATATCCCATTAATTCTATATTCAACGTATTCACCTCTTTATCATATGTTGATAATCATATCAACCGTTTCTTCTTCTAATACTCGCTCTAGACTTGCTCTTATGTACTTTACGTCTGCTGCATAACTGCATGCTCCAGTATTGATCATTCTTATTCCTTGTTTCAAAACTGTTTATTAATTTTACCTCTTGATATCCCATTAATTCTATATTCAACGTATTCACCTCTTTATCATATGTTGATAATCATATCAACCGTTTCTTCTTCTAATACTCGCTCTAGACTTGCTCTTATGTACTTTACGTCTGCTGCATAACTGCATGCTCCAGTATTGATCATTCTTATTCCTTGTTTCAAAACTGTTTATTAATTTTACCTCTTGATATCCCATTAATTCTATATTCAACGTATTCACCTCTTTATCATATGTTGATAATCATATCAACCGTTTCTTCTTCTAATACTCGCTCTAGACTTGCTCTTATGTACTTTACGTCTGCTGCATAACTGCATGCTCCAGTATTGATCATTCTTATTCCTTGTTTCAAAACTGTTTATTAATTTTACCTCTTGATATCCCATTAATTCTATATTCAACGTATTCACCTCTTTATCATATGTATCTTTCTAATTGATTAATATTGATTGTTGTTTTATTAATAATATTCCAGAGCAACTACACTCACATCATTTGTTATTATTATACATTTTTTCAATAAGTTTGAAGTTTATATGTATAAAAAAACCGTAGTCGCCTACGGATAGTTTTTCATATAATAGTTATTAGAAAACATACTCCAGATGTAGGGATATTATTGATATTCTTTTGTTTTTGATTGTGTTTAGGTTAATCATGATACTACCTCCTTTTTATCCTTGTATGTGCTCTGCACTTAAACCATAATCAATATAACATAGGAGTATTTTAGTTTCAACTACATATTGATTACAGAATTATTACACTCTATTTATTATCTCAGCTAATACTGATAACAAATACATTTCTAGTAAGTATAACGATACTCCCGTAACTACTAATATTGGATCTAGGTCAAGGTTTTCAATCAGCAGAAAAAACCGCATCTATTTATGGTATGGTTCACTGAGTTATAAATAGTAATTAATCTATATTAACATTATAAAATGTAACCAGTGGATATAAAAAAATTATACAAAAAATCTGAGCAAAAAACTTTCACTCAGAACTTGATAACTCTATTTGATTCAAATTGAAACTCATAGAAACAACGATGCATTTACATATTCTGTTAAGCAACTAATACTATAGCTTTTTCTCAATAATCCCCTTTAATATTTCTAGTTCTATTCTAAGTCTATTTTCCAGCCATTTACGAAAAAAGTAATTATCATATATTATTTTACTTCTTCTATTCGGAAAATCAAAAACAAAAGCATATATTAATTCACATTCATCTTTTGATTGCTTGATGCTAAATATTACCTCACCACACTGATCTCCAAGAAAATTACTCTCATATGCACGATATTTGAGTCTTTCGTTTTTGATGCTTTCTAATATTTCATAATGACATGTATTGCCGAATAGCATCGTTTTACCAACCTGATATTTATCACTTAATGAGTTTACATCAGTTAGATATTTAAATTCCTTCATTTTTTTCATATATGGTTGCCACTCAACTAACCTGTCAGCAACAAGTAGTTTCCATATTTCATCAGAAGATGTCTTTATAAAAATTGACTTTTCAAACTTAATCATGTTCATTCATCCTTTCAATTTAGCGACGCCTAATAAGCTGAAACTAAATTCGAAGTATTTCTCTAGTTGTATCTATATTTAATTTGTACCTTTTATATGTTATCGTATCATTATCATACAAGTTATACATACCGGTATAAAACAAATATAAACATAGTTGATATCAACTTATCTCAATATAGATTATTGTCTAATCCTCTTTCTCTGCAATCTCACAAGGTGAAAAGCTAAACTTAACAGAAGAGGACTTAAAATAAATATTCTACAATAATTCTTATCAATATGTTATATCTATTTTAGTCCAGTAATCTCAATTTTTATACTAATAAAATCATCTTTAATGCATGCGCTCGTACGACCACCCATTTTAGTTACCAGTTCTTTGACTATTGCAAGACCAAGACCTATTGATTTATTATTTCTTGAAGTATCAGCTGTATAGAATCTATCTAACATCTGTTCTACATCAAGATCTTGAGGATCTGCAATTTTATTTCTAAATTCTAGAGTACCAGCTTCACTATCAAGAGATACTTCGAATATCTGAATACCATATATCAGTGCATTTTGAATTAAATTCATAAATATTCTTTCAAACAAAACAACATCTCCCATAAAATACAAAACTTTATCTGGAATGTTTAATCTCACGTCATAACCTTGCTCAATGAATTGATCATAGAACATTGAAATGGTATCTCTTAATAAATTGTTCACATTGATTTTCTCTATTTCCATTGGGGCTGATCCCTCAATCAACCTTGAATACTCTAATAAATTACTCGTAAGGTTTGAAAGAATCTTTAAACGGTATTCTATTATTTTTAGATACTCAACTTTCTTGGATTCAGCAGTTTTATCCGACTGAATCATCTGAACATATCCAATTGCAGATGTAAGAGGTGTTCTTAAATCATGAGAAATATTGGTAATTGCCTGTTGAAATTTTCTATTTGATTTTTCACTTGATATCCGAGTTTGTGTATATTTCTCAAGAATTTCATTCATGGTATTGGATAAGGTGCATATATCCTTATAAAAAGTTGTTGTGGTTAGTTGTTGATTCGTATTATTTTCATGAATGAAATTTAATGATTTATTAAGTGATTGAATATCTTTTTTTATTCTTGTCAGCCGAAAAATGCAGATGAATAACATAACGATTAATAAAATAATAATAATCCACTCCATAAGCATCCTCCCTCCAACTTATTTTATATCACATTTCTTAAATAACATTAGCGTGCCAACCAAACTAAATAGCATATATACAATACCAAGTCCAATCACTCTTACTATTTCAAGCGAGGTCATAACATTAGCATATGCAGCCATTCTTATATTCATAACCATTTCATAATCAAGTAACTTAATAAACTCTTCTGAAATACCAAACAACAGGACTATTAATAACATCGGTACTAAACAAAATGCAATATACAATCCATTTACTTTTGCTGTGCTTCTTGTTGTGAATACGAAAAATATCCCCAAACTTGTTACAGCCAGTAAAAGAAACAACTGTAAACTAAATGCTTTAAACACTTGACCAACAAACTCTAAATCGACTCCACCTCCAAAACCTTTTAGAAGCGTTACAATAGTTGTTGGTATCACAAGGCTTGATACCGATATAACAATACAAAACAACATGGAAAGTATCAGTTTTGAAAAGTAATAATGGGTTCGAGAAACACCATTTGCCAGTACATTTTTTGCTGTTCCCGAAGAAAAGTCAGCTGCTGATATGAAGATGATCACCGGTAATAATAGGTAAAGTAGATTATCATTTGCTCTCATCATAATCATGGGTACCATTTTACCTGTTAACTGCGTTACAATCTCTTCTGCACCTTCCATATTCTCAGAACTTATGCCAATAGACTCCATCATACCAAAGGACTGTAAAATGCAAAGAACGAATAAAAATCCCATGGTAATATAAATACCTTTTCCTCTAAAAACTCTATAGATGTCTGCTTTAATTAAATTAATCATTTGATAACACCTCCCCAACTTGAGAAATGAAATAATCTTCTAAGTTTTCTCCTACTTCATAAAAACTCGATACACGAACACCAGCTTTACTAAACTGATGTGTGACTTCCGATGGATTATCCAGATAATCATAAACTTTAATCTCGTTATGACTAATAACTTTAAACTTATTTGTGATTAAGATGGTTTCTAATACAGCGACTGCATTTGCAACATCATCTACAGTAACCAATAGTGATTTTTGACATATGTCATTCAGTTCATCTTGATTAAATTCTTTGATTAATTTTCCGTTATCAATAATACCGTAACGTGTTGCAACTAAATGTAACTCTTTAAGAATATGGCTTGATATTAATATCGTAATACCATAATCTTGATTAAGTTTTATTATTGTCTTTCTCATTTCAATAATTCCCATTGGATCTAGCCCATTAATAGGTTCGTCCAATATAATGAAATCTGGATGATTAAGAAGTGCTAATGCCAAACCAAGACGTTGCTTCATCCCCATTGAGAAACTTTTAAACTTCTTTTTACCCGTGTACGTCAGTTCTACCATTTCTAATGATCTTCTTATAACTTTTTTATCAGGAATACCTCTTTGAATACGGTAGTACTCGAGATTTTGAAAAGCCGTTAGATTAGGATAAAATGCTGGTGATTCGATAACACATCCTATTCTCTTTCTTTCATCATGAAGTTCAGATTGTGACTTTTGACCAAATAAAGTTATGCTGCCCGTATCAGGAATAGAAAGGCTCGTTATAAGTCTTGCTAAAGTTGTTTTACCAGCACCATTTCTTCCAATCAGCCCATATATATCACCCTTATAGATTGTCATGTTAAAATTATCTACTGCTGCTATACCAGAATATTTCTTAGTAATATTATGAGTTTTCAATACAATTTCTTTCATTTTATTACAATCTCCTTTCCTTCTTTTATCATAATATTATATGAAAGGTTTAAATTAAGACTTAATTGAATCTAAAAAAAGTCTTAATTACTCTTGCATTTTATACCCAATTCCCCAAATCGTTTGAATATATTTAGTAGCTGGCTTTAATTTACCAATTTTGGATCGAATATTACTTATATGAACATTGATTGTATTGTCATCACCTAGAAACTCATCATTCCAAACACTTTCATACAAGTTATTCTTTGTGAAAACTTTTCTAGGATTTGCCATTAATAACTTCAATATCTCATATTCTCTTTTAGATAATTGGAGAGATTGATTATTGATCATACCATCAAATCTTTCGAAATCTAAAACCAAATCTCTATATGTTAATACCGTTTCTTTTTTTTCGTCTGGATGAAACACACTTTGTCGTAAATGAACTTCAATTCTTGCCAATAACTCATTATTATCAAACGGTTTTACTATATAGTCATTGGCACCTAATCTTAAAGTTGATACAACAGAATCCTTAAGACCTATAGCCGTGATTACTATAACAGGTATCTGGCTATTTCCTCTTATTTCAGATAACACAACTTCACCTGATTTCCCTGGAAGCATTAAGTCTAACAAAATAAGGTTAAATGAATCATCTTTTATGTGCATTAAAGCTTCAGTTCCTGAATATGCAGGTACAGATTTATAACCAGTTTGTTCTAATAACTCACACAACATATTATTAATGTCATTGTCATCTTCGACTACTAATATTTTTACAGGTTTAGTCATTCTCTTCCTCCTCATTAATCTGTACATGGCAATATTCTCTATTTTTATTATTGTTTTAACATTCCAATATGACACTTCCATTTATTACTGGTACTAACGCTAAAATCATGTTCCCACATTCTTCTTACTAATATACATATTACCCAGCTAGATCAAACTATCTACAAATTTTATTTAATCACGACTTTGCCTAAGTCATATTATTAGATGTCAGTTGTAAAAGTTTCTGATAATTCTATATCCTTATCGATATAACACAAAAATCCAACAAGATTTATTTATCTTGTTGGATCTATGATTTTAATTATGTTCAACAACACACCTGTTGTAATGATCGCAGTTATCGTCAGTCTATATGTTTAGAAGTTGATGGTTACCCACTGTTAGAACGCAATATATTTCATTTTATAGGGATGTCTCTAATGATTGCTGGTAAAATATATACTCATATTTTACGGATAGCATTCCTCCCTCTCATGCTCCAATTCAAACATTTTTTTCATTTCGATCTACTTTATCTCTTAATCACTCTAGTCATATTTTACATTTTCAATCAACACTAAACGAAAAAATTATTTCTCCACATCTTTTAACTTATAAAGTTCAATACATTCGTTGTTATCATCAAAGACCAAACAAAAATATCCATTTAAAGTGCGTTCTTCTCCATCAACTTTAATTATGACTAAAAACTTAACAAGTAACTTGTTCTCATACCTAATTAAACCCATTGGATTATATACAATTACTTCATCAAACTCTATTTTGCAATAAACTTTAGAGAAAAACAAATCAATAGAAGCTTTCCTTTCCATCAATTTGTTTGTCACAAACTCCTCGATTTCCACTATTCTTTCTATTTTCGGTTCTATGTAGTCATAACTATAAAAATCAGATATAAATGATTTACCTTGTATTACATTATCAAATTCAATTTTCAGTTTATCCAATGTAAGTAGCATCAACGCACCAACTTTATAAGACAATTCTCTTATGGAAAAGTAAAACTCAATATTTCTCAATGAATCTATAGTCTCTGTTACTTCTTTTATATAGAGGTTCTCATCAAGCTGTTCTAATGCCTTTAATTCGACATAGGTTGCAAAACCTTCAATAAACTCTGTTGCCTTTTCATACATGAGTTCTTTTGGATATTTCAGTTGCCTTAAATTCCTAACAGATAGGAATAGCCTATAATCCTCTTCATTCCCGCTAGAATATGCATTTATCAAACACATAATCTCATTATACTTTAAAGTGATAGCTTCTACGGTATATTCGTAGAAAACACCTTCTTTCTCACTATGATTAATAAGTAACATTTTATAATCCATTTTACTATACTGAAATGCATGATACATCTCATGTACAATTAAGCTCGTTGCTTTGTCTAACTTTTTTGGTAAAAACTCGTGATAAAATGTGGCTACTAAGGAATCATTATAATTCGCAACAGAATTTGCAACGAACTGGCTTGGTTTGTCCATAATCTCCCCATCAAGAATAGCCTTTTCATCATCAAATATTGCAAAAGAACAACGATCAAATCCATCAACTATTCTAGTAAAATTTATATCATCCAATCTGCTATTTATAGACTTATATACATTGTTCAAATTCTTCACTCCATTTCATAAGAATTAGTAGATCACTTGTTTGTCCTTTAAAAGTGCATACATGAAAGTTATGTGAATTTTGACTGTTAAATGAGAATTCTTTTTCAAACAGTTTTGTAACATCCATAAACCTTTCAAAAATTGCATGTTCTTCAAATGATTTGATAAACATATATAGCACATCTGTTTTATTTTCTACATAACCGTTATAATAATTACTTATTTCTCTAAACCCTTCATCCCTTATATGCTTTTGAACACTATTACTTTTCAAATAGTTTTCCAAGTCCTCATGAGTAAATTTCCAGACACCCCCTATTTTAGTACCAGTCAAAACACCTTCTTTCAGATGTCTTCTGATTGTTCTTTCTGGAATCTTTAGCATCTCCATAACATCTTTTAAATTATACATGTTCATCACCTCCTATTAAATTATATAAAACCTTTTTAGTGTTTACAATGACATTTTGGCAGGTATTGGCAGGTTTGCTATACTTCTTTTTTACTTTTGATGACCATGAAAAATCCTCTTTATTCTATAACTCACTATTAAAGGGATTGTCCAATCAAATCATTAGACAATCCCATTACATTTTCACATATTGCTACATTTAAAATTAAAATCTCACTCTTCAATCCTTTATCCTGAAATAGGCAATATCTATCTCAAAGTAAAAATCTTAGTTTAAACATGTACTGAGTGAATATCACTAGTTTTTTCCTACTATTATTTTCACATGCATCGAGTGTGAAATAGAAATAACTTCTCGTCAAATCAGAAGTACGATGGCTTTTAATAACATCATGTTTTAGTTTATCATAAAAAAAAAGCGGTACATCATAATAAATGAAATACCTCTTAATGATTTATTTTATTATGAGTGGTAAGCAACACTCTACATGTGTAAGGACTGGATCGCAGACATACGTACTAACTATTTGCATATAACGATGCGGGGTAACTTAAAAACTAAATCAAAGGAATTTTCTACACAACACATTTCTAGCATACCACTATAAGACAATATTCTCGAATTGGTATACTTTTCTAACCGTATTTTTCTAATATTTTTTACATTAATCCTCTATATCAGAATTATTAACACAAAATGAACAATCTAGCAACTAGACAAATTTTTCTTCTGATATGTCATATAATCTAAGAATCTTCTAATAAGAATTTTTTCATTTTATTATAGGCATCAATGGATTCTGGTAGAGCAAATAGGATAAATGCATGTAGCATATCTTGATACTCAAGATATCGGCTCTTGACATCCACTTTCTTCAGCCGATTGTTGAACTCAACAATATCTGGATATAACATATCTTTTGTGCCTGTGATGATCATAACATTACGAAGCTTAGAAAGATCTCCGTAGATTGGACTTATTCTATAGTCTTTTACATCAAAATCACCAGCCCAAGCTTTTCCAGCTTTTCTCAAGGCATATAGACCAAGCAAAGGATCTATAGCCTCATATGATTCATAGACGAGATCATCTTCCATAGCAACATTAACCCATGGTGAAATCAGAATGTTCTGTCGCGGGCCTTTATTGCCTTCCATCACTTGTTGGAGTGAGATGGATAATGCTAAACTGCCTCCAGCCGAATCGCTCATAAAACTAATATTGTCTTCTGAATAAAAGGTTTTTAAGACATCATACAACTTCATTAAATTATCATTTGAATGAATAAAGGAATAATTGGGTACTAAATGATAAAGAGGAACATAAATGTCAATCCCAGTATCTTGACATAACTTATCCAGCATAATCCAATGAACCAACTTAATTTCATGTAAAAATCCACCACCATGTAGATAGACAATACATCTTTGACTTCTCTTTTTTGATTTCATGTGATAGACAGGTAGTTCTGTCGCATTAAAGGATAAAATTTTAGATTTAAACTTAAGTTTAGGCAATTCGTATTGATGGTCATGTTTATTTTTTAGTTTCTCATAATGTTCATCAAAATTATCCACACCCTTGAGTGAAGCTATTTTTGTCAACCATAATATTTTTTCTAGTACTCGACTAATTAAACTTGTATTTTTCATATCGTCTCCTGAAATGATTATACACGATGAAAGATATCGTTCATAGAATTATTTTTAATTATATGAACCTAATGTATATTTAAATAAATAGAGGTAATTAAAATGACTGAAAATAAATGGATAAAACTAGATAATGCAGCGAAGATATATCCGGCATTTGCACATAAATATGATCCTGCCACCTTCAGAGTTTCTGTTGTAATGGAACACACCATAATACCCGAATGCCTTCAAAGAGCTTTGGATGCTACCTTACCGTACTTTCCTTCCATGGCAGTTACGCTTAAAAGAGGATTGTTCTGGGCCTACTTAGATGAAAATCCAAAGCAATGCATCATTAGTGAAGAGAAAAAAATGCCTTGTACCTATATTAATTTAAGTCGAAGCAATGGTTATCTTTTCAATGTCTACTATTATGATAAAAGAATCTCTTTGGAGTGTTTTCACGCTTTAACAGATGGCTATGGTGCTTTTGAATTTTTAAAAGCCCTTTTGTATCGTTATCTTAGCGAATTTGCGGATGTTTCATCAGACCACCTTAGACTTATGGGCAATACCAAAGAAAACTTACAAGATGGCTACAAACATTTTTCTAATGATACAAAACATAAATCGAAAAACAAACGTGTAAAACATATAACCGGTACCCATATACACACTGAAGGTGTCTTGGTGAACCATGCAATTTTGTCTGTTAGTACATTAAAGAGGATTGCTAAAACATTTAATACAACCATTACTATTTTGTTAACCGCACTATATATACAATCCATATTTGCTATAAGAAAATCCGGTCCAATTGCCATTGCTGTACCAGTTAATCTTAGGAAAATATTTAAAACGGATACACTTAGAAATTTTGTCTATGTCATGAACATAGTCATAGAGCAAAATCTACCTCTTGAAGATTTGATTTCCATTATTGATAAACAGTTTAAGGAGCAAATAAAACCTGATAATCTTCAGGCAAAATTTAGTCAGAATGTAAGCTTCGAAGAATTATTATTCATGCGTGTTATGCCAAATATTCTTAAGAGCTTTTTACTAAAACAGGCGAGAACTTTCAAGATGAAATCCATTACAACTTCAGTATTAACCAATCCTGGCATTGTCACACTACCAGAGAGCATGATGCCATATGTCAAACACTTTGAGATGTTGTTGTATGCTTCTAAACCACATAATGTCAATGTGGGAATTGTTACTTACAATAATCAACTTGTTATAAGTTTATCGCGGTGTATCGAAGAAAGAGATGTCATTGATTATTTCTTCAAACTGTTAAAAGACATCACTGATGATGAAATTTTTATATACTCGAATGAAGGTGATTAAATGAACTATCCAAAATATAAGAATAGACGCACAAGATATTTTAGTAGAATGTTGCTTGGTTTTGTCATCATCAATTATTTACTCAGTTTAATCATACCATGGTATACATACGTTCATGGCAGTGTCTTATTTCTAATCATGAGTTATCGTATTTTGAAGTCCTATAGAGGTTTTAAAGCCTTTAGTGGTGTGATGTTTTCTATTCTCCTGATGCTGATTGTTTTTGATTTTAAAGACTTTGAATTTACATGGTCTCTTGATTATGTATTCCCAGGTATGCTTATATTTATGTCTGTCATATTTCTTTTCATGATACTTACAAAAAAGAGTTCTTGGCGAAAACATCATGATATTCATGTTTATCTATTACTGTTAAATTTATTAATGATCATACTCATGTTCATGAACATTATCACAACGAATATTGTTGTCATAATCACTTATGGAATTTTAGTGGCATCCGTTATAATCATCCGATTAAAAGTGGGGGGAAAATATAAAGAAGACATTGATAAATTCACACATTACTAATAATGTGTGAAAACTGAAAAAACACTAAAGGCTACAAGAACGTGACTCATTCAAGGATAGTCAAATAAAAATTTTTTATTTAAATTATTTGGTTTTAATTTCACAACACTCTACATATGTTGAGTCTGTTGTTTTCTATCTTTCATAAACTAAAAACTCATCATATATGTAATTTCAACAATTGCATTTTAAAGTAGCAATTTTTCATTGGGTACAATGACAAAAGAACCTGATTCAAATATCAGGTTCCTTCTAATCAAAGTCTTATTTTAATTTATTAATATTGGACACTTAATAAACAGAGTCCACCCGCGCTAGATATGTGTCCTACACTATCGGGTTCTTTAAATTCAAAGGCATTTTCAATGCTTCTAACTGGAATTTGTCCAAGACCAATTTGAACCAAAGTACCAACTATCTTTTTCTCCATGTTCAATAAGAATCCATTTGCAGTCATTGTGATAATAATCTCATACTCATTTTCCTCTACATCAATAGAAATCATTTTCTTTACTGAGTTTCTTGTTTTCTTATTTGTCGTAAAGGCGATAAAATCATGTTCACCTACTAAATCCTCTGCAGCTTTTTTCATTTTATCAACGTTTAATAACTGAACCATTAAATTAACAAACTGTCTTTCAAATAATGGTCGATTAGGAGCATCCTTTTTCCATAAACGGTATTCATAAGTAGCACTTTTCATTTGATATCTACTATGAAAACGAGCATCTGCTGTTTCTAGAGATAAAACAATAATATCATCAGTTAGATACTTTTCGAAATAGTCATGGATTTCTTTTTTGTTAAACTGGTTGTTTGCTACAGTGAAAGAAACGACTTGCCCCTTTGCATGAACTCCTGCATCAGTGCTTATTGCGCCGATAACTTCCACTTCTGTTTCATAAAGCTTCTTCAAAATGAGTTCCAATTTTCCTTGAATACTTTTTTCTATGTTACCTTTTGATTTACTGAATCCTTTGTATTTTCTACCATCATATGCTATTGTCATTTTATAATTTTGCATTTAAAATCTCCTTTTTTATAATATCAATGAATACATTTTATCATAGATATCTGTATTTAATAAAATAACATTGGCCTTCTATAAAATTATTTGTTCTATTGATCAAAAGCACTTTAATATAAAATGGTATATTCATAAAATTCTATCTAAATGTGAGCTGTAGATGTATCATCTTTTTTCTCTTTAGGAAGTTTTGTTAAGCTATTTTCTTCTGAGCGACTTGAAGAATCTGGTGATAGTCATCTTTTGTATCATCAAAACATATGTGACTGACATTAATAAGCATTACATGATCTAAGGCCAAAAGTGTTTTTTCTATAGCTTTGGCAACATGATCATCCAGACTTGAGAATGCTTCATCAAGTATAAGCACTTGAGCTTCTTGTAAAAGTGCTCTTGCAATGGCTATACGACTTTTTTCTCCTCCTGAAAGATTCTTTCCATTATCGTAGATCATTGTATCTAATCCGTCTGGTAGTTTGTCAATTAGAGTTTTTAATCCCGACTGTTCTATAGCCTTATTGATAGAGTCATCATCATAGTTTTTGTACAAACATAAATTATCTTTCAAACTGTCTTCAAACAAGAAAACATGTTGCTCAACATTAGCAATCATTTGATAGTAACTACCATGACTTAAGGATGATATTGGAAGATTATCAATGTAAATCTCACCGTCTGTCGGTTTGTGATACTTCCTTAGAAGTTTTAGTAATGTTGATTTTCCACCACCACTCGGTCCCATAATCAAATACTTGTTCCCTTTCTTAAGCTCTAATGAGATTTCTTCAAATACTTGAATTTCCCCTTCGCTTTCTAGGTTGTATGAGAAACTTACACGATCTAATCTTAGACTGTTTTCAATTGAAATAGTGTCATGATTTTCTCCTATTTCTGCTTCAGTCAACATATCTTTATCCAATTGTTTATCCATCTTTTCAAATAGCACTTTGGAACTAGAAATCTTAGGCATCCACTCACCCATCATTTGTACCGGCCCTAGAATTTTATCAATACTGTTTACAACTAATACAATGCCACCAAAAGTCATTTTGTTATTAATTGTTAAATAGGTAGCAGCTCCCATCATTCCAATCATTAAAGAGCTCATCATAAAATTCTGCAAGGCAAAAATGAAACTATTCATTCTATCAATAATATAACTCTGCCCTTGGATCACTTCACTTTTATGATGGAAATCTTTTTTTGCCTTATCTGTTAAATTGTTTACTTTAATAATATGAAACGCACTCAGACAGGCATGTATATACGATGAGTATTTTTGAAATAGGTCACTTCGTTTTTTCTGATGCTTTTTAATCGGTTTACTTAACATTATTGAAACCAAGGCAACTATAACTGCTAATCCAGCACCTAAAACAGGAAGCCAAGGACTCACATATACAATAACTGCTAAACCAAAGAAAAAGGATAATCCCTGATAAATCACTTCAAATTTACCAGCCACATAGCCATTTTCTATAGTAGTCATGTCCTGAGTCATGGCACTTACGTAATCTGTACTGTGTTCAGCATCAAAAGCTGCAATATCTTTTTTGAACACTTTTTTTAAATAGTGATGTTTCAAACTTCTCATACTCTTCTTTTTGTATTTGCCTTTTAAGTAAGCAAGAAGTATGTTCAAAGGCAACACTGCAAATGTTACTAGAAGCATTCTAACAACATATGAGGACAGGTTCTTCTTCTCAGGATCCATCATAGCATCTACCGTTTTCATCATTGTAATGTTAATTAAAGCCTCAAGTAAAATTACTACCAAACCTACTGTTAATGCCATCAGCAAAATTGGTAGAGCTTTTCTTAATATTTTTTTCATGATACACTAACCTCCTTTTGAAAATAATTTTCTATTGGATACAACTGAACTTTACCATTTTTTATTTCTATGACACCATCGTAGTTTTCTGTGATACCTGGATAATATCTATGAGATACAGCGATTAATGTACACGGGAGATCCAATAACGTTTGTTCGACTTGAGCACCTAATTCAGCATTTAAACTGGAAGTTGCCTCATCTGAAAATACAATGTCTACATCCTTGATCAAAGCTCTAGCAATTGATACTCTTTGTCTTTGTCCTCCAGAAAGATTTAATCCGTTTTCTTCCAGGACACGGTTCAATTTATCAGGATGATCATCAATAAAATCCGTTAAGCCAGCTCTGGATATCGCATCTTCAAGCTTAACAGCATCTATATCTCTAAATAGAGTTAAGTTATTGATCATCGTATCTTCAAACAAAAATACATCCTGATAAATAAAAGCTACATGACTATTATAATCTTCTGAATTTATAGATCTTAATTCCACATTATCATAGTTAATTTCACCTTCATATTCAAAATAGGTCTGGGATAAGATTTTCATTAATGTCGATTTGCCAGCACCACTTGCGCCCTTTAATAAATATTTTTTATTCTTTTCCAGTTTTAAGTTCACATGATTTAAGATCATTTTATCTTCATATGAGAAACTCACATCCTTAAGTTCAATAGAGTCATTAAATGACAGTTTTTCATCACCTTGCTCATGTTGTGGCAAATGAGTTTCAATCGTAGTAATCTTCTCAAATATTCTTAAACTGCCTTTCAGTTCATTGAATAGCGGGATCAACTGTTCAAGTGGCCAGATGCAACCATTTGCCAGTACGATCATAAAAACGATTTGACTCGTAGCGATACCTGTGCCTATCAAATTAAGACAGTAAAGCAAGATGCCTATAAAAATAAATGTTGAAAGCAGTCTGGTTACATTTCTCTGGCTTTCTGTAAATACTTGATAATTCATTTTTTTCTTTTCAAGATGATCAATACTCTTTATGTTCTTATTTAAGAGGGTCTCCTCTACTCTATTCAGTTTTAATAAGGACAAGCCTTCAAAGGTGTTGCTTATTGCCACAGTCAAATTCTCATTGGACTCTGATATGTTTTCCTGCATAGCAATCGTCTTGCCTTCCAATCTCTTAATCACTAAAAATACAAGAATTGAAGTCACCAAAATTATCATTGAGAATGCAATGTCATAAAATGCAAGAATCACTAAAGATGCTGCATACGCCCCACCTCTGAAGATTACATTAATCAATTTCAAGAAAAACTGTTCTTCAAATAAATTGATATCGTTAATCAAATGAGACATGTAAGTTGCTTTTGATTTTTTGTTGAATCCTTCAAATGACAAGCTTTGGATTTTGTCAAATGCGAGCTTTCTAACATCAAGAATAATATCTCTGATAAATCCGATACGCATCATCCTAGAACATACGAATAATAGTGGGAGTGCTACTGCTACTACAACAAAATTCAACCATAACATCTGCCAAAACATATCCACACGACCTTCAGTTGCTGTCCCGATTAACAAAGATATAACGTAATTTGTCGAAATCTGGCTAACAACTGGAAATAAACATGCGATGATATAGACAATAAATTGCTTTTTTCTTGATAAAAGTAATTCCTTCATTTTCTTCTCCTTTGTTCTATATATCACTAACTCTATATATTAAGTAAATTTAATACAATCCTGTGAATCCATTTCTAATCACTTTCTAAACCAATTTTAATCTTACCTTTCTTCATAAGGTCCTAAGTACCATTACTTGGTATTGTATCAAGTCATATTGTTCATGGTTTTATAAAAAAAAGTTCCAAACAGTTATGACCGTTTAGAACCAAATATAATATACTTTTGCAACAGATAAAGTTCTACTTGAGTAGAAATAAGCACTCTTTACAGATGGTCTAGACAAACAAAAATGAAACCCATGCTAAAAAGTTATTGCTGTATTTTTAGCTCGCTATGGCACTGAATAGGCACGCTTCTTTGTTGTATTATACTTACTTTAACCCTTATAATATTAAAAGCCAAGGCATAATAGAAGGTTCTATCCTTCATATCATATCTTAGCTTTCTTTTATGTTTCAGCACCTAATTTCATAGGTGCTTTATGTGAATTTACCTTTACTTTATCTAAGTAATGAGTCATTGCTAATCGACTGTTCGTATAAATAACAGGTAATTCATCGTGTTACAGTATGGAACTATAATTTTCTTGCCTTAATAACAAAAGTAACCGGAAGCATTTTAGCTTTTTGAGCGAACTTGCTGTCGTTAGATTCAAGAATTTCATTATCGGATTCTTCGATCATCTCCTCAATGACAAACCCAGCTTTAGCTAACGCATTCACATAGGTGGATATTTTCCTATCTGATAACGATATGGCATCACCATCAAGTGATACTGAATACCACGATTCATCGAAATAACATTTCTTGAAATTTAACATTTCTTCTTCTACGGCTACACATTTATGTATTGGATGAGACCAACTGAAAATAAAAACACCATCTTTTTTTAGATACGAAGCCATACGATGAAATGTACCTTCAAGATCGGTTGTCCAACCGATACCATAAATAGAATAGACTGTATCAAAATAAGCCAAAGGTAAGCCACAATCCTCTTCCATTGGAGAACAGATTAAATTTGCAGAGAGATTACAAGTTGCTAGATGTTGTTCAGCTTTTTTAATCTGTTCATTTGATATATCTATCCCCCACAGTTCCGAAGCTTTCTTCTGTCCTATATACTGCAAAGAGCGACCGGTTCCACAACCTATCTCCAAGACCTTTTGTTCTTTTAAGTCACCGAAAAGTTGACATTTTTCTTCTGAAGTAAAGGCACCATATAAAGGAAGCGCCGTTGTACCGATAATATCATTCCCCTTGATATTCCAAAAATGCTCGTTGGTTTTATGAATGATTTTTTTGTCCATATCGACCGAAATGGCGTAACCAACATCTCCACCACCAATGATACTTACTGTTTGATTCAAGTCCTTTTCCACTGCAATCCCCTCCATTAATACTAACTTAAAAGTTAAGCGAGGACACGGATTAAGTATTACTTCCTTGTTTCGGGCCAAGGATGGTGCTAAACCATGCAAATTTTTAAATGCTCTAGAAAAAGCAGCTTGAGACTCATATCCATAACGCCCAGATACATCGATTATTTTTGCTCCCTTTTGGATATCCAAGGCCGACACAGTTAATCTCCTATGACGAACATATTCAGATAATGACCTTTGAGCGAGAAAAGAAAAAATACGACGAAATTCCCACTCCGAACAGTTCATAAACTTTGCTGCTATACTATAATCAATGGTATCAGATAAATTGTTTTCTATATATTCCATTGCTTGGTTCATACGTTTCTGCCAATCCATAACCTCACCTCCTGTAAGGATTATATCAAAGTTGTTAAAAACTTTCTTTGCATTAGGTGTATTTAAATGCAAAGTGATTCTCGTAGTAATTAATCATACCTAATGATTCCATCAAATAGCATGGTAAAGTACACTTAATCGTATAGTACTGCACTCTACTTGCTTAGCTTAGAATTAACAGTCTCAAGTGATTATCACACCAGTATTACATTCCTTACAAGAAAAAGGTATCTCAATAATGAAATACCTTCTTATAAATATTATTTTTTGTATGGCTATTCATTAGAGTGATTCATCAGAAATACTTTAATAATCCATCCTTCAAGAATCATCGACTCCTTGCATTTTAATATACTCAAGGCCCTATCTGAAATTTAAAGTTATATTTAAACTACCGGTATTTTAACTTCTTCTTCTGTTGTGTATAGTTCAGCAATATTCATCGCATGATCACCCACACGTTCAATATTACTGATGACATCTAGGTAAACAACACCCGCTCTTGGTTGACAAGTTCCATCACTCAGTCTTCTAATATGTTTCTTACGCAGTAATTTTTCGAGCACATCTATACGTTCTTCAATACCAATAACTCTATTTGCTTCATTCTCGTCCTCAATGTCAATACTATTTAAAGCTATCTTTAAGGCTTTCTGGGCAACGTCAGATATATTAATTAACTCTTCTTTGGCTTCTTTGGAAAACTGTAATTGATACTTCTTTTTATATTCAGCAAGTTCTGCAATATTTTCTGCATGATCTCCGATTCTCTCAATGTCATTAACGGTATGAAACAACTCATCTATTTTTTCGCGTTGTTCACCTGAAACAGCAGAGTTTGAAATCTTTACTAAATACTCAAGTATTTCATGTTCCATATTGTTAATCCTTACTTCATACTTAAAAACGCTACCGACTTTTTGCATATCATCATTAATAAATCCGTACATTGCAGTTGAAAATGATTTTTCTGCCAAGACACCCATATTAACAATTTCATGTTTAAGCTGATTTAATGCGATATATGGATTTTCAAGTATCCGATCATCTAAGGCAAGTGAATAATCCTGTTCCTCTTTAGTGTCCTCACCCGGCATGATTTTCATAACAAACTTGACCAATAACGGTGCAAATGGTAGTAATATAATCGTATTAATGACATTAAATAATGTATGTGCCCAAGCAATTTGTCTAGCCGGATTATCGGACAGCATATTGACGAGAGAAATGGTTATATCTGATAACAACAATGCAAAAGTGACGGTACCGATGATTTTGATTGTCAAATGCATAACAGCGGCTCTTTTTGCAGCCCTTTTAGCACCAATACTTGATAACAGTGCTGTAACACAAGTTCCAACATTGGCACCTAATAGAACTGGGAATGCAGAATCAATATTTAAAAGGCCTGCAGCAGCAAGAGCTATCATAATACCAGTTGTCGCTGATGAACTTTGAATGACTGCCGTGACGAGAAATCCTGTACCTATAGCAAGAAAAGTATCAGATATAGAACCACTACCAAATCGCGTTAATAGATTGGTAAAAGGCTCATAACTTCTCAAAGGTTTACATGCGCTTTTCATGATATCCATACCCATGAATAGAATACCAAATCCAATTAGGATCTCTGCATACTTCTTTATTTTTGGATCTTTGGTTGTTAAATTAATGATGACACCTAAAGCTATGGAAAAAGGTGCTAAAGCGGTTAAGTTTATCGAAACAAGCTGAGCGGTAATAGTCGTACCAATATCTGCTCCCATGATGATTCCAACAGACTGTGTCAGATTCATAATCCCTGCATTAACTAAACCAACTACCATTACTGTAGTCGCACTTGAACTTTGAATGATTGCTGTAACAACCATACCAACAATAACCGCCATGATTCGGTTTTTAGTAAGAATCTCAACGATACTCTTCATTCGGTCACCAGCAGATTTTTGCAACCCTTCACCCATGACATTCATGCCATAAAGGAATAGTCCCAAACCACCAATTAACTGAATCATAACCTCAGCCATATCAAAATTTATCATTCTACTCTCCCTATTTATAATTGAACTCAATATTACATAAACATACTTCGTTTCATTTAGTATGCTCTTATTAAGTGTACTAAATAATATGATACAAACAAAGCGTTTTATCCAATATTGAATGAATTCTATAATTCTTCTAGTATTTTTAGAGGAGTCACCATTATTTACTTTTCAAAATGCAAAAATCAGCTTAAGATATGTTTAAGCTGATTTCCTTAGATGAAAGTCTGATGGTTTTATCACTTAGGAATTATTCGATTTTTTTGAACTCAATTGTCCAGTGAATTCCAGTACCGATACTATAAGCTCTAGCAAAATTGCCTTGATTAATCGCAACTGCTGTTCGCATCAATGAATTGGTATATATAATTTGCTCACCTACATAAACTGCATCAAAAGATTTATCATAAATGATTCGATTGTTGTACACCACTGTAGGGCCATTCTTGATTAAAACTTCTATCCGATGACCATGTTTAAAACCGACACTTCTGAAATCATCACTACTGATGTTGGTCCAAAGACTACCAAATCTTACATCCAGTATATCGATACAACCGCTAATACTGGTCTCGGTTTTAATGACATCACCAGTTTTGTTTTCTATGATTCTGTCAACAGATAATTCATTACCTACATCTTCAAAATTGATTTCATTAGCTGCCAGTTTAGCACCAGTATATGCATAAACGTCTCTTCCATGAAAAGTATGCGAATGCTCAGAATCTTTTCTTCGATGAACTGATTCTTCAATTTCTCTTACAGCATCGATTCCAATAAATTTTTTCATATGGGTAAGGGTTCCGTTATCAGGTGTCACAATATATTGACCGCTTGATGTTTTTGCCACAACACTTTTTCTAGCCGATCCAACACCTGGGTCTACCACTGAAACAAACACAGTACCTTCAGGCCAATACTTACAAGTTTGGAATAAACGATAAGACGCTTCCCATATATTGTAAGGCGTAATATCATGGGTTAAATTGTGAATTCTTAAGTCCTTACTTATTTCATGAGCAACTCCTAACATGGCAGCAACAGCACCATCAGCTAAACCAAAATCACTTTGCAATACTAAAATGTTATTCATTGTTTTTTCCTCCTAATACAATCCATTTGTCAATATCCTTAAATCCAAGTGCTTTGAACAGAGACTCTGAAGCCTCATTACTATAAAATAAACATGCATGTTTTCCACGACTTAACAAGTCTAAAGATAATGCAGACACAACCATTCGAGCCAAACCTTTACGGCGATGGTCTTTATGTGTCATCACACCACCAATCATTGCACTTGTAGTGGTTTCAGCCGCTGTATTACCATGACTTAAAATAGTATCCTTCTCTTTAATGAACATATGAATACCTTCACCTGATGAAATACGACCGACAATTTGCTTCTCACGCTCTTCTAGTTGATCTGAATACAAATATTTGAATTCGTCAATGTCACCATAGGCAGCCGCTATCAATCCTGCATCTTCAACAGCTGCTTTTATAACACCTTGTATGTTTCTTTCCAAAAGCCTATCATCTGTTAATTCGGCAAAGTTCATTTCCTTTTTATTGTATTCATCCTTAACTAAAGGATACAGTTCATTTAAGATTGTCGCTTTACCACTTATTACAGAAACCTTATGTTTTGAAAGTAAAGTCACTACTTCTTGATAGTCCATTGTTTCTTTAGAATATATGATGAAGTTATCATGATACTTAAGTACAACACCAAGTATTTTCGATTCCTTCTCTTGAATCCAGACCTCTTGGAAATCAGTATCAAAACCGTAAAGTTCAATATCTCCAATAATGAATAAATTGATGCTTGGTTCTTCATTACAATAAGTAAGGATTGCCTCTCTATTAAGCTCTGTGGCTTTAACCAACATGTCTAAACCTCTTTCTTTTCGAAGTGAACAGTCCATTTATCTCCAGTAGAAATTTTATAATTTTTAGAAAAACTACCTTGATTCACAGCAAGAGAGATACGCATCAATTCATTATTGTAAATCATTGGACTGCCTTTATCAGCGAATCCAAATGAATACTGAAACAATAATCTTTTATTAAATACTTCCTCTTGATCATGTTTGATTGTGACATCTAAATAGTCACCATATTCAAATCCCGCTCTTGTAAATAAATCCAGTGGAATATTTGTCCATACATTTCCAAAGTTTGGATCATCTATCTCTAATATTCCATTGACGATTTGATTAGCAAGTTCTGGTTCAAACGTTGTATGTTCTATGATTTCTTCGACAGGGTAGACTGGTCCAACACCTTCGAAATCAATGAGTCCACTCGCCAACTTTGCAGCACAATATGCAAATAAATCTCTTCCATGAAAAATACCGACACCTTCTGTATTTTTACCTCTCAATCGGTTGACCGTTTCGTCAATTTCTCGAATTTCTGTTATACCAACATACTTCTTTAAATGGGTAAGAGAGCCGTTGTCAGGTGTTACCACATAATATCCATCAGCGGTCTTAGCAACAGATGCTTTTCTTGGTGTCCCCACACCTGGATCTACTACAGAAACGAAAATCGTACCTTTAGGCCAAAATTTCATGGTTTGATACATACGGTATGAAGCACTCCATGTATCATACTGGGGGATTTCATGAGTCCCGTCGATAATTTCTAGTTGTCTATCCACGCTCTTTACAACACCGTACATCGCACACACAGCGCCTTCTTTGTAAGTGAAATCTGTTTGAAAAACTAAAATGGGTCTCATGATTTTCCTCCTTTTGTTAAAATAGTTTAATATTTACAGTTCGATTTTATAAAAACACCTAAAATGTTAGATGCTTATATTAAATGAACGGGTTGTAATACCTACCACCATTGATAAAAACCGATACAGCAATGGTCCCTAGAAAGATTAGAACAGATAGTGATAAAGCGATATAATCGTTTTTATTCATTTCAACCTTGCTATACCACGTTCTTTTTTTACCTTTACCAAATCCTCTTAAATCCATGGCGTTACTGATTGTATCTATACGTTCCAATGTTGAAAAAATTAGAGGCACTATGATAAGTAAGGCATTCTTAAATCGACTTGACAATTTTGCTTTTTTTGAAAGATCTAAACCTCTTGCTTGTTGCGCCTGACTGATGTCATTGTATTCACGTTGAATATCTGGGAAGTAACGCAACGTCAAAGCCACTGCAAAAGATGCTTTATAAGGCACACCAACACCATTCAAAGCTGAAGCCAATTCACTTGGATTTGTCGTCAGTAAAAAGATAATACCAAATGGGATAACTGATGCATATTTAAATAGTTTGGTCACCTGAAAAAATAATTGTTCGTAAGTCAATGACAAAGATTTAGTCAATGCTACGATTTCATGCCGAGTTCCATATATGCCCACACCATGTTCTGGTGCAAAGAAAAATGAAATGACCGCGTTCATTACAATAAATACAGAGACATAAATGACCATCAATTTAATTTGTTTAAAACGAATTTTAGATACTTTAAATACAACGATTGAAAATGTCATAACAGTTAGAATCACACGTATATCATATGAAAACATCACAGCAAAGGTTAATAATAAAAAACATATAAGTTTAGTTAATCCAGAAAGATTGTGGATGAAAGTATTCTCCTTGTTGTATGAGAATAAATTTATTTTCATAATCTCACCTGTCTTTCATAATCGATAAAACTTTGTACAAAACTCGATTCATCTTCAATACCTACGAGTTGTGCTAAGTTATAAAGAGATGTTTCCTTTAAATTGGCATTTCTAATTATCTTCTGATCCGTTAAAACAAAAGCTGAAGGAGCATCTGCAATTTTTTCGCCATCTGATATGACGATTGCTCGAGGCGTATACTCTAACATAAGATGCATATCATGGGTAATCATAATTACTGTAATACCAGCCTTATTGATCTCAAGTAAGAACTCCATAATTTCACTGTAATGTTTATAATCTTGTCCTGCAGTCGGTTCGTCAAGTATGATGATTTTTGGATTAAGAACCAGTATAGAAGCAATGGTCACTCTTTTCTTTTGTCCATAACTGAGTGCAGAGATTGGCCAATTGACGAAAGGAGATAAACCACAAATTTCTAGTGCTTGTGCAACACGTTCTTTAACTTCCTTTTCGGGCACTTGTCTTAACTTTAGCCCAAGAGCAACTTCGTCGTAAATCATGGGTTTTGAAATCATTTGATTTGGATTTTGCATAACAACCCCTATGATTTCAGCTCTTTCTTTGATGGTCTTGTCTTTTATATCTTTACTTTCATAATAGATTGATCCTTGTGATTCTTTTTCGAATCCACATAGAAGTTTAGAAATCGTTGATTTTCCAGCACCATTCCGACCAACAATTGAAACCATTTCTCCTCTTTTGATATCAAACGAGATATGTTTTAGAACTGGTTTATTCTTATCGTATTCAAAAAAAATATCTTTCATATTGATGATAGACGGCTGTGTGTTTTTTATGATTTCTTTCGAAATCGATTGATACCATTTGTATACCTTGTCGCTGACATGAGAAGTCTCCAAAGTATGGATATGACCAGGTTTCATATCTGGTGTAACCTTTACACCAGCATATTTTAAAGCTGTCACATAAAGAGGTTCACGAATACCATTTTCAATCAGAATTGGAGATGATACAAGTTCATGAGCATTCATATCTGCTAAAATTCTACCGTCATTCATCACTATGATGCGATCAATATCACGATGTAATACATCTTCAAGTCGATGTTCAATGATGATAATGGTCTTATTGCTTTCCTCGTGGATATCATCAATGATTTCAATGGCTGTTTTACCTGTAGCAGGGTCAAGATTTGCAAGTGGTTCATCAAATAGTAAAGCATCAACATTATCAATCATCACGCCCGCTAAAGAGGTTCGTTGTTTTTGTCCTCCTGATAATTCATAAGGTGAATTAGTCAACCAACGATCCATATCTACCATCTTAGAAACATTTAACACACGTTTTTTCATTTCTTCTTGATTAACATTATCATTTTCCATTGCAAAAGCGATGTCTTCCCCTACAGTTAAACCAACAAATTGACCATCTGAGTCTTGAAGTACTGTACCTATTTGTTTTGATAACTTAAAGATATCCTGATCTTGTGTTTCAAGGCCGCCAACTGTTAACTTACCTGTGATGTTTCCTTTGTATGAAAAGGGAATAAGTCCGTTTAAACAGTGACCAAGTGTACTTTTACCACTTCCACTTGGTCCAACTATTAAGATTTTCTCACCTTGGTAAATTTTCAAATTAATGTTATGTAAAGTGGGTTCAGCTTGACTGAAATACTGAAAAGAAAAATCTTTAAATTCAATGATTAGTTTTTTGTTCATACTGTTTCTCCTTACATTATTCTTTAGTCAAACTGCCTTTCTTAGATCGTGTAGCAGCGTAAGCAATCAATAACAATGTACCAATGACACCTGCACTAAGTGAGTTACTCACAGCTGCAAATGCTCCTTGAGAAAATACAAGGTTTGCAGGTTCGCTATAAATTAAAATATCTAATAGTGGCGCAACTATGATCCATGCTATAAAGTTACCTACAACTTGAATAACATTAAATGTGATGATGCTTTTCATGTTAAATTCACCTTCTTCAACAGAAGTTCTTTTATAAGCAAATCCAAAGATGAAAGAAGCAACACCTGACGCAATAACCCAGCTCCACCACGGTGAGCCGTATTGTATTGCATCACTTAAAGCATGTCCGATAAATGCAATCAGACCGCCTGCAATAGGTCCGAATAAAGTGGCAAATAATGCACTTAAGCCATATGCAGTTTGAAAACTAGTTTCTGGAATTGGAGAAGGTACTTTTACATACATGAACAATAACGTAAATAAAGCTGCGCCTAAACCTGTAGCAACGATGGTTCTAGTAGTGATTTTAAAATAGTCTTTCATTGTTCCTCCTTAAAATACATTTATATAGCCATTACTTGAATAATTCCACTTAAATATGAATAGAATCATCAAACTAATCATTGTCAAATCCATAAGTTTAATTCATAAGCGTCTGGTATAAAATAACATTTGCATCTGCATAAAGGATTGCCTTGTTCATCATATAAAACTTCTTCTAGATAAAGGATGGTTTCTTTTTCACTAATATTCAAGAAGTTTATGACATGTTCTTCAGCTGAGACCAGTCGTATATTTACATTTGCCTGCGTGGCAATATTAAAAATAGTCGTGTTCAATAATTTCGAAACATCCTCATTGTCGGTTAAATCAATTTTTAAATGTTCAATGCGTTTTAATGGAATTTGCATAAATGAGTGACCGATGATACGTTCATGATCTGAGTAAATATTGTTACTTGCAAGAAGTATTTCGCTAGTGTCTACATCTAACTTTCGACTAGCAATCTCAGTAGGTGGCGCAAAGTTGTACTTCACTTCGACCAATTTCACTTCATTAACAGCATATTCAATCATAGGATTGAATAATTCCTTTTCAGTTGGATTAAACGATTTCTTATATTTTGTTACTATTGTCCCTTTACCTTGTTGTTTTTTAATCAAACCGTCTTCAGTTAATATGGTTAAAGCTTGTCTAAGGGTATGGCGACTTACACCGCATTCTTTTGCAAGAGCTGATTCGCTAGGTATCTGATCCCCTTCATTATAAACATCGTTCATAATATCAGCATAAATTTTATTATAAACTGGCACATATGACGGGATTTTTTCTGAGTTACTGATGTTTATTTTTTGATTATCCATTCGTTCTCCCCATTTTAATAAATTGATACAAGTTGAACAAGTCGCAACTTGTCCAACAAGTTCAATTTAAGTATATGCAATAATAAAAATTCTGTCAATGAGTTTTCTGACAATTCAGCCAATTCCGTTCGCAATAGTTTCTTAAAAGTATCTATTACTGCATAACCATCAGGATATACTAAATAATCAAAGGTTGATTAGGCAGTTGATTTTATAATACCAGGCGGTTCTGTATTGTTTTAGATTCCATCACCAGTCCATTCATCTCATCCGACTGCAAACAAACTAAAATAAACGAATAAAAAAAGACTTGTAAAAGATTTTTCATCTCCTACAAGTCAATAAGAACTCAAAGTTTTATTACATAAAACCGACAGTAAATATATACTTGGTGCCACCTTCAAGTTTTAGGATATAGCCTGCATTGAATAGATCAAATAGTTCTTTAGTTATTAAATGAAATTTAGCCATAAAGTCACCGTTTAAGGTCACATCAAATTGATGTTCACTTGGTTGTATAGATGACTACATTCAATATATTTTTTGATAAACAAACACCTCTATGGGCCAGTTTTACTGGTATAAAAAAACTAGAACTCCATAACCAATTCCATACCACCATCATAAACAGACTTTGGTACAAACCCTGCATTCATATATATTTTTTTAGCGCCAATGTTTTGTCTGCTCACG
The DNA here is from genome assembly GCA_016342415.1 of Clostridiales bacterium. Classification (GTDB taxonomy): domain Bacteria; phylum Bacillota; class Clostridia; order Peptostreptococcales; family Acidaminobacteraceae; genus JABXKX01. The sequence goes on from JAEIOD010000012.1 coordinate 79,330, forward strand.
CCTATAGTCAACGTTTTTGCACCTTCTTTTTTTAGATACTCAACAGCCCACTTGACCATGTGTTTACCATAACCTCTATTTTGGAAACGCTTATCTATGATGATAATGTCAATATTGTAGTCATCTTTCTTTTTATCCACATTTAAAACCAATAATCCTACAACTAGATTGCCTTCCATCTGTACGAAAGTCTTTTTAGTTTTATACATTAATCCCATGGCAACAGAAGCTTTCGCATCAAGTACAAAACTGTTTTGTTCCTCTTCAATAGTAATATTCATGGCATTCCAGAAATTTGTCTTGTTTAGTTTAATCATTTTTGTATCCACCGGATAAGTCAAAACTGAAGCAACGGTTTCTCTTGAATCCCTTCTAAAATAATGCCATGAGTTGTCTATATATTTAAACGTCTGATCTTCATTCACTAGACTGGCAAAAGCCACTCCAGTTTTATGATTCATGTAACTATAAAAACCATAACCTAAGAAGGTGGTATTCGTACAATCAAATCCATTAGCATTGGCAAATATTATGCCTCTGCCTTCTTCGTTATATTTCAAAGCCTTCTTCCATAACTTTTTAGAAATGATTTTTCTTTTACTAAACGCAACCAGTAATTTCAACATATCTTCAACTGTCACATCAAATAAACCATCTACTTCATAATCAATCGGCATTCTTACAAGTTCAGTCATTTTATGGACAGTATATGACAAACTTTCATGCGATTGATTTCTACATACAGTCGACATATTTAAAGGATTAAAAACATGCTCTTTTAGATAATCAAATGGCTCTTGATCGGTTACAACTTTTAAGATCTCACATAAGAAAACAGCATTAGTTTCAGACCCATTTTTTTTAGTGCCTGGTTCATAATCAAGATCACATGATTCTATTAGAGAATAAACCTTCTTAAAATCTCTATTTTCGTATAAAACTTGTTTCTCTCTTCGAACACGGTCATGTTCTGATAACTCGAGATATGTTGCATCTGCTTCAAGTTCAACCATTAATTTTTCATGGTAGAAGTCAATTAAACCAGACTCATTTCGAAGTAAATGTTCAACTGTAACTTTATCACGGTGTTTAAACTCCGGGAAAAACTCCCTTAAAGAATCACTAAGTTTTAATTTCCCCTCATCAATTGCTACCATTACGGCTAGACTGATAAAAAACATTTCATTTGAATCCATGGTATATTTCGTGTCCTTTTTTGTAGGACTCTCTAGTTCCCTGTTAGCATACCCATAGTGATTATTATGAAGGATTTCTCCATCCTTTAATAGTATAAAATTTCCTGATAAGTTCCAATCATTTGATACTTTATCTATTTCTTGTTTAATCTTTACTTTATCTAATTTCATTTTTACCCCCTTATTTCCACTCACTTAAAAGTATATCACAAGCATTTACTCAATAATTTGGAAAATTCAGTTTTAACAATATATGCATAGCTGATGTACCGAGTATTTATGATTATGCTAAAAAAGTGTTTCATTAAATATAGATGAATAGTTTTTATATTGAGGTGAAAACATATTCTGCTTGAATCTTTTTATTTTTTGCCGCTAACCAGACTTCAAATCTCACTTTCTCATGAACAAAAACTATGGCGACCTTCAATTTCTTTTTATTAAGCATCTCAGGTGTAAAAGCAAAATAAGTCATATCCATATACCCATAGTAAATACTTCCCAATACTAAGAAATCTGGATATCTGTTTTTTAAAATGGATTCTAAAATTCATAATAAAATCCATTAAACCTTTATAAGCCTTTTTTATATCACCCTTTTCTAACTGCTTTTCATATTCTATCATATACTCATTTAGTGACTCATAAATAATATTCCTAAAGTGTAATAAATGTGATTAATAAATTTCGTACTTTTAAAAGTAACTCTACTTCATCTTCTTAGTCCTCATCATCTTTTTTTCATCTCTTCAATACTAAAAAGATAAATATAGATATAACAAACAAAACAACCAGTAAAGCACTGACTATTATATAAATCGATGATGAACCTTCTTCACTTTCCTCCTGCGACGTAACTGTTTCAGTTGTTTGTTCACTGTCTGCTTGATTATTAAGTGCAGTCGTTTGGTTCTCTTCTGATCCTTCAACTTGATTATCTTCAATCGTATCACTAGAAGTGGTACTCTCTGCTTCTAGTTCACCATATTCAATTTTAGTTATACGACCTTCATTGCTTGTATCAGGAAAAAGTACAAATGGAACATCTGTTTTGTCAATTCCAGCAATTAAGATTCTTGTACCTTCTTGTGTAAATCCTCTACTTCCGAACTCTTCCCATGCTTCTCCATTATATTTCATCGAAGTCACCTTATTATCATTTTCACTATCGTTAAAACAAACAATAGGCCATCCATTTGAATCCATTACCATACCGAAAGTTCTAATCATTGTAGGTGAAAACGGATGAGGATCCATGTACTGCCATGTTCTCTTATCATAAATCATACCGAGCGTCTTCCATTTCCAAATCTGTATCCATATAAATTAGAATGGGTCTATCCTCATTTCTAATTGCCATTTTTACCCAATAATGATAACCCGATTCGATACTACTGTTGTCAGTAACTTCCCAACCTGTATCAGTTGAGTATCTCCATACTTCTATCTCACTTCGTTGGATAATCACTGCAGCATATACATATTGATTATTATGGTCAACAGCAAGACTGATATAACTTGCCGTATCTTCGGTGAAACCTGGTTCACCATATTCTATCCATTTGCCATCTTTATAAATCTTGATGTTAGTCTGCCTTCTTCTAAAAGATCGACATACGCGACCACCAAAGAACCATCAGACATCACCTGAAAATCATAGTAGATAAACTGATGATCTATTCGAAGTAACCTATCGGCATTGGCAAGTTCTTCCCATTTGTCATCCTTGAATTCATAGATATGAATTACTCCATTAATATAATGAAACAAAAATACAACTTCTCTGATGCCTCATCATATTTTGCCATAGGAAGTGGCAATATATCCACAGATGGATCACTAATCACGTAAATAAGATATACATTTCCATTGTTATCTGTAGTGAAAGCCCAGTAGGCATATGCAAATCACACTGATAATTAGAATTGCCTTAAGTCCTATTTGCCTTATTTAAACTTCATCCTCTCAAATTCTGTAGATTTAGGTTTGATGCAAAAGTTCAAAGTATTCGTTTTCTTTATTCCTTGCATTTTAAATAAACAGAAAAAATATATATTCTTCTAAGTATTTCTATATCTCTTTTAAATCAATTCAGTAACTTGTTTTTCACAAAAAAAATAAAATGAGCAGAAAAAATCTACTCATTACTTTAATTGATTATAAATCTTATGATTACATTTAAAGATTATTTTTTTCCATATTTGACTTGATACATAGATTCATCCGACTTCTTAATAAGGGTTTCAGAATCCAATCCATCATAGGGATATACCGAAAAACCAATACTGGCTCTTATAGGAATATTGATATCCTTGTCGATGAACTCCAGTTTCATTTTCTCATTCATTTTGTCCATAATAATCTCAACATCATCTTTTGACTTAAGGTTAGACAATATCAACACAAACTCATCTCCACCTATTCTTGCTACAGTATCACTTTTGCGTACACCTTCAGATAGTTTGTTTGCAACTTCTATAAGTACTTTGTCACCAACATCATGACCGTAAGTGTCATTGATTTCTTTAAACTTGTCCAAGTCAATATATACAACTGCAAACACATCTTTATTTCGTTTTGAAATTTCAAGCTGCATCTGAAGTCTATCATTAAAAACTCTACGCGTAGATAATCCCGTCAGTTCATCTGTGAAGGCTAACTTATTAATTATTTTTTGTTGTTCTATTCTAGTCGTAATATCTGAGTATATGATATAAATTCCTATAAGTTCATTTTCAGTAACTATTGGATACGATAACATTTCCACAGATACATAAATCCCATCTTTTTTTACTCTTGATGTTTCATGTTTGATGTATCCACCTTCAAGAACCATTGCCATAGCATCATTAAAATCATCAATATCTTTGGTAGGTATGATGGAATAGATACTGTTTTTTTCTGAAAGTTCATCAAGTGAGTATTGGAAGAGTTTTGTAAACTCATCATTAATGTCTTTTATACTCAAGTCTTTGTTGAGTATCATAATCGATTCTGGTGAGTTTTTAAATAGTTGTTTAAAGTAAGTGGTTTGAAAAGATAGATTTTTTTGCGAGTCAATAAAATCACTATAAATACGAGAATTTCTAATTGCAAGTCCACAAACGTTTCTTATATCCAAAAAAGTATTTAAGTAGTTAAGTATAAACTCTTTTTTAGAAACATTATCGATGCATACAACACCTAATCTTTCACCATTAGCTCCTATATTTACTACAAAACCGCTACCTGAATCTGTTAACATATGCACATCTTTAAATCCGAATAGTTTTTGAGTCTTTGCCTCATCGAACTCAAGGTTTTTAGGATATGTTACAACTTTCATAATTTCATTGTTATGAATGGAAATATATTTTACTTTTTCTGCACCAAAAAACATTCTCGTCATATTTATAATACTTTCGATTACAACCGATTCATTAGATGCTTCAGTTAAATTACTAAAAACATCAAAAATCAAAGCATAGTCTACAAGTTTTTGATTATTGAGTTGAAGCTGTTTATTCTGGTTTTCAATTTTAGTCTCATATGTGTTTTTCATTATAATATTGTTGATATATCCACGTAAATAATCCAGACCTACTGGTATTACATGATATGGTCGATTGACGTATTCAGAGAATTCTTTTAGATGTTCATATGTATTCTCATATACACCTGTATCAAGCAGTAAAAGCTGAGATGTTGTATCTTTAAAGAATTCCTGTGCCGTCTCCTCATTAAATTTCCACACTTCTTTGACATAGTGTTTCCATTTTAGAAGCCACCCTGGTGTAAGAATGTAATTTCGTTCTTTAATATAATATTCGAGAATACTTTTATTAACCAACATATGAAAACAAACATCTGTTTTGTTAATGTATACTCTATCATCAGTAGTCTTGAGAGATTCGTCAATGCTTTTTATGTTGACACATCCAGAACTACAAAAAACTTCATAGGAAGTGCATTCTTCTTTTGTTTTACTTATGATATCCACTAAATTCTCATATTCCACCTTTTTAAATGTTACACATTCCGAAGGAAAAACATTCAAACGGACATTCTTATAGCCCTCTGATTCTATAATGGCTTTAATTTCCTTAAAGAAATTACCACAAACAACCATACAAATTTTATTGTTCATCGTTATCAACCCAATCTAATGGGTAAGTGCCCCATTTTTTTATATTGGTTGCTATATCAAGGAGTACTTGTTCTGGCACCTGCATAGGAATCTCACCATGATTGTCAGATATGATTAAGCCGCCACCTGTCGCTGCTTTTCTGATAAGATCTTTTATGATTCTTTCTGTATCATCGCTGGTCCACCTGCACATTTCAATTCCATTTAGATTACCCAAGATCGTTATTTTACCATTACACTTCTCTTTTAGTTTATTTAAATCTTCAGTACAACTTACACCAACGACAACAGAGCCAGTTTCTATAATCTCATCGATTATAGGCAAAGTGATTGCTGAAGCAAAATGTGTTGTTACTGGGCCGTTTATTTTCGAAATAGTACGTTTTGATATCTCATAACCGGTTTTTAAATAAAGTTCCTTAGGTACGATTGTAGGAGATGACATAGGGTCAAAATAAGCAATTACTGTAGCACCTGCATCGATTTGAGCATTAGCCCATTCTATACAAAATTCCTCGTTGAATTTCATTAGGCGATTAAATCGAAGCTCATCCGAATAGATTAAATCCAAGTATCTGTCAAACCCCATCTGAATAACAGGGAACGAGAATGGTGACATAACAACGCCCACTATTGGTACTTGATCCCCTACTTTATCTTTCATCATTCTGATTGTCTTTAGAACTTTAAGAAGAGAAGGTGACTCATTGACATTTGGAACTTTTAAATTATCAATATCTTCCAGCGAACGAATATTAGGTCTTCCTGAAACAGGTGGTGCATCATTTTTAAATATGGTTTTGCCACCCCAAGCTTCAAATTCGATGCCAGCATAGTAAAACGAATCCAAACAATCATTGTCATATTTTTTCAACATCTTCAATTGTGCTTCAACCACATTTTCAGGATTTGAAAAATATTCTTTTGGTGTCATTTTCATTTCATTAGCACCATACAGAGATAGCAATAAAAACATTGGCACACGATCAGGTTCTTTAAAACTTAATGCAGTAAGAACTCTTTCCATAGAACTCATAGTCTTATTCATCACTTGTCTCCTCCCATTGTTTTATAATATTCAATGTGTCAATAGGCGTTCTGGCCATGGCATCAACTTCTAACATTTTCCAAAGTTCAGAATCAAATCGAAAAGGTGCACCACCAACTAAAATTTTTGTATCTAGACCACTTGCGCGTAATTTATTTTTGAAATCCTTAATCTTGAATACAGTTGGCAACATCAATACAGACATGATCAAAATTTCAATATTATCTCTTTCAATCCTCTTGATCAACTCCTGATCATCAACACCGAATCCATAATCCAACAAGTAAACTCCACTCGCTTTAAGAGTAGAATAAACAATTTTTTTACCTAATGGATGAAAATCATCATAAGTAACAATCGCTATGGTAGGCTTATCATTTGCTTCATCATGAGTTTGTGGATATAGAACTTCAATAAGCTCCTCGCAGATACGTCCACTGATATAGACTTGCGATAGTGCTACTGTGCCATCTTCCCAGCCATCTCCAATTTCCTCTAGAACAGGGACGAGAATATCTTCTACAAAGTTGGTTTTGTCTTGATATCCTTTTACCTGCTCAAGAATACTTGTGACTTCTAGTCTATTAAGCTCAAGTAATGCCTTTTTAAATTTTTCTTTATACAGGTTTATACTATCCATAATACTCTCCTTATTGATTTTGGAATCACAATATCTCATAATTATAAGTTACTAAGTACTTAATATGATTTCATCAGAGTTAGCAAAATCAAATTCTACTCACTTATTTATTTTATCATAAAATTAATAGTCTTTCAGCAAATAGATTTATGGTAATAATTTTTCTGATTATGACATTTAACATACTATTTTTAACCATTATGTAACCCTAGAAACAGAGTAATGAAATGTTTATGCCATCAATCACATACAAAGTGTAAAAAATCTGATTCTAAATCATTTATATAGACCATAGGTCCGTTTGACCAAATTGAATTATAAATGGTTTGCCTACAAGATACTTAAAAGTGCACATATATTTATAGATCTCAGTCAGTAATTGTATGTCATTAAAAATATTTACATCTGCTAGAAAAATATAAAAACGTCAACTATACGTGATAGTTGACGTCTGATTAATACATTACCTTCTACTTGAGAGAATCAGGATGATTACTTCTTTTCTCTTAATGCTTTATACACTTTTTCTGGTGTAATCGGCAACTCTCTAAACTGAATGCCTATTGCATTAAATATAGCATTGGCAATAGCAGGAGCTGCTGTATTAATAACAATTTCTCCGATCGATTTAGCCCCAAATGGGCCAGTTGGTTCATAACTGTCAGCAAACTCGACTCTGATATTGGAAGCGTCTTTTCTGCTAGGAATTTTATATGTCATAAAGTTTTTATTCATTTCATCACCATTAGATGCATGGGTAATCTCTTCAAACAATGTCATGCCTATCCCTTGTAACATACCACCTTGTGCCTGTACAGTAGCTAGATTCGTATTGATGACCGTTCCACAATCAATAACGCCTACAAAATCTACGACATCCACTTTTCCCGTTTCAAGATCAACATCTACAAGTGCATACCCTGCTTTATAAGGTGGTGCCTCTTTAGAACAAACATGACTTTCAGTAACACTTATTTGTTTGTTATTCAACTTAAATCCTAAATCACTAAGTGTGAGCGTCTGATCCTTATAACTAAACACACCCTCTTTATATGTAACTTCTAAAGCATCTGTTTCTGTTAATAGTGCCACTTCTTCTTTTAAAACACTCAAGACTTTTTCAGAAGCTTTTTTGACAGCAGTCCCAGTAACATACGTCGAACTAGACGCATAAGAACCATCATCATATGGGGTTACATCTGTATCTGCTGAATAGACATTCACTTGTTCAAGTGGTACTTCTAAGATTTCCGCCGCCATCTGAGATAAAATAGTATCACAGCCAGTGCCCATATCCGTAGCACTGATCAACAAGGTAAAAAAACCATCACAATTTAGTTTAATCGTTGCACCACCTGAATCAATATTTAGCACTCCTGATCCTTGAGTTGATAGCGCCATACCCACACCTCTAACTTTAGTGTCTGATATTTTTTTACTTGGATAATGACGCTCCCAATCGATTAACTCTTTACCTTTATTCAAACAATATTCCAACTCGCAGCTATCTTGTCTAATGACATCTTCCTCATATTTATGATATGTACCTAAATTTAAATTATCACCTTTGTGAATGATATTTTTACTTCTTAAAAGGGTTGGATCCATCCCCAACTCACTTGCCAATTCATTTAAGATGGATTCTACAGCAAAACCTCCTTGTGTTTTACCATATCCTCTAAAAGCACCGGAGGCAACTCGATTGGTATACATCGCTTTACCATCAAATCTATAACCCACAGTCTTATAAAAGGCCATTATTTTTTCTGCACAGGCTTCCATCACCGTTGCTGCGTGTTCACCATATGCTCCAGTATCTGATAGAGCTTCTACATTGAAAGCTTTTAAAACGCCATCTTTTGTAGCTCCGACTGATATTTTGATATTAAAGGGATGTCTTCTCGTTGAAGATAAAAACACTTCTTCTCTTGTGTAGAAAACTTTAGCCGACTTACCAGTTTTCATGGTAACAAGCGCAGGGAAAAACTCGCTCGCTGCGGTTTGTTTACATCCGAAGCCACCACCAATACGAGGTTTTATAACACGCACATTGCTAATAGGCATATCAAGTGAATTGGCTACCAGTCTTCTCACATGAAATGGAATTTGAGTCGCCGATACGATCACCAATCTACCAAAGTGATCTAAATAAGTGTAAGTCGTAAGAGGTTCCATCATGCCAGGATGAGTTGCTTGTGTGTTGTATTCTCTAGACAAAACAACATCACTTTCTTCAAAGCCTTTTTTATAATCTCCAACTTCTACATAATATTTTGCAGCAATATTCTTTTCTGGATTAAACCCAATGTCATAATGGGTAAATGACTCTCCCTCTGGATGAACCAATGATTTTTCATGTATCGCTGTTTTGTAATCCAGAACTGGCTCTAATACCTCATAGTCTACTTTTATCAACTTCATTGCCTTGTTGGCGATTTTCTCAGATGTTGCTGCGATAACAGCGACCTCATCTCCTTTAAAACGTACATACTCATCTAGAATCTTCCAATCCTGCGGTGAAGGTTCCGGGTAAGTTTGCCCTGCTCTTGTAATTGGTTTATTAGGCACATCTTTATAAGTTAAAACACATTCAACACCATCAAGACTTTCAGCTTTTGATGTATCAATATTTATTATTTTTGCAAAGTGATGTTTGCTTCTCAGTATTTTTATAATCAACGATTCACTTGGTGCTAGATCATCGGTATAAACAGGTGCACCCGTCACCAATTTAATCCCATCTCTTTTAGCAATTGCCTTATTGACTATTTTCATTACTCAACCCCCATATATTTCTTAATGCCTTTTAACTGTGAAATATATCCGCTACATCGGCATAGATTGCCATTAATATAATGAACAATTTCTGCTTCAGTAGGATTATTTAATTCTCTTTTCATCGCTATGGTTGTAAGGGCTAAAGAAGGTGTACAGTACCCGCATTGATCTCCACCTTCGTCAATAATGTATTGGCCTAGAATAAGTGCTTCATCACGTTCACCTTCAAGTGTGGTGATATGTTGCCCTTCCGCTCTACTGCTTAAAAAACTGCATGAAAGGACAGGTTTATCATTTACAAGCACTGTACAGGCACCACAAGTACTTTTATCACAACCTCTTTTAACACTTTTATAACCATTGTCTCTAAGTGTTTCAGATAAATAGTCCGAATTGCTGATTCTTACTTTTTTCACTTCATTATTTACAGTCAATTCAATTAACATGACATCACCTCCATCAAAGCACGCTTTACTAAAACTTTGCACATATCCTTTCGGTAGTGATCACTACCCAATCTATTGTTTCCAAATGTCAACTCATTCATAGCAATATCAGAGGCTACTTCTATCGTTTCCTCTGTTAACTCATTCATTTCTAAATAGGTCATCGCTTCATATGCCAGTGACGAGACTGAAGGTCTTGCTCCAACAGCTACTTTGTACTTCCCATGACAGACACTTACCGCTGCATTTAAAATGGCATAATCACTCACTGAGTTTTTAATGGTCTTAAACGACGTTTTTATCTTTTCTTTTTTTATGATTATGGATTTTAGAATACATTTATCTGATTTTTTTTCTAAAAGATAAGCTTCTAACGATATGTCTTCTTTTCCTTCAAAAATGAGTTTTGTATCCAGTACCAATAAAGCAGTAATCAAATCAGAAAAAGCATATTTAGGAAATATTGTCCCACCAATGGTTGCAATATTTCTAAGTTGAACACCAACAATATTCTCTACAGATTTAGAAAAAAGAGGATTTAGAGCTTTATGAACTTCAAGATCTCGAAGAGTGGTCATCGCGCCGATAATAAATTCATTATCATTTTCTTCAATTTTATCGATCCCCAAACCATACAAGTCTATTGCAGCATGGATCTGTAAATCAGAAGATAAACGCAAAAAAGCCCCACCGCCAAGGATGTGAGCTTTTTTATTATCTTTTAGAAGTCTTAATGCTTCTTCAATAGTATTCGGTTTCAATAATTTATTAATCACTAACATTGTCTTTCGCTCCTTAAATATTATAAATAATACTCACGCAAAAGACTACTATCCAGTTTCGAAGCTATAGAACCGTTCATTACAAACGTCCCTATACCTACAAAAAAAGAGAATGCAAAAAAAACATTCTCGTAGTCTCAATTTTTATCGGCATGAGGTAGAAACTTCTGAGCCATTTCATCAGAATTATACGATATCACTTTTTACAGTATATCAGACTGATTGAAATTTTCAAAATAATATTTTGGTGAAGTATACATGTTCTTTTATAAAGATGAAGCATTTTATCAAACCATTAAAGACCATAAACATATATATATATTTATATTCAAGTTCACTCTTTATTTAACACATAAAGCGCTTTGAAGGTGAGCCACTTTGAAGGTTCTCCTTTTGTTTCAATGTCTACAATAAACTTACCATTATAGGTATTCTCTAGTTTCCAACTGCCCTCTGATAATTGTTTTGATCTTAATACCATCATCGCTTCATTCATTCTTTCATCTTTAACATCCAAATCGACCAGAATTGTAAGAATTTCAAGGATATCAGTTTGATACATTAAAGGAAATCCTAATCGCTTCCAACCAGATTTTGAGTCTTTATTCAAATCATGACTTCTCTTATGTATATGATGAATTAAGATAAACTCTACAAGTTCATCAATTTTTGCTGTTACAGCATCACTACGCATCTCCTTTGGGATTGCAGACAAAGCCTTTAGTGACTTCACAACTCCCATAAAACACGTATGACTGCTAAAACATGCCACATGATTTTCATAAGCCCAGTCTGGTAATTTCGGTTTATTACCATCATCAGCTCTTTGATTTTTTACAATCCAATCTATAGAAGCTTGCACCCTATCATCGTTTAGATAACCCAGTTTGATCAAAGCCCATGTTATATTCCCAGTCAGACAAGGAATCACCTTACTTGATAATCCCGCATTTGTTTTTTTACCATGTTCTGTTGAAAATCCACCACTCTCAACATTTTGAGACATGTTAAGAATAAATTCACAGGCACGATGTATTCGATCATCTTCAGGATCAGCCCCTAATTCAGCTAAAATCATCAATTGCCAAACCGTACCTTTATATTTCATTGTATAAAACTTATCAGGAACTCCCCAGAAGCCATCTTCACTTTGATTTGATAATATATCTGTTACAGTCTGCGATACCATAATCTGCTTTTTAGCTTGTATCAGATCCGTAGAGTCAACATCAACTCCCAACAAATATTTCATAGTATAGTATCTCACTGAAGGATTATTATCTTCTAACAACCAATTCATAATCTTGTCATTTACTTTCATAGTATACCTCTCTTATTTAAAGAATGTTTACTTTATCTTGAATATATAATACCCTTGCTTGTGTTAATACAATCCAATTCATAAGAAAATACATCAACATGTTATATCTACAAAAAACTAATAAATTCTGAGTAGAAATATTCTACCCAGAATTCGAATGAATTTTATTAACTTAATATGACAGTCACTTCATTGAACACTCCATGTCTGAAGCTAAATCACCAATTCCTTCTATTTATTACAGATCCACCTAGTTGCTGTTTTATAAGGTCTCATACCGAGACTATAATAAAATTGCTGCGATGATCCCACTAAAACTTTTTTAGCTCCAAGTGCTGCGACACGTTTAATACCTTCAAGAACAGCAGCTTTTCCCAATCCCATTTTCCTGTATGCTGGGTCTGTTGCGACAGGTTCTATCACTGCAAATCCGGCTTTTGAATCATACCACATACCACAATAAGAAACAAAATCTCCACTAGGTGCAACAACGGCAACTTTTAAATCTAAATCAACATTTGGGCGCATCATTGAAGCTTCATAGTCTTTTTCACTTTCAGGTGTTAATTTAAATGCACCTTCACCGTTTAGCTCATGATTAAACCCTCTCCACAACACTTGTCCGTATTGAAATAGATCATATGTATCTTTCATTGAAGTCATAGAAAAACCTTCTGGCAGTTCATATGCCATAGATGTTTCATCTGCCCAAAATATTGCATCATTCTCTTTACTTTCTGTAGCAATAAAACCTATTTCAGCTGCAATTCTTTGAAATTCATCATCCTCATCCGAAATAATAACACCAAATTTATCAGGTGTTCCCAAGTGATCTTTAGCGTACAACAACAATTCCTTTTTTAAGTACTGATAATTGTCTAGAGTTAAACAAAATGAATCTCCTAGACTGCAATCAATCGTTGCAATACCAACAATCTCTCCATCATCTTCCCATAACCCGATTTTTCCAACTGCAGACTTATCTAGATATCCATGGGTTGTCATCCAATCCCATCTAGCAAAAGTATATTCCTTATAACCTAGTTTTACAAAGAATTCTCTAACTTTAAAATAGTCTTCTGTAATACCGGAAATCTCAGTATAATTTCTAAATTTCACACTCATTTTATTCCTCCTTAACTTTTGATATTATTCTTAAGAAAACTATATCATGTAACGGAAATGAAAGGTATGTCTTTAATGTTTAAAGACAAATTTGTCTAATAAGTAGTTTCTTTCATATCTTTTTTTAATGTTATGAAATAATAAAATCCTATGTTTCATTGACTGATGCAGTATACTCAACTTACTTGGTGTAAGAGTTAAGATATTTAACTACGTATCAATATCTCAATTTACTTCCGTTAATCTCATTAACTCACAGTTTGTGGATTAATTCTTAGTTACGGTTACTTTCTCATTGCTTCAACATACCAATTATAGTACGTGATAACATCATCATCATTTTCTCAGGATCTATACTGTTCTGACCGTCTCGATAGCACTTTTCAAGTACTACAACTTTAACGACGCCCTCTATATAAACCCTGATATATGAAAAGATATCTTCAAGTGATGTTTCTGGTTTGAATTCGCCCTTATTCACTCCTTCTATAATCATTTGAAATAAGGACTCTATGAGATATTGTCCGTTTTCCTGTTCTGTTAATCTACTTGATATTTTTTTTGCTTTATCAGGATGATTTGCAATTAAAACAGTTAACTCAAATTGAATTTTCCCTAAAGTATCCACGGTTTCATTTATATACCTACCAAGAAAACATAATAATTCTTCAATGACTGTTTCATCATTATTATTGTTAATAATCTTTTCAATACGTCCTCTATAATCCTTTTTTTGGGTTTCTCTATTGATTAGTTCAATAATAACATCATCTATATCACTAAAATATCTGTAAATTCCACCCTTACTCAGACCCGCTTGTTTTATAACATCTAGCATAGTCATCTCATACAAAGTCTTTTGCTGAAATACTGTAAATGCAGCCTCTAAAATTTCAGACCTCTTTCTATTTATATATTCTTTCGTTACTTTTGGCATATGTTTTCCACCTTTTAATGAGATACGTTTCATTTCTAATAGTCTAATTTTATATTTCTAGATTCTTTATGTCAATAACTTCCTAGTTTCATGTACTGCTATGTTGAAATGGTTACTATTACAAACAATCTTTATAGTCACTCTATTATTTTATCATTTCCATATTCGTATTACCTGACTTACTTTTAAAACTAACAACTGAAAATATAATAACTACCGCTAACACAATCTCTACTAGCGCTGTTAGAATTGTACTGAAATTTTGATCCAACATAAATATAGACAAAAAACTATTAAAAGAACTATGAAATAAAATACACAGGAAGACATTATCCGTTATTTTTTTGATCACAGCTAAAGAAAAAGTCATACCAAGTACTGAGATAGAAAAGAATAGAAAACTTATTCCTGATTGATAAGTCTCAGCTATAAACCATAACGGTAGATGCCAAATAGACCAAACAACTGCAACTACAACAGTTGCTTTGGTGAATGATGTAATTTTCTCCAAGTATGGCTGTAAAACACCTCGCCAACCTATTTCCTCTAACCCACCACCAACAATATTTATAGGAATCAGCATCAATCCATAATAAATCGGCATCTGTCTATTCGTTGAGGATAATAGTATAGGGATTAAAAAATGTAGAATTAATAGAACTAAAACTAAGCTATAATTCTTTAATGATGATTTAAAGTTAAAGTGACGCTTCAGATAAGACTTCAATCCATCGGTTTCTCCCCATTTTCTTTGTAAAATGTATGTAGCAATTGGCGGCGCATTACCCCCAACTATGAATAAAATCATAGATAAAGGAGTCCCGTACTTCAAAAAGCCAAACTGATTGGCAATAATTATTGCTCCCCAGCATATCCAGGTAATAAAAAAGGTAATTAATAAGAACTCTCGAATTCTTGATTTGATAATATTTTTCGTCATAAATCCTCCCTATTGGAAACTTGTATAGTGTAAATCAAACCCGCCACTAAAATGAGATGCGTCCCATTTATATATAGTATACACCATGCAATATAATAAATCTACGCAAAATGAGACAAATCTCATTTTTATTCGAATACTTATTTTGAAGGAATCACTGACTTTCTTACCAATCAATATTTCCTATAATAAAAGAGTGTTTGTTATAGTTACATAAAACAAAAGTTCCGAGCTAATAAATCTACTCGGAACTTGAATCAATACTTTATATTAAATTATAGTGATTGTTTCAGTTTCACAACAGTTACGACATGAGTTGTAACTAGGTCGTAGATTCTTTTATTGATGTCGTGGTTCACAGGAACACATTGAACTGCCGTTACCTTATAGTACTTAAAACAATTTATTATTATCAGATCTTTCATCTACAATAACAAATTTAGTAATCGTTGCAATTATTGAATTTGTATTCTGATTACTAATTATCCTTTAAAAGACTTACCTATTTGGGTCAAAACGAAACTTGTTACTTCCTCAATTCTAAAATCAACATTATATTCTACCCTGTTATAGTGTGTGGATGCATTATAAATCATAATTTGAATATAACACATTTTAGATTCACTAATGTGTTGTGTAAAATAATAACTCGAAAATACTACTGTTAATATATTTCTAATCTCCTTATTCTCTTCATTTAGAGGATCTCCTTATTCTCTTCATTTAGAGGATCTCCAATATTGAAAGGATCTCCTTGAAATTCATGTAAACCTGCTAGTAGACTCTCATATTTGCTTATGTTATTTAACGCACATTTCCTAAGGATTCATGTGTAGCTATATAGAAGCTACGATTCCAGTATTTTCTTAACACTCCTTTCAGATGATATATATTCAAAAGATATCTCCAACGCCAATGTCCTATCCTTTTTGAACCGCCCCATCAATTTCTTTTTAATATATCCAATTCTTTTCTCATTGGACATCTAACAAGTAGTAGTCTTGATATATGTAAGAAGAGTAGATAATTAGGAGTAAGATATCAATTCTTGTTTTCCTATCAACTGACTATAAACACCTGACCAATGAAAACCAAGTTTGTTGAAATATACTTGTGTTGATATTGTAAAAAACAAGCATCGAATCAATTAAGAAAATGATTTGAAACAAACACAAAAGCAATTTCATCAATAAATAATGAAACTGCTTTTCTCAGGATTATTTTTCCATTAACATAACACTTTAATGACTATCGTTGTTCCAACTTTGATTCATTTCAATTGTTTAACACATTTCAGGTCCCGAAAGAATGTAAAGGAAAATCGTAAAACAACTCCAATGTAAATTTACGTTTACTTAATAAGTGTCATTTAATACTTTTTTTGTGATATGATTTTTGAAGAAAGGGGTGGCAGAATGAAAAAGTTTTTAATTGTCATTTTAGTATTAGGTTTATTGGTAGGTTGTAGTACAAATGAAAGTTTAGAGAACACAAATAGTGGAGGCGCAGGTACAGAAGAAGAAGTTACAAATGAATCCAGCGAAAATACAAGTAATACACAGGAAAATATCGAAGAGGAAATAAAGGAAGATATTAGTGTTAAGTCAACTATTACCTTCCCTTCCAAAGATGGTCTCCTAATTACAGCGGATACATATATAATCGACGAAACTTCTGATTTTATGGTTCTGTTTCATCAAGCTGAAATGAGCCGTGGCGAATACATAGATACAGCATTGAGGTTCAATGAACTTGGTTACAACGTCATGGCTGTCGATCAACGTTCAGGACTAACCGTTAATGATGTACTAAATGAAACTGCCAAGAGAGCAAAAGAAGAAGGTTATCCAATTTCATGGGCTGATGCAGGTATGGATATACAAGCATCAATCGAATATGTGAGAGATGAATTTAAATGTAATTCCATGTACATACTAGGTAGTTCATATTCAGCCAGTCTAGTTCTATCTATAGCACCAGAATATAAGACTATTCTTAAAGGTGTTATTTGTTTCTCTCCAAGTGACAAGGTTAAATGGAATGAAAAAAGCGTAAAGGAAATTCTCAAAGATTCTAATTTGCCAATATTCATGACATCTAAAAAGAGAGAAATCGTATTTGTAGAAGATCTATTTCAACATGTCACAAGTGATATCAAAGTACACTACAAACCAGAAACTTCAGGACGACATGGTTCAATTGCATTATGGGATAGCGTTAAAGATAGTCATCAGTATTGGGAAGCATTAATTGCTTTCCTTGAAGACACTAAGAATTAAGAAATGATGTATTATAGAAGTCCTGAGTTTCTAAACAGAAACTCAGGACTTTTTCATTACCACCATATCATTGTTTTTACTCCTTTAGTTGTACTATAGCACTACTTTGTCAATCATCCCATAACTGCAAATTTTATTAATCCAGCTGAGGTATGGCATCTAACTACATTGCTAACCACTTCGAATTGTATAATCTATTTTAGGCTTCAAATGTAAATACCCTCCTTTTTATTTCATCACATATTTCATTTATTTGAACATTAAGTATTGATTTGAATCCTCCACTTTTATTTCAGATAGTCTCTAGATTATAAATATCCTCTTACATGTCTGGTAGGTTGGAGGAGTTACCAGACATTTACTCTAGCACATCTCCACTCTAGGCTAGCAGATTATATGCATTGTCACCATAGCATAGTTACCATCAACGCACCTATGGTTAGAGTTACTCCATATGGATAGAGTAGCCCAAAAACTTTCGCTTAAGCAGCCCAAAATGTACTTTGTACTATTATTTCAAGCTCTAGCCGCACACACACCCACAAATGAATTTCGATGGTTTTAAATAACGTCAGATTTCCGTTTATCATTCACTATTGAAAAAGAGGTACATCATAGTAAAATGAAATACCTCAAAATAAATTATTATAATTGAGTAGTGAGCAAAACTCCAAATGTGAGATTGTCTAACAATTAGATAATTTAGACACATAAATCTCAGTTTTGGCATTCGGTTATGAAAAACCTTTAGAACAGCTCTAAATAGCTCTTAACAGAGCTACATTTGCTTCACACCTAATATATTAATTGTTCTTTTAATATTATAGACAAGTAAAATTGGACCAGTTTCACAGCTCACTGACTTAAATCCACGCCTATAAAAATGTGTACATCCCAGATGATGTTTTATTGTACCAAATGGGTGTTCAACTATTTAGCTTCTTCTTCTATAAATATCATTTTTCTTGTATGTATTCTCTTCAATCTGAGCTAACTCGTCATATGCTACTGGTCTATTAATACTTCTTCCAGCTTTTGATGTCGTACATCTAGATTTATTTTTGTAATTCTCATAATCATGACATTTATATTTTTTAAGCGAATGACCATCTTTCTTGAACTTTGAATGAAATGAAACTACACAGTCATCAAGACAAGTATAAGTATCTGTTTCAGAATTATACTTAAATTTTTCAATATCATACGCCTTAATTTTACTTACTTTTTTAACACGTTTCTTTATTAATATTTCAGTAATATCATCAGAGCTTTCAAGAATTTGATGCTGATTATTATAGCCTGAATCTAAGACAACACTGGTCTTTTCTCCATCAGATTTTTTTACTTCGATTACTTCTTGCAATTCTTCTTTGGCGCGGTCTACCATGTTATTTAATTGCGCTTGATCATTGGCATCATTAACAACATCATACGTAACAATTAACTTATTTTTAGAATCTACCGCTGTTTGAACATTAAAACATGGCTCAAAACTACCCTTGTTTCTCATTGATTTCGCATCCGGATCAGTTAAACAGACTTGAGTTTTCTTTTCTTCTTTCAGTTCATTTTCAATACTCTTTAACCGCTCAATACGTTCTTTATTTTTCAATAGTTTCTTTTCAACTACTACTGTAATCTCACTATCCAATAGAGCTAGTTTATTCAAGTATTCATCATTTCGATTTTCATAGTAAGCTAACTTTATATTTATTTTATTCTGATTATAATGTTTGTTTTTGCATTGCTCGCTCTTATTTTAGTACCGTCAATTGCAATAAGTTTTCCATCGATCAAAGCTAATCCTTTTAAGAATAGTACATAACTCTTAAAAAGTTCTTTCACGGCACCTTTGTTTTCTTTGATAAAACCAAATATTGTACCATGATCAGATGTGATACCTCCAGTTAACCACATTAATTCAATATTTCGTTTACATTCTTGCTCAATACTTCTAGAGGATCTAATTTTATTCATGTAAGAGTAAATCACTATTTTTAATAAATCTTCTCTTTGATATGGTCGTTGACCACGATTATTTTCTTCATATGCTTCAAATCCAAAAGTCTTCAAATCAACACTATCAACGAATGGATTGATTACTCTGACTGGATTATTCTCATCTATCATCATCCAACAAACATGGAATTAATGAACTTTGATAATGATCTTCTCCTACTAAATAAGACATAAAACTCCCCCTTACTATATAATTCGACAGTAAGAGGGATAAATCCTTTTTGTTATTTATAATAATTTATTTTTCTTAATTGTTAGACAGACTCATGTGTAGAGTAAAGGGCATAGATAAACACAATTAATCTATCAATGATGGTCCGTTCTCTATCAATTCATTCATAACGGTTTGTACTTCTAATGCAGATGGTGTAGCTATAGTGTATGCATCTGTAGAATTTTCTAAAACATACACATCATTCGAACCGGATTGAATAATCTTAAAAGAAGACCCATAAACTTTTTCTCCTTTTAGTTGACCGATTTCTACAACAATCACTTTGTCAACCAATAGATACCTGTACGCAAAAGCAAGTACGCTTTCATCTACATGATAAAGGTTCTCTTCCAGCTTAATTAACTTTTTCTCTTCTAGCTGTTTTAGACACGCATCTAGATCCTCAAGTTCAACATCTATCTGTTTTGATATTCTATGACGATTCGTACGATTTTCTCTAACAAAACTTTCAAATCTTTCGCGATCAAAACTTAAGGACTTCAAGGTGACATCTTCCATTTGCTTTTGTATCGCTTCTTCTCTATACATATCACAAATCAAAGCAAACACCTTCATAACTTTTGCATCTAGAGACACTTCAAATGTTAAATTGTTGATTCTGCTGCTTCCCAGTATGTTTTTTAATGCGATTCTAAACTGTGAATGATCTGATGGCAATTGAAACAATAACTCGTCCATCATAGGAATCATACTGATACTCACTGGTCCTGCATATAAATAGGATTTTTTCATAGATAACATCTCTTCATAAACATTAATGTTTACGTAGCGGTCCACCAGATTTAATGTATTGAACAAAGGGACCTGTTTGGGTTCTATTGAACCGTCTTTCTTAATAACACCAGTACTCACTAAACGGTTTTTATCTTCATCAGTAAAGCCTTCCTCTTTGATATATTCAAATGGTGATAAAATCGATGTATCTTCAAACGCTTGACCAATCCAAGTAACATCTTTCAACTTTAATGCCACACTCATTTTTTTGCCCCTTTCTTAACATTATCCAACATTTTATCAACTGCATCTATTGTATTCTTTGCTAAATCACTTGTTTTCTTGGTAAGAAAATCTTTTGCAGCATTACTAGCTGCACCATCAAGCGGTTCAGCAAAGTATTTAACACCAGCACGAGTCGCTTTATCAAAGGTACTTGCATTAAAATCTCCAAAATTCTCACCAACATCAACTCTAGGGATAAAATATTTGGATCCTTCAGCGAGACCTGTGTTGACAGATGTCTTGAGTGTACTTTTTAACGCAGCACTTTGTAGTCTACTTGAAAACTGTTCAGCAGTTTCTCCCTTTGGTCGTTTGGAAACTTCATCAATAACTGTCGCTGACATATCATTTGTCATATCCACAGCGTATTCAAAGAACTTCTTATTCACACCATCAGGGAATTGTACCCTGGATTTAAGAAGATCTGTTGTTATCTTAACACTGCCTTTTAATAGATGTTGACTTGCATTATTCGGATCCCAAGCGACATCGGTGGTAGTGACTCCTAAGTTTTTAACAAACTCATATTTAACTTTTACAACAGCTCCAGCTGGTCCTGTTAAGGTTGCTAATACATCAACAGCCATATCAGCTGCACCTGAAATCACTTCAGCGATAAAAGCAGCTTTACCCCAAAAACCAGCATTTTCAAGTTCCTTTTGATAATCTTTTGCATTTTGAATCATCTGGGCACGTATTTCATCTTTACGTTGTTCATTGGCAGCTGCTTGTTGAAGCAGTTGTTGCATCTTCTGGTCATGCTCCTGCTGAATTGCAATCATCTCTGGCGATGGTGGTATCGGATCCATGTCTGGAGCCGTATAGTTAAAATCAATATTTTCATCCTCAAACATTGATTCCAAATCCTGTTCATACCCTTGTAACTGCTGCAACTGACCTTCTAGTTCAGATGTATCAATGCCATTGGCTTGATACCCTGATATAGTGGCTTTGATTTCGGCAATATCGTTTTTTACATTTATGATGTCGTTTTTACGGCCATTCTCCCAATCTGCGGCATATTGATTCGCATAATCATTCATTTCCTGTTCTAACATTTTTTCGTTTTCAAACGTACCACAAGCATCTTTTACATCGTTCAAATACTGAATGTAATTGTCATACTCGCTTTTCACTTGATCATAGTCTTCTTCTGCCAAACTGTCTTTTATCGACTCCCATTCAGCATTATATTTAGTTATTTCATTCTCAATCTTGTTGATTTTATCATCATAATCGAGATTATCATCAATTAAATTGTTCCAATTCATATCCGTATCAGATGATGATGAAGCCACATCTGAATCATTACGAGTCGGAGGTTGATTGGAATCTGAAAAGCCACAAATGGTGGACAATCCGTAGACACCACCTAATAGTAACATTTGTTGTAAAGCCTGCACGGTTGCCACAGCATAACTAACACTACTGGAATTTGTTACGTAGTCCATTCTAACTTTCATGATTTCGCTCCTTTCTTTGACACAATACGATTTCATTTGTAATCGGACAGCCACCATAACAATTACGTCTTAAAGTACACTCTGTACAACTGTTCTGTAGTACATTTCGAAAGGCCTCAAAACTGTCACTGTCCCATGCTTCTTGAATCGTATTATCTATTAGGTCGATAGCAAAATGTTCTCTCTGATCAAAACTACAAGGTATCATTTTCATATTGGGTGTTATATAAGCACTGAATCTCGCCCCTTCACAAGTATCTATACTTGCAGTTGCAATATCCGGAGCCAGTTGAAGAATGGCAGGGATAGAACAGCTGTCAAAACCAGCCTTCTCGTTGTATTTTTCCTGATTAAAAAGCTTGAAGAAATACTGTACTCTAGGATTTTGCCATTCCAGCACTTCTTCTTTCGTACCAAGTCCTACTGGTTTATGTAAAAGAAAAACTACCCGATTGATACCTTTTGGAAATCCATCATTTTCTATACGATCAATGGCTTCTTCTAAAGTGGAACGGCTCAGTACATAATGAATATTGGTTCTCACTTTGGCCTCTACCAAATATTCAATGGCTTTTAATGTATACGGAGAGCGATACCAACTCACAGCAACAGCACCACAATATTTTTTAAGTAAGGTTGCCTTTTCCCTCGTCATACCGAGTCCTGAAGTCGTTATATTGGGAACGATATCATGATTAATCGTATACTCCAAAATAGCTTCTATTTTGTCATGTTCTTCAGGATCACCTCTTCCACCTAGAGCGACTTGGAAGAGTTTGCCTTGACTCTCATCGATTATTTTCTTGTAATCACATATCAACATGTTTTCTTGATGGATATGCAATCCATCCTGATAACATTGAATGCCCGCCTCTAAACAAAGTCCACTTTCACCATGTTTACAATGGCCCATAATGCCTATATCCAATAAATGCGGATAACTTCCTTGAAAAGGATCTGTACCTGTTGTTTTACCATTCTCATCGATAATGCTAGATCTATAATACATCCCAGTTTCTAAATCAAAAGCTGATATGAATCTGAATTTTTGATCTTTTATCCTTTTAACTTTAATGACTTTCAACTCCCTTATTTTTTACAACGGATAATACGACAGCTCCTATTATCAATAGGACTCCTAATATGTAACCACCTCTATCAATTTTTATCACTGCAAAAATTAGATTAGCAAGTAATCCAGAAGATACACCACTCAATATAACCTTTGCTGTGTTTTCTAGAATCATTTTTGTTTTGGACCTTCTCAGAACATCTTTCAAAAATAGTCTCAGTGCCATGACCAATAGACTTCTACCTTGTTTTATCAAGGAACCAACAATTGTAATGGCTAGAACAATAGATACACTTTGTTTATCCAAGCGATTGTTTCTGGTTAGAAAGTTGGCGAAAATAAAACCTATACCACATCCAGCAATGAAAAACGTCATGAAATTAACACTCGCTTGTTCTTTCATAGTTTTCATACTAGGTATAATTCGATAAACATCTTCCTTAACTTGTTTGAAACCTTCTCTTTTTATTTTTAGGACCGTACGTCTACCAACTGTAAGCAGTATACCCCAGAAAATAGTACGCTGAGCAACCCCATTATAAGAAGCTGTAAAAAAAACTATAACCATTAAAAGTGTACTTGATTTACCTTGTACACTATACGTCGGGATTGTCATAACAATAAAATTCAATATCGTTACAACAGCTACAATAATCAAAACTCTGAGAACAACAGCAGGAAGATATTTTATCCCGTTCTTAATAATCATTAAAATCATCTGACCAAAAGTCTCAGGTTCACTTATTTCAGGTTTTACTTGTTTTATTTCACTTTTTTGTTGAGGTATCTTAACCTCTCTAATCTCATCTCTTTTAAGTGGTGGTATAAAGGGTTTTGAACTTTGTTCTGTCTGACTCATAATATGCCTCCTTTGAATACTCCTACTATACCCAGTAATTTTTAATAGTATTCGTGCAAATTATACTTAGACTGATATTTATAATGCTTATTTCAATTTAATACACGAATATTCTGACGATATATAAACAATTGTTATATTATGTTAAAATTGATATTAATAAGATATTTATGAGAAGGTGCAAAAGACTTTAACTGTAAGAGATAATTAAAGATAAATGAGAACACAGAAAGGAATGGAATAATGACTATTAAAAAGTTTATATCAGGAAATACAGTAACCTTAACATTCACGGTTATGGTTGTACTTGGGCTATTCATGACAAAACAGATGCCATTTTTTATTGTAAGTGAACTTGTACAGAATTTTACTCAATACTCTTTTCTTGCACTTGCTCTACTCATTCCTGTAATGGCAGGTATGGGATTCAACTTCAGTATCGTAATTGGTGCCATGGCTGGTAATTTCGCTATCCTAATGGCTGTAAACTGGGGATTCTCAGGATTCTTTGGTTTCATTTTCGCTATTGTTTTGGCAACACTCTTTGCTATTTTATTTGGTATTCCAACAGGTATGGCGCTCGATAGAGCCCGTGGTCATGAGATGATTACCTCATTGTTTATCGGTTATTTTGGAAATGGTATATACCAGTTCATCTTGCTCTTTTTAATGGGTACCGTCATTCCAATCACTTCATCGGATCTGTTACTCAGTAGCGGTACGGGGCTTAGAAATACGATTGATCTTAATGGCACACTTTCTCACTCTGTTGATGGGCTATTGGAAATACCGTTCTTTTTACTTCTCATTATCATAGGTCTTTTCTTTCTTATATTAAACATATATCATTTGAGAAAAGATGATGTCCACTTAGATAAAACGAAGATTATTTCTAGAATCGTCATATCAGCTGTTGTCATCATAACAAGCACTTTGATTATGTATGTAGACATACTTCCAAACCAGATTAAACTTCTTAACAGCATCAAATTTCCACTGATAACAGGTATACTAATTGGTGCAGCAGTCGCATTCAATCTCATGATTGTCCGTACCAAGATCGGACAGGCTTTCCTTGCTGTTTCGTCGAATAAACAACTTTCTGAGGATTCCAATATTAATGTATCGAAAGTTAGGATTACAGCTATTGTAATATCCACAATTTTGGCTTCATGGGGTCAGATTATCTTTATGCAAAGTACTGGAGTTCTAATGACATACGGTTCTCATAGCACCAGTTTCTTATTGGTATTATGCCTTGTTGTAGGTGGGGCGACAATTAAAAGAGCGACTGTTAAACAGGCTCTTATTGGCGTACTACTGGTTCAAGGTTTTTCAATGATTTCGCTTCCGGTGGTTAATGATATATTTAATGGAAATGTTTCTGAAGTTCTCCGCGTTATCATTATGAACGGTGCAATTCTTTATGCTTTTACAAGTATTAGAAATAAAAACTGATGTTGTTTCATAAGTGATATTAATAATAATAAGTTGTTGCTGTAATTGAGCAACAACTTATTTTTTTCAAATGATAAAATTACTACATCAAATAATCTGGCGATCAGTACCTCTCTTTCTCATCCATCAGTACTTTCTTTAACATTTTAGAACATCTACTTAGATATATCTATGATGGTCATATTAACTCAAATGTGATATGGACATTTTTTTGATATAAGGCCAATTTCAGCATAAAACATCGATTTTTAAAAATATATTTCGGTACACAAAATATATAGTTGCATTGACAACCATATTGGGTTATACTAGTTTTATTACAATAGTTGCATTGACAACTAATTTAAGGAGTGATTAATATGAGCAATGATGAAAGTATTTTTAAATGGTTATCGATTGTTATGAGAAATACACATAAACACATCAATCACCAAATGGATGACTTGAAAATAGGTCGTGGCCAACACCAGTATCTATTAACCCTCTACCATCATAACGGTGTTTCTCAAGAAGAATTATCAAAGATGTTAGGTATTGATAAAGGCACCACAGCAAGAGCAGTCAAAAAACTCGTAGACAATGGTTACATCAGCCGTGAGGTTGATGAAAATGATAAACGTGCATTTAAGCTTTATGTCACAGAAAAAGCCGAAGGATACAGAACAAAATTCTTTGAGATTGCAGATGAATGGGAAGCAACACTACTTGAAGGAATTTCAGAAGAACATCGTCAGATCATAAAAACAGCCATGATGGACATGGGTAAGATTGCAATTGACAAAGTGAAAGAGGAGACATAACATGAACAAACAAAATCAAATGCTGGGAAGCGAACCCATAAACAAATTATTATTCAAACTTGCAACGCCTGCAATCATTGGGATGATGGTAAATGCACTTTATAATCTAGTGGATACCTTCTTTGTTGGTCGAGTGATTGGAAAATATGCGATCGCAGGTTTAACCGTCGCCTTTCCAATACAGATGATTATCATGGCTATGGCACAATTAATCGGTATAGGAGCCGCATCGGTCATATCAAGAAGTTTAGGTTCTAACAATCTGGAAAAAGCAAATCATGTTGCAGGTATTGCAATTGTATTAGCTGCATTTGTAGGTGTTTCCAGCTGTATTTTAGGTTTGATATTTATAGACCCTATCTTAAAACTCTTTGCTGCATCAGGAATTGTTCTGGAATATGCTAAAGCGTATATGGGTATTATTTTTGTCGGTAACATATTTGTGGCATTCACAGTATCAACAAACAGTTTAGTTCGTGCAGAAGGTAATGCAAAAGTGGCTATGATAACCATGGTTATTGGTACAGCTTTAAATATTGTTCTTGATCCACTTTTCATCTATGTATTTGATATGGGCATCAAAGGTGCGGCTTATGCAACTGTCATATCCCAGGGTGTATCTTTCATATACATCATTTCATATTTCTTACGTGGTAAGAGTACAATAAAACTAGCAATGCACCATTTTAAATTAAGAATGGATTATATCATTGAAATTGTAACGGTTGGATTCCCTTCATTTGCACGACAAGTGGCAGGTAGTGTCATGGCAGTCATTATTAATACGTCACTGGTTCATTTCGGTGGAGATGTCGCATTATCTGCTTATGGATTAATCAATAAGGTGACCATGTTCTTGTTTATGCCACTTTTCGGTATTGTTCAAGGTATGCAACCAATTGTAGGATTCAACTACGGTGCTGAAAAATACGATCGAGTCAAAAAAGCAATCCTCAGTTCCATAACAGCTATGACAATTATGTTGGTGGCCTCTTGGGCAGTGGTTCAATTTTTCCCAAGTGCTATCTTAAGTATATTCCTACCATTTGAAGGCAATCAGGACGTTTTTGCCATCGGTGTACCTGGTATAAAGATGTTATTATTTGGTGTACCGGTCATCGCAATCCAAATAGTGAGTTCTTCTGTTTATCAAGCGATAGGTAAATCAAGACCTGCACTGCTTTTATCTTTGTTAAGACAAGTTATTTTACTGATTCCATTGTTACTGATACTGCCAAATATTTTCGGGTTAGGACTGACAGGCATTTGGCTTGCTTATCCACTCAGTGATATTATTTCGACTACCATCAGTACATTTATGTTAAGAGAGGAATTTAAACTTATGTCTATAAAAACAAGTGATTCAGAAGACTCACTTAAATGTGCTTAAAATATAAAAAACACCGAAAACCAAATATCAAAATAGTTTTCAGTGTAATCATAAAACAGATAATCTCTACTACATGGTAATTGGACCATGTAGTTTTTTTTTGCATTTATTAACGTGTAGAGAGTTTCATGGCCAACTGTTGAAATTTACTATAACTGTAATGATAGAACTTCTTAAATGACCCACAGAAATAATTCAGATGATTTTTCATCTCTGTTCCTTTTTACATCCAGCCCTACAAAGATTCAACCACTCACATGCTGTAAGGAGTACTGACCTACCATGTCCCACCTTTTGAAGAATCATACCAAGAAACATATTAATAATATATAAACCTACATCGTATGTTTATAATTATCAATTGTGTTTTTTGTCTTTAAAAATCGACTTAATCCCTTTGCAAATATAACTATTCCTATAACGATCAAGCCTCTTCCAATCCATAAGTACTCACTTAAGTCAAAAAACTTAAGGAAGGATAAGCCAGCAACAATCAAACTTAAAGATGTTCTCAAGTATGCTAGAAAGGTTCTTTCATTGGCAAGCAATGTCCTACTTTCTGCCAAAACATCTCTTAGTGTTAAATCTATTTCCTTGGTATTAGAACTCATAATATACTCCTATTCCATATATCCTTTTAACCATTTTGGATAAAAGATATTTATTAATAAC
Source organism: Clostridiales bacterium (assembly GCA_016342415.1). Lineage (GTDB taxonomy): Bacteria > Bacillota > Clostridia > Peptostreptococcales > Acidaminobacteraceae > JABXKX01. The sequence continues at coordinate 107,915 of JAEIOD010000012.1, forward strand.
ATTATATAGCTATACACGCGATAATGCAACCCCTGACTTATTGCCATTTCGGTTGTATCGTTATATACTTTTATCAAAGGAGCTATATAATGAATAGTGTAATCAATCAAAACAAACTCATAGAAGTCATTCAAAAACTTGGACCTATTACTAAAAAAGAACTTCAACAAACAACAAATATCAAGTTAACGACCCTAAATCGCATGCTGACACCTCTATTTGAAGCACGTTGGATCTATTTAACAGATGAAAAGAGTACAACTGGCGGCAGACCCTCTAACTCAATTGATATTGATAGGAGTCTTTATGCCGTCATCGGTATTGATATTTCTAGAACTTATATAAAAATTGCTTTAACAACTCTAAAAATGGATCTAATAGAGAGTCATACAATCGACTTATCCGAAAGCATTACAAAAGAATGGGTCATAGAAGAAATTCTAAAATCCATTTCACGACTTAAAAAGAACTATAGTGAAAGAAAGATATTATCAATAGGTATCGGTTCAGTTGGTCCTCTAAATATCTCTGAGGGTTTATTGCTGAAACCTACTTATATTCAAATTGAAGACTGGCATATGATTCCCATCCAAAATATATTGGAAGAAGCATTTGACTACCCTGTTTATTTGAACACAGGTGCAAATCTCGCTTTACTGGCAGAGACTTATTTTGAAAACTACAACGAATACCATGCAGCATATATAAACTGTGGTGTTGGTATTAGAAACAGTACCATGATAAAAGGTCAAATGATTCAAACCTTAAATAACCGCGAAGACACACTTGCTCATACTTCAATCAGTTCTGAAAACAAACCCTGTTATTGCGGCAGTCATGACTGTATTGACTTAAAAAGTAGCATTCTCGGCATGCTTGCAGCTTATGAAAAAAAGACCAATCAACGCATTTCAATTGCAAACTACATCAAGTTTTTTGAAGGTCCCAATAATACTCAGGACATTGTTTATGACATTATAAAATCAGGTGCAGAAACACTTGGTATAGGTATTGCCAATTACATCAAGCTTTTTAACTTAAACTATGTATTCATTAGTGGTCCTTTAGTCAAACACTCTAATTTTTATTACAATCAAGTGGTTAAATATACCCTTGAGAACCTTGGTGATACTTTCAATCTTAAAGTCAACTTGATCAAAGGTGGAAAGTATGGAACGGACTCCATTTTGTTGGGTAGTGCGATATACGCTTCTAAGTTATACATCGAGTCATATAACTTCTAGGATAATAATCATATTCCAGTAGATTTGGCTTTCAATTCTCCCATAAGTCTTATTTTTTTCTTATAGATTTAATGGTACAATGGTACAGTAGACAACAAATTGACTAAAGGAGAAATTGAATGGACAGAGTGAGTATGATAATTATTGGTGTAATAACTTGTTTGGCTATTGGAGCATTTTTTGCAGTACGTTATTACAAGAAAAGAAACATTACAAAGTTATTTGAGCAAATTTATGTGAATGCAAAGCAAATACCGAAGCAAAAGAAAAACAGCTTTATATTACTGATGTTTATGGAAGCCATGTCGGCATCATTAAAAAAATCAAAATCCAATGGGAACATGAATAAGTTGAACAACCCTAAGTATCTGGAAATTCAATTATTACAAATGTCTAAGATATTAAAGGACAGCTCAAATGCTACAGATAAAAAAACTAAACAATCACTCCGTTTATTAAATGATTATTTAGCCTGGGAAGAAGAGTTAAGAGCAAAAGCTAAAGAATTAAAACAAAATAAAACAGCATAAAAAATCAAATCCCTTATTTGAAAATCATTTCAAATAAGGGATTTTTATATTTTTTTGAACTTATACTGTTTTTTATAAACTAACTTATCAGTACTTTCTTCTTTGCTCTTTTATTTTTGAACAGTAGTCCCAGTACCAGTAAAACAATCAGACTGCCTGATAAATAATACATCAGATGGTTTGTCTGTTTCTCAATAACAGCGAGTTTAAAATTATTGGACTTGGTTTCAAAAACCAAATAACTACCATCTTCTTCGCTAACTATTTTTTCCCACCGATCATCTTTCATTTGATAAAGAACCACTTCATGCTCTGACGTTGGTCTTAAGTATCGATACTGCATTGTGTCAGACTGACTTTTATCAATGGCAATACGCCATTCATCTAATATCGTTTCACCATTTTTCTTTTTATACGAGGTCGTTTCATTCATTCTAAGTTTTATTTCGGGATCAAATACACCTTCTACCAATAATTGTGGTTTGATACTTGTATCCGATGACAATACCTGTATTAAAGGTGTATAAACAGCCGTGATTTTTTTTGAAAATCTAAGATTTGCATATTCCTCTTCTGACCAATTGGTATAGTACCCCTCTTTTTTTGGTACTTCAGGTATATCTTTAATGCTAACAGTGTCTCCATACTCAAACGGAACTTCTAAGAGCAGTTCATCCTCAACAATGAAAGACAGTTTGAATGACTTGAAGGCTTCTGGAATATCTTTCTGTACAAACGCTTCATAAGATAGCGGTGTTGCTTTTTCACCATAACTAATCCCATCAATACCAGCCCATTTGTTGTTTACAAAATAATTGTTTTCAGTGATATCTCGTGTATCACCAGCTATAGAACCTGCAAACTCGGTAAACTTTAGAATATCCACTAAAGCATAGGAATCATAGATATTTTGGCCTAACCCTGTGATACCACCAATATATTTTTTACCTGAAAGTTCACTGATGCTATATGATTTTCTGATGGTACTATCTGAAAGTCCAGCTATACCACCCACATAATGACCATCAACACTTTGGATACTGGCATAGTTTTCACTTGAAAACAACAAGCCCATATCCATTCGTCCAACAATACCACCAACATAGTCTTTTTTAGAGGTAATATCTCCTCTATTAATTGAATGACTTAAAATAGCTTTTGTTTGGTATTTAAAATTAAAGGTGCTTTCACCCTTTTTTACAATTTCGTCTTCAGGATCAAAATCAAATTCAATGGCCATAGCACCTGCTATTCCACCCACATCTACATCACCTTTAATAGGTCCTTCATTATAACAGTTCGTCAAATACCCTCTTTCCATCACCTGTTGATCAGTCACATCTAAAGGCGTATCAGATATATCTTCAAACATGGCTTCATTATCAAAAGACAAAGCATTGATGCCGTCTCTGATAATCTCTGCAATCACTTTATATTGCACATTAATTTGCTCCAAATTTTCAACAAACTTATCTGATCCATGACGTGCTTCTTGATTCAACAAGGTTAATTCTCTTGAAACATCACTAAGAGAATCAAACAATTGATCTGTATTGTCTCCTACATACTCACTAAGTGTTGGAAAGTTCAGACCAGGATTTCTGTTTTGTTCATCAATGATCTTAGTCATATATTCAATACTTTTGGTTAAATGGATTGAGCCTGATTCAAAGTATCCCATCCCATCTGATATAAATGCCATTGCTTTGGAGGTTTTCTTTGCAGCGGCTTGCATGTTCTCTAATGACTCTTCTATATCGGCTCTCATATTGTCTAGATCTTCTGACATTGCCTTTAAATCTGTCATCGCTGAATCAAACCAAACGAAAGCCTCTCTTAATAAAGCCATATCATCTTCAAATTCACTAGATAGTAACCGAAATCCGTTGTTCAGCTTTGGTATGGCAACATTTAAGTGTTCCAAAGCACTGTCTAGCTCTGTTAAAACAGGTCCGTAATCAAGACCTATCAGATTACCATTTAAGTCATAGTATTCTCGAATGATCGTTATAGAAGATTGTGCTTTTGAATTTGCTTTTTCAAGATCTCCCAATCCTTCGGAAACCAACTTCACACCATCATCATACTTAGTTGATGGCGCTGTCGCTTGTTCAATTTTATTTAATCCCAGTGCAATCTTATTGAGTGCATGATCCGCATCTTGTGATGCCAATTCGAGATCATAAAAAGCATTTTCAAGATCACCTATACCATCAGCCAAGTCATCCGAAGCATTTTTAAGTTCATCAAATCCTGATTCCAAGGCATCAAACGCAAGTGTCGTTTCCACAGATGCCAATGAGAGTTCATCCACTACATAAGTCAGTTGAAGTGATATTTTTTTCATTCTTGAAAAAGCGTCATTGATAGTCTCAGATGCATCATCAGCATAATCAGCCGTACCAGTTAACACCAACTCTAAATCATTTGAAGCGGTATTCATCAGTTGATTCACACTTTCTAGTCTGTCTGACACTTGATTAGAAGATTGATGCGCTTCATCAACCGCTGTTTCCAAGAGTTCATTCATCACTTGAAATTCCTGATCTAATTTTTCTAAGGTATCTTCTGAAAACAACAATCGAATATAAGGCTCAAATTGTCCAACAATGCCACCAATGTCTTTTCTACCATACACTGCACCATAATTCTTACAACTTTCGATATAGCCCGACTGGCGCCCAGAAACACCACCAATATTATAACCGACATGTTGATAACCAATGGTACCATAGTTGGTATTGTCTGATAAAATCCCTTGATTGTATCCTGTAATACCACCCGTATCAGTTTGTGCATCTATGTTTTCGGTCGAGTTCAAATCACCATTTTCCAGTTCCTCTAAATCATATGAGTCCATATCATTGCTAAGAATGGCATCATCTGTTGTATTGACCAGACTGTGATTTGTACAGGCTGCTACATAACCAACATTTTGTCCAACAATCCCCCCAGTATAATGCTCACCAGTAACAGTTCCTGAAGTCATACACCCCAGAATACTACCCGAGCTTTCATTTAATCCGACAATCCCACCAATACTTGAAGTGCCGGATACATGGCCTTCAAATATGCAATTCATGATAAGACCCCTATTGGTACCTGCTATACCTCCAATTTCAGATTTCGTCCCAGAAGGATCTACGAAACCTTTTACATTTAAGTTTTTCACAACACCCCTTTCCTCAACGTACCTGAACAAGCCTTGATCAGAACTAGACAAAGTAATATTCAATCCACTTATGGTATGGCCGTTACCCTCAAATACACCTGAAAAGCTTGGGATGGCAATAAAGTTTACGCCTGTTAAATCAAGGTCAGTCTGTAACTTTACAATTAAATCTCTTGAATACACATCATAAGTGCAGCTTTCTGAAAAACGGATTAATTCTTCCGCATTTGTTATTTCCAAAATCGGATTACCGCCAAACGAAGGGATCATATTGAATAGTAAAACGAATACGATGATCATACTGATGACTCTATTTGATTTCTTCATTGTACACTTCCTTTTGCTCTATAAGCTTTGTATCATACTTTAAACTTCCGGTCTCTACCAGTCCTTTGATATCACCTTTTATAATTCCTTTTATATCAGCATCAATATAACCCGAGACATACCCCTGCAGTCTACCATTTAGCCTCATGCTACCACTTTGAGAAGTAATCATGCCTTTTCTCTTAAGTGTGAATGCTGTTTTTTCTATTATGAAATCACCAAATAATAAAGTTTGTGGTAATACACCTAAAACGAGAATCAAAGAAATTATCGTACCTCTACCTAAACAAACTCCAATAGATGATACTGCATAATCTGATGATAAAAATCCTATCAGAATACCAGCAGATGCAAGTATTGTTCCCGATGTAATAATGGTGGGAAAAGCTTGATTCAGTGATTCTATCATCGCTTCATTGATAGGCATACGCCTTTTGAGTTCCATATACCTGCTGGTAATTACAATGGCATAATCAATTGTAGCCCCCATTTGTATAGCCGTTACAACCAAATAACTCATAAAGAAGATATTTGTGTTTTGAAGTGCCGGGAATGAAAAGTTCATCCAAATACTCCCTTGAATCGTCAGTACCAAAAGTACAGGCAGACCAGCGGATTTAAAAGTAAAGAGTAAAATAGTCATGACAAATAATGCCGATAAAACAGTAATAATAATATTGTCTTTGGCAAAAGAAGTACTCAAATCATAATCACTCGTTGTTTCACCAACAAAATATGCTTCTTCATAATACTGCCCTGCAATGATATGTAATTTATTTAACCAGTCAAAAGCCTCAGGACCTTCTTCAGGCATATCCAACAACAATAGAATCCTTGAATAGTTTTCACCTTGAAGTTGTGCTTTTCCATCTATAAGCTGTTTATGCAACTCGTCTATATCCGCCTCTAATTCTGATTCAAGTGTGATATAACCCGCTTCTTTTTGATCGTATAAAAAAATAAACATGTCTAGAAGTGGTACCGCATATTGATCTAGACCATTGATCAGTTTGCTGTAGGTTTCTTGTTCAATGGCATACCCTCTATACAACATCTTCGAGGCTTCAATATCTATATCGGTTAATTCTGCAAACTGTCTGGGATTTAGCTTGTCCGTGACATAATTTGAACCTTCTGCCTCTGTGTTCGATAATCCTATAACAGTATCCACAACAGGCAGTGCTTCAAACGCTTTAATCAACTCCCCTTCTTTTTCATAGTCACCACTTGGAATAACAACTGCCAATAAATTGGTTTCTCCAAAGGTATCATTTATTTTAGCTTTAGCAATTTGAGTTTCATTTTGTTTAAAAGTAGTTAATGTTGTATACCCATACACATAGTTCGTTTGATTTGAAAAATAGAATGCAACACATAATACACCTACAAAAATAACCGGTACTACAAACTTTGTTTTAACAACAATTTTTCCCCAAGGCGTAATTTTTGGTACAAAATTCTTATGTACGGTTTTGTCCATTAAATCACTGAAAATCACCAACAATCCAGGCATCAATGTGAACACAATCAACAAACTAAATAATAAGGCTTTGATAAGCACCAAGCCCATGTCAAAACCGAGTTTGAACTGCATGAACATCAGAGCCATCAAACCTGAAACAGTGGTCATACTGCTTGATGAAATTTCTGGAATGGCTTTACTAAGCGCTTGAATTGCAGCTTCTCTAGCAGGTAGATGTTCTCTTTCTTCTGTGAATCGATGGCATAATATAATGGCATAATCAATGGCTAACGCCAGTTGTAAAATAACCGCTATCGAATTGGAAACAAAAGATATTTCACCATATAAGAAATGTGTTCCCATATTCAAAATAGCAGCCACCCCAAAAGTGACTATCAGTACTGGAATCTCCATATAAGTCTTAGAGGTAAACAACAATACCGCTAAGATGATAAACACAGCGATGACCATAACACTTTTTATTTCAGCCTCTAAAGAAGTAGCCATATCCTCAGTAATGGCACTGGATACATAAATATCATAATCACTCATCAGCTCTAAGACTTCATCCATGGCCATGACTGTGATTTCGTCTTGTTCTTCTCCATCAAAACTGACTAAAAACATGGCTGAAGCTGACTTATAGTGATCTTCATTGTTTTCAAACGTCACACCAGAAACACCTTGTACTGTTTCAATGTTCTTCTTTAACTCTTTTGCTTTTTCCCATGTGATATTGGACACCATGATAGAAGCCGTTCCAAAGGTTGTGAACTCCTCTTCCATTAAACTGAGTCCTTGCCTCGTCTCAGTCGTTTCCGGCAAGTAGGTTCTAATATCATCATTCACATGTATCCAATTTTTAGATATCAAACAGAAAATAACCATGATGGTATAGACCAGTATAAAACCATTCCTCTTATCTATAATTTGTGTAGATAGTTTTTCCATAAAAGATTGTTTGTTTTCAGATTTACTCATAATTCTCCTCATTTTCTCAACGTCTAAATGAGTATACAAAATCTGAAAAATAATACTATAGCCATATTCTTAATTTTGTAATAAAAACAGACAATATCGTGGAATTGTCTAGAAAAAATCGATATAATGAATTGAAAGGATATGACTATGCATAATACGAAATCAGACATTACAAAAAACATACTCGCAGGATCTCTTAAGAAGCTCTTGAAAGAGAAATCCTTAAACAAAATAAGTATCAAGGAAATCGTATCGGACAATGGCCTTAACAGACAGACTTTTTATTATCACTTTAACGATATTTACGATCTTTTGGATTGGATATTTAAAAAAGAATTTCTTTCTATCTTTAATAATTACGAAGGTGAACGATTGTGGCAGGAAGGCTTAAAAGAGTTTCTATATTATATCGAGGACAATAGAATCCTATGTCAAAATGTCATTGGATTTTTAGGTCACGATTCCATGATTCGAGCTTTTTACATGGATATCTCTAAGTTGGTTATTAAAGCCATTGATAAAATATCAGAAGGGTATGAGATTGATGTTGAATACAGAACTCAACTGATTCAATACTTCACCATCAGTTTCAGTAGCATCATTGAACAATGGACAATGGGAAACATTTCTCAGACTATTGATGAACTGGTCAATTTTTTAGATGTTATCATCAAAGATCAAATGCGAGGCACAGAATTACGTTTAAATAAAAAATAGAGATTAAGCATAATCTCTATTTCTTTATATCTCTAAACTTTTAACTATGATTTTTTCTACTTCTTGTGCGATTAACATTGCTTTCTCATCATCAGTAATCATATGTAACATCTCCGTTGGTTTCATCATACCAATAATGACCTGATTACTTTCTTCATATACAACAACCTTGCAGGGTAAAAAATACCCGATATCCTGAGAAACTTCTAGAATCTCCCTGGCAAGTTTAGGATTACAGACCTCCAAAACATAATAGTTGTTAGGATAACTCATATTATGTTCTTTAAACTTATCTTTAAAATTCAATTCAAATAACGTTCCGAATCCATTTTCTTTTAAAGATGCTTTTACTTTCTTTAATGTTGTTTTTAGATCATATTTAGATACTGTTTCAAATCTCATATTCAAATCCTCCTAAAGTATTGATATCCAATTTTTAATGATTTAATCTACTTTAAATTGATTTAATCCAACATCTAAACAATGCCAACTCAAAGTGCCGCATTTTGCTCTAGCTGGCATCTTATTCAAGCTTTCAAACAAGGTTGCATCTTCTAATAAGTCTTCCTCGTCCTCTGTCAATTCATGTCCACGAACCATCTTGAAAAAGACTACAGCTTTTTCCTTTGCTTCATTAACTTCCAATCCTTTGACTAAATCTATCATAATGGACATGGATGCTTGACTAATAGCACATCCCGAGCCAATATAAGCTGCGTCAATTATGATACCATCATGTACATTTAACTGTAATGTCAAGTCATCACCACAATTGGGATTATGACCTCTTTCAACAGCATCAGGTGATTCCAACTCTCTTTTATTATGTTTACTTTTATTATGTTCCAAGATGATTTCAGTATACAGGCTATTCATAAAACACCTCCTTTACTTGATGTAGTGCGTAGATCAGTTGATCTACATCTTCTTTCGAATTAAATATACTAAAAGATGCTCTACAGGTTGAAGGATGTTTTAAGTATTTCATCAGAGGTTGACAACAATGATGACCAGCTCTAATAGCGACATGATGGCTATCCAAAATACTGGCAACATCATGCGGATGTACATCTTTCACGTTAAAGGTTATTAAAGCCCCCCTATTTCTATTACCATAAACCTCAATGAAGTCTAATTGTTCAAGTGCATCAAAGGCGTACATTGTCATCTCTTGTTCCTGTGAGATGATGTTTTCTAGTCCAACCTCGTTAATATACTCAATTGCTGTTTTCAACCCTATAACACCAGCTACATTTTGTGTGCCGGCTTCCAGTCTTTCTGGCAAGTCAGCATATGTCGTTGATTGTTCTTCAACGTATTCGATCATATCACCACCAGATAAAAATGGATCAAATGTTTCTAAGATCTCTTTTTTTCCGTAAAGTACACCAATGCCTTGTGGTGCAAATATCTTGTGACCAGAAAACACCATCAAATCAGGTTTCAAAGTTTTTACAGACACGTCATCATGTCCAATACTTTGTGCGGCGTCTAACAAACAGATGGCGTTAACTGCTTTTGCCTGGTCAAAGATCTTTTTAACATCGTGTTTGATACCGATACCATTTGAAATCATTGGGATAGATACCATCAAGGTGTTTTGATCTATTTTTGAAAGTTCGGACTCAATAATACTACCATTGTCATCACAGTATAAGTATCTGAGTTCTGCACCGGTTTCATGACATAAACGCTGAAACGGTATGATATTGCTATGATGATTGGTTATGGATAAGACGATGTTCTGATCCGGTTTTAAAAACTTTCGAATATAACCATATGCAATTAAATTCAATGATTCTGTTGCATTTCTTGTAAAAACTATTTCTGAGGTCTCATCAGCTTCAATAAAGTTTTTAACAACTTCTCTACCGTCTTCATATAATCGTGTTGATTCAATTGAAAGCAAATGAGCCCCTCTATGAGGACTGCCATTTTGGGTTTCATAATAATTCTTTATAGCGTCAATCACCATTTTAGGTTTTTGAGATGTCGCAGCACTATCCAAGTAAACCAATTTTTTATGATGATCAAATATTGGGAAATCTGATTTACGCGATAACATAATTAATGCTCCTATCAACAGACTCTAATGATTTTAGTTTGATTTCCTCATCAGAAATACCTTCTATGACTTCTTTAAAACTAGAAGATATGACGAGAAGTTTCGCTTCTTTTTCTGACAAACCTCTGCTCATTAGATAGAATAATCTATTTTCATCTAGTTGTCCTATACTAGCACCGTGCTCTCCAATAACATCATCTTCTGAACACATAAGCGCTGGTATAGAATCCGATTTTACTGTTTCACTTAACAACAATACCACTTCTTCTTCTTTGCCGACAGATTGAACTGCACCTCTTTCAAAATGGAGTGTACCTCTAAAGACTTTCTTAGCCTTGCCGCCTAATACCCCTTTACCCAAGATATCCGATTGTGTCTTTTTACCGATATGATTGGCTGTAAAAGACAAATCCAATCCTCTGTCATCCGCTGCCATATAAAGTGATTTATAAACACATTTACTTTTATAGCCTTTCAGATTGGTATCATAGTTAATGATCATGTTCTTAGAGCCCAGTTGTATATCAACAACCTTTAAAAGACCATTGTCATGTATTTCAGCTTGAGTTTGATCAACAAACTGACTCTCCAAGTGATTGTTCTGTATCTTAATCAAAGTGAGTTCGGCACCTTCATCAACTACGATTCGAGTTAATCCATGATGTACTGAAGTTTCAAGATTATTGTAATCCATTACAACGGTACCTTTAGAATAAGGCGTTACATATATATGATTGTTTTCAATCAGATCACCATGTTCTTTATAGTTCAACCAAATCAGGTCTTGATCCTTTTGATCAATAATAATACTCAACTGTGTTTCCGCTTTTCTTGTAATAAAATTTTTAAAGTCACTTCCTAAGTCCTTTTTAAATTCCTGACTGGGTACGATCATTTTTTTAACATCGTGAATGACTGATTTTTTAGATCCTTTTTTTATTTCAGGCGTATACTTATCAGGTGTAATCTGTACCACAAACTCAGGTAGAGGTATCCTTTTAAAGTCAATGCCTGCTTCTTTAAGTGTCATGTGAACCTCCTATCCTACAACGCCTTCAAGCTCTAATGTAATTAAATTGTTAAGTTCTACTGCATATTCTAGTGGTAATTCTTTGGTGATCGGTTCTACAAAACCACGGACAATCATCGCTTTCGCTTCTGCTTCTGGAATCCCTCTAGACATCAAGTAGAAGATCGCTTCTTCAGAAATTCTTCCTATTTTTGCTTCATGACCAATATCAATATTGCTGTTTTCAACTTCAATGATAGGGAGCGTATCTGAAACCGATAAATTATCAAGAATCAAAGATTCACAATTAACCGTCGATTTCACATGATGTGCATTTTTAGTAGCTTTTAGCATGCCTCTATAAAAAGCGTGACCGCCACCTTTTGAGATGGATTTGGAGTTTACTATCGATGTTGTATGAGGTGCTGCATGTAATACCTTTGTGCCTGTATCCAAATACTGACCTTCAGCAGCAAAAGTAATGCCTGTAAACTCAGATTTTGCATACTCGCCTCTTAAAATACTCATAGGATACAACATAGATACTTTGGATCCAAAAGAACCTGAAACCCATTCTATTTTACCGTGTGCATCTACTGCTGCACGTTTGGTATTTAAGTTGTACATATTTCTTGACCAGTTTTCAATGGTTGAATATCTAAGTTCTGCGCCTTCCTTTACAAAGAGTTCTACCGCACCAGCATGTAAATTCTGTACAGAATACTTTGGCGCTGAACACCCTTCGATAAAATGAAGTTTGGCTCCTTTTTCTACAACTATCATGGTATGTTCGAATTGACCAGCTCCCTTAGCATTGAGTCTAAAGTAGGATTGTAGTGGAAAGTCCACTTCAACACCTTCAGGTACATAGACAAACGAACCACCCGACCATACAGCTCCATGAAGTGCTGCAAACTTGTGATCATAAGGTCTGATTAAAGTCATAAAATATTTTTTAACGATTTCAGGGTATTCGTGTACAGCCGACTCCATATCGGTATAAATAACACCTTGATCAACCAATTCTTGTTTAATGGAATGATAAACGACTTCAGAATCATATTGGGCACCAACACCAGAAAGTGATTTTCTTTCTGCTTCAGGAATACCAAGTCTTTCAAAAGTCTCTTTGATATCATCAGGTACTTCATCCCATGAATGTTGTTGTTCTACATCAGGCTTAACATAATGAACAATGTTTTCAACATCTAAATCTGATAGATCTGCTCCCCATGTAGGAACTGGTTTTGACTTATAGATTTCAAGAGATTTCAATCTTTTCTCCAACATCCAATCTGGTTCTTTTTTTTCTTTTGAGATTTCTCTAATAATCTCTTCATTTAATCCTTTATCAGAACGATAAACATGGCGTTCTTCATTTATAATATCGTAGACACCACGGTCTATATCTGATACTTGCGTTTTCTTAGCCATACTATCTCCTTATTTATAAGATTCAAATCCCTTGGTATCAATCTCATTTGCAATCTCAATTGTACCACTTTTGACAATTTTGCCATCTACTAAAACATGTACAAAATCTGGTTTGATGTAGTCTAAAATTTTATTGTAGTGTGTGATAATCAACATGCTGTTATTCTCAGACACCAATTCTTTTAAATTTTCATAGACTGAACGAATGGCATCAATGTCTAAACCTGAATCGGTTTCATCTAATATTGCCAATCTAGGTTTTAACATAGCCATTTGAAGAATTTCATTTTTCTTCTTTTCACCACCTGAAAACCCTTGGTTTAAATATCTATCGAGATAATCATGTTTCATATCAAGTTTATCCATGATTCCATGTGCTTGTTTTCTAAAACGAGTTGTCATGGGTAACATACCGGTTTTTTCTCTTATACTTGTTTTGAGAAAATTCTCTACTGTAATCCCGGGTACTTCTTCTGGATATTGGAACGATAGAAACAAACCTGCTTTAGCACGTTCATCTACTTTCATCTCCAACAAATCTTTTTCAAAGAATAATACATCTCCTCCATCCACTTGATAGTTCGGATGTCCCATTAAAACATTTGCAAGCGTTGATTTTCCAGCACCATTAGGCCCCATAATCAGATGAACTTCACCTTCATTTATTTGTAAGTCAATGCCCTTTAAGATGTTTTTACCATCTGCAGATGCTTGTAGATTTTTTATATTTATAATTTCTTTCATGTATCCTCCTCAATTCCTAGTAAAATACTGCGAATTCTTTTCATCTCTATAGTATACTATTTTAGTGTATAATGTCAACAACAAAAACCACAATTATTTCATTCCCCTTGCTGTCCGACAAAACGAGTTTAACCACCAGTAGTTCTGTTATTATACGGTTCTAAACCAAAATCTATACCCCAATGTAAATTGACACAAATTAGTGTACATAGTAACCTATATATAGGAAATATTAGTCAGTATAAAGTGACTATTAAGAATAAGAATCATATGTTATTTCTAAGTAACATGTCTGTCACTTAAAAATCAATAATGGAGGGCTCTGTATGAAAAAAATATCCAATGGTAAATCAAACGAATTTTGTCCACAAACACTTTTTCTCTATGGGACTTATAAAGAAGATAAAACTCCTAATTTCGGTCTGTTTTGTTGGTTCAGTTACACATGGCATGCTGAGTTAGGGGTTATGGCTTGTATTGGTGGAGATAAGCTGACTAAAGATTTGATTAGAAAAAACAAAGTATTCTCAGCCAATCTTGTTAATAAACCACTTCTAAAACTGGCAGATTACTATGGAAATAAAAATGGTTATGATACAGATAAAATGAATCTAGTACCAGACTATACAAATGGGGATACATTAAATGTACCTATAATAAAAAACAGTCCTGTTAATATAGAACTAGAAGTCATACAAGAAGTGCATTTGGATGGCAGTGACGTATTTATATGCAAGATACATAATACAATGGTTGATGAAAACTTAATGGATGAAACATTAAATATAGAAGATAAGATACAACTTTTACAACCTGTTTTTACAACTTGTCAAACATATTTTACTCAAGAATGTACCAATTCAGGTCATTGGGGTGAACCTATGAAAGAAATAACTGACGAGAAAATTTAACATCATCTGACTAAACTGAGGGGATTATGACGAACTGTATTATAAATGCGAAGAATGATTATGATATCTATAAGAAGGAAAATATTTTTGAAGCATACGTTGATGAGGAATTGGTAGCCAAAGGATATCTCTACCCTTTTTTTAATGCGGTATTGAACCCAGACCACCCGTTCAATGTTTTTATTGATGTGGCGTGTGAGGACTTTAAAAATAATCAATCTGTTTTAGCTCAACTATTTGAAACACTGTTCACAACCGCAACAGAACTCGTACAAACAAGCGGACAAAAACGGTCAAGAATTTATCATTCTTCTAAAGTATCCGAATTAGAAAAACTAAATTGGTTTCAACAAATGGGATTAACTCATAACGAGAGCACTTTTCTTATGATGTACCATTTAAAGAACACTATCATTCATCAGAAAGAAAACTCTACAACGAAATTGAGTTTTAAAGAAATCAAACGATCGGATTCACAGTATATTCAAGCTTTTTTAGAGGGTTATCATCAGGCTTTTAGTGAAAAAAAGACGACTGAATGGTATTTAAAAATACTCCAAAAGTCCAATGCAAAAGCGGTTTCTGCCTTTATAAACGACACGATGGTAGCTGGAATACTCACCTATCATTTGGAAGGTGCTGAAATCGGTTTTATTGAAGCTCTATTTGTCGATCCTCATTTTAAAAGTATGCAAATAGGCTACAGATTGCTCAATCACATTCATCAGGATTTCATCAATCAAGGTTTAAAAATTGCTCAACTTGAAGTATGGGGTCCAAACAAACATGCTCGTTCTTTTTATGAAAAGGTAGGATATAAATATGTAAAGGAAACAGCTTATTCAGTAGGCATCAGTATAACTAATACATCATCATAAGTTATACAAAAAAATCATCCTTCTTGAAGAATGATTTCAGCTTCTTTTCTATCGGCTTTGAACATACGTCTAAATAAAATGGTACCGATGAAATAACAAATGATTGTAATGATATAAGGTGAGTTGTATGAGACGTTTGCCATCATAAATCCACCAAGTAAAATACCAAGTGCACGTGCCAGGTTATTCATAGTTGATCTTAGTGAACTGATCAATGGTCTGTAAGCATCATCTACAAGCTCCATATAGAAGTTTTGAAGAATCGGATTAGCCATATTCATCAAAGTTGATCTGAAGAAAAAGGCGATTGTCACCAGAATAACATTTTGTGGTAGACCTATTAAAACCAAAAATGGTATGGATCCCATCTGTACAAGTGTGACGGTATTGATTCTTCCAAATCTTTTGGCGAGATATGGTACCGTTAAACCGCCGATGACAGTACCGAACTGTGCAATGGCTAAGATAACGCCTACCCCACTGTCATTTAATTCAAGAGCATATTTTAGATAAACTCCAAAGAATGGCACAATCATACCTGCACCGAAACCTATAATGCCTGTAAATAAAAGCATTTTAACCAATTTAGGCGAATAAATCTTCTTTATTTCTCTAAAATGTACTTTTGTTTCATTATGTGATTTCTCACCTTTAATCATGAATAAAGGAATCAAAGCTATTAAACTCATGGCACTCACAACATACAAAGCATATCTTACTCCAATATAATTTGTTGCAAAATGTGTTCCGAATAAATCTGCTAACATTCCCGTTACTAAAGAGCCCACCATAAAAGCTGCGTTTTTTGCAGCAAAACTCGCGCTAAAAGCATGCATTCTGCTTGATTCACTTGTCTTAGCATATAAAAACGGCGCTTCAAAAGTCATCAAAGTTGACTGACCAATCCCTGATAAGATACACATGGCCTGCATAAACAGCAAGTTCTTTGTACTCACCATTAAAACTGCAGATATACCAATGATCGTTAATCCAAAGGCAATGGCATTTCTCCTGCCAAACCGACTGGCAAAAAGTGCCATCGCGACTGCAGAACCAGCTACTGCAAATCGTCTAAGTGATAATAAACTACCTACGACAGTTTCATTATAGCCTATTTCTTTAACATATATGCCTAAAAAACCGTTAAATGCTGAAGACGTCAATCCAAACAGAAATATAACAGTTATAAATAATTTCACTTGTTTGCCTAATTTAAAATAATTCATAAATTCACCCTACGTCAGTATACACCAAATTACTTCGAGTGTCTAAAGAAATTCCCATTTACTTCTTTTCCTCTCCAATTATACTTCCAATAAGACTTTTTAGTCAGAAGTCTAAAGTTAATAGACATTATGTAAGTGTAATAGGCAAAAAAAAATATCTTCTGTAATGACAAAAGATACTTCTAAATTTAGAAATATGAACAACTCAGAGCAATCAATAATTGACCTATAAAATAAAATGGTGGCGCTTGAGCCATAGGAAAATGTTTGTCTGTAAAGTGATAAATACCCAATTGACAATCACCACTAAAAAATGAAACAATACCTATTGTGAATAATACAGATTGTGCGGTTGAAAAATAACCACCATAGAATGTTGAAATCGCTCTAGATATCACAAAACAAAATGCTAAAAGATAAACCAGAACACCAATAGTAACTTTCATTGAAGGTTTACCATCAATACCACCTCTGCCGTTTACAAAGATAATGGCGATGACAATATAGACAATCAACATTATAATTGAAATGATCTTATCCTGTGTTTGAAATCCAGACAATCTTGTCCATGTAATACCATAAATTAAAATGGCAACAAAAAACAATGCCATGCCTTTGATAAAGGCTTCTTTATCATCTCTGTTTACTAAAATACTATCGGCAAATGTTGATATAGCTAGTCCCAACATAATCCAGAAAGTGTAGGTAAACTGTGTATCTCCTAAAAAGCTGAGTCCAGCGGACAATAGTGCCATCATCGTTGTCATCGGTTGGCATATTCTGACCATCTTCAAATTGTTCTTTTTTCTACCAATCATATCCCCTATCATAAATAAAAGAAAAAATGGAATGGGTATTAAATTCATATAAACCTCCTTGTATCTATTTATTATGACATATTTTGGGCATTTTATGCAAAGCTTTTTTCTATATTATTCATTGCCTTAAACCTACTACACAGATATCTTCAATAGTAGTTGTACCATTTTATCAATTACCTCTTTAGAAAATCTTTGCGATGATTTATCCGAACATGAGTATTTCAAAGAGTCAAAAAATGTTTGCAACTCATGCATTAATGCAAAAGTCTTTTCGACATTCCTACCGCAACTTGGACAATAATTGAATAGAAAAATATTTGGATTTGGTGCTGAAACTGGCTTATCACAAGCGACTTGCCTGATTTAAATTGATCTGAAGCATACTCTAAGACCAAATCATTTATGCTAGTCATCTTAACTTCACCTATGGGAAGTTGATGTATTTTTCATTCTCCTATTTATCAATAGGTTATATAAGAATATTCTGTTTAATGAATATTTCTAAATGTAATATCATTTTACTGGATTTAGAACTTTTAATCTCTTATCGATAGAAATCACCATCTTTTCTAATAAAAACATTTTCAAAACAAATTATTCCGCCGTCATAAGCAAATCCTGGTGTTAAATAAAAACTACCAGCAATCTTTTCCTCCAACAAAATATCCTTTAATAGGAGAGGTTAAGTAAAGATTAACCCCTAAGGTAAATTCTCCAATATACCTTGCACCTTCATCTGTATTGACTATTTCTCCTAACTCTTCTAGATCCGATCCCTCAATTTCAACAATTTTACCCTCTTTGAAGGTCAATTTCACCTAATCAAAATCATATCCTTTATAACGAACAACTACATTATATGTCACATAACCATTAAAGAATTTATAATGAATATTGTATAGATTTCTCCATCTGACAAGTTGATTATGCCATCACACTGATGAACAGGCATGTTTTCAATTGAGAATTTGACATCGGTACCTTTGCCATGATATATACAGTTTGAGTTTTCGATATCATATCAACTAAAATACTCCCGGCTTTAGTCCGTTCAAAATAGACTACGTTACATACTTTATAGTAATAGTCTGTAAACTTTTCAAAACTCGTATAAACATACATTTTCCTTAGTTTCTGAAGCTCACGATATACTATTTTTTGTATGCTTTCACAGTCTGATTTTATCAATATCTATTTTATACATCCTCATTTCACAATATCATCAAAAAAAAAGAATAGGACTTTTGCCTATTCTTAATATAATGTCTATTTAGTTGTAAAAATATTCTCCATCTATTATACGGATAAGATCATCTGTTTTTGATTTAAAAGGTTGATTATTAAAAAATAGACTGTTACCTATATTATTAATACCTTCAAGTGCTTTTTTTGAAGCAATGATACTCAGTTGTGTTGGCTCAAGTGTTTCAAATGATGACTTATGCGCTGGTGGAAACTGTTTGTATACATCCACCTGATAAATCACACCTGAAACGGTATCAGGAAATCTTGAATCTTTTACTCGGTTTAAAACTGTATTGGCAATTGCCAGTGCCATCTCTAAAGACTTATCACCAGATTCAACAGTAACAATCTTTGACAACAAATATAAATCTTCATCACTATACGTTCTATTATAAGTCAGTTCTTCAGGTATTACCAATCCATCTTTAATAATATCAACTGTATAAGTACTTTGAATCCATGACACCTCACAGCCAAAATGCTCAGAGACAAATTTTAAAGGAATCATCGTTCGACCGTCTTTAATAAATGGGGCTTTATACAGCTGTATCTCAGTACCATCAACAGTTGCTTCTGTACTGCCAATCACTATTTCTATTACATGTTCTTCTAAAGTCATCTTTACAGTCTGAGTTGCTTCAGTCCACTCAATGGATCCACCTAAGGCCTCAACAAGATAACGACCAACAACAAATACCGTATCTTCTACCAAAATATGTTGTGTATCTGAATAAAGATAAGACTCATTAATCATGACTGAAGTCTCTACAACTAGTTCATCATTATCACCTAAAGTTTCATCCCCAAATGAGATTGTGGTCATCAATATCAATAGTAATACTATGCAAATAATCTTTTTCATATGTCCTCCAGTGTTCTATACGTATGATAGCATTATAGCCTATTGAACACTTGATATATAGCATTACATGATTCCGTAATAAAACTTTCTCAAAATCATCATCTTAATGTAATAGAACGGTTTATTACCTTCTATACGATATCAAAAGAGATTATACCATACGACTAATAATATCCAATCAATCGGCTATACTCAAAAATTAATATTCCTTACCACCTCAAAAACAGGATGCATTAATTGTATAGTTCATTATGACAATATAATTACAGCGATGTATTTTCAATAAAAGCTATTGACTAATCTCAAAACACGAACTATACTGTGTATGATACTAGAAAGGAGGAGGCAAACTATGTTTAAATTTATTTCAATCAATATCAAGACAAATAGCTTTAATCAAAACTCATACATTAACTATTTAAATAACTCAGTTTGTCATAACTCTGTGTACAATGGATATGCAAATATCAGAACTAGTATTAAAAACTTTATTATTACAGGAACATCGGTATGCTATACCGCTGTCTTATGAACGCATACATAAATGTTGCGTTTTAAGACGCAGCAAAAATTGCATATATGTTTTAGGATTGCCATATCCCTTGTACTAATAGAGTACAGGGGATTTTTTATACTTTACAGCAATTGTAAAATAATTCACTTAATGGAATCTCGTTGAAAAGTTTCAAATATTTTTAAAAAAACTTCTTGACAAATTGTTGTAACTCGAGTTACGATAAGAGATGTGTTATTGACGAATAACGAACATTTAATCTTACAGTTCCAAAAAAGTTCGGTTACTTATAACTGATAACGTCCTGCACAGTTAATTTAAAACGACTAGGAGACAAAATTTATGGAAGTATTAAGATCCCAATGGAATCATAAGTAGTTGGTGTCTAGCTAAAAGATCGTTTATAAAAACGATTTGTTAGCTGGACATCAGCACAGTAATTAGAGTCTGGCTCAGTAGTGATACAATTAAATTTGAATTAATGGACCAAGAGTTTAATTCTCTGGTGGTTTAAATATGTCGAATTTCGACAGCGAAGGTAGAACATACTACTACAAAGTTCTAGGCAAGAACAGGTTTTTCATCCCCTTGCCGAACATCGTGATGAGTACGATGATGATACAAGTACCCTAGAGGTATATAAATGGTTGGACATACTGCTACAAAGTCCTAGGCAAGAACAGGTTTTTCATGCCCCTTGCCGAACATCGTGATGAGTACGATGATGAAACAAATACCCTAGAGGTATATAAATGGTTGGACATACTGCTACAAAGTCCTAGGCAAGAACAGGTTTTTCATGCCCCTTGCTAAACGTTGTGATGAGTGCGACGATGAA